>JBDHIO010000038.1:0-26558 GCA_039587355.1 Gemmatimonadota bacterium | reverse complement strand
CAGGACGACATTGATGTCGCCGAAAACGTTCGTCGGGTTCACGGGCAGGTTCAATGGAATCGACCGCAGCCCCTGGATCGTGACCGTCGCGTCGACCGTAGGCGGCGGCGGCGGGGGCGGCGGCGGCGCCGGCTGGACAATGCTCACACTGTCCTGACAGGCGTTCATCACCAAGGCTGCAAAGCTTGCTACCAGCAGCCCTTTCGTAACCTTCCTCATTCAATCCTCCTCAGGGATGAAGTCCTGCGGGTGTGACTGACACAGTTTCTGCGGTCCCATTGGCCGCCCGTAACCCTACCACGATGCACCACACCCCGGCCCAAAACGGGCTGAACATACCGGGACCTCTGAAAACGGTCAAGAGTCGTCGGTCCCTAAGTGCAACTGCTTGTTTCGCTTCTGATCTTTGCCGGGAATCGATCCCGGAAGTCCCCTACACCCGGGGTTCCCGATCTCGATGAATCCAGCCCGAGTCCGCTCGATAATCGCGGCAGACATCGGTTCGTACACTCGAGGCGGGCCCAAACCCCTGCCCATCCCGAGGTCCCGAGTATCGCACGGGTCTTCGCGGTCGTCAAGGCCAAAAAAAACTTCCGTCTTGCGCGACTTTTTAGCGTCAACCCGCGGAAATCGTCGTGCCCACAACCAGCGCAGCAGCAAGGTGTTGGCCGGTGTGACTCCCGTCCGTGGACGCCACGATCTCTGGAGTCCCTTGGGCAACTACCGTGCCGCCCGCCAATCCGCCGTCCGGACCCATGTCGATAACCCAGTCCGCGGTCTTCACGACATCCATGTGATGCTCGATCACGATGATCGTATTTCCGCGATCGGCGAGGCGATGCAGGACGTGCAGCAGAAGGCGTACATCCTCGAAGTGCAGGCCGGTCGTTGGCTCGTCCAGGATGTACACGGACCGGCCCGTGCTCATCTTCGCGAGCTCGGTGGCGAGCTTCACCCGTTGGGCCTCGCCGCCCGAAAGCGTGGTGGCCGGCTGACCGAGGGTCACGTAGCCGAGTCCCACGTCGGCGAGAGTCTCCAGACGCCGCTTGATCGCCGGAACCGGCTCGAAGAACTCGAGGGCTTCGGCGACACTCATCTCGAGAACGTCCGCGATGCTCTTCCCCTTATAGAGAACTTCGAGCGTCTCACGGTTATAGCGCCGGCCTCGACAAACATCGCAGGGCACATACACATCGGGCAGGAAGTGCATCTCGATCTTCACGAGCCCGTCGCCGCGGCACGCCTCGCACCGTCCCCCCTTCACGTTGAAACTGAACCGCCCGGGCTGGTAGCCGCGGATCTTGGACTCGGGCAGCCTCGCGAAGAGATCCCTGACCGCGGTGAACATCCCCGTGTACGTGGCGGGGTTCGACCGCGGGGTCCGGCCGATCGGGCTCTGATCGACGTCGATGACCTTGTCGATGAGGTCGATGCCCTCGACCTCGTCGTGTGCCCCTGGAACGAGCTTGCTCCGGTAGAGCTCGCGGGCGAGTCGGTGGTAGAGGATCTCCTCCACGAGCGTCGACTTGCCCGACCCCGAAACGCCGGTCACGCAGATGAACAGCCCGAGCGGAAACTCGACGTCGATCGACCTGAGATTGTGCTCCCGCGCACCGCGCACGACGAGTGCACCCGCCTCGCCGGGCTCCCTTCGCGTTTCCGGGATCGGGATCTCCCGGTCCCCCCGGAGATACGCCGCCGTGAGGGACTCCTCGCTCGCCATCAGGTCGGCGTAGTCGCCGGACACCATCACCTCGCCGCCGTGACGCCCAGCCCGGGGGCCGATGTCCACGATGTGGTCCGCGCTGCGGATCGTCTGCTCGTCGTGCTCGACGACGAGGACGGTGTTTCCGAGGTCGCGGAGCGCGAGCAGCGTCTCGAGCAGCTTCTCGTTGTCGCGAGGGTGAAGCCCGATGCTGGGCTCGTCGAGGACGTAGAGGACGCCGACAAGGCGGCTCCCGATCTGGGTGGCGAGACGGATTCTCTGAGCCTCGCCGCCGGACAGCGTCTCGGCCGAGCGCGCGAGCGTCAGGTAGCCGAGACCGACTCGCTCGAGAAACTGCAGTCGCTCTACGACCTCCTTCAGGATCGGCTGACGGATCTCCGCTTCGGCGCTGCTTGCTCCCTCCGCGGAGTCGAGCCAGTCCCGAAGCAGCGGCCCGAGGTCGGAGACCGCCCGATCGACGATGTCGTGCAGCGGGAGCCCTTCGATCGTCACCGCACGGCTCTCGGGCCGGAGGCGCGCTCCGTCGCAGGCGCGGCACGTGGTGAGGGTCATGTACTCGTCCAGCGAGGTCCGTACCTGTTCGCTGCCCGTCTCGTGGTATCGCCGGAGAACTGCGGCCAGCGCGCCTTCCCACCCGACGTCCGAGTCGCCGTAGAGGATGGCCTCCTGCTGGACCTCGTTCAGCTCGCCCCACGGCGTGTTGAGATCGAAGTCGAGCTTCCTCGCGAGCTTCGGCAGACTGTGGCGCTTGGCCTTCCCTGCCGGCGTCCCGAGCGGCAGCAGCACGCCCTCGAGGATCGAGATCCGGTCGCCGCCGACCACGAGCTGCGGATTGGGCTCTCGTTGAACGCCGAGCCCGTCGCACTCGGGACAGGCTCCGTAGGGGGAGTTGAAGCTGAACTGCCTCGGCTCGAGCTCCGGAATCGAGAGGCCGCACACCGGGCAGGAGTAATGCTCGCTGAACAGGTGGGCCGCCGGCTGGGAGTCGTCGCGGGGCTCCCCCTCCGCGTCCCGCGGCCCGTGCAGATCCACCTCGACGATCCCGTCCGCCATCCGGAGCGCCGTCGCGACCGAGTCCGCGAGGCGTTCCCGGTCCGACTCGCGCACCGTCAGGCGATCCACGACGATCGCGATGTCGTGGTTCCGGCGACGGTCGAGAACGGGGGGCTCCGACAGGTCGATCAGTTCTCCATCGACACGCGCGCGGACGAACCCGTCGCGCAGCGCGTTCTCGAACAGGTCGCGGAACTCGCCCTTCCGCCCGCGGACCAGCGGAGCGAGGACCTCTATGCGCGCGCCGTCGGGCCAGCCGAGGACGCGTTCCGCGATCTGGGATGCGGACTGCGCGCGAACCGGTCGTCCGCAGTTCGGGCAATGCGGCGTCCCCACCCGCGCCCAGAGGAGACGCAGGTAGTCGTAGATCTCGGTGACCGTACCCACGGTGGACCGCGGGTTCCCCCCTGCGGTTCGCTGCTCGATAGCGATCGCGGGCGAGAGGCCCTCGATCGAATCGACGTCCGGCTTCTCCATGACGCCGAGGAACTGACGGGCATAGGCGGACAGGGATTCGACGTACCTGCGCTGCCCCTCGGCGTAGATGGTGTCGAAGGCCAGCGAGGATTTGCCCGAACCCGAGAGCCCCGTGACGACTGTGAGTGCGTCACGAGGGATCTCTACATCGATGTCCCGCAGGTTGTGTTCGCGTGCGCCGCGGACGACCAGTGCGTTTCGAGGAGCCATAGCCGGGCATGGTAGACGGGGTGAGCGGCCACGGGCAACCTGACGGCTGCGATCCGGGCTCGGGGGGAATCAGCTCGCTGGGCGGCCCCGGAGGAGGCTGGTCACATAGCCGGTCCCGAGCGTGACCGCGGTGCCGATCAGCACGAACCACGGCCAGGCGACGAGGGCGCGCGCGACGGCCCAGAGTACGGTGACCGATCCGATTCCGGTGACGATCGCGATCCTCGCCGCGGTCGCATCTGCCGCCGGGACGAACCTCGCCAGAGCGAAGGCTCCGAGGAGACCCCCGTAGATCATGGACGCGATTCCCAGCGAGACCTCGACGGCCGTGCTGTCGCGGCTGAGGGGGATGAACGCGATTGCCGCGACGACGAGCAGGACCGCCCACGCCGCGGAAAAGCCACGGCCGGCCCGCAGCAGTTCCGCGTCCGAACGATTCGGCCTCCGTGCGGCCCAGAAATCGTATGCGGTCGCGGAGGCGAGCGAGTTGATCGAGCTCGACAGGGTGGACATGGCCGCGGCAAAGACCGCGGCGATTAACAGGCCCCGGACGCCCACGGGCAGCGCCTCGATGATGAACCGCGCGAAGATCTCGTCGGAGCGTTCGAACAGCGCCCCGCCGAAGTAGACCCAGAGACCGAGGCCCACGACCAGAAACAGGGCGAACTGAACGAGCACGGCCACCCCGCTGCCGATGAGCGCCTTCCGGCTGGCGGCGAGGTCCCGGCAGGCGAGCAGCCGCTGGACGATGAGCTGATCGGTTCCGTGCGATCCCATCGAGAGGAAGGCTCCCCCGAGGAGCCCGGCCCAGACGGTGTAGGGACGCCCGATGTCGAACGACCAGTCGAGGACCGCGAGCTTTCCGGCCACGTCGGCCTGCTCGAAAATCGCGCCCCACCCGCCCTGTACGGCCTGACCGAGGACGAGCAGGGCGATGACCCCGCCGGCGATGTAGAGCGACATCTGGGCCGCGTCCACCCAGACCACGGCCCTCAGTCCGCCCGCGTAGGTGTAGACGAACGTGACGACGCCGATGACGACGATCGATACGGTGAGCGACCACCCGGTTACCAGCGACAGCGGGATCGCCGTCGCGAAAAGGCGAACGGAGTCGGCCAGCAGTCGGGTCACCATGAAGATCCCCGACGTGAGTCGCCGCGTCTCCGGGCCGAACCGCTGCTCGAGGGACTCGTAGGCGGTGACGAGCCTGCCCTCGTGGTAGCCCGGGAGGAGCCAGTAGGCCACGACGATGCGGCCGACGAGATAGCCCAGCGCGATCTGCAGGAACCCGAGCGAGCCCGCGTACGCGACGCCGGGTATCGACAGGAACGTCAGGGTGCTCGTCTCCGTCGCGACGACGGACAGGAGTACGGCCGTCCACGGAAGGTCGCGACCGCCGAGGAAATAGTCCTCGCCGGTCCGGGACCCGCGACCCAACCAGGCCCCCCAGGACGTCACCGCGACCATGTAGCCGATCAGGACGACGAAGTCGACGGCGTTCAGGGGCGGGACCGGGGCTCGATCGGCATGTCCGTGATCGCGGTCGCGACCGCGTCGTGCACCGCCCGACGAAGCGGGATGTGCCCGCGCTCGGCTCGGGTGGGGTTCACGCGGTTCGTGAGCAGCACGACGAAGACGTCACGTTCCGGATCCACCCAGATGCTCGTCCCGGTGAAGCCCGTGTGCCCGAATGAGCCGCCGGCGAAGAACCTACCCGCGGACGACCGCCCCGAGGGCGTGTCCCACCCGAGCGCACGGCTCGAAAGATCCCTTGCGCGCCGCGTGAACTCCGCCACGGTGGACGGCGCGGGCAGACCGGGGGTGTCGGCGCCGGGCAGGCTGCGCGGGCCATGGTCCGGCCCGGCGTCCGCGACGTCCCCGTTCGCGGCCGCGCGGCCCGCGCGCGCCGCGTCGAGAATCCAGCCGCCGAAACGGGCGAGGTCGCGTGCCGAAGAGAAGAGACCTGCGTGCCCCGCGACGCCGCCGAGCGCTGATGCGTTCTCATCGTGGACCTCGCCGTGCACGAGGCGGTGCCGGTAGACGGTGTCGATCTCAGTCGGGGCGACGGTCGACCACGATTCGGGGGGCGGGTTGAACCCCGTCGCCGACATCCCGAGGGGATCGAAGACACGCCCCCGCGCGACCACGTCGAGCGGCTCGCCGGTCACCTGCTCGATAACGAACTGGAGCGTGATCAGGCCGATGTCCGAGTACACCATGCGCTCGCCGATCGAGTACTCGGACTCCAGGTCGGCGATCGACCGCCGGTACGCCGCCCGACCCTCGTGATCCCGCCAGAACGGACGGAACGGGGGTAGCCCGGCCTGGTGGAGAATCAGGTCCCTCAGCGTGACGTCGGCCTTCCACCCCCTGCTCCACTCGTCGAGGTACGAGCCGACTCGTTCGTCCAGATCGATCAGGCCCTCATCGACGAGCGACATCACGGCGGTCGTGGTGGCGATCACCTTCGTCAGCGACGCGAGGTCGTACCGGCTCGTCTCCGTCACACGAGCCGAAGCGCCGTCCCAGTCGAGACGTCCGTATCCGCGCAGCCGCACGAGATGCCCCCGTCGCCCCACGGCGAGTGCGGCCCCCGGGGTAACGGAGTCCGAGATCGCCTGCTGGATGAGTCGGTCGACTCGCGCCAGCAAGTCGGCGTCCATGCCCACGGTCTCGGCGGCCACCTCGGGCCCGGGTTGCCGACCGGCGACGGGTGGGTCGGCGGGGCCGGCTCGTCGGAGTCCCTCTCCCATGCGATAGATCGGCGGGAGCGAGATCGGCAGATCCCCACCCACCCTCCGGCGGCCCAGCAGCGCATCGGCCGCCGCCCGCTGCTCCGCACCCGTTCCGCCCCAGGCGACCAGGTAGGTCCAGGCATCGGGCAGCACGGAGAGCACATACGGGCTGCCGAAGGAAATCACGGTCGTCGGTACGCCCTGCGCGGCCAGCTCCCAAATGAGACCGTCCAGCGGATGGGGCGCATCGTCATCCTCATCGACGGCGGGCGCGGAGTGCAGAGACAGGACGACGGCGTCGACGCCCGCCGCCCTCTCGAGCAGGCGTTCGACGTCGCGCTCGTCGATGCCGCCCTCGACCGTCACCGCGCGCACGTCGAGGGCCTCCCGCAGCCGCGCGTCGAATACGCGACCGGCGGCGACGTCCAGGCGGCGAGCGTACGCGATCGAGAGCACGCGGTCCGTCGCGACCGTGTCGAGCGGGAAGGCGCCGGGCAGATCGCGCACGAGCGTAAGCGCCCGCTCCGCCACGCTATCGGCGAAAGACAGATGCGCTTCGGTGCCCACGACGCCCGGCACCGCGCCGGGGTCGGTCGCCGTCGCCGCATCGAGTCCGGCCCTCGTCTTCATCGCTAGGACCCTGCGCGCGGACTCCTCGATCCGTGCCTCCGTCAGTCGTCCCGTCTCGACGGCACGGACGACCGCGTCGATCGCGCGTTCCGGATCGGGGGGCATAAGAAGGACGTCGGCCCCCGCCTCGATCGCCCGGACCGAAGCGTCACCAGCACCGTATCCGGACACGATCGCTCCCATGTCGAGAGCGTCCGTGAAGAGGACACCATCGAACCCCAGGTCTTCCCGGAGGAGTTCGGTCATGAAGTAGTGGGACAGCGTCGCGGGCAGCTCGTCGTCCTCCAGGATGCCGGGGGCGGCCACGTGCGCAGTCATCACCGCATCCACGCCCGCGTCGATCGCCCGTCTGAACGGTACGAGCTCGAGCGCGTCGAGGCGGGCCCGATCGCCCGGGATGATCGGGAGCTCGACGTGCGAATCCGTCCCGGTGTCGCCATGCCCGGGGAAATGCTTCGCCGTCGTCATCAACCCGGCGTCGCGGGCGCCGCGGATATAGGCGGCACCGAGTGCCGCGACCCGGTCGGGGTCCTCACCGAACGACCGGGTGTTGATGATCGGGTTCTCGGGGTTGTTGTTGACGTCCAGAACGGGGGCGAAATTCAGGTGTACGCCGAGAGCCCGCGCCTCGAGACCCGTGATCCGGCCGGCCTCGTAGGCGAGTTCCTCGTCGTTCGTCGCGCCGAACGCCATCGCTGGCGGAAACGCCGTCGCCCCTCCGAGGCTGATGCCCGTGGGCAACTGGAACGCCCCTCCGACACGAAACCCCGGGCCGGCTTCGAAGTCGGCCGCTACAAGCAGTGGAACGGGAGCGACGGACTGAAGGCGGTTGAGACGGGATACATAGGCGTGCGGCGTCCCGACCGAGATCACGACACCGCCGATCCCCTGTTCGCGAACGAGCGATTCCACGCGCACGAACTCGGCGTCGGAGCTCGAGGCGTACCCCCCCGTCATCCAGACCATCACGAGTTGCCCCACGCGCTCGCGGAGGGTCATCGACTCGAGCGTGCGCTCGATCCAGTCGTCGGGATCCAGGGTCGAGGGCGATGCCGGAGCGCCCGCGCTCGCGCAGGCCGCGAGCAGCAGCGTGATCGCACCGGTCCGCACCCGGCCTCTGTGGACCGGTGGGCGGGGCCGCTTTCGGCCCTCGGGGGGGTCGGGTAGTCTCACGGTCATGTCGCTCATCCGGTGCCAAGCTAGTCGGTGGGGGCTCGCGCTGATACTCGCTTCAGCCGCGGGGTGTGCCCCCGAAACCCGCATGCCCGCGGACGATCCCGTCCTGGCGGGAATCGATGCACTCATGCGCGATTCGCTGCACCTCGTCTCGGGGCGCCGGGTGGGGCTGATCACGAATCGGGCCGGGGTGACCAGGGAGGGTCGGAGCACGATCGATGTCCTGTGGGAGCACCCCGATGTCGAGCTGGTGGCGCTCTTCGCCCCCGAGCACGGCATCCGCGGGACCGTGGCCGAGGGCCGCGCGATCGGCGACGAGGTGGACGAGGCGACGGGGCTCACCGTGCATTCGCTTTACGGCGGCACGCGTGAGCCCACCCCCGCCATGCTGGACGCGATCGACGTGCTGCTCTTCGATCTGCAGGACATCGGCGCGCGATACTACACGTACGTCTCGACGATGGCCGTCTCGATGCGTGCGGCTGGCGAGGCCGGCGTCCCGTTCATCGTCCTCGACCGGCCGAATCCGATCGCCGGGCCCGTAAACGGCCCCGTACTCGACACTGCCTTTTCGACCTTCGTCGGGCTGTTTCCCGTCCCTGCGCGCCACGGCATGACCACCGGAGAACTCGCGCGCCTCTACGTCGGCGAGTTCGACATCGATGCAGATCTGATCGTCGTGCCCGCCGAGGGGTGGCGACGGGACATGTGGTTCGACGAGACGGGGCTTCCGTGGATCGCGCCGTCGCTGAACATGCCGACGCTCGAGAGCGCCTCACACTATCCCGGGACCTGTCTGTTCGAAGGCACGAACCTGTCCGCCGGTCGCGGGACCCCTCATGCGTTTCGACAGATCGGCGCGCCGTGGCTCTCCGGACGGGATCTCGCGGCGGCGCTCGAGGCGTACGAACTGGTCGGCGTTTCGATCGAGGCCGTCGACTTCACCCCCGCGTCGCCGTCCGATGGGAAGCATGCCGAGGTCGAGGTGTCCGGCGTCCGTCTGACGGTGACCGACCGCCTCCTCTACGATCCCGTCAGGACCGCGCTGGCACTTCTGGTCGAGACCCGTGCGGCCTCGGGAGACCGGTGGGAGTGGATCGTCGCCAGCTTCGACCGGCTCGCGGGCACCGACCGGATCCGGCTGGCGATCGAGGAGGCCGCCGAAGCTACGCTCGACAGGCGAGTGATCGCGGTGCGGGAGATCGCGGACTCATGGTCCGATGGCCTCGCGTCGTTCGAACGGCTGCGGGCCCCCTACCTGATCTACTGAGGACCGTCGTCAGGACGGGACGAGGATCCGTCCGTGTCCTGGTTCGATCTCGGCGACGATAGGGGTTTCGCCCCGCGGCTCGCCGTCGATCTGGATCGCGACCGGCGGGTCCGACTCGATGGTGACCTTCTTCGCCTGCAGGAAGATCATTCGGTCGTCGCCGCCGAACTGCTTCCTCGCGACGCGCCAGAGCATCCTCGCGACCTCGGGGAGATTGCGGGGCGCGTAGATCGCCACGTCGATCAGGCCGTCGCTGAACGACGTCTCGGGGGCGACGGTCATCTCGAGCGGCAGAGGGCCCGCGCCGAGCTGGCCGGCGTTCGCCAGCAGCACCATCGAGGCTCTGACGAGAACCTCCTGGTCATCGGCGACGATCCTGAAATCGGCGCTCGGGGGGGTCATGATGTTCTTGAGGCCGCTGTAGAGGTATGCGGCGAATCCGAGGCGGCTCTTCATCTCGGTCGTGGCCGAGGCCATGACGTCCGCATCCAGACCGGCGCCGGCGATGAGGGCGAACTGCTCGCCGTTCGCGCGGCACAAGTCGACCTCCATGACCTTCCCTTCCACCGCCACCCGAACGCTGTCCTCGAGGGAGGCCGGGATATCGAGGTTCAGCGCGAGCTGGTTCCCCGTGCCGAACGGGACGATCGCGACCGGCACGCCGGAGCCGGCCGTCCCTTTCAGCGCGATCCCGACAGTGCCATCGCCCCCGACCGCGGCGACGGCACGGTAGCGACGCTCGGCCGCGGCCTGAACGATCCGGTATGCGTCCTCGGCATCGGTCGGCTCCACGATGTCGAACGGCACTCCGCGGGCGGCAAACGCCCCACCCAGGCGCCGGTGCAGGGCCTCGGGAAGCCCGCCGCTCGCCTTCGGGTTCACCAGCACGAGAAAACGATCGGTATCCGGATAGGGATACCGCGTCTCTACCCTCGCGGGCACGATCTCGTCGGGGATCTCCACGTCGGTCGGATTCACATCAAGACGTTCTCGGAGAACGCCCGGACGCGCAAGCTGTCGCCGACGCCGGCGCGATCAGTAGCTCCACTCGCGATACAGGAAGAGCCCGAACGTCTGCTCGTTGACCCAGGCCGAGTGTCGGAAGCCGAACAGCCGATCGTCGAAGCGACTCGACGCCTTCGCTTCGAGGCTCCACGCGGGGTTGAAACGCCACTCCATCGTCGCCCGCGGGAACCCGCCTCCGAGCGGCTGGCGGAACGTGAAGAAGACGCTCTCGCTGGCGTACCAGCCGAATTCGACAGCCGTGGTGTCCCACAGATTCTCGGACCCCTGCAGCCCACCGGTACGGGCGTCACTGTTGATCGTCGTCAGGTTGAAGTACGAGAGACCCGACGACCCGACGAGCGCCGACGACAGACCCGAACTCAGGGTGCCCAGCACCGCTTCCTGCGCCAGTCGCTGACCGAGCTGAGTGTCGCGGGATCCGGCGCACGGGGCCCCGACGGCGAGGAAGCAGAGCTGATCGGTGTCGCTCATGGGCGGGTTGCTGGCGATCTGCAGATCCGTATCCAGAAGCGTCCCGCCGATCTGGACGGTGATCAGGACCGGGGCGTCGGACGTGCGATTCCGGTACTCGGCGGAGATCGCGAGGTTCGGATTGAACTCGTCCGTCCCGACGAACTGGATCGTTCCGCCCGTGATTCGCAGCGCCTGCTGATACGGCGGGATGCGATCGAATCGATACGTCCCGCGCGGCAGGTCGACGCCCCCGAAGATCACCAGTTCGTCCAGCGCGCGGTTCATTCGGACGTCGAGTCCCTCGGCGACCAGCTCGACGTCGAGGGTCGGCGACCGCAACCAGAGGTTGGGCCCCATGTCCAGCTCGACCGCGAGCTGGAGGTTGTCCATGAACTCATTACGGAATCGATCGAGCAGGTGCCGCTCTCGAACGAAGGCCGAGTCGAGCAACCCGTAGAACCTCGGATCGCTCACGTCCAGCACCTGACGCTCGCGGAGCACCTCATCCTGCCGGATGTCGCCGTCACGCAGCCTGAAGCGACCCGTGAGGACCGGGGCGTTGTAGCGCCCGCCGAGGTGCCCCCGGCCGCCGATCGCGAGCTGCACGTCTCGACGGACCGCCGCATGAAGAACGTTGGCGGACAGATCGAGATCGAATTCGGGATCGGTCAACGAGCTCAGGTCGATGGAGCCGTCGATTCGCGCGGAACCACCCGCCGCTGACTGGAGAACGAGCGAATCGAGGGCGGCCTCACGACCCCTGAAGACCGCGCCTCCGTTGACGCCGAGAAGCCGTACGCCCATGTCGGGAACCCAGGCCTCGCCGCCGCGGATCCGCAGGTTGCCTCCGTACCGGAGCTCCCCTGGCTCACCGACGAACGACACTTCTCCGAGGGCGACGCCATCGATTTCCTCGAGTCCGCGGACACGCAGCTCGAGCAACTGCAAAGGAAGGCTGTCCGCCACGATCCTGACGTCGATCGGGTCATCGAGCATCCGGCGATCGACTTCGTCGAGCGTGAGGTTGGCGGCGATTCCGAGTTCCGCGCGAACGAGCCGCTTTCCGTCCCGCGTCAGGTCGAGAGCCGCGTCCAGCATGCTGCTCGCGTAGTCGAAGCGGGCGTCGAGCGATGTGTATCGGTGTTCGGAGACCGCGGGATCCAGCACACGAATCGACCCCTGGAAGCGAGGCTCCGAAAGCGTCCCCGCCGCGGCGGCATCGGCCGACAGCGTGCCCCCGACCACCGGGCTGTCGGACCACAGGTAGCCGAGCTGATCTACCCGGACTCCCTGGAGGCTCGCGACCAGATCGCCCGCGCCCGTCCGCCCGATCATTCCGTCCGCGCTCGCTCTGCCCAGAGGACCCGAGACGAGGAACGAATCGAAGCGGATGAGCGAATCGGAGTAGACGACCCGTGACGGATCGGCGAGCACGGACTCCAGCTTGCCTAGCCGGATACTCAGGCTCTCGATGAGCGCGGACATCCCGCCCTCGAGCGTCTCCAGAGATCCCGATGCCGCCGCCTCGACCGTCGAATCCCGACGCGCGAAGACGGACAACCCGTACGGACGCCCGGGCCGGCGATCGACGTCAAGCTCCAGCGAGTCGAGCTGGACGCCGCGAACCAGCGCCTCCGTGGCCGTGAGCCGGGCCGTCAGGTCGTTCGTCGTTGGCGGATCCCCGAGACGGATCGTCGCGCTGAGGCTGTCGGCTCCCCAGTCCTGGTATCGGACGTCACGCGCCTCCACCACCGCATCGACGGAGAAATCGTCGAGACGCCCCTCGATGACGCCGCTGGCCTCCGCCTCGCCGAGGACGCCCTCCACCGTCTCGTCGGGAGATGGCTCGGCCACGGCCGCCGCGAAGTCCGCGAAGATCTCGCTGGCGTCGGCCCCCTGCCCCCCGGGAATCCCCTCGGCGAACCAGCGGTTGAGCTCGGACAAATCGGCGGCGACGGCCTCGAATTCGAGTCTGCCGGTCCGTTCCTCGTCCAGTCCGAACTCTCCGCGGCCCGACAGCGACCCAACGTCGGCTTCCAGCATGAGCGTGTCGATCGTCGCGAGCCCGTCCTCCACCGTGAGTCGCACGCGGCTGTTCGAGATCGAGGCCCGGTCGATCTCGGACGGGAGGATCTCCATGTCCAGCGTCGCCGCCAGCGTCGCCGGGTCCGTTCCCGCGCCGGTCACCCGTCCGCGCACGGCGAGGCGGGACGAAGGAGCGTTCTCGAGCCACTGATCCAGCGCGATGTCCGAGGCCTCCAGCGTGGCGTCGTAGGCGGGGATCTCCCCGTCGAGGACGAAGAGGCCATCCAGCGTCAGGTGCCCCCGGGGCGTCGCCAGATCCGCTGTAGCGAAGAGGTTCGACAGATCGCCTTCGGCCTCGATCGGACCGGTCACCTCGCCCACGAGCTCCACGTCCGGGATCCACGGCCGGAGGGCGGCGAGGGAGAGGGGGGCGGCCTCGATCTGGACATCGATGACGGAGCCCTCGGCGAAGTCGACCGTCCCGGTCCCGGAGAGGACGGAAACGTCGCCCTGGTCGGACAGGTACGAGACGTCGCCGGCGAACCCCAGGATCGTGCCGTCCGGGCGATCGATCGTCGCGACGCCGCCGACACGCCCGGGAAGGCCGGGGTCGAGACCAAGGATGCCAGCCCAGAGAGGCTCGAACCCGCGCAGGGTCAACTCGAGCGATCGGACCGGGTACGGCTCGATCAGGGCGACGCCGCCGCGTGCCGTGACGACGGAGGGGGCCTGCCCTCCCCCATCGATGTGCGAGAGCGTGAGTTCCGCGTCGATCTCCAGATCGTCGGCCCGACCCGACCCGCGGACGGTCCCGGAGACGTCCCCTTCGATCGTCGGCTCCCGATCCAGCACCTCGTCGAGCCAGGAGATGCGGAGCGGTTGCAGCGTGACATCGAGCGCCTCGAAGCGCGGCGTGGGCTCGACGGCCAGCCGGAAGCCGCCGTCGATCCGGGTCTCCTCGGACCGAACCGAGGCACCGGTCACGTCGACGATCGTCGTCGCCCCCCGCGAGGTAAGCGAGATCCCCATCGGCCCGCCGCCCGTTTCGGGGAGCGGCACGGGCAACCACTGGAGGTCCTCGAGGGCCATCGGGTCCGCGTCGAGATCGAAGTCGAAGCCGAGCGGATCCCCGGGGATGACCGTCCCGGACCCGGCGATCCGGGAGCCGGCGGTCGCGAACTCGTCGATCGACAGCTGAATCGTGTCCCCGAAGGCGACGCTTCCGGAGAACGAGGTGACCGAAAGCGGCAGCGACACCATCGAGACCTCTCCGCCCACATCCTGCAGACGGAGCTCGAGGGGTCTCGGCGGATCGACGATGCGCAGTTCGGGAAACCGACCGTGAAGACCATCGACCGCGTAGACGCGTTCGATCTCTCCGTCATCCCGCTCTTCGGAGTACCAGATCGATCCTCCCGGCCGCGCCTCCCGGAACGCCCGGTCGCGTTCGGCCCCCTCGAGCCCCTCGGTCCACGGCGTCCGGACCTCGAGGCGCCCATCCCTGACAGTGACATCCGTGAGCATCAGGCGCAGCGGATTCCCGCCTGCCGACTCGAGGGGCACCGCGACCGAATCCGCCAGCGTAGCCGAGTCCGCCGGAGGCGCGCGCCCGGCGGCGCTGTCCGGATCCACGGCGGCGATCACGACCGGGCCGTCACCTCCGAAGATCCTCTCGAAGTTCCAGGTTCCGTCCGAGTCCACGGCGAGCCGAATCTCGGCGAATGCCGCATCCAGACGCCGGATCCGGATCTGTCGGCGCAGTAGCAGGAGCGGGTCGTATTCGACGGCGACGGAGTCCATCGCGAGGAAGACGGCCCCGTCACGATCCGCGATCTCGAAGCTGCTCAGGATCATCCGCGTGACGAGGTTGCCGCCGAGGACTGGTCCGATGCGTACGCTTCCGTCGACCGCGTTCTCGAGCGCGCCCTGGAGGAGCACGATCGCCGCGTTCCTGCCGGTCGTCGTCTGCGTGAACTGAAAGAGCGACAGGGCGATCGCGAGGCTCATCAGACCGAGGACGCGACCGACCATGCGCGAGCGACGCCGACGCTTCGGGTCGCGACGCTCCACCGGCGACTCGCTCTCCTGCGAGCCGGCCTCCTCGGCCGCCGTCTTGTCCTCGGGCGTGCTCAAAACGCCTCTCCGATCGATATGTGAATCTGCAACCGACGCCAGAACTGCGTCAGAAAGCCCGGGTTGTCGTACGTGAACGGGTCGTAGGTCACCAGGTCCGGCAGTGCGACCAGACTTCCGTTCTGCAGGGAGACGACGACCGGAAGCGGCGTCGGGCCACTCGGGTTGTACCCGATGTCGAGGCGAAGGGGCCCTACCGGAGTGAGCAACCGCAGCCCCGCGCCGGGAGTCCAGGTCGGGGCGCTGATCTTTCCGAGGTCCTCGTAGATCCCGCCTGCGTCGATGAACAGAACCAGGACCCACGAACTCGTGAGGCGCTGTCGAAGCTCGGTGCTGAACTCGAACCCGGCGTTCCCTCCGCTCGGGCGCTCGTCGAACTGTCGTGGATTCTCGCGAGCGATGCGCTCCACGCAGTTCGTAAGGAACTCGTTCGGACAGTCCCGCAGCTGATCCGCGACGAGCACACGGGGACCGAGCAGGTTCTGGCGGAAGCCGCGGACGCTCTGTGAGCCGCCGGCGAAGAAGCGTTTGGACGGGTGGAGGAGTTCCTGATCCACCTCGGGCCCGACCGAGACCGGGCCCCCGGTCGCCTTGACGAATCCGAGCCGCACTCGTGTCGCCCAGACGAGGTCGCGCTCAATCGACTGGAACCGCGCAGCCTGGCCTGTGAGGCGGTAGTAGCGATACTCCGAGCCCGTCCACGAAGCGGCCCGCTCACCGGCGGCGGTCAAGTAGTACCCCCCCGTCGGCTGCAGGGCCTGATTCGTCCGATCGTACGCCCAGTTCAGGATCAGCGGCGACAGCCATCGCGCCTTCGTGACGATGGCGATGTCCTCGGGGGTGCAGAATCCGAAGGAGACGCAGAAGAAGATGTCGGCCGACTGCTCGTCGAAGCCCGTATAGGAAGGCTGGTACCCGAACGTCGCGGACATCGCGCGCGACAACGTCCGGTTGATCCCGAGCTCGGCACCGATCTCCTGTCGAATAAACACGTCCGGGAAGGTCTCGCGCTGACCGAAGACGCTCGCCCGGAACGTGTTTCGCCCCGAGATGAAGACGGGGTCGGTCAGTTCGGCCCGGAGCAGGAAGTTGAGGGTGCGGAAGTCGGGCGTCTGGCCGACATCCGTGCACGGGAACCCTCCCCCGAACTGCTGAGCGAAGATGTTGTCGAGACGCGCGGTCAGCTGAAGTCGCTTCGCCCCACCGAAGAAGTTCCGGTGGGTGAGTCTCGCCTCCGCACGGATGCACTGGTCGGTGCTCCACCCGAGACCCCCGCGTGCGGCGCGCGTCCGGGCCGGCGTGAGGGTCACCCTCAGGTTCACGATCGAGTCGTCGACCGCCTCGGGTTGAATCGAGGCGAACCGGATGGCCTCGACGCCGAAGAGAGTCCGCTGGCCGTCATCGACCAGACTCTGTCGGTAAAAGTCGCCTGGCCCGATCTGTACGAGCGACCGAACGACGTCCTCCCCGATGTCGTCCGCACCCTCGAGTATCAGATCGCCAACCCTGTACCGTCGGCCCGGATCGACGAGCAGCGACACCGAGGCCCCACCGCCCGGGCGCCGGAGAAGGTCCTCGAGAACCGTGGCGCGGATATACCCCTCTTCCCGCATCGCGCGAAGCAGGCTGTCTTTCCCGATCGCCAGGCTGTACTGGTCGAAGCGATCTCCCGTGTCGAGACCGATCAGCCGGGTCACCGTCTCCGAATCGAGGACGTCCGGCACGCCCGTCACGGAAAACGAATCGATGATGGTGGCGGGGCCTTCGGTGATCGTGAACAGCACGCTGGCCTTCTCCGCCGACCGCGCCACGTCCCCATCGACCTGCGTCTGGAAGAACCCCCGGTCGGCATAGAACAGCTGGATCCGCAATTCGTCCCGGACGACTTCCAGTGAATCCAGATACCCGCGTCGATGCGCGAAGCCCCAGTCCGTGAGCCAGCAGAACGGGTTGAGCAGGAACCCTTTGCAGGCGGTCGCCTGAGACCTGAGGACGACCCGCAGCTCCCCGTCCGAGAACGCCTCGTTGCCATCGAACTCGAGGCTCGTGATCTCGGGCTCCCGGATCGTCTGCCCCCGGGCATCGGCCGCCACCCCCCCCCCGGCAACCATGAGTATCCCGGCAAGCAGGGTCAGCCGCCGCCGGGCAGCACCGAAAGCGAGTCTCGGTCGGGGCGAATGCACGGGATCCGCCTGGAGCTAGGCGGCGGCGGGGTCGGAAGCCCGGAATCGCCTCACGAGCATGACTCCCGCGACCACCAGTCCGACGCTGATCAGCTGAGCGATCGTGAACGATCCGAGGAACCGGTCGTCCTTCGCGCGGAAGATCTCCACGATGAAGCGCTCCACGCCGGCGAGGGCGAGCCAGACCCCGAACAGCCACCCGGCCTGGTGCGGGTTCTTCCTGATCCGCCAGATGATGAAGAAGATGACCAGCGACATCGCGATCTCGTACAGCTGCGTCGGGTGAACCCGCAACAGCGTGCCGTCCGAGACTTCCGGTGGGATGTCGGCTCCGTAGGCCCGGAGGTTCCCGGCCAGCGTCGGCGGAATGCCGTCCGGGAAGGCCATCCCCACCCAGGAATCGGTCGGGCGTCCGTAGTCGTCCCCGACGAGGAAGCACCCGAGCCTGCCCACCGCGTACCCGAGCGGGAGCGCGGGAGCGACCGCGTCGCTGGCCCACTGCCAAGCCTTGCCCGCCCGCTTCACCACCCACGTCACCCCGATCACGCCACCGATGAAGCCGCCGTACCAGACGAGACCGCTCCTCGTGAAGATCATCTCGAGGGGGGCGACGGACGTTCGATCCCAGTAGAGGATGACATAGTAGATCTTCGCGCCGATGATCCCGCCGATCAGGGCGCCCATCAGCATGTCGGCCGCGAGGTCCGGATCGCCGCCGATCCGCTTCAGCTCGACCCGGGTGACCCAGTACGTCGTAAGGAAGGCCAGAGCCATCATGACGCCGAAAGACGTGATGGTGATCTCGCCCAGAACGGGGAGGTTCAGCGTGAATAGCTCGGGATACACGTGCGGCTCCTGTCTGAGCTACCTGGGCGCGGCGGCGAGAGGTCGCCCCGCATCGGGTTCGGTCAACTTCAGTCCCGGGAACGCGAGCGCGGGGTCGGCGTTGAGGGACCATCCGCTCCGCTCGCCCCGGGTCAGCCGGTGCGCGGCCACGGCGGCGATCATCGCCGCATTGTCCGTCGCGAGTCGCGGGGATGGGGCGTACAGCGGGCAGTTCTCACCCAGCCGCTCACCCATCTTCTCCCGCAGTCGGCCGTTTCGGGCGACGCCGCCGCCGAGCACGACCGTTTGAACCCCCGTCTCCTCGACGGCTCGCACCACCTTGCCACACAGGACGTCGATCACAGACTCCTGAAACTCGGCGGCCACGTCCGGCACGGACGACTCGAACGAACCGTCCTTCTCGAGATCCTCCGCCAGCAGCGACACCGCGGTCTTCAAACCGCTGAACGACATGTCATAGTAGGCGGCATCGCCGGGCCGGTCTCGCGATGAGAGCATCGGCCTCGGCAGCGACACGCGACCCGGCGTTCCTCCGGCCGCAACGCGCTCGACCTCCGGGCCGCCCGGATACCCCAACCCGAGCCGCCGCGCGACCTTGTCGAACGCCTCGCCAGCGGCGTCGTCCCGCGTGGCCCCGAGGAGGCGGTAGTCTCCCCACGACCGGGCTTCGACCAGCAGGGTGTGGCCACCCGAGACCAGCAGCGAGATGAACGGCGGCACGGCCCCCGGGTGCTCGAGCGCCGTGGCGAACAGGTGGCCCTCCATGTGATGGACCCCGATCAGCGGGAGGTCGCGCCCGAACGCGAACGCCTTCGCCCAGTTCACGCCGACGAGCAGGGCCCCGACCAGTCCCGGGCCGGCGGTGACGCCGACTCCCGCGATTCGATCAACGGTGAGCCCCGCCTCCGTCAGCGCGTGGGACACCATCGCGTCGACGGTCTGCAGGTGTGCGCGCGCCGCGATCTCGGGCACGACGCCCCCGAACGCTGCGTGTGCGTCCTGGGAGGCGATCGCCAGACCCCGTATCTCGCCGTCCTCGACGATCGCGGCCGACGTCTCGTCGCAGGACGTCTCGACTCCGAGCACCGGACCGATCACCTGCGCCCCTCGCCTCCCGCTTCCGTGGACCCGCCACCGACCGGGCTCGATGCCGGAGAGACGATGACGACCGCGGGAGCTGCCGCCGCGCGAGCGTTGACGCCGGCGGGAAGCCTGACCTGAACCGGAACCTCGATCGGCGCCGTCAGGGGCCCATCGATCCGTACCGAGGCCACCAGGTCCGTGGGGTCGAGACCGGCCACCGTCCTCGCCGCCCCGCTGATATCGACGCGAACGACGGCGGGGTCCACGGACGCGCCCGCTGCAGCATCGCCCGACGCGACAATCCTGACCTGGAACCGTCGCACGATCATCGAATCGACTTCGACCGTGAGGCTGACCCCCGACGGACGGAGATCCACTCCCCGCGCGCTCGCCGGAGGCTGCAATGCCGCCGGTCGAGTGACGCTTTCGCTCAGCTCGCCGAGCTCGAGTCGCTCCGTCGGAATTGCCACCACGTTTTCGACGGCCGAGGCCGGGCCCGAAAGCACGACGCTGTCCGGTTGGACGACGGTCCGGTCGATCGCGTACCCCGCGGAGGGGCTCGCGTCGGTCATGGGCAGGACCGGGACCGTCCGGACGAGCCGCGGCTCGAGGTGAACGGTCACTCGCGAAGGCAGCACCGACGTCGCGCGCACGCTGAGCGTCCTGTCGTACTCAACATCATCCACGTCGAGCTCGACCTGGACCAGCGAATCCTCCACCGACTCGATCACGACGCGAATCACGGGCTCGTTGAACAGCGCGATGATGTCGCCACTCCGACCCTGGAAGACGGTCGTCACCTCGGTCTGGGCCGTTCCGATCGCCCAGGCGCTGTCGCGGACCTCATATTCGAGCCGTGTCGTGATGTCCTGGTCCTGCGTCTCCCGGTTCGCCGTGACGTTCAGCCACACCAGCACCGAGAGGACGATGGCCGCGACCTTGTAGGGCCACTTCTCCGTGAACAGCGCCTGGAGATCCACCTAGCGACCCCCGCTCGAAACGCGGGACGTATCGCCCGGAGGAGGGAGGATGTCCCCCTCGGCTATGTCCGCCGCCATCGAGTCGGGGGGTGCACCTGCCACGACGACCGTCACGAAGCCGCCCCCTCTCAGCGAGGAGCCGGCCGCCGGACTCTGAGACACGACCCTGCCGGGAGCCTCGGGAGCGTCGGGCTGGAAACGAATCGCCCCCATCTGGAGCTCCGCTTCCTCGAGGATCGTGGCGATGTCGTCGACGTGGCGTCCCAACAGATCGGGCACGTCGACGATCGGAGCACCCTCGCTCACGACGAGAAGCACATTGGCGGGCACGTAGAGCCGAGTGCCGGCCGCCGGTTCCGTCTCGATGACCCCGGCACCGGCACCCGGTTGTCGTCTCTGCGTGACTTCGACCTCGAACCCGAGTGCCCTGAGCAATCGAGCGGCTTCGGGGCCCGCGAGTCCCCCGAGCTCGGGAACGATCCGGGCTTCCGGACCGCTGCTGAGCGTCACGTGAACGGTGTCCCCGGGCCGCGCCACCTGACCCGGCAGCGGTGCCTGCGCCACGATCGTTCCGGACAACAGCCGCGGGTGGTGGATGCTCGTCGCGACGACCACCGCGAGCCCGAGCTCGGTCGCCTGGACCTCGCCCTCTTCCTGTTCGAGACCCGACAGGTCCGGCACGTCGATGAACGTCGCGTCGGTCGGATCCTCGGCCGCCGGGAACAACCAGTTCGCGGCGAGCAGGTATCCGATGAAGAAGGTCGCAACGGTCACGAGGGCGCCCCGTGCGACCGGACCCTTCAGGAAGCGCGGCGACGGCAGCGCCAGGCGCGGGAGCTGGAGTCCGGCCCCCCGACGTCTCTCGAAGCTCACGCGACGCGCCTCAGCCGTGCGGCGTAAGACCCGTCGGTCCCGTGGACCCAAGGGCGGACGAAGAGATCCCCGGACGCCGTGATCGCCCCGCCCGGGAACGCCCGCGAGTCCAGCTCATCCCGCTGGAACCCCGGGGTCCTCCGCAGGAATGCCTCCACCTGCATCTCGTTCTCTTCCGGCTCAAGCGAGCACGTCGAATAGACCAGCGTTCCTCCCTCATCCACGATCTCCGCACACCCGTCGAGGATGTCGGCCTGCAGGGAGACGAGCTCCCCAAGCGACTCCGGCCCGATCCGCCAGCGCGCGTCCGGCCGGCGGCGTAACACGCCGGTGCCCGTGCACGGGACGTCCGCCAGGACCGTCGCCGCCGACCCGACCGCCGGCCGACGTCCGTCCGCCACGACGGGCAGAATCTCCACTCCCAGGCGCCCCGCCGACGCCCGCACCCGCTCGAGTCGGCGGCGCGACACGTCCGCGGCGACGACCGGGCCCGACGACCTCGCGGCCAACCCCATCGTCTTGGTTCCCGGCGCCGCACACGCATCGTACACCAGAGGGCGAAGCCCGTCACCCAGACAGTCTACCACGGCGGAGGCCGCGGGGTCCTGTATGACGGCGCGCAGAGCGGCGAGGGCATCCGCGGGCGACCCGGCCGCGAGGCGATACGACCCGGGCCACGCCCCGATCGCCTCGAGCCGGACTCCCTCCGGACAGGCCGCCGCGACGGCATCCTCGCTCGCCTCCTCGAGCATCCGTATCACGACGGGCGGCGGCGAGTTGCCGTGCTCGACCAGGGCGGCGACCTCATGCTCCTGGCACCGGGCCAGCCAGCGCTTCACCAACCATTCCGGATGCGAGCCGTAGGTACTGAAGAAGCCGACCGGATCTTCCCGCCGCTCCGGAAAGGGCGTCGAATCCTCTTTCGCCGCCCGGCGGAGCACCGCGTTGAGAAACCCCGTGGCCGCTCCGGCACCCGCCCGACGCGCCTGCTTCACGTTCTCGTTCACAGCCGCGTGCGCCGGAGTGCGCATCTCGGTCAGCTCGTAAATGCCGGCGCGCAGCCAATCCAGCAGGTCCGCGTCGATGCGCTTCAATGGCCGGTCGGTGAGAGCGTCTATGCGACAGTCGAGCCGGGCCCGAAGCCGAAGCACACCGTACGCGATCTCGAGCGCGAGACCCCGGTCGTGCAGGGCCACCCGCGGCAGGACCTCCTCCGCGGTACGGTCGGCGAACGTGCCGCGGCCGGCGGCGGCGATGATCGTGTGGGCGGCTACCCTGGGATTCACCGGCCCGGCAGGCCTTCCGTGGGGCTGGAGGGGACGGCGTACTCGCGGGTCGGCATTCGCCCGGCGAGGTAGGCGCGTCGTCCGGCATCGACTGCCTGGCGCATCGCGGTCGCCATCTGGACCGGGTCGCGCGCCTCGGCGAGCGCGGTGTTCATCAGGATTCCGTCCACGCCCTGTTCCATCGTCGCGCAGGCGTCGGATGCAGTGCCGACGCCGGCATCGACGATGACCGGCACATCGAGCCTCGACTTGATCAGACGGATGTTCAGGGGGTTCAGGAGTCCGAGCCCGCTGCCGATCGGCGACGCGAGCGGCATCACCGACGCGGCACCCAAATCCTGGAGCCGAAGGGCAGTGATCAGGTCGTCGTTCGTGTACGCCAGCACGGTGAACCCCTCCGCGACGAGGGTCTTCGTCGCGACGAGGAGTTCCTCGGTGTCCGGCAGCAGAGTGTCGGGATCCCCGATGACCTCGAGCTTCACCCAGTCGCTCATGCCCGAGGCGCGCCCCAGGCGCGCAAACCGGATCGCCTCTTCGGCCGAGTAGCAACCCGCCGTGTTCGGAAGCAGCATGAACTCCTTCGGGTCGAGTTGCTGCAGGATGTCGTCCTTGTCCGGGTTCTCGATGTCCACCCGCCGAACGGCCACCGTCACCATCTCGGCGCCCGACGCGCGAATCGCATTCACCATGAGCTCCGGCGTCGCGTACTTCCCGGTCCCGACGATCAGTCGGGAGTCGAACTCGACTCCCGCGATGCTCAGCCTCTCCACGTCATCCACCTCCCACAAAATGGACGAGCTCGACTCGATCACCGGCCTCCAGCCGGGTGTCCGCCAGCTCGGTACGTCTCACGATCTGTCGATTCAACTCGACTACCACCGTTCGTCCATCCAGCTCGAGCTCCCGCAGGAGCGCCTCGATGGACGAGCCGGACGGAATCGATCGAGCGGATCCATTCACCTCGATGTCTATGTCGGACACCCCGAACTCCTCTTCAGTTCTTCCATCAGCCCCTCGGCCGCCTCGACAGGGTCGGCGGCTCCCCACACCGCCCTGCCGACGACGACTCCCGACGCGCCGGCGGCCGTCAGCTCGGCGACGCGCGATTCATCGATACCGCCGATCGCGAACACCGGCATCTCGTCCACGGCCTCGCGAACCGCTTCGACACCGGCCGGCCCGCTGCCCGATTCTCCGGGGTGCGACGGCGTCGGATAGATCGTCCCCACCACGATGTAGTCGGCCCCCTGCCGCGCAGCGCGAGCCGCTTCGGCCGACGAATGTACCGAGGCGCCGATGCCTACCCCGCTGTGCTCGGGGAGGAGCGGCCGTACGTCGCTGACGCGGAGCGCGGTCCGGCCAAGCTGCACCCCCTGCGCAGAGGCCGCCAGCGCGATGTCGGGGCGGCCGTTGACCACGCACCATCCGCCGGAGACCCAGGCCCTGGCGCTCAGGTCCCGGGCGACGTCGAAGAGGTCGGCGGCCGTCATCCTGGCCCTGAGGTGTACGGCGATGCGGGACGGGTGCTCCACCAGGGCCCGAACCGCTTCGAAGGTGGCCGGGTCCGACAGCTCGGCTTCGGAAACCAGCACGTGCAGGGCGGGAAACGCATCAGACGAGACGGCGCCCCTCCGATCCGGGACGGCCGCGCAGCCAGTCCCCCGCTCCCATTCGGCGCTTGCCGGCGGGCTTCACCTCTCCGAGTACGAGCGCGCCAGAACCCGTTGCAACGACGAGGTCCGTCCCCGGGTCACCTGGCAGGATCGTCCCCGGGGGGACGAGGTCCGCGACCGCGGGGTCCCAGGCGACGACGGTGGGCCGAAAGACCTGGAGCACCTCGTCATCGAGCGTCGTCCATGCGCCGGGCCACGGGTCGCACCCGCGGACGAGCAGAGCCAACTCGTGAGCCGACCGCGACCAGTCCACTCGCGCGAGCTCCCGATCCATCTTCGGAGCATACGTCGCGGCCTCATCCTCTTGCTCCACTTCTCGCGCCCGCCCCGCTGCGAGGTCATCGAGAGCCGCGACGAGGGCCTCGGCCCCCAGCCGCGCGAGCGTGTCGTACAATTCGCCCGCCGTCGTGTCGGGGCCGATGGGACACGTCGCGATCCTGATCATCGGCCCCGCGTCCAGCGCGAGGACCATCCGCATGATCGTGACGCCGGCTGCTTCATGGCCGCGGATGATCGCCCAGTTCACGGGGGCGGCGCCGCGCAACTCTGGCAACGCCGACGCGTGGACGTTGATCGAGCCGAGGGGCGGCAGGGCCAGCACGTCGTCGCGCAGGATCTGGCCGTAGGCGGCCACGACGGAGATCTCCGGGTTCAGAGCTCGCACCTCAGCCTCGAAGTCCTCACCGCGAGGACGCTCGGGCTGCAGAACGGGGACTCCGGCCTCGACCGCCCACTCCTTTACCGGGCTCGCCTTGAGCTTGCGGCCGCGGCCGGCGGGGCGGTCCGGATTCGTGACGACGCCGACGATCTCGTGACCGGCATCGCGCATCGCGTCGAGCGAGGGGATGCCGAAGTCCGGCGTACCCCAGAAGAGGACCCTCATCAGTCCGTTTCGCGCTTCTGCCACTTCCGGAGGAGGAGCTTTCGCTTTAGAGGACTCACGCGGTCGATGAACAGCACGCCGTCGAGGTGGTCCTTCTCGTGCTGGATGCAGCGTCCCAGGAGTCCCTCCGCCGCGACCTCCACCGGATTGCCCTCCGGGTCCAGGCCACGAACGACGATCGACTCGGGGCGTTCCACGACCTCGGTCAGGCCCGGCAGGCTCAGACAGCCCTCCTCATCCTTGGCCGAGCCGGCGCTCTCGACGATCTCGGGATTCACAAGTACGCCCGAGTCCACCTCCGGATCACGGATGTCGTACACGAAGATCTGTAGCGGGATGCCGACCTGGGGCGCGGCGAGCCCGATGCCGTCCGCGTCGTACATCGTCTCGACCAGGTCGTCGATGAGCTGACGGATCTCCGCGTCGATCTCCTCGACGGGCGCGGCTTTCTCGCGCAAGACGGGATCCCCGTACAGACGGATATCGCGGATCACCGGAGTGTTCCTATTCGGCTGAACGAACAGCGCCGACCTTGGAGCGCTCGACCTCGATGCGGGTGTCACCCGTCTTGATAGTCACCCTGTCGTCGGTCAGGTGAACGATCACGCCGACGATCCCGCCGATCGTCGTGACCTCGTCCCCCTTCGACAGCCCCTGGACCAGCGACTGGTGCTCCTGCTGCTGCTTCCGCTGAGGCCGGAAGAACAGGAAGTAGAAGATGGCGATGAACCCCATCATCATCATGAGGGTCGCCGCCGGATTCGCCTGTCCCCCGTCGGGAGCCGCGGCGAAGATGTTCAACATCAGCATTCGGTCAGTCCTCCTGTGGAGCGGAGCCCGCGCGGTACCTCTCGAGCCACGCATCCGCCCACGAATGGAAATCGCCCCGGAGGATCGCGGCCCGCGCCTGCGAAGTCAATCGGATCAGAAAGCGCACGTTGTGGATCGAGAGAAGCCGCAAACCGAGCGTCTCTCCGCACACCATGAGGTGGCGCAGATAGGCCCGGGAGAACCCCGTGCAGCACTCGCAGTCGCAGTCCTCGTCCAGCGGACGATCGTCGGTCTTGAAGCGGGCGGCACGCGTGCTCACCTGTCCATCCGACGTGAAGATGGTCCCGTTTCGACCGTTTCTCGTGGGCGCGACGCAGTCGAACATGTCCACGCCACGGCGGATCGAGTCGATCAGGTCGTCGGGGTATCCGACGCCCATCAGGTAGCGCGGTCGGTCGGCAGGCAGGTGCGGCTCGCACGCCTCCAGGATGCTCCGCGTAACGTCCTTCGGCTCTCCGACGGATAGCCCGCCGATCCCGACACCAGGCCAGGGGCCCAGCTCCAGCGTGCGCTCGAGCGCCTCCAGGCGAAGATCCGGATACGACGCCCCCTGAAAGATCGGGAACAGGAGTCCCGGTCGTCCCGCCGGACCTGCACCGTCGTCCACCAGCTCGCCATGGCGGCGTTTGCTGCGCTCGAGCCACGCCAGCGAGCGTTCGACCGCCCCGCGCGCAACGTCTCGATCGGCCTGCCCCGGCGGGCATTCGTCGAACGCCATCATGATGTCCGAACCGATGACCGTCTGGATCTCGATCGAGCGCTCGGGCGTGAGCAGGTGTCGACTGCCATCGATGTGGCTCTGGAACGTCACGCCCTCATCGTCGATCGCGCGACTGCGGGCGAGCGAGAAGACCTGGAACCCTCCCGAATCGGTCAGGATCGGCCCGGGCCAGGACATGAACCGGTGGAGTCCGCCCATCGCCTCCAGCGTCTCGAGGCCGGGCCGCAGGTACAGGTGATACGCGTTGCCCAGGATGATGTCGGCATCCGCGCCCGCGACATCGGC
>JBDHIO010000037.1:0-26720 GCA_039587355.1 Gemmatimonadota bacterium | reverse complement strand
GGGCCGCACCTATTCAACCGACGTTCCGCGCGGGTGCGGAGCGATCCTTCGAGGAGGCATGAATGTCAGCGATTCGTCTGTCGGCGTCGGTCGCGTTCGCGGCCCTTCTGTTGCCCGCGACCCTTCAGTCGCAGGAAGCGATGAAGGTCGCCGATCTCGAAAAGGCCGTTCTTCCGTTGCCGGTGGCGGAGCGGAGCGGAGCGACCGTGATTGTGGTGGAGGACAACGAGGCGCGCGTGGTCAGGGAGGGGGGCGGCGAGTTCGTCTGCATCGCCGACGACCCATCTGACGACCGGTTTCAGGCCGCCTGCTACCACGAGTCGCTGGAGCCCTACATGGCTCGCGGCCGTGAGCTGCGGAAGGCCGGTGTGACCGGTCAGGCGACCATTCAGAAGCGCTGGGAGGAGATCGAGGCCGGTACGCTGACCATGCCGGAACGAGCGATGCTCCACCAGGTGTTCGCGGCAGCCGGCTGGGACGGGACGCCCGAGACCGCCAATCGGCTGACCGTGATCTACATCCCGTACGCGACGGCCGAGGAACTGGGGCTGCCGGCGGGCGGCGCGGAGGGTCCGTGGGTGATGTTCCCCGGCTCGCCGACCGCGCACATCATGATCTCGGGCTGACGCGACACTCTTGGCCACGCTCACCAGGCATCAGATGGGCGCGCTTCTGCTCGGCGCTCTTCGCCACGCGGGTCTCGGAGTCCGGGATCTGTTCGAGGGTCGGCAGGAACCGCTCTCCTGGTTCTTTCGCGTCCTCGCGTACGATCAATCCGAGCTCGACATCCTCGAGTCCGGGGCACTCGACACGCTCCACGCACCGTCCGCGCTCGTCGAGATGGTCGTGGACGAGCTGGCCCTCGGGCTGACGAACATCGAGATCGACGGGCTCTCCACCTACATCGTTCCTGCAGGCGGGAACGCCGGGGACGAAGTGCCGGCGATCGATCTCGATCCGGAGGTGATGCTCGGGTTCCTCCACGTTGACGTGGCCCCTCCGGCCCTGTGGCTCGACGAGCGGGAGTCCGACCCCGGGCGCAACGAGGCGCTGGCGACGAGGCTGACGCAGGTGGCGCAGGATGTCGGCGCCGCATCGGACTCCGTCGAGGTGCATATCGAGGGCGCGCTCGACCCCGAGGGTGGGTGGGAGGATCCCCGCGAGAACGTCCGTCCGGCCGGGGTCGCAGTGCACTTCAACTTCGACATCCCCCTCGTCGGCACGGACGAGCGAGAGCTGGCCCTCGTCTTCGAGCGGGGCGCGAGCGTAGCGGCTCACGCGCTCGAAGGGATTCGGACGGTGTTCAGAGGAGACGGCGACTAGCCGTCTCCCCGGCAAGGTCACGACCCGCCGGCTGCCTCCGGCGATTCTTCTTCGTTCCCGGCCCCGCGGATGATCAGCAGTGTGTCGATCGCGGCGGCGAACGTCTCGAAGTCGGCCGCCCCACGAATCGCGACGCTGTCAGCCAGGATGAAGTAGGGCGTACTGGAGATCCCGGCCCTCATGACGCTCGTGTAATCCCGCAGCATCAACGGGGCGAGGAGGCTGTTCCTCATGCACGAGTCGAACGAGTCGCCATCGATGCTCGCTTCCTCCGCGTACTGCCGGAAGTCCACGGACGGATCGGGGGACGCGCTCCACTCTTGCTGGTGGTCGAACAGCGCATCGTGCATGGGCCAGAACTTGCCGACGGCTCCCGCGCAGAACGACGCCGCGATCGACGACCACGCCCGTCCGTGGCCCGGGTTGGCGTACCCGACCCACAGGTAGCTCACCTTGCCGGTCTGGACATAGGCGCTGTCGATCAGCCGGTAGGTCTCGTCGTAGAACTGACGACAGAAAGGACACTGGAAGTCAGAGATCTCGACGATCTGGAAGACCGCATCCTCGCTCCCCCGGAGTCTTCCGCGGTCGGCGCGCTCACCCGCCACCTGGGCGTCGGCCGGAATGGCTGAACTCTCCTGAGCGCTTTCCGCTTCGGCGCACCCGATCGTCGCGAGCGCGATCACCGTCGCGACGAAACCGCCCGAACTCCTGAATCCAACCTTCAAGCTGACCTCCCTGATTCCCCGAGTTCGGCGTCTGCGGCCTCTTCGAGTCGGCGAAGGACGTTCTCGACGTCCTCCGCGCGCGTGTGGGTGCTGCCGATGGACAATCTTAAAGTATAACGTCCGCCGAGTTCCGTGTGCGAGATAAACGCCTCTCCGGAAGCGTTGACTCGTTCGAGCACCGCCCGGTTCACTTCGTCCGGCGAGCGTTCGTCGTCGGGTGCCGCACGGACGCGGAAACACACGGTGCTGAATCCGGGCGGCGCGGCGATCTCGAATCGCTCGTCGTCACCGAGGGCCGACGCGAACTCGCCGGCCCAGGCGATGTGTGTGCGGAGCATCGCCTCGAGCCCTCCGGTCCCGACCGATCGGAACAGCAGCCAGAGCTTCAGCGCTCGAAACCGGCGTCCGAGCGGGAGCCCCAACTCCATGAGGTTGGTGACGTCTTCGTGCTCCGACGACAGGTACGCGGGGGTGAGCGAGAGCGCCTCCCTGAACGGTCCGGGGTCACGGAAGAACAGGACCGAACAGTCCAGCGACGTCCCGAGCCACTTGTGCGGGTTGATGATGATGGAGTCGGCCCGCTCCCACCCGGCGAACTGCTCGCGCTCCTCCGGGACGACGGCCGCCGACCCGGCGTAGGCCGCGTCGACGTGCAGCCATGCCCCCGTGTCGGCCGCGACGGCGGCAATGCGGGCGATCGGGTCCATCGAGGCGGTCGACGTGGTCCCGAGCGTGGCGGCGACCATCATGGCCCGGTCTCCCGCCTCGACGTCCCCCTCAATCGTGGCGGTGAGCGCGTCGACATCCATGCGGAATCGCTTGTCGGATGGGATGTGTCGCACGCTGTCCCGGCCGAGGCCTGCCGCGATCACCGCCTTCTCCACGGACGAGTGCGCCTGATCGGACAGGTACGTCCGCAGGCGTCCCTTCCCGGCGCCGACGCCACGCTCGCGGGTGTGGGGGTCCGCCGTGTGCCGCGCCGCGAGCGTCGCCGTGAAGCTCGAAACGGATGCCGTGTCGAGGATCATCCCCTGGAAGGTCTCCGGAAGCCCGACCGCCTGACGCAACCAGTCGACGACGACCAGTTCGAGCTCCGTCGCAGAGGGAGACGTCCTCCATAGCATCGCGTTCACTCCCACCGCCGCGATGAGCAGCTCCGCGATGACGCTCGGCCCGCGGGCGGAGCTCGAGAAGTAGGCGAAGAAGCCCGGGTGGTTCCAATGGGTCAGCCCCGGAACCAGAATCCGGTCCATGTCCGCGAGGATGTCGTCCAGCGGTTCCGGTTCGCGGGGTGGACAGGAGGGCAGCCGCCCTCGAGTCTCTCCCGGGTCGATCGACGGGAAGACGGGCATGTCCGCGACGGTGGAGCGGTACTTCACCGCCCAGTCCGACGCCGCGGACAGCGCGCTCCGGAGCTCCCCCGGAGTCCAGTCGGCGGCCTCGGGCGGCAGCATCGTCGTCACCCTGTTACGCTCCGACATATCGGTGGTCTCTCGTTCTCGAGTCAGGAATCAGACGTTTCATGCGCGGTAGCATCGATACACGGCGGGTCCGACCCGCGGAGGGCTCCGAACATGATTCGTGATGCCGGGGACGGCCACCTCGCAGAGCTGTGGCTCCTTCTCGGGGACTGTCAGCGGGCGATCGAGGAGGAGGTCGAGGCGGTCCGCGACGACCTTCGGCGACGCGGCCTCGAGTCTCCGATCCAGGCGCTCGCCGGGAGTTCGAGAGGGGAGGCGGGTGCCGGCTTTCGATACGGATTTCAGATTCCGCCAGGTCGGTACGACATCCGCGCCGACGACCGCGTGCGCGTGAAGGGAGCGGGCCGGGACACGCTCGGGATCGTGTTGGGCTACGAGCGGAAGCTGGGGCTCGTCCACACCCTGGTACTGGAGTGGCTGGGCGACCGCGTGTCGGCTCCGGAGCTGGAGTTCGATCCGACGTGGCTCCTCAGAGAGCTTTCCGCGCGCCTGGACGAGATCGCGGAGGATCCCGGGGCGTTCCACCCTGACACCGCGCTTATGCTGATGGGACGACGCCCGCCGGACTTCGGGCGCCGCCCCGCCGGACTCGAGACGTCCGCGGACCTCAACGCGCCACAGCGGGATGCTCTCGAGCGACTCCTCGGGAGCGACTGTCAGCTCGTGTGGGGGCCCCCCGGGACCGGCAAGTCGAGGCTCGTCGCCCGGGCTGCGCTGGAGCTGGCCGGACAGGGGAGGGTGCTGGTGACGGCGACCACCAACGGCGCCGTGGACGAGATCGCCTCGCGCCTGGTGCGGCTCGCCGGATCGGAGGCGATCATGTCGAACCGGATCGTGCGCGTCGGCTCGGATATCGCCCTGGCCACCGGAGCGCCGTCCCCCCTGCGGGAAATGACGCTGGAGTCCGCGCTCGAACGTCGGGTCCGCGCCGGAGCGGGCGGCGTTACGTCGACGCTCGAGCGGCTCGAGGGAGACTACCGAATCGCGGTGGGTGGCAACGGAAGCGCCCCCCCGCCGCATGCCCGTGCCGCGAGGCTGCTGGCGCTCGCGCGAACTCGTGGGGACTCGGATGTCGCCCGTTCGGTTGGCCGCGCCCTTCTCGAGATGTCGCGCCAGTCCGCGGCGGTGCTGGAGCAGGCGGATGTCGTCCTCACCACCTTCGCGCGGCTGTCGGTCCGAGAAGAGCTGCGGGACCTGAGATTCGACTCGGTCGTCATCGATGAGGCGAGCACGGCCCCGCTCCCGTACGTGCTGCTCGCGTCTTCCTACACGGCTCGCCGCGCGATCGCCGTGGGTGACTTCCAGCAGCTGCCGCCGGTGGTGAGCAGCGACGGCCCCGCGGCGCAGCGCTGGTTGCGCACCGACCTGTTCCGCGAAACGCAGGTCGTCCGGGAGACGGATGACGGGTTCGAACTCCCTTCACCGCGCGATCGGCTGTGCGCGATGCTCGACGTGCAGTATCGAATGGATCCGGAGATCCGCGCGCTCGTCAGTGACTTCTTCTACGACGGCCGGTTGCGGGACGCCGATGAGATCGCGGAGCGCCCGCGCGCCCGTTTCCCGCTTCTTCTCATCGATACGTCCGACCTCGACCCCTCCGTCGAGCGTGTCGACGGGTCGCGTCGAAACCGAGTCCATGCCGACGTCATCGTGGACTATCTGGGACAGGCGGCCGGGTCCGGTGAGTCGGATGTCGCGGTCGTTACCCCCTACCGGGCCCAGACGCGGCATCTCTACGACATCGTGCGGACGCGGCTCGGCCGGGCCGCCCCCCGCGGCCTCCGGATGAGCACCGTCCACCGCTTCCAGGGGAGAGAGAAGCACATCGTCGTCATCGACACGGTCGATGCGCCACCCGGTCGCAGCTGGTTTCTGGACGAGCGCCGCAATCTCGACTTCCCGCGCCTCCTGAACGTCGCCCTGTCCCGAGCGCGGTCGATGCTGGTTGTCGTCGCATGCGTAGACGGGCTACGACGCACGCTGCCGGAGGACGCGCTCCTGAACCGGATCATCGAGCGAATGGCCGACATCGGTCACGTCGTGCCGGCGGGTACGCTGCGCGGTTCGGGCCGTGACCGATACGAAACCGGTGAATTGCCTTTCGAATAGGCCCTCCGCTCAACGGATATCGCATCACATTTTCCGAAAAACCGGTGTATATCGCCACTTCGGCTTGACCACAAAAAGAAAATTTTCTAGTATTCCTGCGTGCCACAGGAGGAGGCACCGGCCAATCGCGAAGGTCGAGGCGGAAGACGGCAGCACGAGCCGTTCGACGCGACGCACGAGGACCGGGTTTCGGCCCGGGCGAGGAGGAAGCGAGGCCCTGGCAACGGGGACGAGCGACCACCGGGATCGGAAGCGCCGCACAGCTAGTCGGACACACGGTACCAGGCTCGTGGAGATCCCGAAGGCCGCGCAATCTGACGGGATCGCGCCACAGACGTCGTAATCAAAGCCTCCATACTCAGCCCCTTTCGTTCGCAAGAGCGTGAGGGGCTGAGTGCATCCATCCCGGTTCGCTCTCGCCTGGTCGCTCCGCTGGGGATCCGCGAGCTCGATAGGGCGATTGGCCTGCCTGCGCCGTCGCGCGTTCGACGGCCCCCATTCCGAGCGCCCCCACTCGTTCCGGAGTCCGATGCGGTCCGATTTTTTTCAAAAAAAGATGTGGAAAAAATTGTGGACATGATGAGGAAAAACTGTTAAGTGTCCATTCGCGAACGTGGTAGATGGACGGCCCGAGCACACGGCGTCATTATCCACGGTCTGTGGATTTCGAGGAGCGGTATCGGATGCGAGCGGTAGTCCAGCGGGTAACCCGGGCCCGGGTCCGGGTAGACGGCGATGTCGTCGGCAGCATCGAGGACGGTCTGCTGGTGCTCGTGGGGTTCGCCTGTGAGGAAGACCTGTCGCACCTGCAGTGGCTCGCTGACAAGCTGTGGGGTCTGAGGATCTTCCCCGACGACGAGGGCCGAATGAACCGGTCGGCAAGCGACGTGGGTGGGTCGCTTCTCGTCGTTTCGCAGTTCACCCTTTACGGCGACGCGTCGAAGGGGAAGCGTCCGTCGTTCGTCGGGGCGGCACGCCCCGAGGTGGCGGAGACTCTTTACGACCGCTTCGTCGAGATCTGCGGAACCGGAGGGCCTGTCGAGACGGGTCGGTTCGGGGCGAAGATGGAGGTCGAGCTGGTGAACGACGGACCCGTCACGATTTTACTGGAGCGATAGATCGAGTGACTTCTCCATACAGGGAGGGCCGGCCGTTGCGGATCGGAGTGATCGGCTCCGGGACCGCGGATGAGACGGAGGCCGCCGTGGCTCGCGCGGTGGGCGCGGCGATCGCGCGGGCCGAAGCGGTGGCGATCTGCGGCGGGCTGGGCGGGGTCATGCGAGCGGCCGCCGATGGAGCCGCATCGGAGAACGGTACGGTCGTCGGACTGTTGCCCGGCGCTTCGGCGCGGGACGCGGCCCCGGGGGTCTCGATTCCGATTCCGACCGGCCTCGGTGAGGCCAGGAACGTGATCGTCGCGCGAGCTTCCGAGGCGGTGATCGCGATTGCCGGGGAATGGGGCACGCTGAGCGAGGCTGCCTTCTGCCGGAAGTTCGGTGTTCCGGTGATCGGACTCCAGACCGACCTGCCCGAGTCGGTGCTCACCGAACGAGCTGAGGATGCGGTCGCCGCGGTCGCCCGTGCGGTGGAGCTGGCGCAGACGACCCGGATGGGTCTGTCGTGACCGGGTTTGTCGTCTTCGGGACGATCCTCGCGGTGCTGATCACCGTGATCATCTGGTCGGCCTTGCGGGCCGGAGCCGAAGTGGGCGCGGATCTCGACCCCGAAGAGCGTCGCGACGCCGCGATCGAGGCCCTGCGGGAGCTCGAGTTCGAGTACCGGACCGGCAAGCTCTCCGATGAGGAGTACGCGGAGATCCGACGCCGGATCGAGGTGGAAGCCGTCCACGCTCGAGACGGGACGTCGGCGGACCGTTGTGCCGTGTGCGGTACGGATCGCGAGCCCGACGCGGCCTTCTGCGCGGGATGCGGGGCGCCAGCGGGTCCCGGTTGAGCCCTGGTTGATGCGCGGGAACAGCCTTTACGCCTGGTTTTCGGGCTCGGGGAGGCAAAAACCGAACAAATTGCGAAAGGTCGGGTGGGGTGATATCCTCTTCCGGCACGCGAGCCTGCCGCCGGTACTTCTGTCATGGAGAGCGATCAGATGGGTGTGGAGATGAATGACGAACGGAGCAAGGCCCTGTCGGTCGCGATCAACCAGATCGAGCGTTCGCACGGCAAGGGCGCGATCATGCGTCTCGGCGGCGAAGAGGTCGTCCAGATGGCGGCGATCTCGACCGGAGCTCTGAGCCTCGATTACGCGACAGGGATCGGCGGCGTGCCGCGCGGCCGGGTCACCGAGATCTACGGGCCCGAGTCCTCGGGAAAGACCACCTTCACTCTCCATGTCATCGCCAACGCGCAGAAAGACGGCGGAGTCGCCGCCTTCATCGACGCCGAGCACGCTCTCGATGTCGGGTACGCGCAGAAGCTGGGCGTGGACATCGAGAATCTCCTCGTTTCACAGCCCGACACCGGTGAACAGGCGCTGGAGATCGCCGAAGTGCTCGTGCGCTCCGGGGCGCTCGACGTGATCGTGATCGACTCGGTGGCGGCCCTGGTGCCTCGGGCGGAGATCGAGGGTGAGATGGGCGATTCCCATGTCGGTCTCCAGGCGCGCCTGATGTCGCAGGCGCTCCGAAAGCTCACTGGCGCGATTGGCCGTTCGAACGCGGCGGTGATCTTCACGAACCAGATTCGTGAGAAGATCGGCGTCATGTTCGGAAGCCCGGAGACGACATCGGGCGGACGTGCCCTGAAGTTCTACTCCTCGCTGCGACTCGACATTCGACGCATTGCCTCCATCAAGGAGGGGCAGGAGCAGGTGGGCAACCGGACCCGTGTGAAGGTGGTGAAGAACAAGTGCGCGCCACCGTTCAAGCAGGCCGAGTTCGACATCATGTTCAATCAGGGTGTGAGCCGGGAGGGTCTCCTGGTGGATATGGGCGAGGAGATCGGGATCGTCCAGCGGGCCGGTGCCTGGTACTCCTACGGTGATGATGTCCGGCTCGGACAGGGGCGGGAGAATTCCAAGGTCTTCCTCAAGGAGAATCCCGACATCGCCGAGGAGATCGAGGCCAGGATCCGTGAGGAGCTCGGGATGACGCCTTCCATGGAAAACGAGGCGGATGAGTCCGAGGCACCCGACGCGGAGTCTGCTCCGAAGAGCGCGAACGGGACGACGGCGGAGACGCCTGCGAAGTGACCGCGCGATCGTGAAGGTGCCCGTCCGACCTCGGGCGGGGCATCTCCTCGAAGGATAACGTGCCGACGATCACGGACATCAGGACAGCGAAGCGCCGATCGGGCTGGATGGAAATCGAGCTCGACGGCGCTTCGGTCATCCTGCTACCAGACGACCGCGTGCTCGCGCTCGGTCTCTCTCGCGGCGACGACATCGAGTCCGTGGCCGTGGATGCCATGCTCGTTCAGGCGGAACGGGCGGAGGCGATGAGAATCGCTCTGGGTTACCTTTCCGTTCGTCCGCGCAGCAGGCATGAAGTGTCGATCCGCCTGAGGCAAAAGGGGATCAGCGCGATCGCGGGGGATGCGGCGCTCGAGCGGTGCGACGAGCTCGGCTATCTGGACGATGTCGCGTTCGCGGCGGCCTTTGCGCGAGACAGAATCAGGTTGAAGCCCTGCGGCGTTCGCCGGATGAAGAGCGACTTGCGGGGGAAGGGTGTGCTCGAGGCGGATGCGCTCGCGGGGATTACCCAGGCGTTCCGTGACGAGCGCACGACGGAGGGTGAGCTGCTGGAACGAGCGGCGAGTCGTCGTGCCCGCAGCCTGAGGAACAGGGATCCCGGAGTCGCCCGTCGGCGGCTTTTCGCGTTCTTGACGAGACGGGGGTTCGGGGGGGCCGAGGTGCGGGCCTGGCTCGATCGCCACCACGGAGAGTTGGAATAGATGAGGGCGGACGACATCCGGTCGAAGTTCATCGGGTACTTCGAGCGAAACGGGCACCTCCACGTACCGAGCAGCTCGCTCGTGCCGGAGGACGACCCGACTCTGATGTTTACCAATGCGGGAATGGTCCAGTTCAAGCGGATCTTCCAGGGAGAGGTCGATCCACCCGCGGCGCGCGCGGTGACGAGCCAGAAGTGCCTGCGGGTCAGCGGGAAGCACAACGACCTCGAAGAGGTGGGGCGGACGGCGCGGCACCACACGTTCTTCGAGATGCTCGGAAACTTCTCGTTCGGCGACTACTTCAAGCGCGACGCGATCAGCCTCGCGTGGGAGTTCGTGACCGGTGAGTTGGGGATGGACCCGGACCGGATCTGGGCCACCGTCCACTATTCGGACGACGAGGCCTTCGACTTGTGGGCCGAGTTGACGCCGCTCACCGAGTCGCGGATCCGACGTCTCGGCGACAAGGACAACTTCTGGCAGATGGGGGATACCGGTCCCTGTGGACCCTGCTCCGAACTTCACTACGACATGCGGGCCGAGACGGACGATTCCATCACGGACGAGGAGTTCGAGGCCGCGGGTGAGGCGGATCGGTTCATGGAGATCTGGAACCTGGTCTTCATGCAGTTCGATCGCGCGCCCGGAGGCGTGGACACCCCGCTGCCGGCGCCGTCGATCGATACGGGGGCCGGGCTCGAGCGCATCGCGGCCATCCTCCAGGGTGTCGGGACGAACTACCACACGGACCTGTTCGTTCCCCTGATCGAGGCGGCGCAGGGCCCGCTGGACCGGGAATACTCCTTCGAACCGGAGGACTGGGAGGAGGGGCTGCCGTTTCGCGTGGTCGCCGACCACGCCCGCGCGGTCGCGTTTCTGCTCGCGGACGGCGTGTTTCCGTCGAACGAGAAACGCGGCTACGTGCTTCGCCGAATCCTCCGACGCGCGGTCCGCTACTACTGGTTGCTCGGCCGCCGCGAGCCGATGCTCGACGGCCTCGTCGGCGAGGTCGCGGACCGGATGGCGGACACGTACCCGCAGCTGCGCGCGCGGCGCGAGCACCTGACGGCGACGACCCGGGCGGAGGAGGAACGCTTCCTCTCGACTATCGATGGAGGCATGGCTCGCTTCGACGAGATCGCGCCGTCCGGAGGTTCGGGCACGATCGCGGGAGGAGATGTATTCCGGCTGTACGACACCTACGGGTTCCCGTTGGATCTCACGCAACTGATGGCGGGCGAACGCGGCTATTCGGTCGATGTGGAGGGATTCGGCGAGTCGCTCGAGGAGCAGCGTGAGCGGTCGCGGGCCTCGGCCGGCACCGGTTCAGCAGCAGCCGCGGAGGACGAGTGGGCCGGCCTGACCGTCGGCGATGGAGAACAGCGTTTCGTCGGCTACGAGTCGATCGAGAGCGCGACGCGACTCCTGGCGTTCGCGGAGTCGGATGGAGCCGCGGCGATGATTCTGGAGGAGAATCCGTTCTATGCGGAGAGCGGGGGCCAGGTCAGCGACTCGGGTGTTGTTTCCGGTGATGGGTGGCAGGTGACCGTCGAGCGGGTGTTCAAGAACGACGAGGGCGACACGGTGGTCATGGGTCCGCTCGAAGGACGGACCGACGGCTCCGGAGACGTGGCGGCCCGTGTGGACGGCTCGCTGCGCCGTGAGACGCAACGGAATCACACCGCGACGCACCTGCTGCACGCTGCTTTGCGCGATCTCCTGGGCGATCACGTCCAGCAGGCGGGATCGCTGGTGGCCCCTGACCGCCTCCGGTTCGACTTCAGTCATCGCGGCCCGCTTACCGCCGAGGAACGTCGGACGGTAGAGGAGCAGGTGAACGACTGGATCCTGCAGAACGACGACGTGACGCCGCGCGAACGCCCGTATCGCGAGGCGATTGATGCCGGCGCCATGGCCCTGTTCGGCGAGAAGTACGGCGATGTCGTGCGGGTCGTCGAGGTTCCCGACGTGAGTCTCGAGCTTTGTGGCGGTACGCACGTGCGGACGACCGGTGAGATCGGCCCGTTCAAGCTGGTTTCGGAGACGGGTGTGGCCGCCGGGATCCGCCGGATCGAGGCACTCACGGGTCGGGGTGCCCTGGGTTGGCTGGAAGACCGTGGCCGAATCGTCGACACCCTCGCGGATCGATTCCGGGTGCCGGCGACCGAGGTGACCGGTCGGGTCGAGCGTCTGATAGAGGATCGGGATCGCCTCGAGCGCGAGGCGGATGCTCTGCGCGGGGACGAGGCCGCAGATCAGGTCGAGCACCTGCTCGAGAGCGTACGAGCGGGCGGTGACCGGTTCTTCACGGCCCGCGTGGAGCTGCCCACCGGTACCGATCTGGGCGAATTCGGTGACAGGCTGCGCGAGAAGATCGATTCGGGCGCAGCGATCCTTCACGTAGTCTTCCCCGATGAGGACCGCCACGCCTTCGTGTCCGTGGTCTCTGATGACCTCATTCGGGACGGCTTGAAAGCGGGGGATCTCGTTCGGGTCTCGAGCAAGGCGACCGGGTCGGGAGGAGGAGGTCGTCCGCATTTCGCGCAGGGAGGGGTCGGTGACCCGGCCCGGATCGACGAGGGCCTCGGTGCCGCGCGGGAATGGGCAGCGAGCCAGGTGCCGGATCTGGTCGGTTGATCGTGGCTGACTGGCCCTGGCTAGAGGACCGCCTGGAGATGACCCCGCCGGAGCTGGCGACCGCGGTGCGCGAGCTGCTCGGCGGCCCGAGCGCGCCGGGTCCGACTCCGCAGCGAATGATCGACTGCGCGCTCGAGGCGCTGGAGCGCGTGGCATCCACGTCGCAGACACGAGCCGGGGCGCTAGAACTTCTGGCGGCGGACGCGCTGCTGACGTACGCGTTCGAGCGGGCGGCCGATGCCACGGCGGGCGGGTCCGCGACGGCCGCCCTGGACCTGGCGCGTGCGGTCGGACCCAGCGGGGAACTCGGCCGGAGAACGGTGGAGGGGCAATGACGGGCAGGGTCCTCTGCGGGTGAGCCGGCGCCTGGAGGCGCCACGATCGTGAGCGCCGTTCCCGATCTTTCCGACCTCACGCCGCCCGATGGCGTTCTCGTCGTGTTGTCGACCCTCGAGTCGGCCGGGTACGAGGCGTGGGCCGTCGGTGGGGCGCTTCGCGACCGGATCTCGGGCACGACGTTCCCGCACCGCGTGGCTCGCTCTGACTGGGATGTCGCGACCGATGCCCGGCCGGAAGAGGTCATCCATCTCTTTCCCCGGACGGTGCCGCTCGGGATCGAGCACGGAACTGTCGGGGTTCTCGGCGAAGACAACACCGTCTATGAGACGACCACGTTTCGGCTCGACGTGGAGACCGACGGACGGCACGCCACGGTCGAGTTCGCCGACAACATCGATGATGATCTCGCGAGGCGTGACTTCACGATCAACGCCATGGCGTGGCGTTGGAAGACGGGCGAGTTCCGCGATCCATTCGGTGGGCGGGAAGACCTCCACGCCGGGCTTCTGCGAGCTGTCGGCGAGCCCGTCGAACGGTTTGCCGAAGACTACCTGCGGGTCCTTCGCGGGCTTCGGTTCGCCGGTCGGTTCGATCTGGAGATCGAGGTGGAGACGAAGGAAGCGCTCGTCGAAGCCACCGCACATCTCGGGACGTTGTCTGCGGAGCGGGTGCGCGAGGAGTTGGTGAAGATTCTCGAAGATCCGTGTCCCTCCACGGCCCTCGACCTGTATACGGAGTGCGGCGCGCTGGAACCGTGGTTCCCGGAGCTCACCGAGATGGCAGGGGATCGAGCGTCCTGGCGCAGGCATCTCGGAACGCTGGATGGCATCCGACCGCACCGCGCCCCGGTGCGCCTCGGCCGGCTGCTGGTTCCGCTGGCGGAGGACGCCGACGAGCGAGCTTCCGCGGCGGATCGGCTTCTCGAGCGCCTGAAGTTTTCGAACGCCGACCGCCGTCGCGTCGTTCACCTCGTCCGATCGGCACTTCCGTTCGTGAGCCCCGTCGATTCCTCCGCCCACCTGAGGACGTGGCTCTCGGAGGTCCGCGGCGCCTGGCGCGACCTGTTCCGGCTGCACGCGGGGGCGGTCCGCGACGCGAGCGATCCCAGGGCCACCGGCGCGCTGGTCGCGGCATGGCGATCGGTGCACGACGAGGTTCTCGATCATCCGCCGCTCCAGGTCGGCGACCTGGCGATCTCCGGCACGGACGTCCTGGGGCTTGGCGTACCGCCCGGGCCCGTCGTGGGACTGCTCCTCGAGGAACTGCTCGCGCAGGTGCTCGAGGACCCCGATCGGAACGACCCGCATACGCTCACCGACGAGGCCCGACGGCTGATCGAACTGGGCTCACTCGCCGGTCCTCGACTCGAGGATGGGGGCGATGGTGGGGGCTAACCGGCGCGCCGACGAGCCGAGCCTGTTTCCAGATAGCATTGGCTCCGACGGGCGCGGGTCCGTGGAAACGACCGCGACGCAGGTCGGTGCGGGCGCTCCCCTCGCGGCGCGTATGCGTCCCCGGACGCTCTCCGAGTTCGTCGGTCAGACGGATCTCGTGGGAGAGGGGCGTCCGCTCCGCGAGCTGATCGATGGGGGTCGTGTGCCCAGCATCATCCTCTGGGGGCCGCCCGGCAGCGGGAAGACCACTCTCGCCGGTCTCCTCGCCACTCGCGCCGAGTCGGCCTTCGTCCCGTTCTCGGCGGTGACCGAGGGGATCCCGAGGGTACGAGCGATCATCGAGGAGGCACGCGGAAGACGGGCGACGACGGGGCGGGGGACGGTGTTGTTCGTGGACGAAATTCACCGGTTCAACCGGGCGCAGCAGGATGCCCTGTTGCCGCACGTCGAGGGCGGTGTGGTAACGCTGATCGGCGCGACGACGGAGAACCCGAGCTTCGAAGTCGTGGGGCCACTTCTCTCCCGCACGCGAGTGCTCGTGCTCGCGCCTCTCGCCCCCGCGGAAATCCAAGAGATCTGCAGACGCGCGCTGGGAGACGGGGAGCGGGGCCTCGGGGATCGGGGGCTTACGATCGAGTCGGATGCCCTGGAGAAGTTGGGTGTCGAGGCGGATGGGGACGCGAGACGCGCGCTGAACGCCCTCGAGACGGCCGCCGATCTCACGTCCGATTCCATCGGGCTCCCCGAGATCGAAGCCGCGCTGCAGAAGCGTTTCGCCAGGTACGACAAGTCCGGCGAGGAGCACTTCAACCTGGTGTCCGCGCTGCACAAGGCGGTGCGCGGGTCCGACGTCGACGCGGCACTGTACTGGCTCGCGCGGATGCTCGACGCCGGCGAGGATCCGATGTACCTGGCGAGACGGCTCGTCCGAATGTCGGTCGAGGACATCGGGCTGGCCGATCCGCGCGCGATGGCGACGGCGATCGCGGCACGGGATACGTACCACTTCCTCGGAAGCCCCGAGGGCGATCTCGCGCTCGCCGAAGCGACGGCCTATCTCGCGGTCGCCCCCAAGTCGAACGCGATCTACAGTGCGTATTCATCGGCCCTCAGGGCGGCGCGCGAAACGCCGGCGGAGCCGGTACCGTTACACATCCGGAACGCCCCGACGCGCCTCATGAAGGAACTCGGGTATTCCGACGGGTACCGCTACGACCACGAGTACGAGAGCGGGGTCGCGCCTCAGCACTACCTTCCCGATGCGTTGGCCGGGCAGAAGTTCTACGACCCGACCGATCGAGGGTGGGAGGCCCGGATCCGTGAGCGCCTGGAGGCGATCCGGCGCGTCCGAGGGAACGAAGAGGAGGACGAGTGAGTCTCGAACCGGCGGCGGAACGCGCCATTCTGGTGGGCGCACCCCCGGACAGCATGTCTCAGGATCTCGTTGACGAGCACCTGGAGGAACTCGGACGTCTGGCCGATACGGCCGGAGCCGAGGTCGCCGGCATCGTCGTCCAGCGGCTCCGTGCGCCCAACGCATCCACATACATCGGCAGCGGCAAGATCGAGCAGCTCAAGCGCGTCATGAAGGAGAACGATGCGACGCTCGCGATCTTCGACGAGGAACTGACCCCGGCGCAGGGCTCGAACCTGGAGTCCGCCCTGGGCGCCAGGGTCATCGACCGCACGGAGTTGATCCTCGATATCTTCGCCCTCCGGGCGCGGACGGCGGAGTCGAAGCTGCAGGTCGAACTGGCGCAGCTCTTCTACATGAGGCCCCGCCTGAAGCGCATGTGGACTCACCTCCAGCGCATCGGTGGTGGCATCGGGGCGCGTGGCCCGGGTGAGCAGCAGATCGAAACGGACCGACGGCTGATCGACCGCAGGATCGCGAGACTGCGCAAGCAGCTCGATCAGATTTCCAGGGCCAGGGGCACGCAGCGGAAGTCCCGGCGTGAGCAGTTCAAGATCGCCCTCGTCGGGTATACGAACGCCGGCAAGTCGTCCATCCTGAGAGCGCTCTCGGGCAGTGACGTGTTCGTCGAGGACCGCCTCTTCGCGACGCTCGATTCCGCCACCAGGGTGTGCGAGTTGGGGCACGGCATGCAGGCCCTCCTGACCGACACGGTGGGGTTCATCCGGAAGCTGCCGCACCATCTGGTCGCGTCGTTCCGGGCGACTCTCGAGGAGGTGGTCGAGGCGGATCTGCTCCTCCACGTGATCGATGCCTCCAGCCCCAGTTGGGACGAACAACGCGAGGCGGTCGATGAGGTGCTGATCGAAGCAGGCGCGGGAGAACGTCCGACTCTGCTCGTCCTGAACAAGATCGATCGGCTCACTCATGCGGAAGAACGGGCGATCCGCGACCGGTGCGCGGCCCTACTGGGGCCGGCCGTCTTCTCGTCGGTGGTCGAGCCCGGAGGTCTGAACGATCTTCGCGAGGCCCTCAAGGGAGCGGTGCGGGCGACGCTGGAGACGGTCAGGGTTTCCGTGCCGGCGACAGACGGCCGAACCCTCGCGGAGGCGTACAGGGAGGGCGAGGTCTTGAGCCAGGGCGTCGATTCGGAGCGAGTCGTGTTCACTGCACGGGTTCCGCTGGCGGTCGTGGGTCGCTGGAGGGAGTCGGAGGATATCCGGGTCGAGCGCGCCGATGCGGCGTAGGGCGACTCGTCTGCTCGCACGTCGCCATGAGGCGGGGTATCGTGCGCCGCTTCTTCCGGGCAACGACGTCCCGGCGGGTGGCCTGAAAGAGGGGGCGCGAGATGCCAGCTAGCAGCTATTCCCATCTGGCCGACATGCGGCTGTGCGTGAACGTCGATCACGTCGCGACGGTCCGTCAGGCGAGGGGGACGGATGAGCCCGATCCGGTACGCGCCGCCGTGCTCGCCGAGCTGGGCGGTGCAGAGGGGATCACCGTGCACCTGCGAGAAGATCGGCGACACATCCAGGACCGGGACGTCGAGCTCCTCGCGGCCACCGTGCGGACGTTCGTGAACCTCGAACTGGCCGCGGAGTCCGGCGTGCTCGCGCTCGCCGAGGGGTGGCGGCCGTTCCAGGCGACGCTCGTGCCCGAGAAGCGGCAGGAGATCACGACCGAGGGCGGGCTGGATCTTTCGGGTGATCTGGTGAGGCTCCGCGAAGCGATCGGGCGTCTCCAGGCCGTCGGCACGCGCGTCTCGTTGTTCATCGATCCGGACGTCGAGGCGGTTGACGGGTCCGCGGCGCTGGGTGTCGAGGCGATCGAGTTCCACACGGGCGAGTATGCGAACGCCCCGGACGCCGCCACTGCCGATCGCGAGCTGGATCGCTTGCGGGCCGCGGCGACCCGGGCCGCCGACGCCGGTCTCCGGGTGCACGCCGGGCACGGGCTCACCTACGAGAACGTGAGCCCGGTAGCGGCGATCCCGGAATGCGAGGAGCTCAACATCGGGCACTCGATCGTGAGTCGAGCCGTGCTCGTCGGGATGGAGCGGGCCGTCATGGAGATGGGCGACCTTATACGGAGTGCACGCGCGTGAAGCAAAAGGTGATCATCGGGCTCGGCATCGTCGTCTCGATCGTTCTCCTCGGCTTCGCGCTGCGCGACGTCTCGGTTTCCGAGCTGCTCGAGCATCTGGGCCACGCCAACATGTGGTGGCTGCTGGCGGCGACCGTCGCGGCGACGGGGACGTTCGCCCTGCGCGCGATCAGGTGGAGGATCCTCCTTCTTCCGGTCTCGAGCGAGATCTCGTTCCGCTCGCGCTGGGCGACGATCTGCGTCGGGTTCATGGCGAACAACGTCATCGGCGCCCGCGTGGGGGAGTTCGCCCGTGCCGCCTCGCTCTCGCGGGTGGAGCCCGTCGGCCTTTCGCCGATTCTCGCGTCTCTGGTGGTCGAACGTTTGCTCGACGGGATCGTCACGGTCGGACTGCTTCTTCCGGCCTACTTCGTGCTCGGCCCCGAACAGCTCGCGGAGGCGGGACCCCTCGTCGACATCCTCACCGGGTTCGTCGTGATCGTGGGCGCCGGAATCGTCGTGGCGGCCGCGATGGTCTGGTTCCCCGGTCCTCTTCTCTCGCTGGTCGAACGGTTCTCCAGGCGATTGCCGGAGGCGCTCGCGGCTCGGATCATCGGGATCCTCGAGTCGTTCATCGACGGATTGGGGATACTCCGCCGCGGCCGTATCCTCGTCGCGGCCTTCATGTGGTCGATCGTCGTCTGGGCGTGGAACGCGTTCTCGTTCTATCTGGGTTTCCTGTCGTTCGACATCATCGAGCCCGGGTTCACGGGCGCGATGCTCCTGCAGTCGATCATCAGCCTCTTCGTCGCGATTCCGTCCACGCCGGGCTTCTTCGGACCGTTCGAGTTCGGGGCCCGGGTCGGGCTGGATCTGTACGGAGTGGAGCCCTCCCGGATCATCTCATTCGCCGCGACCTATCACATCGCCACGTTCATCCCGGTGACAATCCTCGGGATCTGGTACATGCGTGTGCTCGGGATCAGCCGGGCCGAGATCCGCCGGCACGGCGAGGCGACGGACGACGACTCGTGAGGACCGAGTGCCCGGCGAAGATCAACCTGAGGCTGCGGGTCTTCTCTCGGGATGAGACGGGGTTCCACGCCGTCGAGACGATCCTCGCCCGGACCGACCTGACCGACGAGTTGTGGCTCGAGGAAGCCGAATCGGGCGTGACGGTCGAGGTCGAGGGCCCGCTCGCGGAGGGAGTGCCCGCGGGTCCCGACAATCTCTGCGCTCGGGCGGCCAAGGCCTTTCTGGCAGCGGCGTTCGTCGGTCGACGAGCACCCGGTGTCAGACTTCGACTGTTGAAGCGCATCCCCGTGGGGAGCGGTCTCGGGGGCGGAAGCGCGGATGCGGCCGGAACGTTACGCCTTCTCGCCGCGCGCTGGCCGCGTCTCGAGACCGGTGAGCTCTTCCGGATCGCGGGTAGGGTGGGGACGGACGTTCCGTTCGGGCTGCTCGACGTTCCGATGGCGCTCGGTTGGGAACGCGGACGCCGGCTCTTGCCGCTGAGAGCGCCGGAACCGCGTCCGGGCCTCCTCCTGTCTCCTCCTTTTCCGGTCTCGACACCCGACGCATACGGGTGGCTCGCGAGCCGACGATCGACCGGCGGTTCGCCGGGCGGTGCGGCCGTGCTGCCGGGCGCTTCGCGACTCGCGACGTGGGACGCGCTGGAGCGCCTGATCGGAAACGACCTCGCCCCGCCGATCTTCGAGAAGCACCCGGCGCTGGCAAACGCGCTCCGGATGATGCAGGATTCAGGGGGAACGGCATCCATGACCGGCTCGGGGTCCACCCTGTTTGCTGTCTTCACGGACGCCGGGAAGAGGGAGGACGCGCGGCGCGCGCTCGCCGGGTCGGGATTCGGTGAGGGAGAGGGGTGGAGGATTCATGAGATCCGATCGCCGGTGTAGGCCAGCCCGGACCGACGATGTCGATTCGCGGGGGCGGCGTTTGACCCCCGGCCTCGCGCCGAATCATCTTCGCCCCGCTTCTGGCCCCTCGTCTAATGGCAAGACCCCGGCCTTTGGAGCCGGTAATCCAGGTTCGACCCCTGGGGGGCCAATCCTCATCACGCAGCGTGTCGGCTGGGCCGCGCGCGGGCATGTCCCTTGCCCGTTGAAGCGTGGGATCCTCGCGCAACTCTCCGGTATCCGTGGTGTCGCGCCCGGTCGCACCGGGCCGAACGGAGCACGAATGAACTCATTTCATACACGCTGGTCATTATTTGCCGCTCTCGCGGCGTTCACCGTGGCGGGTTGTGCCGAGAAGAACCCGGTCTCCCCGCCGCCCCCGCCACCGCCGCCTCCGGCGGCCGTGTACTCGGCAATTTCCGTCGGCGCCGCGCATTCCTGCGGGATCAGCGCGCGCGGAGCCTTCTGCTGGGGCGAGGGGGAGTACGGGCAGATCGGCGATGGGGCGGCCACGGATCGCCTCACCGCGTTTCGCGTCGTGACAACGGCGACCTTCACGGACATCGACGCCGGGGCCGAGCACACGTGCGCGGTCGCCAACGACAGCCGGATCTTGTGCTGGGGCAAGGGGGCGGACGGTCGACTCGGCAACGGCGGTGCCCAGGATTGGCCCACGCCGGCCGCCGTCAGCGGCAGCTTCCTCTTCGCGCAGGTCAGCGCGGGCGCGGAGCACACGTGCGCGGTCGCCACGAGCGGCGAGGCCTACTGCTGGGGCGATGGGGATTCCGGGCAGCTCGGATTGGGCAACACGATCAGCCGGGACACGCCGGCCCTCGTGCTCGGGGGGCACGCGTTCGCGCAGATCAGCGCCGGCCTGAAGCACACGTGCGGCGTGAGCACCGCCGGCGCGGCCTACTGCTGGGGCGAGGGAGAGGACGGGCGGCTCGGAACGGGGAATACGATCGATCGGCTGGAGCCCGCTCTCGTGGCGGGAGGACTGACGTATACGGCTGTCAGCGTCGGGGAGAAGCACACCTGCGGTCTCGCCGACACCGGTGACCTCTTTTGCTGGGGTGCGGGGGCCGATGGTCGGCTCGGATCGGGCAACGTGACGAACCAGCCGCAGCCACTGCTCGTGCAGGGAGGCGTTCGCTTCGGGTCCGTGTCCGCCGGCCAGGACCACACGTGTGCGGTGGCGACCGACGGTACGGGATACTGCTGGGGGGCCGGCACTCACGGACAACTCGGTCTCGGGAACGAACTCACTCGTCTCGAGCCGGCCAGTCTGCCGGGTCTGGCGGACTTCTCCGGCATCCGGGCGGGGAAAGACCATTCGTGCGGTTTCGTGGACGACGGCTCGGCGTGGTGCTGGGGTGTCGGTGATGACGGGCGCCTGGGGACCGGCAACGCGGCGACGCGGATGACGCCGGCGCGGGTGATCGGAGGATGACTCGACCGGTCGGGCCCGACGCACGGTCGAAGCCCAACCGACTCCTCACGTCAAGCAGCCCCTACCTGCTGCAGCACGCCTACAACCCGGTGGACTGGTTCCCCTGGGGCGAGGAGGCGTTTGAGATCGCGCGATCGCAGGACCGTCCGATCTTCCTCTCGATCGGCTACGCGACCTGCCACTGGTGTCACGTCATGGCGCACGAGTCCTTCGAGGACGAGGGCGTCGCGGCCCTGCTCAACGACGGCTTCGTCTCGATCAAGCTCGACCGTGAGGAACGTCCGGACATCGATGCGGTCTACATGACGGTGTGTCAGCTCATGACCGGCCAGGGGGGATGGCCCCTCACGATCGTCATGACTCCGGATCTTCGTCCCTTCTTCGCGGGCACCTACTTCCCGAGGGAAAGCCGACAGGGGAGGATCGGGATGCTCGAGCTCGTCCCTCGACTCCTGGGGCTCTGGGAGGATCGCCGGAGCGATATCGAGGCGTCGGCCGACTCCGCGGTGGGCGCTCTCCGCGACATGGAGGACCGGTACGAGACAACCGATGGCACTGGTCTGGATGCCGAAGTGCTCGCGACGGGATTCCGCGCGCTCGACCAGCGGTTCGATCCGCACCAGGGGGGCTTCGGGCAGGCCCCGCGCTTCCCCACGCCGCACAACCTGCTCTTTCTGCTCAGGTGGCATGATCGGACAGGCGAGCCGCAGGCGCTGGCGATGGTCGAGAAGACGCTGACGATGATGAGACGCGGGGGGATCTTCGACCACGTCGGATTCGGATTCCATCGGTATTCCACCGACGCCCGGTGGCTGCTGCCGCACTTCGAGAAGATGCTGTACGACCAGGCGCTCCTGACCATGGCGTACGTCGAGACCTGGCAGGTCACGGGGGATGATCGGTACCGCAGGACCGCGGAAGAGATTCTCGAGTACGTGATCCGCGACCTCACGGATGAGCGTGGCGGCTTCTACTCGGCCGAGGACGCCGACAGCGACGGGCGCGAGGGCGCGTTCTACGTGTGGACCAGGGCGGAGTTCGAGTCCGCCCTCTCGCACCTGGACCCGGAGGATGTCGCCTTCGCGTTTCGGGCCTTCGATGTCGCCGGGCGAGGCAACTTCGCCGACGAGGCGACGGGGCGGATGACCGGGGAGAACATCCTCCACCTGACGCAGTCGCTCTCGGATCTGGCATCGGAGATGTCGACGACGTCGAGCGAGGTCATGGAGCGGATGGAGCGTGTCCGGGACGCACTCATGGCGGCCCGCGCCCCGCGCCCTCGACCGCTCCTCGACGACAAGATCCTGACCGACTGGAACGGTCTGATGATCGCCGCCTTCGCACTTGCGGGCCGGGCCTTCGAGTCCGAGCGATACGTCGCTGCGGCCGTGTCTGCGGCGGAGTTCATTCTCGACTCGCTGCGCGTGGAGGAAGGCCTGCTGCATCGGTACCGTGCCGGTGAAGCGGGGATCCAGGGAGGGGCCGCCGACTTCGCCTATCTCGCCTGGGGCCTCCTCGAGCTTTACGCGGCGACGCTCGACGTCCGCTGGCTGGAGGAAGCGGTCGCCCTCGGGGGCCAGCTCGTAGACGGCTTCTGGGACGACACTCGGGGTGGGGTCTTCGCGGCTCGGGAGGGAGCGGACGACGTCATCGTGCGCCAACGCGACATCTACGACGGTGCCACTCCCTCCGCGAACGCAGCCACCTGGTACGTCCTCCTGAGGCTCTCCCGACTGACCGGAGATCCCGTCTGGGAGGAGAAGGCGTCGGAGATCGCATCGGCGTTCGAGGAGACCGTGATGCGGACCCCGGCCGCTCACACGATGTCGCTCGTGGCACTCGATCTGGCCCTGGGGCCCTCGCGCGAGGTGGTCGTGGCCGGGCCGCGAGGCGGTCGCGACACGGAACGCCTGCTCTCTACCCTGCGATCGGGGTTTCGCCCGCGGACGTCAGTGCTGTTACGCGATTCGGACGGGGACGCGGAAGCGCTGACGAGACTGGCACCGTTCACGGATGGCCACGCGCAGGTGGACGGAGAGGCGGCTGCTTATGTGTGCACGGACTTCGCCTGTCAGCGTCCGACGACGGATGCCTCCGTGATGGTGACGCTGCTGGACTGACCGGCCATTGCGTTACTGGCGTCCGGCCGGGTGCTCTCCACCAGTAGCTCCCACAGCTGCGGCTGAAACGCGTAGATCGACGCCGCGACCGCGGCGGGAGTGCCGACGAGCAGCCCCAGGTAGACGATGGCACCCGCGAGCGCCGCGGGACGGCGCGCGGCCGGGGTTTCCAGGCGCGGCACGATCAACTCCGCCAGCCGCACGCGCTGCGCCGGCGGCGAGTCGGCGAAGGGCGCCTCCTGAAGCGTCTCGAAGACGGCCCGGATGCGGTCTGAGGCAGACATCCCCGGCTCCAGTCGCTCTCGTGCCCGAAGAAGACCGTTGGCCGCCGCCCATGCCGCCCGGAGCGAGATCAACAGGGCGAGCGCCATCGCGGCCAGGATCGGGTCGCGGAATACCCATGCCCCGAGCCCGAGTGTCAGGGCGCCGCCCCCGAGGAAGAACACCTGCGCGCGAGGGAACCGACCGAGCAGCAGCGTCTCCACCACGCGTCCGCCGTCGAGCGGCGGAATCGGCAGAAGGTTGAAGTAGTTGACGATCAGAGACGTCGTGGCGAGCGCGAGCCACCAGAGTCCGCCCCCGATCGAGAAGAGATAGAGGCAGAGGATTCCGACGAGGAGTCCCGGCACCGGTCCCGCGAGCAACACCATGGTTCGCTGCGCCGGAGTGGCGTCGTGCTTCTCACCCATCGCCGCCGCTCCGAAGAACGGCAGGAACAGGATTCGTCGATCGCGATACCCGAAGGCCGCCATCACGGTCACATGTCCAATCTCGTGCAAAAGGAGGACTCCGCAGAGGAGCGAAGCGAGCTCCCATCCGAACCAGATGGCGAACACCGCCAGGCACGCGCCGGCGCTGCTGAGCCCAACGATCCACTTGTTAATCGTCGTTCGGGAGTTGCGCCGCTTCGCGTCCGCCTCCCGCGCGTACTCGTAGCTCCAGCCCATCGCCGCGGCTCGGGCGCGCTCGAGTCCGGGCTGGAGCGGATCGGTGACGGCGTCCAGACTCGATCGCCACAACTCCCGCCGCGCCTGCACCCGGGCCGCTTCGGCCTCACGCTGCAGGAGACGACGTTGCCCGGCGATAAGGGTGGCGGCGAGGTGCCACGCGGCGAGCGTGCGGAATCGCCACCGGATCCCGTCCTTCGTGCCGCGGACGCGGGCTGTCGTACCCTCGGTTTCCCAGCGTTCCATCGCCGAAGTGAGGGCGTCGGCCTCGATCCCGTTCCACTCATCGAGCTGCACGTGGCGGGTCGATTCCAGGCCGCCATGCGCTTCGAGCGCGCCGAGGTGCAGCGCCCATTGACGCCCCAGGTCGTTGAGGTCGTGGTCCTGGCACTCCCACCCCGCAGGGAAGCCCGGAGTGAGGTGGGCCACGCCGTCGAACGTCGCGACGGTGTCGCCCGAGGTCAGCGATGTGACGAAGCTCACTCGATACGGGCGATCTCCCATGCCGGGGAGTGGTGGACCCACGAACGCGAGGGCGCCGCTCTCGGCGTGTCCGTACACCAGCTCCGGGCGAGGGCCTTCGCAGGCATCGACCGAACCCACCCAGCGCGCTCCGGTTGGAGCGAACCCGAGCACGACGAGCTCCTGTCCGGCGGTCTCGAAGACCGGAGCTAGCGCTGCCGGAAGGTCCGCCGGGTCGACCGGCCGGATTCGCGGTACCGCGAGTCGCCTTCCACGCAGATGCATCCATGTGACCCCGCGCGTGCCTCCGATGAGGATCAACGCGGCGATCAGCAGGATCATGGCTATCTGGACGAAACTCATGCGCTCGGGCCGTCCCCCGGGGTTTTCGCGATCCGCGGCTCGACCGTTCGATGGCCGCGACGTTCGTCGACTCGACTGACCCGCGCGTGGGCGCAAGAAGGGCACCGCCGCTAATCCGTTGATAATCAACGACATATGGGCGGGGCACGGTCGGTCCGACCGGCATTCTGCACGGGGTCTGGCGTTCTAGTCGCTGCCGACGACGGGGGCCTCCGGGTCTTTTTGGAATCGCTTCGCTCCCATATCCTCCCTTCGATTGCCGGCAACCCGGAGGCGGAGGAGCGCGCGGACGTGGAAGACATCTACTTCGGAAACCCCCTGAGCCAGTGGCTGATCGCCGTCGCGGTGCTGCTGGCGTCCCTGTCGGTGCTCTGGTTGATCAAGCGGGTCGTCCTGACTCGCTTCGCGAAGTTCACCAGGCAGACGCAGACGGGTATCGACGACCTGATTGCCCAGGTGCTCGGGCGGACCAAGCTCGCGCTCCTCTCGGTAATTGCGATCTTCTTCGCCTCCATGTCGCTCGTGCTGGACCCCACGATCGTGCTCGTGTTGAGGCGTGCGGCAGCGATCGCGATCGTGATTCAGTGCGGTGTCTGGGCCGCCGCGGCGATCACCTTCTGGGTCGATGCGTTCGTCACCGAGAAGGCTCAGGAGGATCCCGCGGCCGTCACGACGGTCAGCGCGCTGTCCTTCATCGGCCGCGTGGCGATCTGGCTGATCGTGCTCCTACTGATCCTGGACAACCTCGGGGTCGAGGTAACCGCACTGCTCACCGGACTGGGGATCGGCGGAATCGCCGTCGCGCTCGCGGTGAAGGACCTTCTCAGCGACCTCCTTGCATCGCTATCGATCGTTCTCGACAAGCCGTTCGTGATCGGCGACTTCCTGATCGTGGGAGAGTTCAAGGGGGCGGTCGAGCACGTCGGACTCAAGACCACCCGCCTTCGGAGCATCTCGGGCGAGCAACTCGTACTTGGGAACGGAGACCTCCTCTCGAGCCGCATCCGAAACCTGGGGCGGATGGGGGACCGGCGTGCGGATTTGGCGATCGGGGTTACGTACGGCACCTCGAGGCACACGCTCGAGCGGATCCCCGGTTGGATCGAGGCGATCGTGGAGGCGCAGGAGGATACGCGTCACGATCGGACCCATCTCGCCGGTCTGGGAGCCTATTCGGTCGACTTCGAGACAGTGTATTACCTGACCGTTCCCGACTACGCGCGCTTCATGGACGTGAAGCAGGCGATCAACCTCGCGATTCTCGAGAAATTCGAGGACGAGGGTGTCGACTTCGCCTATCCGACCCAGGTCGTCCACACCGTGCCCCCGGCGGCGGCCGCTCGTTGACAATTCGAGGTTTCCATCAGTAGTCTGGACGGCTGTTGAGCCCCCGGGGTCGTCGAGACCCGTCGAGGGGAGGGCGGTCGACGCCCGCTTGGGTTCGGGACCCAGCCACATACCAAGAAAGCCGTCACGGGACCAACGTGGAAACGCCGGATTTTTCGGCCAGTGCGAATCCGATCATGCTGCTTTCGGGCACCGCGAACCTCTCGCTCGCCGAGGGGATCGCCGAGGTGCTCGGAGAGCAGCTTTGTGATGTCACGATCAAGCGGTTCGCTGACGGCGAGATCTTCGTCGGGATCGAGGAGAACGTTCGCGGCAGGGACGTGTTTCTCATCCAGTCGACCAACCCGCCCGCCGAGAACATTCTCGAGCTGCTGATCCTCATCGACGCCGCGCGTCGGGCGTCCGCCGCACGAATCACCGTCGTGATTCCGTATTACGGGTACGGGCGGTCGGACAGGAAGGACCAGCCGAGGGTCTCTATCGCGGCAAAACTGATGGCGAACCTGATCACGGCAGCGGGGGCCGATCGCGTCCTGTCGATCGACTTTCATCAGCATCAGATCCAGGGGTTCTTCGATATCCCTGTGGATCACCTCTATGCGGCGCCGGTCTTCCGCCGCTACTACGAGATGAAGAGGCTCGACAACCTCTGCGTCGTGGCCACGGATGTGAGCGCGGCGAAGATGGCCCGCGGATACGCGAA
>JBDHIO010000010.1:0-103585 GCA_039587355.1 Gemmatimonadota bacterium | reverse complement strand
GTTGGCGCGGGCGTCGTTACGGCGATCCACGAGTAGGTGACCGTACGGAGGGGCCGGCGCACGACGCCGACCCCTTCGACGGCAGACGCAGCGTGAAGCGCCGGGCCGACGCCGCAAGTTGAAGAGAAGGACGGGACATAGATGAGGACGCAGATCACGCTCGAGTGTACCGAGTGCAAAGAGCGGAACTACTCGACGACGAAGAACAAGCGGACGCACCCGGACCGAGCGGAGTTCAAGAAGTTCTGCCGGCGGTGCAATAGTCATACGGCGCATAAAGAGACGCGTTAAGCCGCGGTGCTTGGCCGGCCCTCCGGTCCGCCGCCCGGTTTCGACCGGGGGCGACCGACTTCATCCGGAAGAGGGGCCGGTTTTCGCGTGCATGGGATGTTGGCATTAGCCAGCCGATAGAGAGAGACAGTTGGCCGGGATTCTCAAGAAGACACAGAAGTTTACCGAGGACGTGCAGGTCGAACTGCGCCGGGTCACGTGGCCCGATCGCGAGCAGCTGCGCAACGCCACGGCGGTGGTCCTCGTATTCGTGCTCATCCTGGCCGCCGTCATCGGGTTGATGGACACGGTGTTCGCGGGTGTCGTCAGGTTCATCGTCCGGACGTTCGGGGCCTGATGGAAGGCAACGAGAAGGTCTCGGATGGTTTCGACTGGTACGCGCTGCAGACGTATTCGGGCCACGAGAAGAAGGTGAAGACGCTCCTCGAGCAGAAGATCTCCGAGATCCCGCTCGAGGAAGGCGAGGAAGCGCCGATCCGTGAAGTGATCGTCCCGACCCAGGAGGTCGTCGAGATCAAGGGCGGGAAGCGCGTGAAGACGACGAAGCGTCTGTACCCCGGCTACGTGCTGATCCAGATGCAGCTGGACATGAACACCCAGTACATCGTGAACAGCGTCCCGGGCGTGATCAAGTTCGTCGGCGCCGGCGATGAGCCGCAGCCGCTGCAGTCCGAGGAGATCAACAAGATCCTCGGGATCGCGGACGAGCTCGAGGAAGCCGGACCGGAGCAGGAGATCCCGTTCCGTCCCGGACAGGTCGTCGAGGTCATGGAAGGGCCGTTCAGCGACTTCAGCGGTACGGTCGAGGAAGTGTTTGCCGAGAAAGGGAAGGTCCGGGTGCAGGTCAGCCTGTTCGGTCGTCCCACCTCGGTCGAGTTGGATTACACCCAGCTACAGGGCTTTTAGTAGATGGCGCCGAAGAAAGAAGTCACAGGGTTCATCAAGCTGCAGATTCCGGCGGGGCAGGCCAATCCAGCTCCGCCCGTTGGGCCGGCGCTGGGTCAGCACGGCCTCAACATCATGGACTTCTGCAAGATGTTCAACGCGCAGACGCAGCAGGATGCGGGGACGCTCATTCCCGTGGAGATCTCGGTCTACAAGGACCGGACCTTCACCTTCATCACGAAGACGCCTCCCGCCTCGGAGCTCCTGAAGAAAGAGCTTGGTCTGCCCGGCGGCTCGCCCGTCCCGAACCGCGAGAAGGTCGGTAAGGTGACGCAGGCACAGCTGCGGAAGATCGCTCAGATCAAAATGAAAGATCTCAACGCGGCCGACGAAGAGGCCGCGATGCGGATGATTGCCGGCACCGCTCGATCCATGGGGATCGAGCTGGCCGACTAGGAGAGCTCGAGATGCCGAAACACGGCAAGAACCACCGAGATGCGGCGGCGATCGTCGACGAGGGGCCGCAGGTCCCCGAAGACGCGTTGCGCATCGTCAAAGACATGGCGTTCGCGAAGTTCGACGAGACGGTCGATATCTCGGTGCGGCTGGGTGTCGACCCGCGGAAGGCCGATCAGGTCGTCCGGGGAACCGTCATTCTACCGGCCGGGACCGGTCGAACGGTGCGAGTGCTCGCGCTCGTCCAGGCCGACAAGGCCGCCGAGGCCACTGAGGCCGGCGCGGACTTCGTCGGGACGGAGTACATCGAGAAGATCGAGGGCGGCTGGTTCGACTTCGATGTGGCGATCGCCACGCCGGATCTCATGAAGGACGTGGCGAAGCTCGGGCGGGTGCTGGGACCGCGAGGTCTCATGCCAACGCCCAAGGCGGGCACGGTGACGATGGATGTCGCGCGCGCCGTCCAGGAGGCGAAGGCCGGAAAGATCGAGTTCAGGGTCGACCGCACGGGCAACGTACACGCTCCGGTCGGCAAGGTGAGCTTCGATCTGGCGGACCTGCAGAAGAACTTCGAGGCGCTGATGGGCGAGATCATCCGATTGAAGCCGGCGGCATCGAAGGGGCGGTACATCCGCAGCGTGACGGTGTCCAGCACGATGGGCCCCGGCGTTTCGATTGACGACAACCTGTATCGATAGACGATGAGACTCGACGAAAAGAAGCGTGTCGCGGAGGAGCTCCACCAGGCTCTTCAGGAGAACGACGCCGTCTACCTGACGGACTTCACGGGTCTGAACGTGAAGGCGATCACCGAGTTCCGGTCGCAACTGCGAGAGCAGGGCCTCGGGTATCGGGTCGTGAAGAATACGCTCATGAGACGAGCTCTCGAGGGGCTCGACCTTCCGGATCTCTCAGAGCATCTGGAGGGGCCGACCGCGCTGATCCTCAGCGAGTCGGATCCGGTGGCTCCGGCGAAGGTCGTGAAGGACTTCGCGAAGGAGCACGATGACCGCCCCGTGATCAAGATCGGGGTCGTCGATCGGCGCGAGGTACATGCCGATCAGATCAACAAGATGGCGGATCTCCCGTCGCGCGAGCTGCTGCTCGGCTCGATCGCCGGTGGCCTGACGGCCGGCGTTGGCGGGATCGCGGGAGCGCTCAACGCGCTCATGCGTGACATCACGCACATGATCACCGAGGTCGCGAAGCAGAACGAAGCGGCCTGATAACTGTGGGAGGCGCGGCCCGAGGGGAGGGCGGCGCCGAATCAGTCCAAGCAACGAAAGCGAATACCACACAATGTCCAAAGTCGACGATCTCTTGGAGCAGATCGGCTCGCTGACGGTTCTCGAGGCGGCCGAGCTCAAAGACAAGATGGAAGAGACCTTCGGGGTGTCGGCCGCTGCGCCGGTCGCTGTCGCCGCCGTCGGTGGTGGCGGGGCGGGAGCTGCCGAGGAAGAGCAGACGGAGTTCGACGTCATCCTCGCGGGTGTCGGCGACAAGAAGATCCAGGTGATCAAAGTCGTCCGCGAAGTCACGAGCCTCGGCCTCAAGGAGGCCAAGGAAGTCGTGGACAGCGCTCCCGGCCCGGTCAAGGAAGGCGTGACCAAGGAAGAGGCCGACAGCATCAAGGAGAAGCTCGAGGAGCAGGGCGCGACGGTCGAGCTCAAGTAGCCGCTGCCGAGCGTGAGTTGTATTTCGGCGCGGTCGTCCGTCCGACGACTCGGCTCTCATGGAGGCGGGTCGCGGATGCGGTCCCTCTGGCGAATACCCGGAGGGCTCCTCAACCCCTATGCGCACGACCCGGACGTTCGTTCTGACGAACGCCGGTCTTCGTGCATCCTCTGATCACGGGATCTTCGTCCAAGAGACGACCCGTTGATCCGAGTAGTCGAACACTCGTGATATCCGGCCCACGGGCCCGACCTTCACGATCCGCGCGCAAGCGCTGAGAGAGGAACACTTGACGACGAACAGCAGACCCACCGTTTCGTTCGCGAAGCTCGACCGTTCGATGGACATGCCACACTTCCTCGACGTGCAGCGCGAGGCCTTCGAGCGGCTCCTGCAGATCGAGCGCAGTGAAGAAGATCGCCGGGATCTCGGGCTGGAGCGTGTCTTCAACGAGATCTTCCCGATCAGCGATGTGAACGACAACTTCTCGCTCGAGTTCATGAGCTACTCGCTCGGCGAGCCCAAGTACTCGGTCGAGGAGTGCATCGAGCGCGACATGACGTTCGCCGCGCCGCTCAAGGCGCGTCTCCGTCTCGTCGTGTTCGAGACCGTCGGCGAGGACGGGGAGAAGCGCCCCGGCGACATCCTGGAGAAGGAAGTCTACCTCGGGGACCTGCCGCTCCTCACTGAGCAGGGCACGTTCGTGGTGAACGGCGCCGAGCGCGTGATCGTGAGCCAGCTGCATCGCTCGCCGGGCGTCGTTTTCGAGGAGAGCGTCCACCCGAACGGGACCCGTCTGTTCTCGTCACGGATCATCCCCTTCCGTGGCTCGTGGGTCGAGTTCACGCTCGATATCCACGACGTGATCTACGTCCACATCGACAAGAAGAAGAAGTTCCCGGCCACCGCGCTGCTGCGGGCGCTCGGCTACGGGCGCGACGTGGATATCCTGGACCTCTTCTACGAGCGCCGGATCGTGCAGCTGGACAGCACGGACGAGGACCGCACGGCGATTCGCGAGGTGACCGGAACGCTGCTCGCCGCCACGATCCCGAACACCGGGTTCGAGGGCGAGCCGATCACGGCCGACATGGGTGCGCTCGATCCGGAGACTCCTCTCTTCCTCGCGAGCGACCTTCCGAATCCCGAGGGTGGCGAGCCGATCGCAGCGGCAGGAGACCTGATCGACGCCGAGCTGGAGCGCCGCCTGACCGAGGCCGGCTTCGACAGCATCGGCGCGTACGACACGAGCGATGCCTTCATCGCGCGTCGCGGCACCGCCCTCCAGGAAGAAGACATGGAGCGGCTCGAGCGAGCGGAGATCTCCGAGGTGGAGGTCTATTCGAGTGCCACGTTCGTCGCCCTGAGAGGCTCGTACGAGGACCTCGCCATGCGGCGCGACTGGAGTTCCAGCCCGCAGCTGGCCGCCGACGTCATCGACCCGGACACGGGCGAGATCCTGGCGGAAAAGGGCGTGGCGTTCGATCCAGACATGTTCGCGACGCTCAAGGACAAGAAGGTCCGCGAGGCCCTCGTGTTCACGGGCGGACCTCGGGGCGAGTCACCGTTGCTGCGGAACACGCTCGCCAAGGATCCGACGGGCAGCGAGGCGGCCGCGCTGCATTCGATCTACTCGCTCGTGCGGCCCGGTGAAGCGCCGAACCTCGAGACCGCGCGCGGCGCGCTCGACCGGCTCTTCTTCAACCCGAAGCGGTACGATCTCGGTCGGGTCGGACGTCACAAGGTCAACCATCGCCTGCGTGACGTGTATCGCCTGCTCGATTTCGATGTGCCGGAGAACGACCTCGCGGTCCTCGCGCCGTCCGATTTCGTCGCGATTCTGCGATACCTGATCGAGCTGCACGAGGGACGCGGATACACGGACGACATCGACCATCTCGGCAATCGTCGCGTGCGGTCCATCGGCGAGCTGATCGCGAACCAGTTCAGCGTCGGACTGTCCCGCATGGCGCGGCTCGTCCGCGAGCGCATGTCGATCAACAGCGATCCGGACAAGATCTCGATCGACGATCTCGTGAACGCGAGGACTGTGAGCGCCGTCATCCAGGCGTTTTTCGGCAGCTCTCAGCTCAGCCAGTTCATGGACCAGACGAATCCTCTGTCCGAGCTTACGCACAAGCGGCGGCTCAGCGCGCTCGGACCGGGCGGACTCACCCGGGAGCGGGCAGGGTTCGAGGTTCGCGACGTCCACTACTCGCACTACGGGCGCATGTGCCCGATCGAGACGCCGGAAGGCCCGAACATCGGTCTGATCACGTCGATGACGACGTACTCGAGACTGAACGAGCTCGGCTTCCTCGAGACGCCGTACAGGAAAGTCAACGAGGGCAAGGTCTCGAACGATCTGACGTGGCTTTCCGCCAGCGAGGAGGAGGAGTACGCCGTCGCGCAGGCCAACGCCGAGGTCAACGCGGACGGGACGTTCGCGAGCGATCTGGTGTTGTGCCGTCGACGGGACGACTACCCGCTTCTGCCGCCGGACGAGATCGACTTCATGGACGTGGCGCCCGATCAGCTGGTCGCGGTGTCGCCGGCCCTGATCCCGTTCCTCGAGCACGACGACGCGAACCGGGCCCTGATGGGGTCGAACATGCAGCGACAGGCCGTACCGCTCCTGTTCCCCGAGCGGCCGCTCGTCGGCACGGGTCTGGAGAGCAAGGTGGCGAGCGATTCCGGCTCGGTCGTGCTCACCCGGCGCGCCGGCAAGGTCACGCGGGTTACCGCGGACGAGATCGTCGTCGATACCGGCAAGCCGAGGAAGGCTGCCGGGCGAACGCCTCTCGCCCGTCTAACGCAGTACGACCGGTATCGGCTGCGCAAGTTCTGGAGGACGAACCAGGACACGGCGATCAACCAGCGTCCGATCGTGCGTCTGGGCGACAGCGTCGAAGTCGGCGATGTCATCGCCGATGGGGCGGCCACGGATGGCGGGGCGCTGGCCCTCGGACGCAACGCGCTCGTGGCGTTCATGCCGTGGTACGGGCACAACTTCGAAGACGCCATCGTCATCAGCGAGAAGCTGGTGAAGGGCGACGTTTACACCTCCGTTCATATTCAGGAGCTCGAACTGCACGTGCGGGACACGAAGCGCGGGATGGAAGAGATCACGCGCGAGATCCCGAACGTAGCGGAGGAGGCCCTGATCGATCTGGACGATCGCGGGATCATCCGGATCGGTGCCGCGGTCAAATCCGGCGAGATCCTGGTCGGGAAGATCACTCCGAAGGGCGAGACCGAGCTCTCTCCCGAAGAAAAGCTGCTTACGGCGATCTTCGGCGAGAAGGCGAAGGACGTGAAGGACAGCTCGCTTCGGGTACCGCCGGGGGTCGAGGGAACGGTGATCGACGTGAAGATCTTCTCGCGACGGATCGACGATCCGCTGCTCGAGCGCGAGCACGGTGAGCGAATCGCCGAGCTGCGCGACGCGGAGCGCGAGGACATCTCGCGCGTCGTCGAAGCACGAGACGACGAGCTTCTCGAGCTTCTCGAGGGGCAGACCGCGTCGCTCTTCCTCAAGCAGGGCACCATCGAGCCGTTCTTCCCCGAAGGGAAGAAGCTCACGAAGACCGCGCTGAGCGATGTCGACTTCGGCGAGATCGATCTGACGACGCTGAAGGTGAAGGACACCAAGGCGAACGACCTGGTCCGCCGCGTCGTCGAAGAGGCGAAGGCGAGGATCGAGCGGGTCCGCGAGCGGACGGAGGAGGGGATCGACAAGATCTTCCAGCCCGACGAGCTCTCACCAGGTGTCGTCCAGCTCGTGAAGGTCTACCTGGCCGAGAAGCGCAAAATCTCGGTCGGAGACAAGATGGCCGGGCGCCACGGAAACAAGGGCATCATTGCCCGCGTCGTGCCGGAGGAGGACATGCCGATCCTGCCCGACGGGCAGCCGGTCGAGATCGTCCTCAACCCGCTCGGTGTCCCGAGTCGAATGAACGTCGGGCAGATTCTCGAGACCACCCTCGGGTGGGCGGCGGGGATCCTCGGGTTCGAGGCCGCGACGCCGGTGTTCCAGGGCGGGACGGAGCACGAGATCGGAGCGCTGCTGAAGGTGGCCGGTGCCTACTGGGCCGCGCGGACGCTGGGCGCAGATGTCGAAGCGCCGCCGATGTCCTACGAGTTCGTACAGACGCTCACTAACGACATGATGCCGGTGGGCGGCGACGACCCGGTGGCGATGGACGGCAACGCCTCGGGCATCGGACGATCGATCGACGCGTACACCTCGCTCACGGGCGAGTCCGGGAAGTTCTTCCAGGATCTCGGAAAGTTCGTGCTCGATGCCGCGCGTGAGATCTCGGGGGCCACGACGGCGGCCAAGCTCGAAGAAGAGGGCTGGCCGGCGGCCGCGGGTCTCTCTGGTCAGCGGAAGATCACGAAGGGACTCGATGCCGCAGTGGTCGAACTGATGAACCGTGCGGGACTGCTCGCGAACGGCAAGATGCGTTTGCGGGATGGTCGGACCGGCGGGGAGTTCGATGCCGATGTCACCGTGGGTCAAATCTACATGATGAAGCTGTCCCACCTGGTCGACGACAAGATCCACGCGCGGTCGATCGGGCCATACAGTCTCGTGACTCAGCAGCCTCTCGCCGGTAAGGCCCAGTTCGGTGGCCAGCGGTTCGGTGAGATGGAGGTATGGGCGCTCGAGGCGTACGGAGCTGCCCACACGCTGCAGGAGATGCTGACGGTCAAGTCGGACGACGTGACCGGCCGCAGTCGCGTGTACGAGGCGATCGTGAAGGGGGACAATCTGCCGAAGCCCGGCGTTCCGGAGAGCTTCAACGTTCTCGTGAAGGAGCTGCAGGCGCTCGGTTTGAGTGTGACGCTGGGGTCTGACGACGGAGACTCGATCTTCTAGTCCGAACCCGGCGAGATAGCGAAGAAGCGCGGGGGGCGAGCCTGTCCCCCGCCCGCAATCGTGAAGTAGGAACGACCAGCAGTCTGGCCCGGAAGACTGCGGAGGAAACGAAATGATCGATTTCCCGCGACATCGCGGAACTGGCCCGGCGGAGTTCGACTGGATCCAGATCAAGCTCGCCTCGCCCGAGGAGATTCGCTCCTGGAGTCATGGTGAGGTCACCAAGCCCGAGACGATCAACTACCGGTCGTTCAAGCCGGAACGTGACGGGCTGTTCTGTGAGCGGATCTTCGGACCGGTCAAGGACTGGGAGTGCCACTGCGGGAAGTTCAAGCGCATCCGCTATCGCGGGCACGTTTGCGACAAGTGTGGGGTCGAGGTCACGCTGTCGAAGGTCCGGCGCGAGCGCATGGGCCACATCGAGCTGGCCGTTCCGGTCGCGCACATCTGGTTCTTCAAGACGCTTCCCTCGCAGATGGGATATCTGCTGGGAATGAAGCTTCGCGATCTCGAGAAGGTCATCTACTACGCGGCATACGTGGTGACCGACCCGGGTGATCAGGACGTCGAGTACAAGCAGGTCCTCGAGGAGGACGAGTACTGGGCCCTCATCGACAAGGCTCGCGAGGAGGAGGACACGACGTTCCGTGCCGAGATCGGCGCGGAGGGCGTGCGCACCGTTCTCAGCCAGCTGGACGTCGATGAGCTCGCCGAGCAGCTGCGGTACGAGGTCGTCCACGAGACGTCGAAGCACCGCAAGAAGAAGAAGCTGAAGCGGCTGAAGGTCATCGACGCGATCCGTCACAGCGACGCGGACCCGGCCAGGCGGAACAACCCCGAGCACATGATCATGGACGTGATTCCGGTCATTCCGCCGGATCTCCGCCCGCTCGTGCCGCTCGATGGTGGACGCTTCGCGACGTCCGATCTGAACGATCTCTATCGTCGCGTCATCAATCGGAACAACCGACTCAAGAAGCTCCTCGAGATGCGCGCACCGGAGGTGATCCTCCGCAACGAGAAGCGCATGCTCCAGGAGGCGGTGGACGCCCTGTTCGACAACGGTCGCCGCGGGAAGGCGATCCGGGGTCGTGGAAAGCGACCGCTCAAGTCGCTCTCCGACATGCTCAAGGGCAAGCAGGGGCGGTTCAGGCAGAATCTGCTCGGGAAGCGCGTCGACTATTCCGGACGTTCGGTCATCGTCGTGGGCCCTGAGCTCGAGCTGCATCAGTGCGGGCTGCCGAAGAAGATGGCGGTAGAGCTCTTCAAGCCGTTCATCATTCACGAGCTCGAGCGACGTCTCCACGCTGAGACGGTCAAGCGGGCGAAGAAGCTCGTGGAGATGGACGATCCGCGGGTATACGAGGTCCTCGAGGACATCATTAAGGATCACCCCGTCCTCCTGAACCGGGCGCCGACGCTTCATCGGCTCGGCATCCAGGCGTTCGAGCCGGTGCTGGTCGAGGGCAAGGCCATCCGGATCCACCCGCTCGTCTGTGCGGCGTTCAACGCCGACTTCGACGGTGACCAGATGGCGGTCCACGTGCCGCTGAGCTTCGAGGCACAGCTCGAAGCGCGCGTCCTCATGCTGTCGAGCAACAACATCCTCAAGCCGGCGAACGGTCGTCCGATCGCGTCGCCGTCGCAGGACATGGTGCTTGGCTGTTACTACATGACGAAGGTTCGCCCCGACTTCGACGCCGGGGAGGACCACGAGGAGTACCCCCGGTTCGCGAACACGTACCAGGTGGAGATGGCGCTGGAGGCCGGGTACCTGCATTCCGAGCAGGGCACGCCGGACTACCACAGGCCGATCCGTCTCCTCATCCCCGTCGAGGGAGACAACGAAGAGGTGGGCGTGGAGTGGATCACCACGACAGTCGGCCGGGCGCTCTTCAACCAGATCCTTCCGGACCGCGTCCCGTACGTGAACGAGACGCTCGGGAAGGGCGCGCTGGGCGACCTCGTGTTCCAGTCCTTCCGACGGGCCGGGCTCCAGGACACGACGCGGTTCCTGGACGAGCTGAAGAACTTCGGCTTCCGCCACGCCACGCAGGCCGGCATCTCGATCGGTCTCTCCGACATGGAGATTCCGCACGAGAAGGTGGAGATCCTCGCCGAGGCACAGGAGGACGTCGACCGGTTCACGAAGGCTTATCACCGGGGCGTCATCTCGTTTGGCGAGCGCTACAACAAGGTCATCGACGCCTGGACGCACGCGAATAACGACGTTGCCGACGCGATGGTCGGCGGGCTTTCCTCGTCGCGGGACGGGTTCAACCCGATCTACATGATGTTCGACTCGGGCGCGCGAGGATCGCGTGACCAGATCCGGCAGCTCGCCGGAATGCGCGGACTCATGGCGAAGCCGCAGAAGAAGCTCACCGGTGGAATCGGCGAGATCATCGAGAGTCCGATCCGCTCGAACTTCCGCGAGGGACTGAGTGTGCTCGAGTACTTCATCTCGACTCACGGGGCCCGCAAGGGACTCGCCGACACGGCGCTCAAGACGGCCGACGCCGGATATCTGACGCGTCGACTCGTCGACGTCGCACAGGACGTGACCGTGGTCGAGGAAGACTGCGGCACCGTTCTGGGGCTCGACGTCACGGCCCTCAAGGAGGGCGAGGACATCATCGAGCCGCTGCGCGACCGGGTCGTGGGCAACCTGGCGGCCGAGGACGTGATCGACCCGATCGACGACGAGGTCATCGTCGAGGCCGGGGCGTTGATCGGCGATAAGCAGGCCCGCGCGATCGACGAGGCCGGGGTCCAGATGGTGCGGATCCGTTCGGTGCTCACGTGCGAGTCGCGCCGCGGACTCTGTCAGCGGTGCTACGGCCGCAACCTGGCGACGATGGATGAGGTCGATCTCGGCGAGGCCGTCGGGATTCTGGCCGCCCAGTCGATCGGCGAGCCGGGAACGCAGCTCACGCTGCGAACTTTCCACATCGGTGGTACGGCCGCCCGAATCGCTGCCCAGACACAGCGACGGTCGAAGCTCGAGGGCGCGATCGGGTTCGAGCGGATCACGACGGTCGAGAGCGCCGAGGGCGAGACGATCGTCACGAGCCGCGAGGGTCAGCTGTTGATGCGGACCGGCGAGGACCGGATCGTGTCGCGCCTGGCGGTGCCCTACGGCGCCACCCTTCACGTCGTGGACGGCACGGAGGTCAAGCCGGGAGATCTGCTCTTCGGTTGGGATCCGTATTCCGAGCCGATCGTGGCCGACAAGTCCGGGAAGATCCGGTTCAACGACATCGTGCCGGAGGAGACCGTCCGTGAGGAACTCGACGAGGCCACCGGTCGCCGTCAGCAGGTGATCATCGAGGACCGCGAGAAGAAGCTTCACCCGCGGATCGATATCCTCGACGCGAAGGGCAACAAGCTGCGCGAGTTCATCGTGCCGGTTGGCGCCCAGCTCTTGATCGGCGACGGCGCCGAGGTCACGGCGGGCGATACGCTGGCGAAGATCAGCCGTGAAGCCTACAAGACGCGCGACATCACCGGCGGTCTGCCGCGTGTGGCCGAGCTGTTCGAGGCCCGGCGTCCGAAGGACCCGGCGACGATCACCGAGGTCGACGGGCGCGTGTCGTTCGGCGGCATCAAGCGCGGTAAGCGCGAGCTGATCGTGACGATGGAGGATGACGAGGAGATGGTGTACCAGATCCCCGTCGGGAAGCACCTCCGGGTCCACGAGGGTGATCAGGTGCGGGCGGGTGACCGCCTGTCGGAGGGTCCGGTCAACCCGCACGACATTCTGCGGGTGAAGGGCCCACGCGCGGTGCAGGAGTACCTGCTCAACGAGATCCAGGAGGTCTACCGCCTCCAGGGTGTGCGGATCAACGACAAGCATATCGCCGTGATCGTGCGGCAGATGCTGCAGAAGGTCCGCATCACGGATCCGGGCGGCACGGAGTTCCTCGAGGGCGAGCACATCGACCGCATGGAGTTCCGTGACGCGACCCGCGAGTCGCTCGCCGATGGCGGGGAGCCGCCACGGGCCGAGCCGATTCTCCTCGGGATCACGAAGTCGAGCCTGACGACCGAGTCGTTCATCAGCGCCGCTTCGTTCCAGGAGACGACGCGTGTTCTGACGGATGCGGCGGTTCGCGGGGCGCAGGACCAGCTTCGTGGGCTGAAGGAGAACATCATTATCGGGCACCTCGTGCCGGCCGGAACCGGAATCCACCGGTTCCAGGACGTCGAGTTCCTCGTGGACGACGCGCTCCAGGCCGAAATCGACGCGATGCGGCGCACGACGCCCATCGAGCAGCCCGCGAGAAGCCTGTTCGCGGATCTGCGCGAGCAGACGTCGGGCGACCCGGACGCGGGGGACGCGGCCGAGTCTGGCGAGGAGGTCGAAGTCACGACCTGAGTAGAGTTCCTGGCGCGACTGGATCGGAGGCGGAAACCGCCGGATTGTCGCGCGATACGCAGGTTGACACCGCGGATCGCGTCCGATAATCTTGGCGGTCTGCCGACCGACCGGTCGGCCGTTTTTGCCACGGGGGCGAAAAGACATCCGCCCCCGTCTTTTTATCACCCCTCACCGGCCGGGCCTCGAGCACGGTAACGACGTAGCGGTGCGGCCAAAGAGGGCGGACGGAGCGCGGATGCCGACGATCAATCAGTTGGTCCGTAAGGGCCGGACGAAGATCGAGAAGAAGAGCAAATCGCCGGCGCTGGAGGGCAGCCCCCAGCGACGCGGTGTTTGCACGAGGGTGTACACGACCACGCCGAAGAAGCCGAACTCGGCTCTGCGAAAGGTCGCGCGCGTCCGTCTCACGAATGGATACGAAGTCACCGCCTATATCGGCGGCGAGGGACATAACCTCCAGGAGCACAGCATCGTGCTGATCCGCGGCGGCCGGGTGAAGGACCTTCCGGGCGTCCGCTATCATATCGTGCGCGGTACGCTGGACGCCTCTGGGGTCGACGACCGGAATCAGGGTCGTTCGAAGTACGGATCGAAGAGAAAGAAGTAGTAGTCCCCGGGTGGTCTGGAGAGTCGGGCGAGCAACGCCCGCTCCGCGAGATCGAGGTACCCAGGGCCCGGCCCCGGAACGGAGGCCGGGCTCTCTGTATGCCGACCCGGGATGAGCCCGGGACGAACAACGGAGCACAGCGGAACAGATGCGAAGAAACAGGGCCGACAAACGAGAAGTGACCGCGGACTCCCGCTACGGGAGCACCGAGGTCACGAAGTTCATCAACGTGCTGATGCTCGACGGCAAGAAGTCCGTCGCAGAGGGGATCTTCTACCAGGCGATGGAAAGCGTCGAGGCGAAGACCGGTCAGCCCGCGATGAACGTGTTCCGTCAGGCGCTGCAGAACGTGAAGCCGATGCTCGAGGTGCGAAGCCGCCGGGTCGGTGGAGCGACGTATCAGGTTCCGATGGAAGTGAACTACCGACGCCGCGACTCGCTCGCGCGCCGGTGGCTGATCGAGCACGCACGGTCCCGGTCGGGCAAGACCATGGCCGATCGTCTCGCGGGCGAGATGCTCGAGGCGTCGCGAGGGGATGGCGGCGCGGTGAGGAAGAAGGAAGATGTCCACCGGATGGCAGAGGCGAACAAGGCCTTCGCTCATTATCGGTGGTAACGGAAACGGACAGCGTCAAAACGCGACTGAATAGATAGATAGATGGAGAGACGAACGCCGCTCGAGCGGCTCCGCAACATCGGCATCATGGCCCACATCGATGCCGGTAAGACAACGACGACCGAGCGTGTCCTGTTCTACACCGGCCGGACGCATCGCCTGGGTGAAGTGCATCACGGCGACGCGACGATGGACTGGATGGAGCAGGAGCAGGAGCGCGGCATCACGATTACGTCTGCCGCGACGACCTGTGCGTGGGAGTACAACAAGACCGAGTACCGCATCAACATCATCGACACGCCCGGGCACGTCGACTTCACCGTCGAGGTGGAGCGCAGCCTCCGGGTGCTCGACGGGGCCGTAGCGCTCTTTTGCGCCGTCGGCGGTGTCGAGCCGCAGTCCGAGACCGTCTGGCGCCAGGCCGACAAGTACGGCGTGCCCCGCATCGCATTCGTGAACAAGATGGATCGCGTCGGGGCCGACTTCATGAATGTCGTCCATATGATGCGCGACCGACTCGGTGCGACGGCCCACCCTCTCCAGATCCCTCTTGGCGAGGGTGAGTTGTTTACGGGGATCGTGGATCTGATTCGCATGGTCGAGATCGTCTACGACGACGAGTCGCTCGGATCCCGCTGGACCGAGGGCGACGTCCCGGACGCGCTCAAGGAGCAGGCGGCCGAGCTGCGCGCGGAGTTGATCGAAGCGGCCGTCGAGCACGACGAGGAGCTGCTCGAGAAGTACCTCGAGGGCAACGAGCTGACCGAGGACGAGATTCGGCAGGCTGTCCGCAAGGCCACGCTCGCCAATGCGATCACGCCGGTGATGTGCGGGAGCGCCTTCAAGAACAAGGGCGTGCAGCGCCTTCTCGACGCCGTGATCGAGTTTCTTCCGTCTCCGCTGGACGTACCCCCGGTACAGGGGCACCTCCCGCAGCACGACGAGTCGGTCGCCGAGCGTCCCTCGTCCGATGACGCGCCGTTCGCGGCCCTGGCGTTCAAGATCGCCACGGATCCGTTCGTCGGCCGTCTGACGTATTTCCGCGTCTATAGCGGCACGCTCGAGTCGGGTGCGCACACGCTCAACTCGACGAAGGACAAGAAGGAGCGGGTCGGTCGTCTGCTTCAGATGCACGCGAACAAGCGCGAGGAGCGCGAGGAGGTCTTCTCGGGCGATATCGCCGCGGCCATCGGGCTCAAGCACACCAAGACGGGTGACACGCTGTGCGATCTGAAGGACCCGATCGTCCTCGAGTCGATGAGCTTCCCGGAGCCGGTCATTCGCGTCGCGATCGAGCCGAAGACGAAGGCCGATCAGGACAAGCTCGGCGAGGCTCTCGCCAAGCTGGCTGAAGAGGACCCGACGTTCCGAGTCCACACCGACGAGGAAACGGGTCAGACGATCATCAGCGGCATGGGTGAGCTGCACCTCGAGATTATCGTCGACCGTCTGATGCGTGAGTTCAGGGTCGATGCGAACGTGGGCCGACCTCAGGTCGCGTATCGCGAGACGATCAAGAGGGCCGTGGACAAGGTCGAGGCTCGCTTCGTTCGCCAGTCGGGTGGACGCGGTCAGTTCGGCCACGTGGTGATCAACCTGGAGCCCACGGAAGCGGGTGTCGGGTTCGTGTTCGAGTCGGCGATCCGCGGGGGCAACGTCCCACGCGAGTACATCCCGTCCGTCGAACAGGGAATCAAGGAAGCTCTCGAGGGCGGCATCGTGGCCGGGTACCCGCTGATCGACGTCAAGGCGACGCTGATCGACGGGTCGTACCACGACGTCGACTCCAGCGAAATGGCGTTCAAGATCGCCGGGTCGATGGCCCTCAAGGAGGGCGCCCGAAAGGCCGAGCCGATTCTGCTCGAGCCGATCATGAACGTCGAGGTCGTGACGCCCGATGACTATCTCGGGGACGTCATGGGCGACCTCTCCAGCCGGCGCGGGAAGATCGGCGGGATGACCCAGCGCTCTTCGGCGCAGGTCATCGGAGCCTCGGTCCCGCTGTCGGAGATGTTCGGCTACGCCACGACCCTGCGGTCGCTGAGCCAGGGCCGGGCAGTCTATACGATGCAGTTCTCGCATTACGAGGAAGTGCCGAAGTCGAAAGCGGAAGAGATCATCTCCGCGAACGACTAGGCGACAACGGATTTGGACAAACGGCGCGGGTAACGCGCGAGACACCGCCTGTAACGCGGACAGCCAGGAGACCGAGAGGCGATGGCGAAGCAGAAATTCGAGCGAACGAAGCCGCACGTGAACGTGGGAACGATCGGACACGTGGACCACGGGAAGACGACGCTGACGGCGGCGATCACGGAGGTCCAGGCGGCGAAGGGCCTTGGGGAGTACGTGGCGTTCGATCAGATCGACAAGGCTCCGGAGGAGCGGGAGCGGGGGATCACGATCGCGACGGCGCACGTGGAGTACGAGTCGGACGGACGTCACTACGCGCACGTGGACTGCCCGGGTCACGCGGACTACGTGAAGAACATGATCACGGGCGCTGCGCAGATGGACGGAGCGATCGTGGTGGTGAGCGCGGCGGACGGACCGATGCCGCAGACGCGGGAGCACATTCTTTTGGCCCGCCAGGTGAACGTGCCGTACATCGTGGTCTTCCTGAACAAGGTGGACCAGGTGGACGATGCGGAGTTGCTGGACCTGGTGGAGCTGGAGGTACGGGAGCTGTTGAGCGAGTACGACTTCCCGGGCGATGACGTTCCGGTGATTCGCGGGTCGGCGCTGAAGGCGCTGGAGAGCGGGGATCCGGAGGCCGCGGAGACGGCGTGCATCCAGGAGTTGATGGAGGCGCTGGACAGCTACATCCCGGAGCCGGAGCGAGCGACGGACAAGCCGTTCCTGATGCCCGTGGAGGACGTGTTCACGATCACGGGTCGCGGGACGGTGGTAACGGGCCGGATCGAGCGCGGGATCATCAAGACGGGCGAAGAGGTGGAGCTCGTGGGTCTGGGCTCGGACAAGAAGTCGGTGGTGACGGGCGTGGAGATGTTCCGGAAGATCCTGGACGAGGGACAGGCTGGCGACAACGCGGGTCTGCTGCTTCGTGGGATCGCGAAGGAAGAGGTGGAGCGAGGGATGGTGATCGCGAAGCCGGGGTCGATCACGCCGCACACGAAGTTTTCGGCCGAGGTGTACGTGCTGACGAAGGAAGAGGGTGGTCGTCACACGCCGTTCTTCAACGGGTATCGTCCTCAGTTCTACTTCCGGACGACGGACGTGACGGGTTCGGCGGAGCTCCCGGAGGGAGTGGAGATGGTGATGCCGGGCGACAACGTGAACATGATGGTGGAGCTGATCGCGCCGATCGCGATGGAGGAGAACCTCCGGTTCGCGATCCGCGAGGGCGGCCGGGTTGGCGCGGGCGTCGTTACGGCGATCCACGAGTAGGTGACCGTACGGAGGGGCCGGCGCACGACGCCGACCCCTTCGACGGCAGACGCAGCGTGAAGCGCCGGGCCGACGCCGGCGCAATTAGAGAGAGACGAAGAAAGCCACTATGGCGCAGAGAATCAGGATCAGGTTGAAGGCGTTCGACCCCGCGGTCATCGATCAGACGGCTGCGGATATCGTGCGTACTGCTCAGAAGACGGGAGCGTCGGTCAGCGGACCCATTCCGCTGCCTACTCGCCGTCAGCTGTTCACCGTGCTTCGCAGTCCGCACGTGGACAAGAAGTCTCGCGAGCAGTTCCAGCTCAAGACGCACAAGCGCCTGATCGACATCCACGATTCGCGTCCGCAAACGATCGATGCCCTGACCAAGCTGGACCTGGCAGCCGGTGTCGACGTGGAAATCAAGGTCGAGTAGTTCGATGCCTGGATTGATTGGCCGTAAAATCGGCATGACGCAGATCTTCGACGAGGACGGGAAGGCCGTAGGCGTGACCGTCCTCGAGGTGGGTCCGTGTCCCGTGGTGCAGGTCAAGACCGAGGAGACCGACGGGTATTCGGCGGTCCAGCTCGGTTTTGGCAAGAAGCGGGATCGCTCGGTGCTCAAGCCCGAGGCCGGACACGTCGCGCGAGCCGGACTGGATCATGTCCCCGAGGTTCTCGCGGAGTTCGACTACGAGGGCTTCGAGGGCGAAGAGCTCGAACCCGGTCGCGAACTCACGCTCGAGGACCTCTTCGAGGTCGGCGGCAAGGTGAAGATCACCGGAGCCACGAAGGGCCGTGGTTTTCAGGGCGTGGTGAAGCGTCACGGGTTCGGTGGTGGTCGAGCCTCGCACGGCGGCAGCTCGATCCTGAGAAGCCCGGGCTCGATCGGCGCTGGCACTGACCCCTCGCGGGTCATCAAGGGACTGAAGATGGCCGGCCAGATGGGCGGCAAGACGCGGTCGGCGATGAGCCGCAAGATCATCCGGGTCGATTCGGACAAGAACCTGCTGATGATCCGCGGATCGGTTCCGGGTGCGAGAAACAACATCGTTCTGGTGAGGTCCGCCTGATGAAAGTCACGACGTACGATTCCGGCGGAAAGGCGGGCTCGACCGTCGCGCTGCCCGAGGATGTCTTCGACGGCACCGTCAACGAGTCGGTCCTCCATCAGGTCGTCACCGCGCATCGCCAGCAGGCTCGTCACGGCAACGCCTCGACGAAGAACCGCTCTGCGGTACAGGGCGGCTCGCGCAAACCCTGGCGTCAGAAGGGCACCGGACGAGCCCGGCAGGGGACCATTCGGGCCGGACAGTGGACCGGCGGTGGCCGCATCTTCGGACCCACCCCGCGCGAATACCGCGTGAAGGTGCCGAAGGGCGTCCGTCGTCTGGCGATTCAGTCCGCACTCAACGCGCGTGCCGCCGACGGCGACCTCGCGCTGATCGCACCGCTCGAACTGGACGCGCCGAGCACGAAGGCGCTGGCGGGCCTCCTCGGCGAGATCGGGGCGAGCGACAGCAACGTGCTTCTGCTGACGGCCGGTGACCGACCCGAGGTCTACCTGTCCGCTCGCAATATCCCCGGCGTGCTCGTGCGTCCGTGGGGTGACGCGTCGGCGTACGACCTCCTCTGGTCCGATCTGGTGCTGGTCGAGTCGACCGCGTTCGATCAGGCGGAGGCAGCTCCGGTCGTCGAGGCCGAGGCTGCGCCCGATCCGGCTCCCGAGGTCGTGGCCGAGGTGGAAGTCGACGCCGAGGCGGACGAGGTCGAGGACTCCGATGCCGTCACGAACGACGAGGGAGGTGAGGGATGAGCCGCCGTCCGGGAGAGGTCATCATCCGGCCGATCTTCACCGAGAAGAGCGCGGGCGCCCTTCAGTACGAGGGTACCGACGCCGGCGGACGCCGACTCGAGAAGCTGCGTGACCGTGGGGTAGAGCCGCGCCCGAAGTACACGTTTGAGGTGGCGCCCAACGCGACGAAGATCGAGATCCGCCAGGCGTTCGAGAAAATGTTCGAGGGGCAGCGAGTCATGTCCGTGCGGACGATGAACGTGCGCGGGAAGAAGAAGAGGCTGGGACGGTCCGTCGGTCGACGGCCGCACTGGAAAAAGGCCATCGTCGAGGTCGCCGAGGGCGGTCTGGACCTGGTCGAGGGAGCCTGAGCAGATGCCGATTCGCAAGTTCAAGCCGATCACGTCGGCTTCGCGTTTTCGCAGCGTGTCGGCCTTCGACGAGGTCACGCGCTCCGAGCCGGAGAAGTCGCTGACCGAAGGCCTGACGAAGACCGCTGGTCGCAACCACCACGGGCGGATTACGAGCCGTCGTCGCGGTGGTGGCCACAAGCGTCTCTACAGAAAGATCGACTTCAAGCGGAACAAGGACGGGATTCCCGGCAAGGTCGCCGAGATCGAGTACGACCCGAACCGCTCCGCGAGGATCGCGCTCATTCACTACGCGGACGGGGAGAAGCGCTACATCCTTCACCCCCGCGGCCTTTCCGTTGGCGACACGGTGATCTCGGGTTCCGGCGTGGAGCCGATCCGCGGGAACTCCCTGCCGCTCAGCGAAGTGCCGCTCGGTACGCTGGTGCATGCCGTCGAGTTCGTGCCGGGGAAGGGCGCGCAGATGGCCCGATCGGCCGGTGCGTCGGTCCAGGTCGTCGCGAAGGAAGGCAACACGGTGACCCTGCGTCTTCCGAGCACGGAGATGCGCATGGTCCCGCGCGATTGTCGAGCGACGGTCGGCCAGGTCGGCAACGTCGATCACGAGCTGATCCGTTCGGGTAAGGCGGGTCGATCCCGCTGGCAGGGCAAGCGGCCGAAGGTCCGGGGTGTCGCGATGAACCCCATCGATCACCCGCTCGGTGGTGGTGAAGGTCGCACCTCGGGTGGACGTCCGCCGGTCTCGCCATGGGGCAAGCCGGAAGGTCGGAAGACCCGAAAGCGTCACAAGAAGAGCAACCGCTTCATCGTTCGCGGCCGCAAGCGCGGCAAGGCCACGAAGTAGCGGCAGTTCACGGTAGAGAGGTTCAGGAGAGGCAATGCCGAGGAGCGTCAAGAAGGGACCGTACATCGATGAGAAGCTGCTCCGTAAGGTGCAGGTGATGAACGAGTCCGGAGACAAGCGAGTGATCAAGACATGGGCCCGGGCCTCGACCATCAGCCCGGAGTTCGTGGGCCACACGGTCGCGGTGCACAACGGGAACAAGTTCATCCCCGTGTACATCACGGAGAACATGGTCGGTCACAAGCTCGGCGAGTTTTCGCAGACTCGACTCTTCCGCGGTCACGCGGGGGCGGTCAAGGACAGGCGAGGGTAGCGGCATGAAGGCGCACGCGATCGCGAGAGGGGTGCGTATGTCCCCGCGGAAGATGCGTCTGGTCATCGACCAGATCCGCGGGAAGGACGTCAACGAGGCATACGCGATCCTCCAGTTCTCGAAGAAGAAGGCGTCGTCGTCGATCGACAAGGTGTTGAAGTCGGCCGTGGCGAACGCGACGTACAGGGCCGACGAGGCGGGTGAGACGCTCGACGTTGACGAACTGTACGTGAGCGAAGCCTACGTGGATGAAGGTCGCACGCTCCGCCGCTGGCGGGCGCGCGCCTACGGACGGGCCACGCCGGTGCTCAAGAGGAGCAGCCACGTGACCGTCGTCGTGGATACGAGGGAGTAGTCGTGGGTCAGAAAACACACCCGTACGGGTTCCGGATCGGCGTCGTTAAGCCCTGGAAATCGCGCTGGTATGCGCAGGGAAAGGACTTTCCCAAGCTTCTCGCGGAGGATGAGAAGCTTCGGAAGTACCTGAACGCGCGTCTCGGCCATGCGGCGATCTCGAAGATCGAGATCGAGCGGAAGCCCACGAAGATCGTCGTGACGATTCACACGGGTCGTCCGGGGGTCGTCATCGGGAAGCGTGGGGCCGAAGTGGACAAGCTCCGGGACGAGCTCGCGCTGCTCACCGATTCCGAGGTCTCCGTGAACGTCGAGGAGATCAAGCGTCCCGAGACGGACGCGCAGCTCGTGGCCGACAACGTCGCCCACCAGCTGACGCAGCGGATCAGTTTCCGTCGCGCCATGAAGCGCGCCGTCCAGGCGGCGATGCGGGGCGGCGCCGGCGGGATTCGGATTCAGTGCGGCGGGCGGCTCGGTGGGGCCGAGATCGCCCGGACGGAAGGCTATCACGAGGGCCGTGTGCCGCTTCACACGCTGCGCGCGGACATCGACTACGCCGAGCGGCAGTCCAGAACGACGTTCGGGACGATCGGCGTGAAGGTGTGGATCTTCAACGGAGAGGTCGTCGAGGACCGGCGCGGCCAGACGTACACGGCCGGCGGGCGTCGACAGGCGGGACGAGGATAGAAGGATGCTTCAGCCGAAACGCATCAAGTACCGCAAGCAGCAGAAGGGTCGCATGCGGGGGAAGGCCACTCGCGGGAACAAGGTCTCCTTCGGTGACTATGGCCTGCAGGCGGTGGAGCCGGGCTGGATCACGAACCGGCAGATCGAGTCCGCTCGTGTCGCCATGACGCGGCACATCAAACGTGGCGGAAAGGTCTGGATCCGGATCTTCCCCGACAAACCTCTGACCCAGAAGCCCGCGGAGACGCGGATGGGGAAGGGGAAGGGCAACCCGGAGTACTGGGTGGCCGTGGTGAAGCCCGGTCGAGTCATGTTCGAGCTGGAAGGCGTCGATGAGGATCTGGCGAGGCGGGCGATGCAGCTCGCGGCTGCCAAGCTCCCGATCAAGACGCGTTTCCTGGTCCGGGAGGAATAGATGGCCGAGTTGGATGGCGGCGATATCCGTCAGCTGACGGACGACGAGATCAACGAAGAGATCGAGCGGGCGCACGACGAGCTTTCGCGGCTCAGGTATCGGGCGGCGTTCGAGGAGCTCGAGAACCCGGTATTGCTGCGTACGCGGCGGCGGGATCTCGCGCGTTTGCTGACGATCAAGAACGAGCGGGCGGCGGAGTCGACGTCCGGGGAGCCTACGGATGTCTGAGCAGCTGGAAACGGGCCGTCGCAAGGTCCGACTGGGGACCGTGGTCGGCGATCGTACCGACAAGACGGTCGTCGTGTCGGTCGAGCGCCGTCTCGCCCACCCGCTTTACGGCAAGCAGGTGAGCCGACAGAAGAAGTACCACGCGCACGACGAGAACAACGATTACCGGATCGGCGACGTGGTTCGAATCGAAGAGACGCGACCCCTCTCGAAGCTCAAGCGCTGGCGCGTGCTCGAGCTCATCGAGCGGCCGGAGTAGCGGAGGAACCGAGATGATCCAGCAGGAATCAGTGGTTCGGATCGCGGACAACTCGGGCGCGCGACGTGCGCTCTGTATCCGCGTGCTCGGCGGCTCCCGGCGGAGGTACGCCAGCGTTGGGGACGTCATCATCGTGACGGTGAAGGACGCGCTGCCGGGCGGGGCCGTGAAGAAGGGCGAGGTCGCGAGAGCGGTCGTCGTCCGCACCGCGAAGGAGAACCGGCGGTCCGATGGCAGCTACATCCGGTTCGACGAGAACGCGGCGGTACTGATCAACGAGAACGGAGAGCCGCGCGCGACGCGCATCTTCGGGCCCGTGGCTCGCGAGCTTCGCGAGAAGCGGTTCATGAAGATCGTGTCTCTGGCGCCGGAAGTGATTTGAGATGACGCAAACGAAGCTGCACGTCAGGACCGGCGACACGGTCAAGGTGATCGCGGGGAACTACGCGGGCGTGACCGGGCAGGTCACGCGCACGATTCCGGCCCGCGGCCTGATCGTGGTCCAGGACGTCAACATGCGGAAGCACCACAAGCGGCCCTCGGCGACGAGCACGGGGGAGGTTCGCGAAGGTGGGATCTTCTCGTACGAAGCGCCGATTCGCGCGTCGAACGTGATGCTGATGTGCCCACACTGCGACGAGCCCACGCGCGTTAACAGGCGGCACGATGCCGACGGGACGATCGAGCGTATTTGCAAGCGCTGCGAGAACCCGATTCCGACCGCCGGCTAGAAGAGAGAAGCAGAGAGTGACGAGTACGGCAATGGAAAAACCGAGACTTCGGGAGCACTACGACGATGTGGTGCGCGGAAAGCTCGCGGAGGTGTTCGGGTTCGAGAATCCGAATCAGATTCCGCGGCTCGAAAAGATCGTGATCAACGCCGGGCTGGGGGAGGGGAAGGACAACCCGAAGCTCCTCGAGTCGGCGGCGAAGGAACTCGAAGTGATCAGCGGGCAGCGGCCGGTGATCACGCGATCGAGGAAGTCGATCTCGAACTTCAATCTCCGCGAGGGGCAGCCGGTCGGGACGTCCGTCACGCTGCGATCCACGCGGATGTACGAGTTCCTCGATCGCTTCGTGAGCGCCGCGGTGCCGCGTATCCGCGATTTCCGCGGATTCAACAGCCGGGCGTTCGACGGGCGGGGCAACTACACGGTCGGGGTTCGCGAACAGATGGTGTTCCCGGAAGTCGACTACGACGAGATCGTAAAGATCCACGGACTCAATATCACGTTCGTCACGTCGACGGACCGGGACGACGAAGCGCTGGTGCTTCTCCGCGAGATGGGCATGCCCTTCCGCGGGGAAACCCCGGTCGTCGTCTGAGCCAGCAGCCAGGGAACCGATATGGCGAAGAAGTCATTGGTCGAGAAGGCGAACCGGAAGCCGAAGTACAGCTCGCGCACGGTGCGACGCTGCACGCGGTGCGGGCGACCGCGAGCCTACATTAGGAAGTTCGGTCTTTGCCGGATCTGCTTCCGCCAGCAGGCGCTGCGCGGAGAGATCCCCGGCGTCAGAAAAGCGAGTTGGTAGGATGAGCATGACCGATCCGATCGCCGACATGCTCACGCGTCTCCGCAATGCGGCGAGCGCGGGCCACCGGCGAGTCGACATTCCGTTGTCGAAGATCAAGATCGAGATCGCGAGGATTCTCGCGGAGAACCACTTCGTTCACGGCTACAAGGTGCTCGATGACGGGGCCTTCGGACGTCTGCGCGTGTACCTCAAGTACACCAAGGATGACCGGCCCGTGATGCGGTCGATCGAACGAGTGTCGAAGCCCGGCCTGCGTCGCTACGTGGACTCCGAGTCGATCCCCAAGGTCCGTTCGGGCATGGGCATCACGATCATGTCCACTTCCCGTGGTGTAATGACGGGTCGCGAGGCGCGAAAACAGCGGGTGGGCGGCGAGCTCATCGCGAAGATCTACTAGGAAGGGGCAGACACGTGTCGAGAATCGGCAAGCTCCCCATCGAGATCCCCGACGGCGTCGAGGTCAAGATCGAGGGTTCGTCCGTCACGGTCAAAGGCCCGAAGGGCAATCTCGTTCGGTCGTTCAATCCGGACATGCAGATCGTCCTGGATGAGGGTCTGGTCACCGTCTCGCGTCCGACCGATCAGACGCGTCACCGCGCGCTGCACGGCCTGACGAGGTCGTTGATCTTCAACATGGTTGCCGGCGTGTCGGAGGGTTTCGAGAAGGTCCTCGAGATCCACGGCGTCGGCTACAAGGCGGAACAGAAGGGCAAGCAGCTCGTCCTCAGTGTGGGCTTCAGCCACACCGTCCCCATGGATCCGCCGGATGGCGTCGAGTTCGCGCTCGACTCCCCGACGGTGGTCCGCGTGAAGGGGGTCGACAAGGAGAAGGTCGGGCAGATGGCGGCCGAGATACGAAAGGTCCGCCCGCCGGAGCCCTACAAGGGCAAAGGCATTCGATATCGGGGTGAGCACGTCCGTCGCAAGGCTGGTAAGGCGACGGTGGGCGCCTGATCCGGCGGAAAACGACTTCCTGCGAGTTTTCGGGATGAAGAACAGGTCAAAAAAGCGAAGAGACTATCGGGAGCGGCGACGCATCCGAATCCGCAAGAAGATCCGCGGTACGGCGGAACGGCCGAGGCTGGTCGTCTTCCGCAGTCTCAAACATATGGAAGGCCAGCTTATCGACGACGAGCGCGGCGTGACACTGGTCGGGCAGTCGACGCGCGCGGGTGTGTCTCGCGCAGATGCCGAGGAGGAATTGTCCGGGAAGGTCGCGGACTCCTTCGTCGCCGGGAAGCGGCTCGCGGAGCGGGCTGTCGAGGTGGGCGTCGAGGCGGTGGTCTTCGACCGGGGCGGCTATCCGTACCACGGTCGAGTCAAGGCTTTTGCGGAAGGCGCCCGTGCGGGCGGCCTCCGCTTCTAAGAGGAAAGACATGGCGAGAGGCAAACGGCGCGACGACGGCGACAACTTCAAAGAGAACGTCATCTTCATCAACCGCGTATCGAAGGTTGTGAAGGGTGGTCGGCGTTTCTCTTTCACCGCGCTCGTCGCGGTCGGCGACGGCCAGGGCCGCGTCGGCACCGCGCTCGGGAAGGCGAACGAGGTCGCCGAGGCAATCCGCAAGGGATTCGAGCAGGCACGTCAGCAGATGGTGGAAGTGCCGGTCGTGAACGGCACGATCCCGCACGAGATCATCGGCCGACACGGGGCCGGGCACGTCCTCCTGAAGCCTGCGGGTCCGGGTACGGGAGTGATTGCCGGTGGACCGGTGCGGGCGGTGCTGGAGTGTGTCGGGGTGCAGGACATCCTGACCAAGAGTCTCGGGACGAACAACCCGATCAACATGGTCAAGGCGACGATGAACGGTCTTCTCGAGCTGGTTACGCCCGAGCAGATCGCGCGTGAGCGCGGCGTCGAGCTGGAGACCATTCGGGAGGCCATGCGTGGCTAAGACAATCAGAATCCGCCAGGTGAAGAGCGGGATCGGTGCGCAGCGGAGGCAGCGGGACACGCTGCGGGCGCTGGGCCTGAAGCACCATCAGGATCACGTCGTCCAGCCGGACAACGATGCGATCCGTGGAATGGTGAACCGCGTCCGTCATCTGGTCGAGGTAGAGGACGTGAACGATGGCTGAGCGAGAGCGAATCGGTCTCGACAACCTGAGCCCCCCGGACGGGTCGAAGAAGACATCCCGGCGGGTCGGGCGTGGACACGGATCCGGCGCGGGCAAGACCTCCGGACGTGGGCACAAGGGTCAGAAGTCACGGAGCGGCGCCACGGCGCGCGCCTGGTTCGAGGGCGGTCAGATGCCTCTGTATCGGCGTACGCCCAAGCGTGGTTTCAAGAACCCGGGACGTCAGGAGTGGAGCATCGTGAACCTGGCGGACCTGGATCGCGTCGAGGGTGACGTGAATCCCGTGACGCTTGCCGAGCACGGTCTCATCTCGACGCTCAAGTACCCGGTCAAGGTGCTCGCGCGGGGTGAAGCGGGTCGGGCCATGACGGTTCGGGCGCACGCTTTCAGTGCGGCGGCGAAGGAAAAGATCGAGGCGGCCGGCGGCACCGTTCAGGTTATCGAGCAGGGCTGATGGCAAACGGGCAGCAGCAATCGGGGGCGCAGGCAGCCGCGAACATCTTCAAGGTGCCGGAGCTGAGGGAGAAGATCCTCTTCACCCTCATGTGCCTCGCCATCTATCGCCTGGGTGCGCACATCACGACGCCCGGCGTGGACGTCGTCGCGCTCCAGACCCTCGCGGGTCAGTTCCAGGGCACGATCTTCGGCATCTACGATCTCTTCGTGGGTGGCGGTCTGCAGCGGGCGACGGTGCTTGCGCTCGGGATCATGCCCTACATCTCCGCGAGCATTCTCTTCCAGCTGCTCGCGGCGGTCATGCCGAGCGTCGAGAAGCTGCAGAAGGAAGGCGAAGAGGGCCGGCGGAAGCTCACGCAGTGGACGCGATACACGACCGTCGTTCTGTGCATCGGCCAGGCCTACACGTACGCGTTGTTCCTGGAATCGCAGCCGGGCGCGGTGATCGCTCCCGGAATGGGATTCCGGCTCCTTACCGTCCTCACGCTCACCTGCGGTGGAATCTTCGTCATGTGGCTCGGCGAGCAGATCACCGAGCGGGGCGTCGGGAACGGGATGTCGCTGCTGATCTTCTTCTCGATCCTGCAGGCGTTCCCCGGGGCGGTCGTGAACACGTGGGAGCTCTTCCGCGCCGGCGGAATCACGCTGTTCCGCCTTGTCGCGCTGTGTGCGACCCTGATCCTGGTGATGGCCGCGGTGGTCTCGCTGACGATGGCCGCCAGGAAGATCCCGGTGCAGATACCCAGAAAAGTCGTGGGTCGCGGTCGAATACGAGAAGGACAGCGGTCGTTCATCCCGCTGCGGGTGAATTCCGCAGGCGTGATGCCGATCATCTTCGCGCAGTCGATCATCATCATCCCGGGTACGCTCGCGGCGTTCGCAGGCAATCCGGGGCCCGGAAGCACCGGCGTGCGGGGATTCCTGTACGACCTGAGTCAGTGGTTCGGGTTCGACACGGCGGGGTATCACGTCGCGTCCGTCGTCCTGATCGTCTACTTCACGTTCTTCTACACCTCGATCATCTTCAATCCCGCCGACCTCGCCGACAATCTGAAGCGACAGGGTGGGTTCATCCCCGGCGTGAAGCCCGGGAAGAAGACCGAGGACTACATCGACCACGTGCTCACCCGTATCACGCTGGTCGGCGCCGTATACCTCGCGGCCATCGCGGTGCTGCCGTTCGGGATCTTCCGACTCTTCGATCTCCAGACGTTCTTCTTCGGTGGCACGTCGCTGCTGATCGTCGTCGGGGTGGGTCTCGACACGGTGCAGCAGATGCAGCAGCACCTCCTTCTGAGGCAGTACGAGGGCTTCATGAAGAAGGGTCGCGTCAAGTACCGCGGCGCCCGCCAGAAGTATATGTGATCGTACGATGCGGCTGATTTTGATGGGTCCCCCGGGGGCCGGGAAGGGCACCCAGGGTGAGCGAATCGCCGGAGACCTCGGGATCCCGAGGCTCTCCACCGGGGACATGCTCCGCGAGGCACGCAAGGCCGGCACGGCGATGGGCAGCGAGGCCCAGCGCTACATGGACGCGGGCGAGCTCGTCCCGGACGAGGTGATCCTCGGCATCGTGGGCGAGGCGCTCGAAGCGCCCGCCGCCGCGAACGGATTCCTGTTCGACGGATTCCCGCGTACGCTTGCGCAGGCGGATGGTCTCGAAGCGCTGCTTGACGAGAAGGGAATCAGACTGGACGCCGTCGTCTCGCTGGACGTGCCCGACGAGGAACTCATCGATCGGATCTCCGGTCGGCGGGTTTGCGAGTCGGAGGGACACGTGACGCACACGCGGGTGGTCGGAGAGTCGATGATCTGCCCGGATTGCGGAGGCTCCCTCGTGCACCGGACCGACGACCTGCCCGAAACGGTGGCCCGTCGACTCGGCGTGTACCGGGAGCTGACGGAACCGTTGCTCGACTATTACGCTCGAAACCGGGTCGGTCTGACGGTGATCGACGGCACGGGACACCCCGACCAGGTCGGGATCCGGCTCGAGGAAGCGCTGCGCGACTCGCGATCCGGGGCCGTGGCGTGATTCAGCTGAAGTCCGCCGGCGAGATCGATACCATCGCGGTCGCGGGAACGATCGTCGCCGAGGTCCTCGAGATGGCGGGACGGGTCGTGCGACCGGGAATGACGACGGGAGAGCTCGACGAGCGCGCGGAAGCGCTGATCCGGTCCAATCCCGGGGCGACCCCGGCCTTCAAGGGGCTGTATGGATTCCCGGGGACGCTGTGCACGAGCATCAACGATGAGGTCGTGCACGGGATTCCTTCGTTCGACCGCCCGCTGGACGAGGGCGACATCCTCAGCGTCGACGTCGGCGTGGAACTGGACGGGTTGTTCGCCGATGCGGCGGTGACTGTGCCGGTCGGGGAGATCTCGGCTGACACGACGCGGCTGCTCGATGTGACCCGGCGTTCCCTCGAGATTGGCGTCGAAGCCGCCCGGCCGGGAGACCGCCTGGGTGACCTCGGGGCCGCGATCCAGACGTACGTCGAGGATGCCGGGTACAGCGTGATTCGCGAGCTGGTCGGACATGGCGTGGGTCATGCCCCTCACGAGGAGCCGCAGGTTCCGAACTTCGGCACGCGCGGACGCGGACCGAAGATGGCCGTCGGTCTCGTGATCGCGATCGAACCGATGGTCAATCAGGGCGCGCGGTGGACCCGGACGCTCGACGACGAGTGGACCGTCGTCACGTCGGATGGCTGTTTGTCCGCGCATTTCGAACATACGGTGGCGGTCACGGCCGAAGGACCACGGGTCCTGACGGCCGTACCGAGCGCGACCCCGGCAAGAGAGGGCTGAGTTTGGCCAAGGAAGAACCGATCCAGATGACGGGGGAGGTCGCGGAAGCGCTCCCCAACGCGATGTTCCGTGTCCATCTCGAGAACGGCCACGAGATCGTCTGTCACGTTTCCGGCAAGATCCGCATGAACTACATCCGGATTCTGCCCGGGGACAAGGTCGCGGTGGAGATGTCTCCCTACGACCTCACGAAGGGTCGGATCACCTACCGTTACAAGTAGAGACCGCCGCGTAAACCGCGTTGATCCGCGGTGATGCGAGTGATAGTTTAAAGGGCTCGTGACTATTCGGGCCGAGCCCGCGAAGAGAGGTTTGGAATGAAGGTTCGTTCGAGCGTCAAGCGAATCTGTGAGCACTGCAAGATCGTCAGGCGACGAGGCGTCGTCCGCGTGATTTGCAGCCGAGATCCGAAGCACAAGCAGCGTCAGGGCTAAGCCAATGGCACGCATTGCAGGAATCGATCTTCCGAGGAACAAGCGCATCGAAGTGGGGCTGACCTACATCTACGGGATCGGCCACTCGACGGCCCGCGCCATCCTCTCGGAGACAGGTGTCGACGGCGACACTCGCGTGCACGAGCTGAACGACGACGACGTCAACAAGCTCCGGCGCGTGATCGAGAACCACTACAAGGTCGAGGGCGCCCTGCGCACCGAGACCTCAATGAACATCAAGCGGCTGATGGACATCGGCTGCTACCGGGGGCTGCGCCACCGTCGTGGGCTCCCCGTCAGAGGACAGCGGACGCATACGAACGCGCGCACCCGGAAGGGTCCGAGGCGCGCCGTCGCGGGCAAGAAGAAGGCGCCGCGGAAGTAGCGCCCGGCAACCTGAGAGAACTCGAGTAGGAATGGCTAAACCGGTTCGGAAGAAGAAGCGCCAGGTCGACGCTGAAGGCGTCGCCCATATCAAGGCGACGTTCAATAATACGATCATCACGATCAGCACCATGACGGGTGACACCGTCGCGTGGGCGAGCGCCGGGAAGGCCGGCTTCAAGGGGTCGAAGAAGTCGACGCCGTTCGCCGCCACGATCGCTGCCGAGACCGTCGGGCGTGAAGCCGTCGGGATGGGCATGCGGAAGGTGCACGTCGAAGTCCAGGGCCCCGGCTCGGGTCGCGAATCAGCGATCCAGGCGCTGCAGGCCGCCGGACTTACGATCCGCTCCATCAAGGATGTGACGCCGGTGCCGCACAACGGCTGTCGTCCTCCGAAGAAGCGGAGGGTCTGATGTCGCGTTATACGGGACCCGTTTGCCGGCTTTGCCGTCGGGAGGGCGAGAAGCTCTTTCTGAAGGGGAAGCGCTGCTTCACCGAGAAATGCGCGATCGAGCGTCGCGAGTATCCGCCCGGCATGCATGGGGGCGGTCGGCGCCGCAGGCGTCAGTCCGAGTACGCGGTCCAGCTCCGTGAGAAGCAGAAGGTGAAGCGGATCTACGGGCTTGGCGAAAGGCAGTTCCGCTCGCTCTTCGACAAGGCCCAGCGTGTGCCCGGCGTGACAGGCGAGAACCTGCTCGTCGCGCTCGAGACCCGGCTGGACAACATCGTCTACCGCCTCGGGTTCGCCCCGTCGCGGAAGGCGGCGAGGCAGCTCGTGCGACACCGCCACGTGCGCGTCGATGGACGGACGGTCGACGTGCCGAGCTTCGCGGTCTCGCCCGGTGCCGAAGTGGCAGTCGCTCCTCACGCCCGTGAGCTCCCGGTCGTGAAAGAGGCCATCGAGGACAAGAAGACGCGCGATCAGCTTGCCTGGCTCGGTGCCGATTACGACAAGGCGGCGGGCAGGATGCTGGAGCGTCCGACGCGGGCCGACATTCCGCTCGCGGTCGAAGAGCAGCTGATCGTCGAGCTCTACAACAAGTAATCCCTGGTTTTCAGCAGAGGTGCAATCGATATGACGGCGTCGGTGGATCTGGCCGGACTCGTACTGCCCGAGGCGATGGAGGAGCAGAAGCGCACGGAGGATGGCGCGCGCGCTTCGTTCCTGCTTCAGCCGCTCGAGCGTGGGTTCGGACACACGATCGGTAACTCGATCCGCAGGATTCTGCTCTCGTCGCTTCCCGGCGCCGCCGTATGGGCGTTCCGGGCCGACGGAGTACAGCACGAGCACCAGACGGTCGACGGTGTCGCCGAGGACGTGCATCAGATCATTCAGAACCTGAAGGGCCTGGTTCTGAGCATGGATGCGGACGTCGACGAGGCGAAGCTCGAGCTTTCGGCTTCCAAGGCGGGGCTCGTGACCGCGTCCGCGATCGCGAAGCACGCGAGCGTCGACGTGATCAACACGGAACACGTCCTGTTCACGCTTCAGGAGGACCAGCCCGACAACCGGCCGCTCACGATGGACCTTTGGGTCGACCGTGGCCGCGGGTTCGTCATGGCCGAGCACCATACGGATCTCGACGATCCCGAGCGGGCCGGCGAGTTCCCCGTGGGGATGATTCGGATCGACTCGGTGTACAACCCGGTAACGCGAGCGAATTTCGCGGTCCACGAGACCCGTGTCGGTCAGCGGACCGACTTCGATCGCCTCGAGGTCGACGTCGAGACCAACGGCGCGCTGGATCCGGCGGAAGCCGTATCGCAGGCCGCCGAGATCGCCAGGCTGCACCTGTCGTACTTCTCGCAGATGGGGATCGTCCCGTCGCTGCCCGAGTACGAGGATGGCATGATCGCGGCCGATGCGGCGCAGCCGCTGGCAGAGAGCCTCGTCGAGTTGCTCGAGTGCCGACTCGAGGAGTTCGAGCAGATTTCGGCGCGCTCGCGGAACACGCTCGAGCGGCAGAACATCAGCACGTTGGGCGACGTCGTCACGCAGTCGCGGGACGACATCCTCAATCTCGAGAACTTTGGCGAAAAGTCGCTGGAAGAGATCGCGGAGGTTCTCGCGGAGAACGGCCTGCGGTTCGGGATGTCGTTCGAGCGCGACGAAGCCGGCAACCTCTACCTCATGGATGACGCCAGCGGCAACGGGGTCGGGGGCGACGATGAGGCATAGGAAGAAGGGCAGACAGCTCAGCCGCACGCGCAGCCACAAGCGGGCCGCGCTTCGCAACATGGCGACGAGCCTGTTCCTTCACGAGCGGATTCGGACGACCGAGGCGAAGGCCAAGGAACTGCGGCCGTTCGCGGAGAAGTTGATCACCCTCGCCAAGCGAGGCGATCTTCACAGTCGCAGGCTCGCCGGTCGCCATATCGCGGATGGCGAAGCGCTGCACAAGTTGTTCGAGGAGATCGGTCCCCGTTTCGAGGATCGGCCAGGCGGGTACACCCGGATCATGAAGCTCGGCGCCAGGAAGGGCGACGGAGCCGAGTTGGCGTTCATCGAGTTGACCGACAGGGCGTAGGATCCGAGCGGCTCCTGCGATTCTAGCGAGACTGGCGACAGCGCAAGGCGGAGAGGACTGCATGTCGAACAGAGGTGAAGGCGCGATCGGAGCGATCCTCAGCGTAGTGGCGCTGGTCGCGATCGGTGCGTTCATGTACTGGCTCAACCTGGAGTCGCAGGCAATCGAGGATCAACGGGCCGCGGATGCGGCGGCGGCGGTCGAGGCCGAGCGCGACCTGAACGCGGGCGACCTTCTCGCGGATCCCGGTGGGGCTATCGGCCGGGATGTGGTGATCGATTCGCTCCCGGTGCTTGCGGGCTTGGGACAGGGTGTGTTCTCGCTGGCGCTGACGGAGACGACGGGATATCCCGTCCTGATGTCGGGGGATGCGATCCAGCGGATGCGCATGGCCAACATCAACCTCTACGGCGGCGATGTGGTCTACGTGCGTGGCCGTGTCTACACACTGAACGACTCGATCCGCAGCGCGTGGGTCATCGAGGGTGCGGTGAACGAGGGAATGGCCGAGAGCATTCCGGCCGGGCCGAGCTTCCTGCTCGCCGACTCGGTCTTCGTGCACTGAGAATACTGAGTCGACGAAGGAGATAGAGGACAATGGCGAACTTCTGCCATGTTTGCGGCAAGGGGCCGGCGACGGGGAACAACGTCAGTCACGCCCACAACAAGACGAAGCGACGTTTCATGCCCAATCTCCAGCGGGTGAAGATCGTCGAGGACGGAAGCCGCCTCCGGGTGCGTGTGTGCACGCGTTGTCTGAAGGCCGGAAAAGTCCTCAAGGCGTCCTGACCGGCTCACCGCCGGTACTCCACGTTCTGCCCGTTCGGGCGGTGCGTCCCGTTCGTCCACCCAATCCGGCACTCTCGCGTTGATCGCGCTCGTGACGGGGGCCGAAGGCTTCGTGGGTGGGCATCTCGTACAGCAGCTGCTCGATGCCGGGCACAGCGTCACGGCATCCAGTCTGGCCGCCGCGCCGGACGCAGACGCCGGATCCGGATCGCCAGACCGGGTCGAGCTGGATGTTCTCGATGGGCAGGCCGTGCGGGAGGTGGTCTCGGCCATCGCCCCGGACGTCGTCTTTCACCTCGCCGGTTTTTCGTCGGGGGCGCGGGCGCGTCATGACCCCGGACAGGCGCTGCGAGTGAACGCGGAAGGCACGTTGTCGGTCGTCTCGGCGGTGGCCGACCTGCGTCCGGGTGCGCGGGTCGTGGTAACGGGTTCCGCGGACGTCTACGGCGATCCGGGCACCGACCCGGTCACGGAGGACGCTCCGCTGCGGCCCGTGTCGGCCTACGGTGTGTCCAAGGCCGCTCAGGAACTCGTGGCGCTGGGGATCGGCCGCGAGCGCGGTGTCGACGTGCGGGTCGCGCGGATGTTCCCCATGGTGGGTCCGGGCCAGTCGGAGGCGTTCGTCGTGCCGAGCTTCTGCCGACAGGCGGCAGCGATCGCGCGAGGGGATGCGGAGCCCGTCCTGCGGGTAGGGAACTTGCACGTGGAGCGCGACTTCACGGATGTCAGGGACGGTGCCGCGGGGCTCCGCGCGATCGCCGGTATGGACGAATCGGCTCCTGTCGCGTACAACGTTTGTTCCGGGACCGGGACGTCGATCCGCGAGTTGCTCCGCTGGGTGCTCGACGCCGCCGGAATCGACCCCGAGATCGAGGTGGATCCGGAGCGGGTCAGATCGAAGGATCCCGCGCGTATCGTTGGTTCTCCGGACCGTCTCGGGCGCGCGACCGGGTGGGAACCGCGGCGGGACGTGCGCGAAGGGGTCCGCGACACGTACAGTTGGGTGCGGACGGTCCAGTGATGTCCAATCGAGACGGACGCGGGATGGGGGGTAGGCGACGATGGTAGTGACCGTAATCGGGACGGGGTACGTGGGCCTCGTCGTCGGGTCTTGTCTCGCGGAGGCGGGGAACCACGTCACCTGCGCGGACATCGACGAGGGGAAGATCGCCCGGCTCAACTCGGGCGAGGTGCCGATCTACGAACCCGGGCTCGATCGTCTGATCTCGCACAATCTCGCCGAGGGTCGAATCGTGTTCACGACCGATCCCGCCGAGGGAATCCGGAAGTCGGACGTCGTGTTCGTCGCCGTGGGTACTCCCCCGGGCGAGGACGGGTCCGCGAATCTCGACTACGTTCGCCAGGCGGCCCGTACCATCGGCGACCACCTGAAGACGGACGCGGTCGTGATCATGAAGAGCACGGTTCCGGTCGGCACGAGCGAGGTCGTGCGGTCCGAGATCCGCAGCCGCACCGAGGCCCGCTTCCACGTCTGCTCGAACCCGGAGTTTCTGAAGGAAGGCGACGCGATCGGGGATTTCATGTACCCGGATCGCGTGGTGTGCGGAGTGGACTCCGAGATCGCGCGGGACCGCCTGGAGGAGCTGTACGCCCCATTCGTGCGCTCGGGCAACCCGCTGATCTTCATGGATATCCCCTCGGCCGAGATGACCAAGTATGCGGCGAACTCGATGCTCGCGACGAGAATCAGCTTCATGAACCAGATCGCGGCGCTGTGCGAAGAGACCGGTGCCGACGTCGAGCTGGTGCGGCGAGGCGTCGGTTCGGACCGGCGGATCGGTCCCTCATTCCTCTATGCCGGAACGGGGTACGGCGGTAGCTGTTTCCCGAAGGACGTGCAGGCGCTGATCCAGACGGGCGACGAGAACGGCGTGGACCTCACGGTCCTGCGCGCGGTCCACTCGGCGAACGATGACCAGAAGTCGGTGCTCGTCGGAAAGGTGACGCGCCGCTTCGGCGAGGATCTGTCGGGCAAGCGCTTCGCGATGTGGGGGCTCGCGTTCAAGCCCGAAACGGACGACATGCGGGACGCTCCGGCGCTCACGATCATCGAGGCACTTCTTGCGGCCGGGGCGAGCGTCGTGGCTCACGATCCAGTCGCCATGGACGCGGCCAAAGAGCTCCACCTCGGCGACTCGGTCGACTACGCCGAAGACGAGTACGCGGCCTGCGACGGCGCGGACGCGCTCATCGTCGTCACCGAATGGCTGCAGTACCGGCGCCCCGACTGGGGTTCGGTCGCGGAGAAGCTGAAGAACCACGTGGTCTTCGACGGTCGCAACGTGTACGAGATCGACAAGATGAAGACCGCCGGGTTCGAGTACTATTCGATCGGTCGAGGAGACGTGCCGTGAGAATCCTCGTTACCGGAGCGGCCGGGTTCCTGGGGTCCCACCTCACCGACCTCATCCTGGCGGAGGGCCACACGGTCATCGGGATGGACAACCTGATCACCGGGTCGCTCGACAACATTCGTCATCTCGAGAACGACGCGCGGTTCGACTTCATCGAACAGGACGTCAGCACGTACATCGATATCTCCGGTGAACTCGACGGGATCTTCCATTTCGCGTCCCCGGCGAGCCCGGTGGACTATCTTGAGCTCCCGATTCAGACGCTCAAGGTCGGGTCGCTCGGAACGCACAACGTGCTCGGGGTCGCGAAGGCGAAGGGAGCACGTCTGCTCCTCGCTTCGACGTCCGAGGTCTACGGCGATCCTCTCGTGCACCCGCAGCCCGAGTCCTACTGGGGCAACGTGAACCCGATCGGTCCGCGCGGCGTGTACGACGAGGCCAAGCGGTTCGCCGAGGCCATCACGATGGCGTACCACCGGGTACACGGGGTCGACACCCGGATCATCCGGATCTTCAACACGTACGGCCCCCGCATGCGGCCCGGCGATGGACGCGTCGTGTCGAACTTCGTCGTTCAGGCGCTGCTCGGCGAGCCGCTCACGATCTACGGTGACGGGTCGCAGTCCAGGAGCTTCTGCTACGTTTCCGACCTGATCGATGGGGCCTGGAAGTTGTTCGAGCGGGGGGACGAGAAGCCGGTGAACATCGGGAACCCGACGGAGTTCACGATCCGTGAGCTCGCGGATCTCGTGATCGGCGCGACGGGGTCGAGTTCGGAGATCCGACGCGTCCCGCTGCCCACGGACGATCCGAAGGTGCGTCGCCCCGACATCACTCGTGCGACCACGACGCTGGGGTGGAAGCCCGCGATCGAGTTGGCGGTCGGTCTCGAGACGACGATCGAGTACTTTGCCGGCTTGCGCGAGCATCGGGCGCTGGTGAGCCCCCCGGTGCTGACCGAGAATGACCAGGAGAATGGCGTTGTCTGACCGGAGGGAGCGAGGGTGGTGAACGGCGGGGTGACAGAACAATCGACGGACACCGTGCGCGTCTCGGTGGTCATGCCGATCTACAACGAGGAAGAGACGCTCGAGGCGATCGTTCGACGCGTGAAGCACGTCGCTCCCGACGTCGAGTTGGTCGCCGTCGATGACGGCTCGGTGGACCGCTCGCGCGAGATCCTGGCCCGCCTGGAAGCGGAGGGTCTCGTCGACCGCGTGACGCTGCACGACCAGAACCGCGGCAAGGGCGCGGCGCTCTCGACCGGATTCCGCGTCGCGACGGGCGACGTGGTGATCGTTCAGGACGCCGACCTGGAGTACGACCCGGCCGAATACCCGGTCCTGCTCGCCCCGATTCTGGATAACCGGGCCGACGTGGTGTACGGATCACGGTTCATGGGCGGACAGCCGCACCGCGTGCTCTATTTCTGGCATTCCGTCGGCAACAAACTGCTAACGCTTGCGTCGAACATGGTGACGAACCTCAACCTCACCGACATGGAGACATGCTATAAGTGCTTCCGTCGGGAGGTTCTGGATCGACTCACGGTCGAGGAACGGGCGTTCGGCGTCGAACCCGAGCTGACCGCGAAGATCGCGCTCGGCGGGTGGCGGGTATACGAGGTAGGGATCTCTTACGCCGGTCGGACGTATGCTGAAGGGAAGAAGATCACTTGGCGGGACGGGATGTCGGCGTTTCGCTGTATCGTGAAGTACGGACTGGTTCGACGGTGGAGCGGAAGAGGGATCCCGATGGCGGACGCACCGGCCATCGAGGGCTCCGAGACCCCCACGATCGAGCGGACCGCCTGACGAACCCATCGGTGTCTCTCTCATGACGACGACGGCATTCAGAGACGGGAGTCGTACGCGACGCCCCCGGGCTTCGGCATCGAACCCGGGGACGAGGCTCGCGCTCGCCTGTCTTGCACTCGCGCCCTTCCTGACCGGGTGTCAGGACCCGGCGGACGACTCCCTCCGACTCGGGGATCGACTGCTGGCGGTGGGCGACACCGACGCGGCGATCGCCGAGTACAAGCTGGCGCAGCGTCAGACGGGGGACTCGGACGAGATCCTCCTCCGGCTGGGTCACGCTTACGCGCTTCGCGGGGATGTCGATGAGGCTCTGGCGCACTTCGGCCCCCTGGCCGAAGACGACGACTCCTACCGCCACCAGATCGCGAGCGATCTCGTCGCCATGGCGATGCAGGCGCGGGAGCGCGGCGCTGCGGAGAACATGTCGCGCTCGGTGCAGCCGCTCCTCGAGTGGGGTCTCGGATACGTACCGTCCGATCTCCTGCTGTCTCTCGCGAGGCATCACACTCGGGATGGAGATCACCCGCAGGCGCTGAGTCTCTACCTGGCCGTGCTCTCCGAACACGATGACCCGGGCCCCGCCGTGCTCTACGAGACCGGCCGCGCCTACTCCGAGCTCGGCGGTTGCGATCGGGCGCTGCCGTACTTCGAGCAGTACATCGACCGGGCGAGCCGTCGAGCCGCCGAGTACGACGCCGCGCGCTTCCATTTCGGCAACTGCCTGTTCGCGTCCGCCGACGAGGACCGGGCATCCGGCCGACCGGCCGCGGCGATCGAGAAGCTCGAGCAGATGGTGGAGCTGGGCGTGCCGCGCACGCTCCTTCCGAACGCGCACTTCCTGCGCGGCGAGATGTACCTCTCGATCGGGCGCAATCAGGAGGCCCTGCAGGCGTACCAGAGAGTGCTCGATCTGAATCCTTCGCGTACGGGGGCGATGGTCCGCGAGGCGGAGCAACGGATCCGTCAGATTCGCTTTGGGTTCGAGAGTGAGTGACGTGACCCGGCTGCCTCTATCCATCGAGCGAGGGGTGGTCGTCCTCATCGGCCTGCTGGCGAGTGGTTGCAGCTCGCCGAGTCCGCCGGACGAGCTGCGGGGAGACGATCTCTTCGCGTGGGCCCAGGACTACTTCGACGACGAGGCGTACGGAGCTGCCCGCAGCGGTTTCCAGACGTTCCTCCTGCGCAGCCCGTTGTCCCCGATGACGGACAGCGCCCAGTACATGCTGGCCGAGTCGCAGCTCAGGTACGGGCAGGAGGTCGACGCCGCTGACGAGTTCGCCCGGCTCTCGATCGGGCGACCGGACAGCCCCCTCGCGGACGACGCGCAGTTCGGCGTCTGCCGGGCCTATTTCGAGGCGGCACCGCGTGTCTCGCTCTCGCAGGAGTACACGCAGCGGGCGATCACCGAATGCGAGCGACTGCTCCAGTTCTTTCCCGCCAGCGATTTGAGGGGAGAGGCGGAGGCGCTTCTCGTCCAGGCCCGCGGCAAGCTGGCGGAGAAGAGCTACTCGGTCGGGAAGTACTACTACGACCGGAAGTTCTACGAGGCGGCCAACGTGTATTTCGAGAAGGCGATGTCGGAGCAACCGACCGTCGAACTTCTCCCGATTCTGCTCGTTGCCATGTACGACAGTTACTCCAGGATCGGCTTCGATACCGAGGCGCGCACCGTTCGGGACCGGCTCTTCGAGGAATTTCCCGATTCGAGCGAGGCCGCTGAGATTCGGCGGAGGGATGGCGAAGGCTGAACGCGTAGGAGTGTTCGGGGGTACGTTCGACCCGCCGCACCTGGGTCACGCTATCGTCGCGAGCGATCTCGTCGAACGGCTGGACCTGGATCGGCTCCTGGTCGTGCCCGCTCCGCGTCCGCCCCACCGGGGCGCGGCACTGGATGCCCGGACCCGGCTGGAACTCACGCGAGCGGCGTTCGCGGGCTGCGAGCGGATCGAGGTGAGCGACCTGGAGTATGGGCGGACCGGCCCGTCGTACGCGGTCGATACGCTGGAGGACGTCCGACGCCGGTATCCCGGGGCGGACGTCACGATGGCGATCGGGGCGGACCAGCTTGCCGAGATCGACACGTGGCACGATTGGCGACGATTGCCGGATCTGGCGCGGATAGTGGTCATGCGGCGAGACGGCGAGGATCCTGAATTGCCCGACGGTGCACGAGATTTTCCGTATATTGGGGTCGATGTAACGAGAATCGACCTGTCGGCCAGCAGAATCAGGGACCGGCTTCAGCGGAACGAATCGATCAGATTCCTCGTTCCGGAGTCGATCCGGGGGGACATAGAGCGCGCCTGGCGGGAACGGGCGCGAACACAGCCAGCGAGCACTTGATGCTGAAGAATGCGGTACGGGGGGTCTTCGGGACGCGCTTCCAGCGGGAAATGAAGCGCCTGACGCCCGTCATCAACGAGATCAAGGAACACGAGGCCAGGCTGGCCGACGTGTCCGACGAGGAAGTGCGGGCGCAGACCGAAAGGTTCCGGGCGCTCATATCCGAACGGACCGCCGAGCTCGAGCAGGCCGTAGAGGACCTCAAAGAGGATCGCCGCCACACCGAGAACCCCGGGAAGCGGGCGACCCTCACGGAGCGAATCGCCTCTACCGAGGGAGAAGTCTACGAGGCGCTGCAGGAAGTTCTCGACGAGATCTTGCCGGAGGCGTTCGCGACGGTTCGCGAGGCGTGTCGTCGGCTGATGGGCACGTCGATCACGGTGACCGGTACCGAGATGACCTGGGAAATGATCCCCTACGATGTGCAACTCATCGGGGGCATCGTGCTTCACCAGGGGAAGATCGCGGAGATGGCGACGGGTGAAGGAAAGACCCTCGTCGCCACGATGCCCCTCTACCTCAACGCGCTGTCGGGGAAGGGTGCCCACCTCGTCACGGTGAACGATTACCTCGCCCGCCGCGACTCCCAGTGGATGGGGACTGTGCTCGGATGGCTCGGTCTGTCGGTGCAGTGTCTGGACGACACGCAGCCGGGCACGGCCGAGCGGCGCGCGGCCTATGCGGCCGACGTCACCTACGGGACGAACAACGAGTTCGGGTTCGACTACCTGCGCGACAACATGGTCATCGACCTTTCGCAGCGGGTACAGCGTCCGCACTCGTACGCGATCATCGACGAGGTCGACTCCGTCCTCATCGACGAGGCCCGGACGCCGCTGATCATCAGCGGTCCGGCCGGCAGGGATGAACGCGACGTCTACCGGAAATACAACGCCCAGGTGTCCGCCATGGTGCGGAAACAGGGCCAGATCGTGAACGGCCTCATCGCCGAGGGCGGTGCTCTCCTCGAGGAGGGCGAGGCGGACGACGACGCGGAGAAGCGGTGGGAGGCGGGGCTCAAGCTCCTCGCGGCTCAGCGCGGCGCACCGAAGACGAAGCGTCTGCTCAAGCTCGTGACCCAGTCCGGCGTAAAGCAGCTTATCCAGCGCGCCGAAGCCGACATCATGCGCGACAAGCGCATGTCGGACGTCGACGAGATGCTGCTCTACTCGATGGACGAGAAGGGGCACACGACGCAGATCTCGGAGCAGGGGCTCGACGTCCTCTCGCCGAACGATCCCGACGCGTTCACCGTCCCCGACATCTCCGAGGAAGTTCAGCACGTCGAGGACGACGAGACGCTGGACACGGACGCGAAGCGCGCCGAGGTCGAGCGTCTCGAGCGCGAGTATGCGGAGAAGTCCGAGAAGATCCACGTCATCCACCAGCTCGTGAAGGCATACTCGCTGTACGAGAAGGACGTGGAGTACGTCGTCGAGGGCGGCGAGGTGGTGATCGTCGATGAGAACACCGGCCGTAAGATGCACGGTCGGCGCTGGAGCGACGGGCTTCATCAGGCGGTCGAGGCGAAGGAGGGCGTGTCCGTCCGCGGGGAGACCCAGACGCTCGCGACGATCACGATCCAGAACTACTTCCGCATGTACGACAAGCTGTCCGGCATGACCGGTACGGCAGAGACGGAAGAGGCCGAGTTCCACGAGATCTACGGGCTCGAGGTCGTCGTCATCCCGACGAACCGACCCGTGCGGCGGCTCGACCACGACGACGTGATCTTCCAGACGAAACGGGAGAAGTACGCCGCGCTCATCGACGAGATCGAGCGGATCAACGAGCAGGGGCTTCCGCTCCTCGTCGGGACGACGAGCGTCGAGGTGTCCGAGATCGTGGCGCGCATGCTGAAGCGCCGGGGTCTCTCGCACGAGGTCCTCAACGCGAAGCAACACGAGCGCGAGGCCCACATCGTCCAGAACGCCGGGCAACCCGGCGCGATCACGATCGCCACGAACATGGCCGGTCGGGGCACCGACATTAAGCTCGCCGACCCATGCGTCCAGTGCGTGGTCTGCGGGATCCGCTCGGACACCGCCGCGTTCGGCCAGATGGACGAGGAGGCCGACCTCTCCCGCGCCGAGATCAAGGAGCGCGGGTGCGAGGAGGAACCGCCGTGCGGCCTCCAGATTCTCGGTACGGAGCGCCACGAGAGCCGGCGCATCGATCGCCAGCTGCGCGGGCGGTCCGGTCGTCAGGGAGACCCGGGGGCCAGTCTCTTCTTCCTGTCGCTCGAGGACGATCTGATGCGGCTCTTCATGCCGGAGCGGGTCGCCAAGATCATGGACCGGCTGGGCGTGGAGGATGGCGAGGTCATCACTCACCCCTGGATCTCGAAGTCGATCGAGCGTGCGCAGAAGCGGGTCGAGATGCAGAACTTCGACGCGCGGAAGCGGCTTCTCGAATACGACGATGTGATGAACCAGCAGCGCGAGGTCGTCTACGACCTCCGGCTGTATGCTCTCGAGGGCGGCGAGGATCTCAAGGGCGAAACCTGGGAGATGATCGAGGAGGCGCTCCGGGTCGAGATCGATGAGTACGTGCCGCCGGGGAGCGCACAGGACGAGTGGGACCTGCCCGGCCTGAAGAACCGGCTGCTGATCGAGTACTTCGTCCATACGGAGTTTCTGCCCCGCGAAGGTCACGCGAGCGCCGACGACTGGCCCGACTCGGAGGCACTGTCGGACGCGGTCGTGGAGGCTTCGCACGAGCAGTTCCACGAGAAGCTCGAGAGTTTCGGCGAGCTCTGGGAGCAGGTCCTTCGCTTCATCGTCCTGTCGGTCATCGACGAGAAGTGGAAGAACCACCTGTACGACCTCGACCACCTGCGATCATCGGTCGGTTACCGGTCCTACGGGCAGAAAGACCCGCTGATCGAGTACAAGAAGGATGCGTACGAGCTGTTCGTCGATCTGATCACGGACATGCGTCGGACGGTCTCCAACCGGTTCTTCAAGGCGCAGATCGAAGTACGTCGACCGGCGCGACCGCGTGCGCCCCAGATCACGGGGATGAGCGGACCTGCCGAGGGTGCGGGTCTCGGGACCCCCGGGGGTGGAGCCCCGGCCCCGGCGCAGGCCCCCGCGGGCCAGCCGGCGTTCAGCTCGGCTGGAGTCGCGACGGCCGCGGCGGTCGACGACGGGCTACGGCCGGACGACACGGGGGCGAAGGCCGCGCTCGGCGCCGGACAGGGACAGCGTCAGGCGGAGCCGCTCACCGCCGAGAAGGAGCCCGGGCGGAACGACCCGTGCCCGTGCGGCAGCGGGAAGAAGTACAAGAAATGCCATGGGCGGGTCGGTTGATCCGTTCCACTCGGCTGTGGTGGGGGCGGCCCGGGGGTCGCCTCTGCTGCGGGGAGGCGTTGCCGGGAGGAGCGAGGTGGTAAGGCTGCCGTAGTGGGGCCCGGCTCGCATCAAGTCCTCGCCTGGCGCGACCCCCGGGCCGCCCCTCGAGCCGAACGAGGGGTCGAGGGCGCGCTCGGGATCAGTTAATAAGCGTCATCGTCATCGTCTGGTTCATCGACATTTGCATCCCGGCGGCGTTCATGTCGAGTTCCATCGCTACGTCGCTGCTCGAGAGCCGTCCCATCGTGACGTCCAGCACCAGGGTTCCGGACATCGTGCCCCCGGCGTCCATCCCGACGCCCGAGTTCTCGCCCGACATCGAGATGGGCCCCTCGAACGAGATCGTCGCGAACTGCGACCCGCCGGCGTTCGAGACGCTGACAAGCGTGTAGGAGAGCGCCATCTCGATGGCCCCGCTCGCGCCCGGCACGCCGGGCAGCTCGGACTGCATCACCGCGTCCCACGTCTCGCCGACAGAGACCGCCTCCTCGGGGAGCTCGAGCCGCATGCCTCCCAGCTGGCTGGCGATCTGCTGTGCCTCCGCGGGAACGTCACCGCCCACCGAAACGAACCGTCCGCGCGTGTCCATCTTCATCGTGACGGTCTCACCCGTCTGATCCGGGATCTGATCCTGGATCATCGGCATCGCCGGTGTGCGGATCTCGGTCGAGTCCGTGGTCATCGAGTACTCCACCACGTCGCCTTCCTTGCCGATCACGAGCTGCGTGGAGTGCACCGTCCCGATCATGAAGGGCTCGTCGGACGACATCATGGGGGAGTTCATGTGCATCTCCATCCCCATCACGTACTTCGACACCTGTCCGTCGTCCGGGTCCATCCGCAGCAGCACGGACTGGCCGAAAGCGGGCACGGCGACGGCGAGGAAGAGCGCCGCGAGAGCGGCGGAGCGGAATGCTCGGACATTCATCGAACGGGCCTCCTGAATCGGGGTTTTGACCGGAACGCAATCTAATGGATCGGCGTTTTGATCGCCCCTTGAACGACACGACGATTCTCTGGCATGAGTCCGAGAATCCACGAGCTGCCGGCGTCTGAACGCCCACGCGAGCGTCTCCTCCGCCTGCGGGCGGATGCGCTGTCCACGGCCGAATTGCTGGGCGTCGTCCTGGGGTCCGGAGCGGCCGGTCGGTCGGCGGTCGACGTCGCCGCTCAGCTTCTGGCCGCCCACGACGGTTCGCTCCGCCGGCTCTCGGTGGCCGAACCGCAGGGTCTGGAACGCACGGCGGGTGTCGGACCGGCCCGTGCCGCCGCCGTCGCAGCCGCCCTGGCCCTGGGGCGTCGCCTCGCCGCGGAACCGGCTCGGGAAGCACACCGGATCCGGGGTCCCCGCGATGTCTTCGGCCGACTGGGCCCGCTCCTCCGCGACCGCCGGCAGGAGGAGTTCTGGGTTCTTCATCTCGACACGCAGAACCGGATCCTGATCGAGCGCTGCCTGACGATCGGGCTGCTCAATTCCTCGCTCGTCCATCCCCGCGAGGTGTTCGCCCCGGCGATCGCAGCTGGGGCCGCGAGTCTCATTCTGGTGCACAACCACCCCAGCGGAGACCCGGAGCCTTCCCCCGAGGACATCGCGGTGACCAGGCAGCTCGTCGAGAGCGGCCGGCTGCTCGGGATCCCGGTGCGGGACCACATCGTCCTCGGCGACGGTGCGTTCGTGAGCCTCCAGGAACGGGGGCTGTGCGGGTGACCAGGCGAGCCGGGGCACGTCCCCGCTTGCGTCGGGGTAGGGGAGGGACAGCTTACGTGGACGACCGGGACGGATCCCTCGGGGAGATCACCGATGGCGAGCAGCGCGACGACAGCGACGGGGCGGGATGGAGGCCGGCAGGGCGCCGGTCCTCGCGCCCTGTTGCCGGATGCATTGCTCGAGGCGATCGCGGATCACGAGCACCGTCTCGACCTGGAGCTTCTGGCCCTCGCGTTCCAGTACAGCCAGGAGAAGCACGAGGGGCAGAAGCGGGCCTCGGGCGAGGACTACATCACGCATTGTGTCGAGGTCGCCCGGATTCTCAGCGAGATCCATCTCGACACCGTGAGCGTCGCGGCCTCGCTGCTCCACGACGTCGTCGAGGACACGGGCACGACGATCGACGAGATCCACCGCGAGTTCGGGGCGGAGATCGGCATGATCGTGGACGGGCTCACCAAACTCGCCCGGTTCGAGTTCGGGTCGATGGCCGAGCGACAGGTGGAGACGTATCGGAAGCTCCTGCTGTCCATGGCCAAGGATGCCCGAGTGATTCTGGTCAAGCTGGCCGACCGGCTCCACAACATGCGGACGCTCGAGCACGTGTCCGCCGCCCAGCGCGAGCGGATCGCGATCGAGACGCGCGAGATCTATGCGCCACTCGCCCATCGGCTCGGGGTCGCGCGAGTGAAGTGGGAGCTCGAAGACCTCGCGTTCAAGCACCTGGAGCCCGAGGCCTACCGGAAGCTCGCGAAGAAGGTCCGCCAGTCGCGGAAGGAGCGCGAGAGCCTCATCCGACAGATGGAGGAGCCCCTCATCGAGGAACTCGCGGCGGCGGACATCGAGTGCACGGTGACGGGGAGGCCGAAGCACCTGTGGTCGATCTACGGAAAGATGTTGAAGCGCGACAAGCCGTTCGAGGAGGTATACGACGTTCTGGCGATGCGGATCCTCGTCGACTCCGTGCCCGACTGCTATCACGCGCTCGGGGTCGTCCACAACCGGTGGACGCCGCTGACCCACCGCTTCCACGACTTCATTGCAACGCCGAAGTCGAACATGTACCGGAGTCTCCACACGACGATCTTCGGACCGGGCGGCCGGCTCTACGAGATCCAGATCCGTACGCACGACATGCATCGCACCGCGGAGTTCGGGATCGCGGCCCACTGGCGCTACAAGGAGGGCAATCCGAGCGACGACGAAGTCGACGACAAGCTCTCGTGGTTCCGTCAGGTGCTGGAATGGCAGCAGGAAACGCGGGAGCCCGAGGAATTCATGGAGTTCCTCAAGATCGACCTGTTCCAGGACGAGATCTTCGTGTTCACGCCGGCGGGGGATGTGAAGCAGCTTCCGAAGGGAGCGACCCCGATCGACTTTGCGTTCGCGGTCCATACGGAGGTCGGACTGAGGTGCTCGGGTGCGAAGGTCAACGGACGCATCACTCCCCTCAGTCGGCCCCTGCGAAACGGGGTGACGGTGGAGATCCTCACGTCGGACTCGCAGACGCCGAGTCGCGATTGGCTGGGCTTCGTCCGCACATCAAAGGCGCGTCACAAGGTGCGCCAGTGGATCAAGGCGGAGGAGCGCGAGAGCGCGATCCGGCTGGGGCGGGACATCCTGACGAAACGCTTCCGCCGCGTGAAGCGCGGGAAGCCGAGCGAGCCCGATCTGCTGGCCGCGGCGGAGAAGCTGGGATACGTAACGATCGACGACCTGTACGCGGGCACGGCCCGGGGGGATGTGAGCCTTACGCGCGTGACGCGGGCGGTCTTTCCCGAGGTGGTTCCGGACGAGCCCGAGAAGGCGCCGAGCCCGCTGAACCGGCTCGTGGACAAGGTCTGGGCCGGGCCGCCGAAGGGCATCCGGATCCAGGGCCTCGACAACCTGGTGATCCGGTACTCTCAGTGCTGCCAGCCGGTTCCCGGCGACGATGTGATCGGGTACATCACGCGCGGGAGAGGGATCTCGATCCATCGACAGGACTGTCCGAACGTGCTGCACCTCTCGGACGACCCGGAGCGTCGGGTCGAGATCGAATGGGACGACGACAGCGCCCGGAGATTCCTCGTGCGGATCGTCATGGAGGGGTCGGACCGACACGGGTTGTTCGCAGACATCGCGAAGGCGGTGACGGATACCGGGACGAACATCCAGTCCGCCGACATCAAGGCGATCGAGGGTGGGATGCGGGGCCAGTTCGTCGTCGAGGTGGAGAACCTGAGCCACCTGAAGCGCGTCATGCGACGGGTTCAGCGGGTGAAAGGCGTGCTCTCCGTCGAGCGGAAGGAATCCTTCGGCGAGAGCGATCTCACGCTGGAGTAGTACCGAACACTTCCCGAAGACGCCTCGTGGCGGTACTCTATATCCCCCCGCTGATCGCGTGGGGCACGAGCACTCGAATCCCGACACCCCGGAAGCGGCGACCTCTTTTGCAACAGCTCGTCCTGAAGCCAGACACCTTCGATCTGGAACTCCCGTTCACACCGACGGGAGACCAGCCGGAGGCCATCCGTCAGTTGGCGGACGGAGTGCGGCGCGGGGACCGCTGGCAGACGCTGCTCGGCGTGACGGGGAGCGGAAAGACCGTGACGATGGCGGCGCTCGTCGCCGAGACGGGCCTCCCGACGCTCGTGATGAGTCACAACAAGACGCTGGCCGCACAGCTCTACGGCGAGCTCAAGCAGTTCTTCCCGCGGAACGCTGTCGAGTATTTCATCTCGTACTACGACTACTACCAGCCCGAGGCGTACGTCCCGTCGACGGACACGTTCATCGAGAAGGACGCGTCGATCAACGAGGACATCGATCGGCTGCGGCTTCGGGCCACCTCATCGCTAATGGAGCGGAACGACGTGATCGTCGTCGCATCCGTGTCGGCGATCTACGGACTCGGGGATCCGGTCGGGTACCGCGATCTGATGCTGACGATGCACGAGGGCCAGGAGATCTCGCGGCGCGAGATCCTGTCCGATCTCGTGAAGATCCAGTACTCGCGAAACGACCTCGACTTCAAGCGCGGTACGTTCCGCGTCCGGGGCGACGTCGTGGAGATCATGCCCGCGTACGAGGAGCAGGGCGTCCGGGTGGAGCTCTGGGGGGAGAGCATCGAGCGGATCTCGAAGATCGACCCGCTCACGGGCGCGACGATCACGCGACTTCCGCAGACCGCGGTCTTTCCGGCGACGCACTACGCGACGCCCGAGGAGAAGCTCGAGTCCGCGATGCACGGGATCCACGCGGAGCTCGAGAAGCGCCTGATGGACCTGCGGACGGACGGACGGCTTCTCGAGGCACAGCGTCTCGAGCAGCGAACGCGGTTCGACCTCGAGATGATCTCGCAGATGGGGTTCTGCCCCGGGATCGAGAACTACAGTCGGCACCTCGACGGAAGGAGCGCCGGCGAGCGCCCGTATTGTCTGCTCGACTATTTCCCCGACGACTTCCTCGTCATTCTCGACGAGTCGCACGTCTCGGTCCCGCAGATCGGGGGCATGTACGAGGGCGACCAGAGCCGGAAGCGGACCCTCGTGGATTTTGGGTTCCGGCTCCCGTCGGCGCTCGACAACCGTCCCCTCTCGTTCACCGAGTTCGAGGAGGTCGTTCCGCGCGTGATCTTCGTGTCCGCGACGCCGGGTGACTACGAGCTGACGCGCAGCGAAGGCGTGGTCGTGGAGCAGCTGATCCGCCCGACCGGCCTGTTGGATCCGGAAGTCGAGATCCGGCCCGTGCGAGGCCAGGTGGACGACCTGCTGGGAGAGATCACGCGGCGGACCGGTCGGGGGGAACGCGTCCTCGTGACGACGCTGACGAAGCGGATGGCGGAGGACCTCTCCGAGTTTCTGGCGCTCCGCGGGGTGAAGGTGCGGTATCTTCACTCGGACATCGCGACGATCGACCGCGTGAAGATCCTTCGGGACCTGCGCCTCGGCATATTCGACGTCCTCGTGGGAATCAATCTGCTTCGGGAGGGCCTCGACCTGCCGGAGGTCTCGCTCGTCGCGATCCTGGACGCGGACAAGGAGGGGTTCCTGAGGTCCGACCGGTCGCTGATCCAGACCATCGGACGGGCGGCCCGGAACGTCGAGGGCCGAGCGATCCTCTACGCGGACCGGATCACCGACTCCATGCGCCGCGCCATGGATGAGACCGGCCGCCGTCGCGAAGTACAGGCGGCGCACAACGCGGAACACGGAATCGAGCCGAAGTCGATCGTGAAGTCCATCACCGAGATCCGCTTTTCGACGGCCGTCGCGGATGCCCGCGAACAACCGGCCGTGGCCGAGCGAGGCGATGCCTACGCGGACCTTTCTCCCGAGGATCTCGCCGCCACTCTCGAGAAGGAAATGCGCGCCGCCGCGAAAGCCCTGGACTTCGAGGCTGCCGCCCGGCTCCGGGACGAGCTGTTCGAGGTGCGCTCGAAGCTCGATACCGGGGGGCGACGGGGCGCGCGTTCGAAGGTGTCCGTGCTCCGTCCTCAGGGGGAGAAGGAATCGTGACGGAAGCGACCTCCATCAGGCTGGACCTGGATCAGCTGCGGGAGTGGGGAATGCACGTGGGGCGCGCCGCGGCCGCCGACAACGTCTTCGTCGCGCTCATTGGCCCCCTCGGTGCGGGCAAGACGACGCTCGTCCAGGCCGCCTGCGAGGGCGCCGGCGTCGCAGGGCCCGTGACGAGTCCGACGTTCACGCTCGTCCACCGCTACGGGGCCGAGCGACCGGTCTATCACGCCGACCTCTACCGGATCGAGGACGCCTCGGAGCTGCCCGGCATCGGCTGGGAGGATCTTACCGCCGGTGACGCACCGGTGTTCGTCGAGTGGGCCGAGCGGGCCGGCGACTGGCTGCCACGTGATCGATGGGAGGTCCGCCTCTCGATCGCGGAGGGTGGAGCGGCCCGCGAGGCCCGCGTACGCGAGGTCGGCGAGGTCCCGCCGGTGCCCGGATCGCCATGACGATGCTCGCGCTGGAGACCAGCACCCGGCTCGGAAGCGTGGCCGTCGGAGGCAACGGGCGCGTCCTGGCCGAGAGCGTTCTCTCGGTCCGCGCGACGTTTTCGGAGACGGTGCTCGATGAAGCGTCACGCCTCCTCGACCGCGCGGAGGTCCGGGCCGCGGATCTCGACGGCGTCGTCGTGGGGGCTGGCCCGGGTTCCTTCACCGGCGTGAGGATCGCTGCGGCCCTCGCGAAGGGACTGTGCTTCGCTAATGATCTCCCCCTGTACGCCTACTCGAGCCTGCGGGGGGTCGCGGCGTCCGTCGGCGACGCGCCGGTGTGCGCCGTGTTCGATGCCCGACGCGAAGAGGTATATGCCGCCGCGTTCGGGCAGGGTGCGGCAGCCGACGCGACGCTCGGTCCGCTGGTCCTGGACATCGCGGACCTACTCGATCGGCTGGAGCCCGCCGGCGACTGGGTGTTCGCGGGCGATGGAGCGCTCGCGCATCATGACGTCATCGAGGAACGAGGGGGCCGGGTGTTGCCGGCGCACCTCGGGGTTCCGCGGGCCTCGGCCCTACTGTGGCTGGCCGAGGTCGCGCCGCTCGCGGGGCGAGTTCGCGATCGCGGTCTCTGGGAGCCGGAGTACGTGCGCGCCTCAGGCGCCGAACGGGGAGTCTGACTGGATGACGCAAGCGCGGAGTGTCCCGGAGTCTCCGGGGCTGCGGATTCGGGAGATGCGCTCGGCCGACCTCGCGGGAGTGCTCGAGATCGAGAACGCGTCCTTCGCGACCCCCTGGTCGTCGAAGACCTTCCTGAACCTGCTGCGGCGCCCGAATGCCGCGCTCTTCGTCGCGAAGGACGGGCCCGAGAAGCTCGTCGGATACGCCGTCGTCTGGTTCGCCGGGGCCGAGGCCGAGCTCGGGGATCTCGCCGTCGCCCTGGCGTCCCGGGGTCGCGGTGTCGGGTCGGCGCTCGTCGAGAGGGTTCTCGAGGAGGCGACCCGACGCGATGTGACCGAGGTGTACCTGGAGGTCAGGGAAGGAAACGAAGCGGCCCGGCAGCTCTACGAGCGGCACGATTTCGAGGTCGTAAACCGACGAGTGAACTACTACGCGGACCCGGTCGAGGACGCACTCGTGATGTGCCGGCGGCTGACGCGCACCGATCAGGTCCGGCCGAATTGACCGCCTTTTGGGCCCCGTCTAAGTTCGGGGCCCACGAACCCCCCGGAGGAGACACATGTCCCGCAGTCTGAACAAGGCGACCCTTATCGGGAACCTGGGCGCCGACCCCGAAGTCCGTTCCACGAACAGCGGCACGGCGGTCGCCACGCTGTCGATCGCAACGAGCCGACGATGGACGAGCCGCTCCGGCGAGCAGCAGGAGAAGACCGAGTGGCACCGCGTCATCTGCTGGGACAAGCTCGCCGATATCGCCCAGAGGTTCCTGAAGAAGGGCGATCGCGTCTATATCGAGGGCTCGATCGAGTACCGCCAGTGGGAGGGACAGGACGGTCAGACGAAGTACACGACCGAGATTCGCGCTCGCGAGATGATCATGCTCGGGAGCAGCGGTGGCGGCCAGGGATTCCAGGAGTCGGCTCCGGCACCGGCCGGCGGGTCGGCGGATTTTTCGGAATTCTCGAACGAGTCGCTCGCGGGAGAGGACGACCTCCCCTTCTGAGGTCGCGAAACGCGGCAATCGGGCGCCCCGCTACATTTTTCAAGGGGCGCCCATATTTGTGCCGGTCCGAGGGGCCGCATACGTTTTGACCGGGTAGTGGTTTGGGGTCGGGTCCGCGCGGTTGGCGGCGTTTCGCCGGATTGCCGCGGGAGTGGCGTGAAGCCCGGAAGTTGCAGGCTTTCGCGCGCGAAGGGGGTACTGGGTACCTCCGGACGTCACTCGGGCCTGTATCGGGAGGAGGAGCGCGATGGGCGGGGAATCGTGGAAGTTGGTGTTGAGCGCGAGCAGGGGGGGGCGTAGAGCCGGGGTCCCGGTTCTGGCCCTATTCCTTTCTCTGGCGGTTTCGCCGGGCAACGCTCACGCGCAGGAAGCCGATGAGGCCGAGACCGCGCTCGAGACGAGCGTGGAGCGGGCCATGCACGAGGTGAGGCCGGGCGACACGCTCTGGGGGCTCGCCGGCGTCTATCTGGCCAATTCGTTCCTCTGGCCCAGCATATTCGAGATCAACACCGAGGTCATCGAGGATCCGCATTGGATCTATCCCGGTGAGATGCTCACGCTGCCGGGTGTCGGTGCCGTGGCGCGGGCGGATGCCGCGCCCGTCGATGTCGCGGAGCGGGGTGCGGTGGAGACGCTCGAGACGTGGGATGCCGCGCAGGAGCAGGGCGCCCTCCCGGCCACGACCGATCAGGAGCGAGGTCGGGTCAGCTGGTTCGGCGGAAACAGCATCTTCGACACGACGCCCGAGTTCGGGAATCTGGTCGGTACCCTCGATATCGACGTCTACCGGGAGCCGACGCTCGTTTCGGAGAGCGACTTCTACCGGGCACCGCTTCTCGTGGATCGGGAGGCGCCCGTCTATCAGGGACGGACCGTCAGCAAGCTCGAGGGGAATCCGCTCGGCCTGCGGCTCCGGCCAGGGATCCAGCTCTTCGACGTCGTAATGATCGAACTGGACAATCTCGATGTCGTGGAAGGTGACTACCTGCGCGCGATCCGATGGAAGGACGTCGGATCCGAGCGTCGTGTGGGACGGTCCATCGCGATGCTGGAGGTGGTCGAGGCCGACGCCGGAAAGGCCCGGGCGCGCGTCACCGGTCTCTTCGCCGAGTTCGTCGTCGGTGACGTCGTGATCCTCGCCGAGGGCTACGATGTGTCGCCGACGCTCGCCCAGGCGGTGGAGCAGGGTGGCTTCGAGGCCGACATCGTCGGCTACGAGGTGAACCGCTCGATCATCGGAGAGGGCGACATGCTCTTTCTCGATGCGGGTGACCAGGACGGCGTGAGGATCGGTGACGAGTTCGCGATGATCGCAGTGCTGGACGATGTCGAGCCTCGCGTGGAAGATCGTCTCGCGACGATCCGGATCGTCCGCACGACGCCGAACACGGCGACGGGTCGGATCGTCGATCTCCGGGACACGTCGCCCCAGAGGATGGCCCCGGCGATGCGAACCCTCAGGGCCGTCGGCAACTAGAGGGGTTTCAGCAACTCCCAGCGACTCCGGGACACACGACGGGCTACGTCGTGTGTCCCGACCTCCTCCCGGCGGCTTCGTCCGCCGGTTCCGGCCGCCCGATCGGGCGGCGTCTTCAATCCCCCTATCCCGGGAAACCGTTTTGGGGGTTCGAGGTGTCTCTACCCGTAACGCGGGTCACCCTCGGCCGGTCACTCGGGTCCGTCAACCGAATGTGGGATCGAAGCTTGGCAAGTCGCGCACTACACGGCATGATAGGGTTCGGAACCTCGCGGACCACGGCTGAAGGTCCGGGGTAGGCAACCGCGTCGATGAGATCGGCGGCGGTCCGCTGGGGTGGGGGTGGATGAGGAGCGAGGAGGAGTGCATGGGCCCGGGCAGGGTTCTGGTGACGGGTGGTGCCGGCTTCATTGGATCGCACGTCTGCGATCGGTATCTCTCCGACGGCTGGGAGGTGACGGCTCTCGATGACCTGAGCAGCGGCCGTCGCGAGAACGTTCCTGAAGGTGTCGAGCTCGTGGAGATGGACGTCCGCTCCGCCGATGCTCGAGATCTCTTTTCCGATCGGCGCTTCGACGTCGTGAACCACCACGCGGCTCAGATCGACGTGCGCACGTCCGTCACCGATCCGTGGCTGGACGCTTCGATCAACCTCGGTGGTCTCCTGAACATGCTCCAGAACTCCGTGGAATTCGGGATCCGCAGATTCGTGTTCATCTCCTCCGGCGGCGTCGTTTACGGCGAGCCAGACGAGCTTCCCACTCCGCGTGAAGCGCCGAAGCAGCCCCTGTCGCCTTACGGCGTGAGCAAACTGAGCTCGGAGTTCTACCTCCAGGCGTTCCGGCAGCTCCACGGTCTCGAATACGCTGCCCTGCGCTATTCGAACGTGTACGGGCCCCGGCAGGATCCTCACGGGGAGGCCGGCGTGGTCGCGATCTTCTCTCAGCTGATTCGTGATAACGAGACGCTCACGATCTTCGGGGATGGAGAGCAGACGAGGGACTACGTGTTCGTGAAGGACGTCGCGGAGGCGAACCTGCTCGTCACCCGCGCGGACCTGCCCGATGAGGGGGGACTCGACAGCGTCGCCTTCAACGTGGGCACGGGGATCGAGACGTCGGTGAACCGGCTCGCTTCGATCCTGATGGATGTCGCGGGCTCACGAGTGGATGTCTCGCACGAGGCGGCGCGGACCGGTGAGCTGTTGCGGAGCTCGCTCGACTGCTCGGCCACGCAGGCAATCGGCTGGCGTGCGGCACACGACGTCGAAGAAGGACTCCGGCAGACCTACCAGTCGATTGCGGGGATCGTCACGTGACGGCCCTGATCGCTTTGTCCGCCGGGCTCGCTCAGGCGCGCGTCATCGACTCGCCGCTCGACATGGTCTTGGGCGCGACGCCCGCCACGAAGATCATCCTCACGGTGCTCGCGGTGTTTTCGCTCGTTTCGTGGGTCCTGATCATCTGGAAGTGGCGGGAGTTCAAGGAGCTGAACGAGCAGGCCGACCGGTTCGTCTACGCGATGGAGGGGGCCCGGGGGCTCCACGACCTGCACGGCGCGATCGGCCGGCTCGAAGAGTCGCCGTTCACGCGCGTCTTTCGCGAGGGCGTGAGCTTCTTCGGCGACCTTCGTCCGGGCGCCCTCGACAACCCGGCGAAGCCGGGAGAGGGACTGACCCCGACGCAGCTCGACACCCTCTGGCTGGTTCTCGAGAAGAACCTCTCCCAGGAGCGCGATGAGCTGGGCCACGGGCTCCAGTGGCTCGCGATCATCGGATCCGTGAGCCCACTGCTGGGTCTTATGGGGACGGTGGTGGGTGTCATGATCTCGTTTATCGGGATCACATCGGCCGGGTCCGCGAACATTGCCGCGGTCGCTCCCGGTATCGCCGAGGCGCTCACGACGACGGTGACGGGGCTGGCCGTCGCGATCCCCGCGGTGATCGCGTACAACCACTACGCCTCGCGGTTGCGTCTGTTTACCGGAGAGCTCGAAGGCTTCGCCAGCGAGTTCGTCGGTACGCTCGCGCGGGAGGGCAGGATTTGAAGCGGCGGTTCACCAACGACGGGACATACCTCGACGTCTATGCCGAGATCAACGTCACCAGTCTGGTGGACGTGGCGTTCACGCTGCTCATCATCTTCATGATCACCGCGCCGATCCTGCAGGGCGGCATCGAGATTCAGGTCCCCGAGGCGGCGGCCGGGCCGCTCTCATCATCGGAAGCGCTCGTCGTGTCGATCGATGACGAGGGACAGATCTACGTGGACGACGCACCGGTCACCTTCGACGAGTTCGACGCGACGATCGAACGACTCCTCGATCAGCAGGACGGCGACGACGTCTTCATGAAGGCGGACCGCGGGCTGGCGTTCGGAGACGCGGTTCGGGTCATGGGGCGCCTGCACGATGCCGGCGCCGCCGTGAACGTCATCACCGATCCGACGGAACGCGACCGCCCGTGACCGGTTTCCGACGTCGCGAGTCCCCGTTCGAGCGGCCGCCACGGAAGGCCATCGTGGGCTCGCTTTCCGTCCACGGAGGACTGTTTCTCGTGACGCTGTTCGCCGCCCGCCCGCCCGATCCGCCCGAGCTCCAGTCGATTCGGGTGCGGATGGTCGCGGCCGCGCCCGAAGAGGCTCCGATCCGGGCGGATCCGGCGCCGCCGGAGGTCGCGGAAGAGGAGTTCCGTCCGCCGCCCCCGGACCCGACACCGGATCCGGTGCCGCAGGTGGAGACGCCAAAGGTCGAGGCCGAGACGCCTCCGCCGCTCGAGCCCGAGCCGGAACCGGCGCGCACCGAGGACGTGGGCGAAGAGGCGATCAACGTACAGACCGAAGGCGCGAGCTTTGTAGCGCCAGAGTACATGCGGAACATCATCCGTCAGGTGCAGCGCTACTGGCGGCCGCCGGCCGGGGGCAGGGCGTATCGGGCCGAGATCTCGTTCGTGATTCACCGGGACGGCTCGGTTACCGACATCGAGTGGGTGCAGAGGTCCGGGAGTGCGCAGTTCGACCTCCTGTGCAGCAGCGCGGTGGAATCGGCGGGGCGGGACGAGGCGTTCGGTCCGCTCCCCGATACGTATGCCCGGGACGAACTCCTCGTCTCGTTCTTCTTCGATCCGACGGTGCGCTAGGTGTCGACTACGAGTGGAGGTGCAGGCGGCATGGCAGGAAAGGTGGTGAAGATCCTGGGGGCGGCAGTGGTGGCCGCGCTTGTGTTCGCGTCGCCGTCGCTCGCTCAGGACGAGGGCGTGAGGCTGGGGATCACCTACCAGCCCGGGTACATCCCGGCCCTGGTCGTGGCTCCGATCCAGGCCGAACCGGCGCTTCAGGCGGTGGCCAGCGAGGCGGCGGACATCCTTCGAACCGACCTGGATTTCTCGGACCGGTTCGAGGTGATTCCGGTGCCCGACTCCATGCGTTCGTCCGGGCCGCCGAATTACCAGCTGTGGAATCGCCTCGGGGCCGTGTGGCTCGTTACCGCGGACGTCACCGGGAGCCCCAACGCACCGATCCTCCGCGTCGGGCTGCACGATGTCGTCTACGGTGATCTGAAGAACATCCAGGCGTTCAGCCTCCCCGACCCCAGCAGCGTCGAATTCAGGATGGCGATTCACCGCGCATCGGACGCGGTCGTCTCCTGGGCGACGGACGGTGGTGTCGGGATCGCCGCCAGCCGCATCGCGTACCGGCGGAAGGCGGCGGACGGGTCTTCGGACCTCTGGATCATCGACAGCGATGGAGAGAATCCGCGCCGCATCGAGACCGGGGCGTTCTCGGTGTTCTCTCCCGCGTTCTCGACGGACGGGACGCGGATCGCATACGTGATCCAGGACGAGCAGGGGAACACGGCCGTCCTCGAGACGAACCTCGTGACCGGTCGGCGACGGACGGTGGCTACGAGCACCGGCGTCATCCTCACGCCGACGTATACGCCCGACGGACGGGTCGCGTACGCGCGGACATCCGGGAACGAACGCACACAGATCTTCGTAGACGGCGGTCAGCAGATTACGAACGAGCGGGGAGACGTCCTGAGTCCGAGCTTCTCGCCGGACGGCCGGTTCGTGGCCTTCGAGTCGGATCCGACCACGCAGCCACAGATCTACGTTCAGGCCGTCAGCGGGGGGCAGGCACGGCGGATCAGTCTGTACGTGAGGAACGAGCGGACGAACGCCGCGGGTCCCGACTGGTCCCCCAACGGCGACCGGATCGCGTACGCGGCGTTCAGCCGGGGGGTCTTCCAGATCTTCACGGTGAATCCGGACGGTTCCGACCGACGGCTGATCACAAGTAGGGGCCGAAACGAGTCACCGAGCTGGGCGCCGGACGGTCGGCACATCGTATTCGCTTCGACCGACCGGAACGGGTATGCGATCTGGATTATCGATACGGTGACGGGTCGGGCCAGGACCCTGACGTCCGGGCGGGTGGATGAATTCCCGGACTGGTCCCCGAGTCTGGCACCGGGGTCCTGATGGCCGTTGGAATCCGCTTGCGGTCAAGACCCGCGATGGTAGCTTGTGATCAGGTGTGGCGGTGGGGAACGGGAGGCGTCCTATCTTCGCGTGAGACCTTGTTTTTCCTCACTCCGCGGTATCTCGGGAATGCCAAACAAGGAGAGTTCGATGCGGCGTAGTCAGGCTTTCGCTGCGGCCCTTCTCATCCCGTTGCTCGCGGTGGCGTGCAGCGGCAATCCGGAACCGGAGCCAGTCGAGCCCGTGGTACAGCCGACGCCTCCTCCTCCGCCCCCGGTGGACGACACCGCCCAACGCGAGGCTGCCGCATCGCGTCTCTGCGATCGGGCGTCGTCCGCCATGCAGTCCGGCGATTACGCGACGGCGGCGGACATTCTCCGGCAGGTCCTCAGGGACTACCCGGGCACCGAGTGCGCGACGCTGGCTCCGGATCGGATCGCCGCCGCGGAAGCGGGTGCCCGGATCACGGCCCGGATCCACTTCGACTTTGACCTCGCCCAGATCACGGACGAGGCCGCCGCGATCCTGCGCGACAAGGCGGACGCACTGCGTGCCTTTCCCGACGTGATGCTCACCATCGAGGGACATTGTGACGAGCGCGGCTCCGCCGAGTACAACCTCGCGCTGGGGCTTCGGCGGGCTCAGGCGGCGATCGCCTACCTCGTGAGTCTCGGACTCGACGCGGATCGGTTCCGTGCCGTGACGTTCGGTGAGGAGCGACCGATGTCCGCGGGCAGCAACGAATCCGCATGGGCGCAGAACCGGCGGGATGAGTTCGTGATCACGGCGGGAGATCTGTAATGAAGACGCCGGCGGCGGTGGCGGTCGGGGTATTGGCGTTCGCGGCTGCCGGCTGCGCGACGAAGGCGGATGTCCAGACGCTCGAATCGTCCCTCGTGGACGAGATGGCTCAGGTCAGGGATGACCAGGTCCGGCTGGTTCAGCAGATGCGGGCCGCCATCGACAGCCTGAATGCTGCGGAGGCACGTCGGGCTTCGACCGGTCAGGGGGAGCTCGATCGCCGCGTGCAGCGGCTGGAGTCTTCCCTGACCGCGCTTCTGGACATCACGAACCAGAACAACCAGCTGCTCAACGACATCCTTTCGCAGCGGGGGTCGTCCATGGCCATGCCCGTGGGCGTCGAAGCGGGCGGCGACCCGGGTCTCGATCCCATGAGCGCGGGAACGTCCGGAATGGACAGCGATACGCAGTTCTATGCGCTCGCGCTCGAGGAGTTCAGGAAGGGCAACAACGAGACGGCGCGCGGCGCGCTCGAGGAGTTCCTGTCGCAGAGTCCGGATCACGAGCTGGCGCCCGATGCCTACTATCACATCGCGCGCACGTACGAGGAGCAGGACGACATCGCGTCGGCCCTGACCGCGTACCAGAGGGTGACGGAGCTCTTCCCGAACTCGAACCGGTCGCCCGCGGCGCTCTATCGCCGGGGGCTCATAGAAGTCGAGCGCGGCAACACGGCCGTGGCGCGACGCCTCTTCACGCAGATCACGAGCGGCTATCCGAATACCCCCGAGGAGTCGCTCGCGCGTGAGGAGCTCGCGAAGCTCGGCGGTTGACGACATGACGGCCCCCCGTGCGTTGCCCTAGCTGCGAGCACGAGGAAGACCGGGTCGTCGACTCGCGGGCGAGCCGCGGCGGTCGGGCGACCCGGCGTCGCCGCGAATGTCTCTCCTGCGGTCACCGATTCACCACCTACGAACGCGTCGAAGAGGAACCTCTCCTCGTCCAGAAACGACCCGGCGGCGCGGAGACGTACGATCGCTCCAAGCTCGTGGCCAGCATCCGCGTGGCATGTGCGAAGCGTCCCGTCTCGAATGCCGAGATCGAATCGTTGGTAGATGGGGTCGAGGAGGAGCTGGACGCCTCAGATATCCGAGAGGTTCCGAGTGTGCAGCTCGGAGAGATGGTGATGCACAGGCTTCGGTCCCTGGACCAGGTAGCGTATGTTCGCTTCGCGAGCGTGTACCGGAATTTCCAGGATACGACCGAGTTCATGGAAGAAGTGAGGGAGTTGGTCAGAAGGGCCGGATACAACGTGGCGGATCAGGTGGACCTCTTCGGAACGGGTGAGGAATGACGGGCCGTACCCCCGCGGAGATGCCGTTTCTCGACCACCTCGACGAACTCAGAGGCAGGCTGATCCGAAGCCTCCTGGCGCTGGCGATCGCCTGCGTCCTCGGGCTCGTGGCCGTCGCAGAGCTGGGCATCCTGGATCTGATCCAGCGCCCGATCCGCGACCTGGTTCCGATGGAGAGCCTGGTCTTCACGAACCCGACCACCCCCGTCATGATCACCCTCAAGCTGGGGTTCATCGTGGGTCTGGTGCTCGCGTTCCCCTTTCTCGCGTGGCAGGGCTGGGCGTTCCTCTCGCCCGCGCTGTACGAGAACGAGCGCCGGTTTGCCGTGCCGGCGATCGCGATCGGAACGGTGCTGTTCATGGCCGGCATCGCGCTGGCCTACTTCTTCGTGCTCCCGTTCGGGCTGAAGGTCTTGCTCAGCTTCTATCAGGGTGATCTGGCTCCCCTGATCACGATCGACGAGTACCTGCGGTTCGCGACGATGCTGATCCTCGCGTTCGGGCTGGTCTTCGAGGTGCCTGTGCTGCTCGTGTTCCTGTCCATGGTGGGCATTGTTACGGCGGAGGGTCTGGCCCGGTACCGCCGGCATGCGGTCGTCGCCATGGCCTGCCTGTCCGCGTTTCTCACGCCAGCGGACCCCTTCACCATGGTCGCGATGATGATCCCGCTCATGGTGCTCTACGAGGGGTCGATCGTGGCGGTGAAGATCCTCGGCCGGCGACGGGAGGAGCGGTTGGCAGCCGAATCGGAAGGGAGCCCGGCCTGACCTCGCGGGTCCTTCACGGGATCCTCGCCTTCACGCTTACCATCGGCGGAGCAGGGACCGCCGCCACGGCCAGTGCGAACCCCGTCCACCCGATGCGCCTCCAGGCCGTGTCCGACACGGATTCGGTCGCGGTGCGCGGGGACACCCTCGAGGTCGACTCGACGGCCGTCCGGCTGGACTCGCTCGCCCGAGACACCACGGACGCGGCCGCGTCCGACACGACTGATGTCGAGACGGACTTTCCTGCACGGGACGCCATCTTCGATGAGCTGGCCGGCCGGTCCGGCTTCCGCGTGATCGAATACCGCGGCCAGGACGTAGCCGTGGATCTCGAGGAGGAGACGGTCGAGCTGGAGGGCGATGCGCAGGCCGGCTATGGCGAATCGGTCCTCGACGCCCAGCGAATCGCCTACTGGATCGCCCTGCAGTTCATCTCCGCCAGCGAGGACGTGACGCTGACCGGCGAGGGCCAGGCCGTTAGTAGTGATTCGGTCATCTACTACGATGTCTCGGGGACGAAGGGCACGATCATGGATGCCCGCACGTCGTTCGCGGAGCGGGGGACCGAGTGGTACGTGCGGGGTGACGCGACCCTGAGGGGAGCCTCGACCTTCTTCGTCGAGACCGGCGACTTCACGTCGTGCGAGCTCGACGAGCCGCACTACTACTTCAAGGCGGGGTCGATCAAGGTGGTCACGGAGGACGTGATCGTCGCCTGGCCGGTCACCCTCTACATCAGCGAGGTCCCGGTCATCTGGCTGCCCTTCTTCGCGCAGGACATCCGACCGGGGCGCCGCAGTGGGTTTCTCCCCCCGCGGTTCGGGATCAACGATATCATCGCGACGTCCAGCACGATCAACCGAAGCATCACCGATTTCGGGTACTACTTCGCGATCAACGAGTTCATGGATGCGCAGACGACGGTCGACTGGTTCAGCGGGGACTTCACCCGGCTGAACGTCGGCCTCCGCTACAAGAACGTGAAGAAGTTCTTCCAGGGAAGCGTGAGCACCTCATACAGCTTCGGGAACTCGAAGACGCTGCAGGTGCGCGCCAACCACCAGCACGAGATCACGCCGGTCACGAATCTCCGGTTGAACGGGAACTTCGTCACCGACACCAGGGCCTTCGAGGATCAGAGCCTCGACCCGCGGTTGCAGACGCAGCGGATCGCGTCGGACTTCGGCCTCCAGCATCGCTTCCCGTTCGCGTCCGTGAACGTCAGCGCGAGTAGCCGCCAGGACCTCGGAACCCTGCAAGGCACGACGGATCTCACGCTGCCGCAGGTGCAGGCCACGTTCACCCCGGTGACCCTGTTCCGCGCACCCCGCGCACGGGCCGGGGCGTTCAACAACATCACGTTGAGCGGCGCGGGAGGGTACTCGCGGGTGAACCGGCTGAAGGAAGAGGGAGACGATCAGCTCAACACGCGCGCCAACGCATCTTCCGCGATCCGGATCGGGTCTTTCGGCGTGTCCGGAAACGCGAACTACGACCAGTTGAGGACGACCCCGTTCAACGACTCGACCGGCGTCAACGACGCGTCGTTCGGCCGAACGCGGATCGAATACGGCGGAACGGCGGATTACCAGGTCAATCTCGTGGGGAGCACCACGCTGCGTCCGACGGTCAGTATCCAGGGTGCCACTTTCTCGTCGGTCGACACGGACAACCAGTACATCGCCGCGCCTGCCCGGTTGCGGCTCGGTGCCACCCTGTCGAGCGATGTCTTTGGGTTCCTCCCGGGATTCGGGCCCTTCGAGCGGATCCGGCACAAGGTCTCGCCGAGGTTCAACTACTCCTACTCGCCGGCCGTCCAGACGGCGGATTCGCTGCAGGACATCCCCGGCTTTCCGGCCTCGAACTCGAAGGCTCAGAACCGATTGAGCATCTCGTTGAACCAGACGTTCGAAGCCAAGCTGCGCGAAGACGTCGAGCTCGAGCCGGAGGAACAGGCGCTGCTCGAGGGACGCGATATTGCTGCCGACTCGATTCAGGCGAGAGCCGACTCGCTGGCACGCGTGGCGGCCGACTCGGCAGCGGCAGCGGCGCCCGCGCCCGCGGACTCGACGGGGGCGGCGGTGGACTCCGCGCGGGTCGACAGCCTCGCCGTGCGCGGCGCGCCACGGCGTCCGACACCACCGCCGAAGCAGCGCAACATCGTGCTCCTGGGGATCAACTCCAGCTCGCTGGATTTCGACTTCGCGCAGACGGGGCAGCCGGCGTTGACGACGGACAGCTGGAGCCATCGGGTGAACTCGGACCTCCTGCGCGGGCTGTCTCTGAACCTCACGGTCGATCTCTTCGACGGCATCGGGGAGGAACGGAGTTTCGCGCCAATCCTCTCGGCGTTGACGGGCGGCTTCACGTTCAGTTCGGCGCGGGGCCTCGGCGGGTTGTTCGGGTTGGGCGGCGGGGGGAGTCGCGACAACTCGAGCAGGCGGCTTGAAACCGCTACGGGCTCGCGTTATCGAATGCAGAGCTTCGACGAGAATCCCGATCCTCTCGACCCCGGGCTCCGCGGGGCTGGTCCCTGGACGCTGGCGCTCACGTACTCCCTGCAGCGGACCCGCGAGAGCGAGAGCCGGGAAGGGCGTCAGTCGCTCGGCGCCCAGCTGTCGCTCAACCCTACACCGAACTGGAGGCTGAGCTGGCGGACGAACTACAACCTCACGGACAAGACGTTCGGTGAGCACCTCGTGGCGCTCGACCGCGATCTCCACCGGTGGATGGCCACGTTCATCTTCTCCCGCGCCCCCAACGGGAACTTCATCTTCTCCATGAGCGTGAGCCTCACCGACGCACCCGATCTGAAATTCGACTACGACCAGCGCACCTTCGATCGGTAGAACCCCCGGCTCTTATTGAGTTTCCGGCGTTCTTGGCCGGCTCCTTGCCTTAAGCGAACCCGCTCGAGAAAAGTCGCGGTGTTCCTGATGCACGGGGAAAAGGGGCGCATGGCCAACATTCGCAAGTGGATCGCGGAGGCCAGAGATCTGGAGGATTCCGGAGATCTCAGCGGCGCCCTTGCCATCTACCGCAAAGCCCTTGTCGCACAAGAGGAAACGTCCGGTTTCGCGGACCTGAGCCTCTATAACGGTCTCGGCGATCTCTTCCTCCGGGCCGGCGACGTTTCCGAGGCCGTCGAGGCCTACGAGAACGCTGCAGCCCAGTGTGAGGAGCAGCAGCTCTACGCGAACGGGATTGCACTCTGCAAGAAGATTTTGCGCAACGCGCCCGACCACCTGCCCGTTTATCGCCGTGTGGGGCGGCTTTTCGCTCTGTCCGGGCTCGACGCCGAGGCCTCCACCAACTACCAGGAGTACGCTCGCCGGTGCCGCGATGGCGGCCGTGAGAGCGAGGCGTTCGAGGCGCTCCGCGAGATGATCGCGATCACGGCCGACGAGGCCGCCGCGGTCGAACTCGCGGACACGCTGGCTGCAGGTGGGAGCCACGATGCAGCGCTCGCGATGCTCAGGGCCGCCCGAGAGCGGCGCGAGCGTCAGGGCCGTGACTTCGTCACGCTTCTTCGGAAGATCCAGGAGTTCCAGCCGCACGCCACGCCGACCGACAACGCGCCGACCCCGACCCGGTCGACCGGATCGGCGGAGGAGGCCGTGGTGAGCGCGAAGACGAGTCGCCCCGTCCCGTCCACCAGACCGAGTACGGTCGAGGCCGGCCAGTCGCACCGCGTTGCGACGCCCGCGGCCGCGGACACCCCGACTCCGACCCCGGGCAGTGACGCGCCTTCGATGCCCTCGTTCGATGTCGCCGACACGGGATCGTTGACGCGCGAGTTGCAGCGCGTCCTTTCGAGCTTCGACGGAGATGAGCGCTTCCGCCTCGCGCTGCCGATCATCGAGGCGCTCCTCGAGATCCAGCCGGGGCGGTTCGAGCTCCTGCACCGCAAGGTCGCCTACGCCTTCGCCCTCGGCGACGAGACTGCGGCGGTCCAGGCGTACCTGGCGCTCGGTGAATGCCTCGACGCGCAGTTCGAATCGTTCACGCTTCGGGCCCTGTCGACCTCGACTCCCTCGGGCAGCGTGACCGCCGCCGTGAAGGTCGAGCGATCGCCGGCGCCGCCCGAGTCCCGGGGCGGGAGCGCATGATGTCGAAGGTCAACCAGCTCAAGAACAAGGCGCGCCGGGAAGAGCAGCGCGAGAACTGGTCGAAGGCGATCGAGCTGTACACGCAGGCGCTCGACGCGAGTCGCAAGGAAGGCGAGGCGTTCGCCGATTTGTCCCTGTACAACCGCATCGGCGACATCTACCTGCGAATCGGCCAGAAGAACACAGCGGTCCGTTACTACGAGCAGGCGATCGAGCGGTATGCCGACCAGGACCTTCACACCAGCGCGATCGCCCTCTGCAACAAGGTCCTTCGGATTCACCCCGAGCGGTCGACGATCTTTCTCCAGCTCGGGAGGCTGCACCTCGCGACGAACCTGATCGCGGATGCCCGCGCGCACTACCACAAGTACGCCGAAGGCATGCGCGAGCGTGGATCGGAACCCGCGGCCTTCGACGCGCTCGAGGAGTTCATCGAGGACACGGGGGATCCGCAGACCGTCACCCTCTGGGTCACGTGGCTCGCGAAACTGTCCGATTCCGCCGAAGCGATCGAGCGGATCGACGAGATCCGCAGCAGTCTGATCGCGCACGGCATCGGGCCGGAATCCGTGATCGAGCAGGTCAGGACCGGCGTGATCGAGGGAGTCGAGGCGGGGCCGACCGTCGACGCGGAGCCGGATCCGCTCGCGGGCGCGTTCCTTTCGACCCCTGCCCCGGTCGGGTCCGACGCGTCGGACGAGCCCGAGGTGCCCGACGACGTCGGGGAGGCTGTCGAGCGCGTCGAGGTTTCCGACTCGGGGCTCCCCGACATCGCGATCGCCGGCGTCGCGGATGACGTTTCTGTCCCGGAGCCCGACGTCGAGAGCGTCGAAGCCCGGGACCCGGAGCCCGTCGCCCTCGAGGATACCGAGCCGCAGGCTCCGCTGTCCGTGGCGGACAATGAGTTCTCCGCGGCGGACGAGGTCGCGGTGCCGGAGCCGACACCGCTCGAGCTCGGCTCGATCCAGTGGGACGATGAAGCGGAGGAGCTTCTCGCAGAGCTGAATCAGGCCGTGGAGGAGGCGTGGGTCGCCTGCGAACCCGAGTCGCACGATAATCCCGCGCCCGTCCCCTCGCGCACACGGCCCGAGACCGATCTCGAGAGAGACGAGCGCCCGGCCGTCCACGGCGTGGAGGAAAGCGCGACGGCCGAGAGCCCGGAGGGATCGGACAGACCCGGGACGCCGGACATGGACCGTCCGTGGCGAGACAGCCCCGACCTGACGGAGCTCGAGCCCAGTGTGACGGCCGAGGTCGCGGACGAGGACCTCTCTCCCCCCGCGACCGACCCTGCCGAAGACAGCGCCGCGAACTACGTGGACGCTGTCCTGGGTGCCGACAAAGTCGATGAGTGGGAGCCACTCGAAGTCGCTGACATGCTCCCCTCGAACGACGCCTTTGCCCCGCGCGACCTGTCGTTCGAGGACGCGGAGTTCGATGGGCCGGTCGAGTGGCCCGCCACGGACCCCATCGGGTTCGCAGCGGAGCCTTCGATGACCGAGGACGAGATCCCGGAGCCGGAGGCCGTGGAGCCGCCGGAGCCGGACACGATTGCCGCCGAATCCGGCGCCGGGCCCGTTCGGGACCTGATGGCGCACGACGCCTGCGAGGAGCCGGAGCCGACGCGGTGGGAGATCCCGATCGACTTCGTGGAGGCATCCTCGAACGCCGAGGGCGCGGAGCCCGCCGACCCCGCGGAGGAGACCTGGGAGACCGATGCGCGCGAGGCCGTGGAGGCCGCGCTCGAGACCGCTGCCCAACCCGCCCCCGAGCCCGTCGTCGAGGCCGTGCCGGATCCGGATCCCGCGCTCGAGATCGCCGGTTCGGTCGAGGATCTCGTCATCGATCCCGGTGTCGAGGAGGTCGTCCTCGAGCCTGTCGCCGAGTTTGTCGCGGAGCCGAACGAGGAGGCGGTCGAAGAGGCCGTCCCGGAGCCCGTGGTCGGGGATCTGGTCGCCGAGCCGGTGGACGATCCCACCCCCGTTCTCGAGGTTTCGGACACGCCCGACATCGTCGTCGAGAATCCCGAGACCGTCAGCGACCCGGAACCGCTTGTCGCCGAGTCGGCGGACGCACCCGCGGAGCTCTCGGTCGAGCCCCTCGAGGATCCGGCGCCGTCGCTCGAGATCATGTCCGAGGCGGACATCATCATCGAAGAGGTCTCGGAGACCGTCGAGGTCGTGGGAGCGGATCTGGAGCCGGCGCTCACGTTTCTCGATTCGCTCGAGGATGAGATCTCCGTGGAGCCCGAGCCGGCACCTGATCCCGAGGGGGACGTCGAGGTCGCCGCCAGTTCGACCGAAGACGAAGAGCTCCCCGTCGTACACAACCCGCTCGCCCCGCCGGCCCTGTCGACCGGTGACCCCTCGTTCGAGGCGGCGGACTTCGAGACGATCACCGTGGAAGTCCCGTCCACGGTCGAGCCCGCGGTTCCAGCGCCGGAGGCCGATCTCGCCCCGGCGGCGTCGCACATCGCAGGATCTGCGGACGGCGCGTCGTCTTACAAGGGTATCGACGACATGAAGACGCCGCTCGCCGAGTCGCGGCTCACGGTCGAGGAGGATCCCGAAGACGCATTCCGGGATTGGGTGCAGTCCGCCAGCCAGGGCGTGCTGAAGAGGGCGCTGCCCGAACTCGAGAACCGGTCCGAGACGGACAAGGCACTGCTCGTCATTCAGCGGCTCGCGCACCTCGAGGAATCGAGCGTGGAGTTCAAGACGCGCTTCGCGGACTACCTCGAGAAGCTGGGACGAACCGCCCCCGCGGCCGACGCCTGCCTCGTGCTGGGCGCCGCCCATGAGACGCGGGGGCGGCCGGAAGACGCGCGCGCAGCCTACGAGCGCGTGCTCCGAATCCGGCCCGGTGATGAGGACGCGAAGCGCGCTCTGGCTACCCTCGGAGACGCGCCAGTGATCATAGAGGAGGAGGGTGCAGACGTGGCCCCGACACCGTATCAGCCAGACCATGTGGGCGGCACGGACTCGTCCGGGCTGCTCGACATGCCGATCCGGCCTGCGGCCCCCACCAACGGACACGCTAACGGGCACGGCAACGGAGACGCCGTGCCCCGGCCGTATTCCGGCGTGGCGGGCGGAGCCGAGGCCTCGGACGACTTCGAGAAGCTCCTCAGCGAGTTCCGGGCGGAGCTTCACCACCAGCCCGGACAGACCGGGTCGTCGTCCCGCACCGAGCTCGGAGCGAGCCTCAAGGAGATGGGCCGTCTCGATGATGCGATTCGCGAGCTGCAGGCCGCCGTGAACGAGCCGTCGCCTCCGCCGCTCGCCTATGAGCTCCTCGGTGAGGCGTTCCTCGAGAAGGGGCAGGGCAGGATCGCCGTTCGTCTGCTCGAGAAGGCCCTGGGGACACTGGGGCATACCGATCGCGAGTTGATGGGAGTCCTGTATCAGCTTGGTGGCGCGTACGAGGCCGTGAGCGAGTCCAACAAGGCGTTGATCTGCTACGAACGGATCTTCAGCGTCGATATCGACTATCGCGACATTCAGGAGCGGATCATGGCCTGCAGTGCCTGAACCCGGCCCTCCGGCGCTTTGACTTTCCGGCGGTGCGGGCCGAAATTCTCTCCGCGCCTCTGCCTCGCCGCCGGGAGAAGACGTGCTTCCTACCACCTCCGTACAACTCGACGAAATCCGGCATCCCGTGAGGGATGCTCTGGGCGATGTCGAACAGACCCTGATCGGGATGATCCCGTCGGGCTTCGAGTCGCTCGATGAGGTGGGAGCCTACCTCTTCGCGCGGAGCGGGAAACTGTTTCGACCCACGCTGCTCCTCCTGAGCGACGCGGTCGGCGGCGGTCGGTCCGAGCATGCGGTGAAACTCGGAGCGGTCGTCGAGCTGCTCCACGTGGCGACGCTCGTCCACGACGACGCGGTCGATCACTCCGCCAAGCGGCGCGGCATGCCGACCGTCAACGACCGGTGGACTCACCAGGTCGCGATCATCGCCGGCGACTATCTCTACTCGCGGGCCGTGATCGAGATCACGGCTCTCGGCGAGCTGGAGCCGATCTCGATCCTCGCCAACACGGCGAATCAGATGACGATCGGCGAGATGCGGCAGCTCGTGCTGCACGATGGATTGGACTTCACGCGGGCCGACTACGACCGCCTGTGCGAGTGCAAGACCGCCTCGCTCATCTCCGCCGCGTGCGAGCTCGGTGCGATGGCCGGCGCGCCCGAGCACCGTGCCGCCCTCAAGTCGTACGGATACCACCTGGGGATGGCGTTTCAGATGATCGATGACCTGCTCGACTACGCGTCACCGACCGAGGTGACCGGAAAGCCGAGCGGGCAGGACCTGCACGAGCACAAGGTCACGCTTCCACTGATTCAGGCGCTGGACAGGATGGACGAGGCGGAGCGGGCTCTCGTGTCGGCGCTATTCGAGGACCCCGAGCCCTCCGACGACGCGGTCGACGCGGTCGTGGGGCTGGTCGAGCGCCTCGGAGGTCTGGACGACGCCCGGGCCGAGGCTCGTGCCGAGGCCGATCGGGCGCGAGATTGGTTGAGCGGGTTGCCGGAGGGCGAGGCCCTCACGGCGCTGAACCTGGCCGTGGACTACGTAGTGGAGAGGGTAAGGTAGGGTGACGGATTTGGGACGTAGACCGGAACGGTCGCCGCGGCGAACGTTGCTCGTCATCGCGAGCGGGTTCGTGCTTGGGGCGCTTCTGACGGAGTTGATGGCGTTGACCTTGCCCGCATCGGCGGCAAGGCAGTTCTTTATCACCACTGTCGCGGCCTCGATCGGGCCGCTCGGGATCGATCTGAACGTCATCGCGCTCACGATCGGTCCGTTGATCCTCAGGGTGAACTTCCTGAGCATCGTCGGGATACTACTGGTAGCCTGGTTCGCCAGGTCGCTTCTGTAAGAAGAGGAGTCACCGATGTTCGGTTTGAGTCCGTGGGAACTGCTGATCGTGTTTCTCGCGATACTGCTGTTGTTCGGGGCGCGACGCCTCCCTGAGATCGGGAGTTCGCTCGGTAAGGGCATCCGGGAGTTCAAGGACTCGATCAAGGACGTGGAGGGCGAGGTGCGACGCGAGATCACCGGCACCGAGTCCGCCGCACCCTCACAGCCGGCGGAGAAGGAGCCGGTACAGGCTCAGCCGGGATCCGAGGCCTGATTCAAGTCCGCCACCCGGGCTAGACAACACCAGGAACAGACGGACAAGAAAAAGGGCCGGACTCCTCGAGTGGGTCCGGCCCTTTTCTCATCTCGACTCACCGGGGGTCAGAAGCCCTGAGCCTGTTCGATGTTCTGCTGGAGCCGCTCGCGGTGATCCTCGACCGTCGCGGTCTCCCTCAGTGCGAGCAGCCACTTCTGCAGGTACTCCTGCGTCCGCTCGAAGGTCAGCTGCCCCAGCAATGCATCGCGCACCGCCTCGAAGCCCTCGCGCGTCGCCTCGACCCGATCGACGACCTGAACGATCGCGACGGCGTCGCCCGCATCCACCACGCCCGACACGCTGCCGATCGGCGCCCCGAAACTGACGCCGATGGCCTCCGTGCCCTGTCCGAGCCCCGGGACGAAGTCACCGCGACGGAAGGGGCCGGCCGGTTCGACGGCCCACCCGTATGGGCCGGCCGCATCCTCGAGGGAGGCGCCGGAGGCGAGCGCCTCGGTGACGCGAGCGGCGAGGACCGCCGCAGCTTCCTTCTTCTTCTCATCGGCGAGCACGCGTCTGATGTTTGGCGCGACATCCTCGAGCGGGGCGATGCCACCGTCCTGGCGGGCGAGCAGCTCGAACACGTGGAATCCGGTCGGGTTCTCGAAGAACTGGGACAGCTCTCCGATCTCGGTGAGGGTGTTGAACGCCCAGTCCGGAGCGACGCCGAGCGCGCCCGCTCCGGCGATGAAGTCGATGCCGTCCGACAGGGGAACGTCCGTCCTTACCTGGATCCCCAGAGAGTCGGCGGCCGTCACCAGGTTCGTTCGAAGCGCGATGTCCTCGAGATCGTCCATCTGCTGGAAGACGATGTCCTCGGTCTCACGCGAGATCTCGATCGGAACCCAGATCTGGCGAAGCTGAATCGAGTCGCCCCAGAGCTCTTCGATGCGGAGAATGTGCAGGCCGAAGGAGGTCTCCACTGGATCGGAAATCTCGCCGACATCGAGTTCTTCGGTCGCTGCCAGCAGCGACGGATCGAAGTCGGTGATGGCCCGCCGGCCCATGTCGCCACCGAGGATCGCGGACAACGAATCGGCGGATTCGGCGGTGGCGACGTCCTCGAACGCCTCACCATCCACGATCCGCTGGTGTAGCTCGGCCGCCCTCATCCTCGCCGCGAGCGTGTCCTCCGGCGACGGCCGGAGGGCGACCGTCACCATGTTCGTGCGTGCGGTCTCGGGGACCTCGAAGTCTTCCCGATTCGCGTTGTAGTACGCCCGGACCTCGGCGTCGGTCACGTCGACGGCGGAGTCGGCCACGGTGGCGAGAGGATCGACGCTGACGAACCTGACCGTGGCGGTCTCGTTGGTGTCCTTGAAGAACTGCCAGGCCTCGGCCTCGGAGACGTATACCCCGCCCCGGATCAGCTCCTCAAGCTTGTTCCGCGGGAGGATGGTCCGGTAGTACGACTCGATCTGGAGGAGCTGGGTCTCGTCGGTGGCCGGGTCCGTGAAGAACCGCCGGTACTTCTCGATGTCGAACTGGCCGTCCGTCTGGAACGCCGGGTGCGAGAACATCTCGGGCGGAGGCTGGTTCAGGAACGCGGCAAGCACCTCCGCGTCGGCAACCTCGATCCCCAGGCGCTCGAGTTCTGCTTCGAGGAGGACCAGACTGACGAGGCCTTCCCAGGCACGGTCGGTGACGACCCGGCGCTCCTCCTCGGTCAGACTCCGGTTCGCGCCACGCGCGGCCGCGAGCTGGCTCTCGAGATAGTTGTTCCAGACCGAGTAGCGGATATCGCGTCCGCCGGCTTCACCCACGACGGGGTTGATCTCCCCGCCGAGGTTGCCGCCACTCATGTCGTTGATGCCTTCGAACACCAGCCAGCCGACGAAAGCGAACGCCAGAATGGCCATCACGTACTTCGCGCTATTGCGCATCTTCCGCATGAACATGGGGCTTGCGTCTCGCTCCCATCGTGGTTCCCAGAAACACCAAACGGCCGTTTCCGGCCGCTGATTCGCACCTTCGAACGAACGCGAAAAACTACGCGCGGGTCCCCCGCCGAGCAACGCGAATCGGTTCGGAGAGACGTCGCGGAGCGCGGCCGGCGTCACGTTGACAGTAAAAAAAAGCCGCCTCTATGTTCCCGCATGCCTTCACTGCCGCACGCCCGGCTCGCTCCGTCCCCCCGTTCGGGGCACGGCTGGCGATGACTCCCCGCGACCGCTCCGATGAGATCGATCGGCTCGTCGAACGTCGCGCACGGGATCCGCGAACCCACACGTTCGCGGCCCTCGCGGATCTATACAGGCAGACCGGCGAGCTGGATCGGGCGCTCGAGGTCGTGCAGGATGGGCTCCGCCACCACCCCCACTTCCTCAACGCTCGTCTCGTGCACGCGAAGCTCCTGCGCGAGCTTGGTCGCGATGAGGACGCTGCCGCAGCGTTTCGCCAGGTGCTCGAGATCGATTCGGAAAACCGTATCGCGCGAAGCGCCCTGACCGAGATCGTCGAGGGCGTCGCCGAGACCGGGTCAGAGGGGTCCAGCATCGCCGTCGTGGACGAGCGACCGCGGCGGGCCCGGTGGCTGGCGCGGCTCGACGACGAGTGGCGGAACGGGACGAGCGAGGAGGCCGAGGATCCATCTGCCGCCCGCGAGGCCCCGGACCCCGACGTGGAGCCGCCGGTGGAGTCCGAGGGGAATCCGCAGCTGGCGACGGAGCTCGGGCCGGAGGCGGAAGGCCCGGCCGAGAGGGAGGTGGAGCCGGAGTCCTCGGCCGAGCCGGAGGACGCTCCAACGGATGACGTCGCGCCGGCCCCGGACGATGGTGGCTCGGGCGGTGGAGACCTCGAGACCGCCACACTGGCCCAGCTCTACGTCAGTCAGGGGTTGATCGACCAGGCGATCGGAATCTACGAACGGCTGCTGGCCCGCGATCCCTACAATGCACGGCTCGCCGCCTCTCTCGAGGACGTCCGGCAAGAGGGGCGAGCGGGGGCCGGGTCGTCTCCCCCGGCGCAGAGGGCGAGACCGCCGATCCCGCGGGTGGATCCCAACCCCGAAGGCGATGCCCCGGCGGATCGCGCGTTCGATCGCCCCCGGCGACGGGCCGACGACGCGGTCCCGGTTCCGGAGTCGCCGGAAGTCGCCGAGCCCGTCGAGACCACGGCGGACCCCGACGGACCGAGTATGCGCGAGTTCCTGCGCGATCTCGTCGACGGGCACGCACCGGTCGACCCCGACGGAGGCGACGTGGACTGGCCGGCGTGGCTCCGCGATTTGGGGACGCGGGGTTGACGACCCCACGAATGAGCTTTCGGATCGCGGTCTTGAACGGCCCCAACCTCAACCTGCTCGGAACGCGGGAGCCGGAGCATTACGGTTCGCTGACGTTGTCCGAGATCGAGGACCGTCTGCGCGAGGTCGTGACCGAACGGGACGTGGATCTCGAGTTCTTCCAGTCGAATGATGAGGGAGCCCTCGTGCACCACGTGCAGGGGCGCGGGCCGCAGGTGGACGCGTGGCTCGTCAACGCGGCGGCGTTCACGCATACCAGTGTCGCGTTGCGGGACGCGCTCCAGGCCTCCGGGCGGCCCTTCGTCGAGGTCCACCTCTCGAACGTCTACGCGCGCGAGCCGTTTCGGCACACGTCGTTGCTGGCCGATCTCGCGATCGGCGTCATCGCCGGCTTTCGCGCGCAGTCGTACGTCTTCGGACTCCAGGCCCTCGTGGACCATCTCGAAACGCGGGCCGCGGAGTGACAACGGGACCCACCGGACCCCGCGCCCGGCTGGAGGCGCTCGATACCGCCCTTCAGGCCCTCGACCTGGACGGCGCGGTCGTGAACCACACTCCGAGCGTGCGGTATCTGAGCGGGTTCACGGGATCCACCGGGTACGTGTTCCACCGCACCGGGGGACCGACCGTTCTCATCACGGACTTTCGCTACGAGGAGCAGGCCGCCGCCGAAGCGCCGTCCCACGTCGGGGTCCATATCGGGAAGGACGGGTGGATCCCGGCCCTGTCCGACCTGTGCGCCGACCTGCCCGACCTTCGCGTCGGGTTCGAGCCCGAGCACCTCACCGTGCTCGATCTCGATCGACTGGAGGAACGGGTGGAAAACCTCGACTTCCAGCCGGCCCGCGGGCTCGTGACCGATCTGCGGGCCGTGAAGGACGAGGTCGAGATCGAGGCGATCGGTCGTGCCGCCGTTCTGGCCGAGTCGGGGCTGGCGGCTCTGCTGTCCGCGGTGGACTGGCACGACGGGCCTTCGGAGCACGATGTGGCAGTGGAGCTCGAGGCGTGCCTGAGACGCGCGGGATCGACCGGGGCGCCGTTCGACGCGATTGTCGCGAGCGGTGAGCGTACCTCGCTCCCGCATGCGACACCGTCCGGGCGCACCGTCGCCCCCGGCGACCTGCTCCTGCTCGACTTCGGGGCGACCGTGGGCGGGTACTGCAGCGACATCACGCGAACGTTCGTCGTGGGGCCGTCCTCCGACTGGCAGGTGGACCTGCACGCCCGCGTTCTCGAGGCTCAGGCGGCCGCGATCGACGCGCTGGGGCCGGGTGTCGCGGCGGTGGATGTCGATGGCGCCGCGAGAGGGCACCTCGCGTCACACGATCTCGATGCCTTCTTCGGACACAGTACGGGCCACGGAATCGGTCTCGAGGTGCACGAGGAGCCCCGGCTGTCCTCGCGCTCCGAGTACACGCTGGTTGCCGGAAACGTGGTGACGGTGGAACCGGGCGTGTATCTTCCCGGCCGAGGCGGGGTGCGGATCGAGGACGACGTGGTAGTGACATCGTCCGGATCCCGACGCCTGACCTCGGCTTCCCGCGATCTGATCGAACTGTAGGACGGTCGCGCTAGAACGACGGATACAGGGTGAAATGGCGGATACATCGAATTTCAGGAACGGGATGGTCATCGAACTGGATGGCACTCTCTATCAGATCACCTACTTCCAGCATGTGAAGCCCGGTAAGGGCGGAGCCTTCGTTCGGACGAAGCTCAAGGACGTGATGGCGGGTGGGATCAAGGACAAGACCTTCCGCGCGGGCGAGAAGATCAAGGAAGTGCGGCTGGAGCGGCGACCGATCCAGTACAGCTACACGGATGGCGAGCTCTACTACTTCATGAACATGGAGACGTTCGAGCTCGTCCCGATCGCGGGTGAGCAGATCGGGGACGACCAGCTGAAGTACCTCCAGGAGAACATGGAGTGCGAGGGGCTGCAGCGGGACGGTCAGGTACTGATGGTCGAGCTTCCGCAGTTCGTGGAGCTCGAGATCGTACAGACCGACCCCGGCGTGCGCGGCGACACGGCGTCCGGGGGAACGAAGCCCGCGACGCTGGCGCCCGGCGCCGTCGTGCAGGTGCCGCTGTTCGTGGAGCAGGGCGAGACGATCCGGGTCGACCGGACCGAGGACAAATACATCACGCGGGTGTCCTGACGATGAACATCGAGTGGGTGAAGCGACTGGTCCGTCTCGTCGAGGAGTCCGACATCGACTCGCTCGAGGTCGAGAGGCTCACAACGCGGGTGCGCATCCGGAAGTCTCCGACGGTCGGTGGCGCCCCGATGGTGTCCCACTCGGTCCCGGCTCCCGCGCCGGCCCCGGCGGTCGGCGCGCCGTCGCCTGAGTCCCCCCCGGCAGACGCGCCCCCGCCGGCTGATGGACTCGTCGACGTCCTCTCGCCGATGGTCGGGACGTTCTACCGCGCTCCGTCGCCTGAGTCCCCCTCCTTCGTCTCGGTGGGCGACAGCGTCGAGGCGGGTCAGACGCTCTGCATCCTCGAAGCGATGAAGCTCATGAACGAGCTGGAGGCCGAGGTCTCCGGGGTCGTTCGCGAGATCTCGGTCGAGAACGCTGAGCCGGTGGAATTCGGTCAGGTGCTGTTCCGGATCGAGCCAAGCTAGTCGACAGCCCGGAGCGTCCCGTGTTTCGCAAGATCCTCATCGCCAACCGGGGAGAGATCGCCCTTAGGGTGATCCGCGCCTGCCGCGCCCTCGACATCCGCACCGTGGCCGTCTACTCCGAGGCGGATCAGGACTCGCTCCACGTCCGCTTCTCGGACGAGGACATTTGCATCGGACCGCCCCAGGGACGCGAGAGCTACCTCAACATCCCGCGGATTCTCGCGGCCGCCGAGATTACCGGGGCGGACGCGATCCACCCGGGATACGGGTTCCTGGCCGAGAATCCCGAGTTCGCGGAGATCTGCGAGCGCAGCGGACTCGTGTTCATCGGTCCGACCGCCGACCAGATCCGAAAGATGGGCGACAAGGCCGAGGCTCGCCGTGCGATGATCGAGGCGGGTGTTCCGGTCGTGCCGGGATCGGGCGGGATCATCGACGACCCCCAGGAGGCGCTCGCGGAGGCGCGCGAGATCGGCTTCCCGGTGATGATCAAGGCATCGGCTGGAGGCGGCGGGAAGGGGATGCGGCCCGCGTTCGACGAGGATGAGTTCCTCCGCCAGTTCCCGATCGCGAAGAACGAGGCGCTGACGAACTTCGATAACGGGGACGTCTATCTCGAGAAGCTCATCGAGCGCCCGCGACACGTCGAGATCCAGATCCTCGGCGACCGGCACGGCCGCCTGATCCACCTCGGAGAGCGGGACTGCTCGGCGCAACGTCGGCATCAGAAGCTCATCGAGGAGGCTCCGAGCCCCGCGGTGACGCCGGAGCTCCGGGCCGCGATGGGCGAGGCCGCGGTGCGCGGCGCGCGGGCGATCGGATACCAGGGTGCCGGGACTGTCGAGTTCCTGCTCGGAGCGGGTGGCGAATTCTACTTCATGGAGATGAACACCCGGATCCAGGTCGAGCACCCGGTAACGGAGATGGTCACGGACACGGATCTCATCAAGGAGCAGATCCGCGTCGCGGCAGGCGAGAAGCTCGCCTGGGACGAGCCGCTGCCGCTGAACGGCCATGCGATCGAGTGCCGGATCAACGCCGAGGACCCGGATCACGGGTTTCGGCCGTCGCCCGGCCGCATCACCACGTTCCACGCACCCGGCGGCCCGGGAGTCCGGGTCGACACGCACGTGTACGCCGGGTACGACGTCCCGCCGTTCTACGATTCGATGCTCGCGAAGCTCATCGTTCACGGGAAGACGCGGGATGAAGCCCGGATGAGGGCATACCACGCTCTCGAGGAGTTCATCCTCGAAGGGGTCCACACGACGATCCCGTTTCTGCGGAACGTGCTCGTGCACCCGGAGTTCGCGGCGGGGGAGATCGATACCTCTTTCGTCGGGCGGTTTCTCAAGGGCGAGTGAACCCCGGTCGGGGAAGCGCCGGCCGGGGTGGACCCGTAGCTTGAATGATCTGGATGTCGCGCCCGTCCCGGCGGACGGTGCGCTCGTGAAGGGTGGGGAGGAGGCTGGGACCTGATGTTCGGTGAACGACAGCGTCAGGAAGCGACCGGGGTCGGGCTCATCGTGCTCGGCCTGCTCGTGGGGCTGGCCCTCGTGTCGCCGCTTCTCACGGGCGGACAGAGCAACTGGATCGGCCCTGCCGGTGATCTGCTTTACCGCGGTCTTTCCTTCGTGTTCGGGCCTCTCGCGCCCCTCGTCGCAGTGCCCGCATTCGTCTGGGGCGCCCATTTTCTCGGCGTGGGAGATCGCGGGAAGGTCTTCCGCTGGTCCATGCTGCCCATCGGGCTGCTGCTTGCCCTGCCCGCGATCGTCTGGCTGCTCGCCGCGCGCGATACCGGATCGGCGGAGGGTATTGGCTGGCTCGGCACGGCGGTCGGCGGGCTCCTCGAGTCCGGGTTCGGGTGGCTCGGCGCCTTTCTCATTGCGAGCGCGCTTCTCGCCGTCACGGCCGTGCTGACCCTCGGGTGGTCGGTGGTCCGGGCGGTGAAGGACGGCGGACAGATGGCCCGGAAGGGCATCACGGTGGGCGCCGGCGGTGCGAAGAACGTCGGACGGGCGCTCGCGGATCTCTACAAGAGCCCGGAGCCCGCCGTCCAGGACATCACGTGGGAAGGCATGGCCCCGGCGGACGACGAGCCGGAGCCGGAGCCTGTCGAAGACCTCCTCGACGAGCCGGAGCCGGCGAAGCCGAAGCGGAACGGTCGAAAGAAGAAGGCGAAGGAGGAGGAAGCCGAAGGGCCGGTGCTGGCGGAGCACGGCGATCTCGACCAGACGGCCATCCCGTCGATCGACCTGCTGGACGAGCCGGATGGCGGCGGAAGCGGCATCGGGACGCGCGAGCTCACGCAGCTCGGCGACGTTCTCGTCGAGAAGCTCGCCACGTTCAAAATCCAGGGCTCCATCGGCGGATGGACGACCGGTCCCGCCGTGACCCAGTTCGAGGTCGTTCCCGCGCCGGGGGTGAAGGTCGGCCAGATCAGCGCCCGCGCCGACGATCTCGCACTCGCTCTGAAGGCGCCGTCGGTGCGGATCGTCGCACCGATCCCGGGGAAGGGCGCCGTTGGCGTCGAGGTGCCGAATCCGCGCGCGGAGATGGTCAGGATCCGCGAGGTCATCGAGGCGCCCGCCTATTCGAGGACGCGGGCGGCGCTTCCACTGGCGCTCGGCCGGGACCTTTCCGGGAGTCCGTACTGCGCCGACCTGACGCGGATGCCTCACCTTCTCATCGCGGGTCAGACGGGCTCGGGTAAGTCCGTCTGCATGAACACGATCATCACGAGCCTCGTGTACCGCTACACTCCGCGCGAGGTGCGGCTGCTGATGGTCGATCCGAAGATGGTCGAGTTGTCGGTGTACAAGGATCTGCCGCACCTGCGGCACCCCGTGATCACCGACAACGACGAGGCTGCGTCGGTCCTCAAGTGGGCCCAGTTCGAGATGAAGCGCCGGTTCGGGCTCCTCTCGGCGAACGCCTGCCGAAACCTGAACGAGTTCAACACCCGGCTGCTCAAGGGACGCGACGTGATCAAGCCGTCCCGCGGGCCAGGCGATGAGGGAAGCCCGTACGAGGACGGCCCGTTGCCCTACGTAGTGCTGCTGATCGACGAGCTGGCCGACCTGATGATGACGGTCCAGGCCGAGGTCGAGACGCCGCTGGCCATGCTCGCGCAGAAGGCCCGTGCGGTGGGGATCCACCTGGTGATCGCGACGCAGCGCCCCTCCGTGAACGTCCTCACGGGTCTCATCAAGGCGAACGTTCCGAGCCGGATCGCGTTTCGGGTCGCGTCCAAGATCGACAGCCGGACGATCCTCGATCAGAACGGCGCCGAGGCCCTTCTGGGTAACGGTGACATGCTGTTTCTGCCGCCCGGGAAATCGGATGCGGTGCGCATCCAGGGTGCGTTCATCTCGTCCGACGAGACCGAGCGTATTCTCGACTGGTTCCGCGAACAGGCCGCCGTGCGCGCCGAGCAGGAAGAGCAGCAGGAGGAGGAGCCCGACATCCTCGATCTCGTGCGCGAGATCGAGAGCGAGACGAAGGCGGACGTCGTGGAGGACGTGCTCGAGGACCGGGATGCGCTGTTCCGGCAGGCGGCCGAGGTCGTGATCACGAACTCGGCGGGCTCGACGAGCCTCCTGCAGCGCCGGTTGAAGATCGGGTACGGGCGAGCGGCCCGGATCATCGATCAACTGCACCACGCCGGGGTAGTGGGTCCGGCAGAGGGGTCGAAACCCCGCGAAGTCATGATGTCGCTTACCGATCTGGAAGATGCGCTCGAAGACAGCTGAACCACGAATCCGTTTCGCCGCGGTCTCGCTCTGCGCGGGTTTCCTCGCCTTCGGGTGTGGCGAGTCGCCGGAGGAGCGGCGCGCCGCCGTCCAGGCCGAGGCCGAACGGGAGTTCGGGCGACGCGCCGAGCCAAACGGCCCGCCGGACGGGTCGGAAGTAGCCGATCCCGCCGACTCCGACCGCGCACCGTCGACGCCGGTGGAGGAGACCTCCACCGGGGCGTCTGTGACTGCCGAGCCCCCGCCCGTGACGCCCGTCGAATCGACAGGCCAGGCGGCGGACACCGTCGCGTCTCCGCCGGAGTCGGACCCCCGCATCGCGAACCCGTCAGCGCCCCCCCTCGAACTCGAGGAGACCGAACCTCCCACGGGCCAGGAGCCGACCGCCGAGTCGATCCTCGCCGATGCCGATGGGGCGTACTCGGGGCTCGCGTCCCTGCGCGCGTCGTTCGTCCAGCGCGTGGACCTGCCGCTCGTGGACCGATCGGCTCAGGGGCACGGGGTCTGGCTGCAGGAGGGCCGTGACCGGTTCCGGATGGACTTCACCGAGCCGGCGGACGACTTGTTCGTCGCGGATGGGGAGTTTCTGTGGCTCTATCAGCCTTCGGCCACGCCGGGGCAGGTGATCAAGTCGGCGCTTACGGGCGGTGGCCAGGCGGCCGGTGGCGCGGATGTCCTGGGCCGGATCCTGTCCGAGGCGAGGGCGTCCTACGACGCGGTGCTCGAGGGCTCCGCCATCGTGTCCGGGGTGCGTACGCACGTGATCTCGCTCACGCCGCGCGGCCCGTCGGAGTACCGGCTCGTACGCGTGTGGATTGCCGATTCCGACCGACTCGTGCGCCGGTTCCGGATCGAGGAGGAGAACGAGACGATCCGGACGGTGACGCTCGCGGACCTCGAGCCGAACGCATCCGTGGACGGCGCACTGTTCGCCTTCACGGTTCCCGACGGAGTTCAGGTCTTTGAGCGCTGACACGACGAGACTCGGACTCGTGAGCCTCGGCTGCGACAAGAACACGGTTGATTCCGAGCGCATGCTGGCGGCGGTCGCCGGTCACGGCGCGGAACGGGTGGAGAACCTCGAGGAAGCCGACGTCATCCTGGTGAACACGTGCGGGTTCATCGACGCCGCGAAGGAGGAGTCGATCGAGACGCTTCTCGAAGCGGCCCGTCTGAAGCGCGACGGTCGCTGCCGTGCCGTCGTGGCGGTCGGATGCATGGTCGAGCGATACCGCGACGAGCTCGCCCCGGCGCTGCCCGAGGTGGACCTCCTGCTGGGTCTGACCGAACTGGATCGCCTGGTTCCGGAGCTGGCGGATCGAGGGCTCCTGTCGAGCGAGCCGCTGGCCGACGCTCCGCACCCGGGGGAGCGGACGCCGCTCGGATCGCGTCACGTCCGGTACCTGAAGGTGAGCGAGGGCTGCAATCACGGGTGCGCCTTCTGCGCCATCCCCCTCTGGCGCGGACGCCACCGGTCCTTCGATCTCGACGGACTGGTCGCGGAGGCGCAGCGGCTCGAGGCCCAGGGCGCCGTGGAAGTGAACCTCGTCGCGCAGGATCTCGCGCATTACGGCCGGGACATTCGCGACGGCACCGACATCGCCGAGCTCGTGCGGGCGCTCCTGCGCGAGACGGGCATCCCGTGGTTCCGTCTGCTGTACATCTATTCCGCGGGTCTCCGAGAGCCGCTGGTCGAGCTCATGGCCACCGAGGATCGCCTGCTACCGTACATCGACATGCCGATCCAGCACGCCTCGGACACCGTGCTCGAGCGCATGCGGCGACCCGAGCGGTCGGGAACGCTGCGCGACAAGATCGCGTGGCTGCGTGGCTCGATCGACGACCTCACGCTCCGAACAACGGTCCTGGTCGGGTTTCCGGGGGAGACCGACGCCGAGTTTCGCGAGCTTGTCGAGTTTCTGGACGAGTCGCCTTTCGACCGTCTCGGTGCGTTCGCGTTCAGCCCCCAGGAGGGGACCCGCGCGACCGAGCTCGAGGACATCTACGTTCCGCAGGACGTGGCCCGCGAGCGCCTCGAGGAAGTGCTCGCGGTCCAACGGGCGGTGAGCGCCGAGCGGCTGGAGGGAGAGGTGGGCCGCACGCGTCTCGCGGTGGTCGACGGGGTGGCGGTTTCCGACGACCCCGTCGCATCCGACCTGTACGGCGGTCTGGCCGGAACTGGGCGGGTTCACGTGGGCCGGATCGCGTCGCAGGCGGATGACGTCGATGGAGTGACGATCATGACCGGGCCGGACGACCTGCCTGCGGGGACGCTGGTCGAGGTCTCGATCGATCGGAGTTCGGACTTCGATCTCGGCGGTACCGTCGCGCGAGTGGTCCGGCAGGCGGGGCCTCCCGAGGGGTCCGGTCCGGGTCGGGCGCTGCCCGTGCTCGGGCTGGATACGGCGTGGGGCAAGTAGGCCCTCGCAACTGTGAGAGCGTTGCGGGCGTCTGTGTTAACGGGATGTGCTTCTTGGGCAGGTGGACGGGACATGGAGGCGGGATGAGGAAGCTGGTCAGGGTGCTGTTGCTCGCGCTGGTAGGGATGTCCGCGGGGCAGGGAGTGTCCGCGCAGGAGGGGTTGGCTGCATACGATTACGCGAACCTCGGGTTCCGCGGGATCGTGGGCGAGGCGTTCGTGGTCTATCCGAGCGGGATCAACAGCACGGTGGGGTTCGGAGGGCGGTTCGATCTCGGGTACCTGGGACCGAAGGTCCGGACGCAGATTCGGGGTGGCTACTGGTCCTCCGAGTTGAAGACGGCCGAGGTGGACAAGTTCGCCACCCGCATCGCGGATCTCGTGGAGGAGCAGAACGGCGTCCGGCCGACGCTCGACCTCGGTCAGATCAAGCGAAGCGCCGTCATCGCGGGGCTGGATTTCCACTGGGTGTTCGCTCCGGAGGCGGTGTTGAGGCCCTATCTGGGCATCGGGGGGGAGCTGTATGTCCTGAACGGATCCGGCATGGCGATCGATGGGACGTTCGTGGAGGAGTCGCTCGATCTGATCACGGTCGGTGGCTCCGCGATCGGCGGTCTGGACTTCGCGCTCGGATCGGTCGTGAGCCTGTTCGGCGAGGTGCGTGGGACGCTCGCGGCAGATATCCGCAGTGTCGGTCTGCACGCGGGACTCGCGATCCGCTGGTGAGCCGCCCGGTCCGATGAGCCGCTTCTCGCTGTCCGCCGTGCGGGCGAGCTGTGTGCCCGACAACGCGGGGCCCGTGTTTCTTGCGGGCATCCTGCTGGGTCTCGCGCACCCGCCGCTGAAGCTGTTCGTCCCCTCCTTCATCGCGCTCGTGCCGTTCATCATCTGGCACGAGCGCCTGCCGGACACGCGGGAGGGGGCGCGGCAGTCCCGCGTGGGCGGGTTCTTCCTCGGCCTCGTGTACTTTTCGCTGGTCTTCTACTGGCTCATCGTCGCCCTGATCTACTACACGGTGTGGGCCGTCGGCGCGTTCGTGGGGCCCGTCATCATCATGTCGTCGTTCCTAGCCGGCATGTCGGGGGCGATCCACCAGGTCCGCCGGCGCGTGGGGTGGCCGGCCTGGCTGGTCTTTCCAGCCTTCTGGACGGCGACCGAGTGGTTACGGGCCCACCTGGCCGACATTTCCTTCCCGTGGATGCAGCTCGGGGACACGCTGGCCTATTACCCGAGGATCATTGGCGCGGCGGACCTCGTCGGCTCGCGCGGCCTCTCCTTCTGGCTGGTGGCGATCCACACGCTGATCGCCCTGATGTGGTTACGGCGGGGCGCCGGGGACGGCGCGCCACGAAGCATGTCGAAGCTGGTCACGGCACTCGCGCTCGTCTTGGTCCTGCCCATCGGCTACTCGCTCGTGCGGTGGAGCACGCTCGAGTTGAGACCGGCGGCGACCGTCGGAGTCGTCCAGCCGAACGTCCCCGAGCACATCAAGATTGGGGATCGACCCGAAGCCGCCCGGGCCGCGATGGCGATGACGGACTCGATCGCCGCGGGGTGGCGCTCGGCAGACGAGGACATCGATCTGGTGCTACTCCCTGAGTCCGCGATTCCGTGGCAGCTCGACCCGATTCCGTCCCGTGGCTGGGCCGCCCCCGAGCTCTACGTGAACTGGTGGTTGCGGCTCGGGGAGTCGCTGGACGCGGACGTCGCGCTCGGAGCCCTGGGGATAGAGGACGACGGGGAGAACTTCCAGACGTTCAACTCCGCCTTCGTGAGTACTCCGGGTGTCGGGCGGATCGGCCGGTACGACAAGCGGTTTCTGGTTCCCGTCGTGGAGCGGGTCCCGTTTCTTCCCCCTGAGTGGTTCTCGGGGCTCACCTACTTCGGCGCGTTCGGCGTCGGGGAATGGTCGCCACCGTTCGAGGTGGAGACGGACGTCGGGACGGCGTCGTACGGGATCATGATCTGCTACGAGTCGATCTTCTCGCCACTCTCCCGTCACTATCGGCGGAACGGGGCGGATTTTCTCGTGAACCTGACGAACGACGCGTGGTTCGGTCGGGACGCCTGGTGGAGTCGCAGCAGCGCGCTGTGGCAGCACCCGGCGCATCTCGTGATGCGTGCCGTCGAAACCCGGATGGGGGTCGCGAGGTCGGCGAACACCGGAATCTCCGAGCTCGTCGATCCGCTCGGACGGGTGACGCACGCCACCTTTCTGTTCGAACCTGCCGCGTTCGTGGGTGACGTGCTGACCACCGACACCGTGACTCTCTACGTGAGGTTCGGCGATGTCGTCGGTTGGCTGTCGATGCTCGCAGCGATGGGTGGTGTCGGCGTGTCCTTATACCGGCGGCGTCGCGGCGTCGCCTGATCGACACCAGACGAGACGAAATCAACATGTCCCCCGGATGCATCGAGATCCGGGAGGGAAGTGAATAGATGAGGAAGAACGACATGACCGGGCGGTGCGGTCGCGCCGTCTGCGCCGTCGCGCTCGGCCTGCTTGCTGCAGGCGGGCTGCCGGTCGCCGCAGAGGCGCAGATCCCCGACTCCCTGAGACGGGATACGCTCGTCTTCGAGATGGAGGATCTGCGGGTTCGGACGACGCGCCCCGTCGCCACGACCTCCGGGGCCAGCGCCGTCCGGCTGAGCCTGGAAGCTCCACGGCTCGGACCGATTCCACTTCTCGGCGAGGCCCTGCGCCAGATGCCGTTCGTGCAGGTCCGCGAGAACTCGCGCGGGGAGCAGCAGCTGACCCTCCGCGGAACCGAATCGCGACAGGTCGCGGTCCTGGTTGACGGTGTGCCGCTCACGCTCGGTTGGGACGCCCGAACCGATCTGTCCGTGGTTCCCACCGATGCCGCGAGGGAAGTCCAGCTGTTCCGGGGGATCTCCTCCGTGCTCCATGGTCCGAACGTGCTGGGCGGGATCGTCGAGATCGACCTGGCGTCGGGTGAGGCCGGGTCGGCGGCTCCGACGAGTGCGTTGCAGGGCGGCGTGGACGCCACCGGGGCGGCGGTCGTTGGCGGGAAGTTCGGCACGACCCTCTCCGCCGGATCGGGCAAGGTCGGGCTGCAGGCGGGGCTCGGGTACAGGACGCGGGATGGCGTGCCCCTGGCGCGCGGAGTCACGCAACCGGTCGAGCCGGCGGCCGGTGAGCGCCTCAACAGCGACCTGCGGCACACGAGCGGCTTCTTCACGGGGCGCTACGAGGCCGGGTCGGGGACCTGGGTGTCGCTGTCGAGCTTCGCGTTCGATGCCGCTCGCGGCGTGCCACCCGAGCTTCACGTGTCGGATCCGCGTCTCTGGCGGATCCCCAACACGTCCCGAGTCGTGACCGCGCTGAGCGCCGGCACCGCATGGGGCGACACTCCGCTGGGTCAGGGCGATGTCGAGGTGAGCCTCGGGCTGGACGTCGGCGACCAGAGGATCGACGCCTACGAGACTCTCGACTACCGGACCATCGAGGAGTCGGAGTTCTCCGACGACCGGACCATCACGGCCCGCGCCGTCGCCGATCACACGCTCGGACGCGGAATCCTTCGTGGCGCGTTCACGTGGGCCGAGGCGCGGCACGACGAGCGCGTGGACAGCGACCCCACGGCCCGGTACCGCCAGCGTCTCTACAGCTTCGGCGCCGAGGTCGAGCAGCCGGTGACGTCGAGCACTTCGGGATTCTGGGCGGGGGTTCGCCTGACGGCCGGGGGCAGCTTCGATCGGGCGAGCACCCCGGAGACGGGCGGAGTCGAGGCACGCGATCCGATCGGGGCGTGGGGCGCCCGCGTCGGCGGGTCGGCCATCGTGGGGCGAACAGGGCGTCTTCACCTCGGTGTGAGCCGTCGGGTTCGGTTCCCGTCGCTTCGCGAGCTGTATTCCGGCGCGCTGGGTCGCTTCGTTCCGAATCCGGATCTGAAGCCAGAGGTCCTGCGCGCGATCGAGACCGGTCTCACGGGGGCGCTCGATGCGTTCTCGGGGGAGCTCGAGGCGCAGGCCGTGCTGTTTCACCAGCGCTTCTCGGACGCGATCGTCCGGACGGGGCTCGGTGACGGCCGCTTCCAGCGTCAGAACCGGAACGAGGTTCGGGCCGCCGGCGTCGAGATGCTCGGCGAGCTGCGCTGGGACGCCTGGGCTGTCGGCGCCGACATGACGCTTCAGGATGTCGTGCTCACGGATGCGATGGCGCCGAGCGAGCAGCGGAAGCCCGAGTACCAGCCCGCGATCGGGGGCTCTCTCAACGTCGAGGGACCGGTGTTCGCCGGGATCCGCGCCAGGGCGCAGGCGAACATGGTCGGGCGCCAGTACTGCGTCGATCCCGATCTGGGCAGCGACGTCGCGCTCGACGGCACGGCGCGCCTCGATCTGGTATTCAGCCGACAGTGGTCGATCGGCGGGGCGTTCCGCACCGTTCAGGCGACCGCGGGTCTGCATAACGTGACCGACACGGCCGTCTTCGATCAGTGCGGCCTTCCGCAGCCCGGACGCCTGTTCCGCGTCGCGTTCCGGATCTTCTGAGCCCAGCGGTGCGCGGCTCGTGAGGGTCAGCTACAGCGAGGGGTACCACGTACCGCTCCCCGCCGGACACGCGTTCCCGATGGGCAAGTTTCCGGAACTCCACCGGATCCTCCTCGCGGAGGGGCTGGTCGGTCCCGAGGATATCGTCGAGCCGACCGAGGCCGACTGGGCCGACCTCGCCCTCGTGCACACCGACGAGTACCTGTCTAAGCTCAGACACGGGACGTTCGAACGGCCCGAGATCCGGAAGCTCGGGCTTCCCTGGTCGGAGGGCCTCGTCCGGCGCTCCCGGCTCGCGGTGCGGGGGACGGTGAACGCGGCCTGGATGGCGCTCGAGGATGGCATCGCCGCCAACCTGGCTGGTGGCACGCACCACGCGTTTCCCGGTCATGGCGAGGGATTCTGCGTCCTGAACGACGTCGGCGTGGCGGTGCGGACACTCCGTCGCGCGGGGTGGATCGAGCGTGCTCTCGTGGTCGATCTCGACGTCCATCAGGGGAACGGGACCGCCGCCGTGTTCGCCGGCGATGAGCGCACCTTCACGTTTTCGGTGCACGGCGAGAACAACTACCCGTTTCGAAAGACGCCCTCGGACCTCGATATTCCGCTCGCGGATGGGGTGAGCGATGACGAGTATGTCGCGCACCTCGAGCAGGGTCTGCGTGTTGCGCTGGAGCGAGCCAGACCCGATCTGGTGTTCTATCTTGGTGGCGTCGACGTCGTGGCCGGAGACCGCTTCGGCCGGTTGTCGCTCACCCCGGCCGGGCTCGAAGCCCGAGAGGAGCTCGCGATCCGAATGCTGCGGCGTGCGGGAGTGCCAATCACTCTGTTGCTGTCGGGCGGCTATGCGCCGTCCCCCGAGCGCACCGCGGACCTCCACGCCGTCGTTCACCGCGTCGCGTCGAGGACCGGGTGAGCGGACCCTCCGCGAACCTCGAGACCCGCACGGCCGACGCCATCGGGGTGCCCGAGATCGGTTCGGGGTACTACGCGACGGTCACGGTCCGCGTGGGCAGCCTGCAGCCCGAGACGGTGCTGGCGTCGCCCCCGGCGGGTGTGCGCGGGTTCTGGCAGAGCGGATCGCGCTGGATCGCCCATGCGGGGTCGGTCGCCGAGATCAACGACCGCGACCGAGAGTCCGGCGATCCGGGCCCGGACGTCGTGCAGTGGTCCCTGGAACGCGCCCGCGAGATCTACGATCGCCCCTGGGTTCGGGATCTCGACGGCGGCGGCCGCCGACCGCGATTCCACGGGGGCTTCGCTTTCGGGCTCGAGCAGACGGACTCCGATCGGGACGGTGCCGGCTTCTGGGAGCCGTTCCCCGGGGTCCGCTTCACGCTTCCGGCGTTCGAAGTCGAGGCCGGTCCCGAAGGGGCGACACTCACGGTCACGCGTCACTTCGCGGAAGACACGCCGCGCGACCGGGCGATCGATGAGCTGCGGCGACGCGCGGGCAAGACGCGCGAGCGCCTGCTCGACCTCGAGCGCACCGGCGCGGCCCCCGGCAGGGTGCCTTCCGCGACCTCGATCGACGAGCCCGTGACGCCCGACGAGTGGCGCGTCGGGATCGAGCGCATCCTCGCGGAGATCGCGAACGGGGCGGTTCGGAAGGTCGTCCTGGCTCGTCCGCTCGACGTGACGCTGACGGAAGTTCCCGATTCGGCGAGCGTCCTGCAGGCGCTGCGAGGCCGCAACCCGCTCGCGCATACCTACCTCGTGCAGTTCGAGCGCGACCGGTTTCTGCTCGGGGCGGCGCCGGAATTGATCGGCCGGCTCGAGAACGGACGGTTCCGAACGATGGCCGTCGCGGGCTCGATCCCGCGCGGGGCGGATCCGGAGTCGGACGAGTGGCTGGGTCGGCAGCTTCTCGGGAGTCACAAGAACGTCGTGGAACACCAGATCGTAGTCGAGGACATCGCCGAGCACCTCGCCGGGGTCGGCGTCGAACTCGAATCGGTCCCCGAACCCGAGTTGCTCCGGCTTCCTCGGATCCAGCATCTCCGGACCGAGCTGGAAGCCCGGGTCGGAGAGGGGACGCACATCCTCGAACTCGTCCGCGCGCTCCACCCCACGGCGGCCGTGTGCGGATACCCACACGAAGAGGCACGCGAGATCCTCGTCGAGGAAGAGCGCGCTCCCCGTGGCTGGTACGCCGGGCCGGTCGGGTGGTTCGACGAGGTGGGGAACGGCGAGTTCGCCCCTGCCCTCCGGTCGGCGGTCGGCCGCGGTCCCTTGCTGCGGCTCTACGCGGGCTGCGGGATCGTGGAAGGCTCGAGGCCCCGTGCGGAGTGGGACGAGACGCGGGTGAAGCTCCAGACCATGCTCCAGGCCCTGTCCGTCGGACGTGTACCGTGAGGCCGGGCGCCGCGAGGGTTACGCCGTGACGGCTCCGAACCGCAACACCCTCTGGGCCCGTACGCTGGCGGACGAGCTGGCGCGTCACGGAGTGCGCCACGTAGCGGTGGGCTCGGGCTCGCGATCGGCTCCCCTGGTCGAGGCCTTCGTCACGGACGGTCGCTTCGAGGTCCATCCCCACGTCGACGAGCGGTCGGCCGGATTCTTCGCGCTCGGCGTCGCCGGGGCGACCCAGCGACCCGCCGCGGTCGTCACGACGTCGGGTACGGCGACCGCGAACCTCCTGCCCGCCGTCATCGAGGCGAGCCAGAGCGACATCCCGCTCCTCGTCCTGACGGCTGATCGTCCGGCGCACCTGCGCGGATTCGACGCGAACCAGACCATCGATCAGGTGCGGCTCTACGGGACGTATCCCCGCGAGACCATCGACCTCGCGCTCCCGCGTCCCCGCGCGGAGGATCTCGGGCGCCTGCGGGTCGAGATGGCCCGGGCAGTCGCGGCGTCCACGGGCGTCACCGGACCCGCCGGCCCGGTGCACATCAACGTCCAGTTCGAGAAGCCGCTCGAGCCTTCGGTCGTCGACGGAGACGTCGTCCCGGACGCGGAGGCCCCCGGAGTCGCCGGCCGCCCCGAGGGTGCGCCGTTCACGTCACTGGTGGGGAACGACGGTGATGTCGGCCTTGCGAGCCGGACGCTGGCCGACCTGCTCCGCGCCGCAACTCGACCGCTGATCGTCTGCGGCCCCACGATCGATCCCGACACCGGACCCGCGGCGCTCGCCTGCGCGGCCTCGGCGGGAGCGGTCGTTCTCGCGGACCCGTTGTCCGGGGCTCGCTTCGCGGACGGAGCCGGTGGGCTCGCGGTGGCGCACTCCGACGCCGTGGCGGCGGACGCCGTCCTCGACGGAGCGGAGGCCCTGCTGCGTCCCGATCTGATCGTCCGGGTCGGCCCCGCTCCCACGTCGGCCGTGACGCAGCGGCTTCTTGAGCGGTTCGCGGGCGTGGACCAGGTCGTCATCGACCGTGGACGCCGGTGGAAGGACCACGCGGGTCTCGCCACCCGCTACCTCCACACCGATCCGGCCCTGACGCTGAGCGCCGCCGCCGGTCTCGTCCCGCAGGGCGAGTCGAGCACGGACGCCGGGTGGCGCGCGGCGTGGCGCGCGGCCGGTGATGCCGCGGCTGAGGCTCTGGCTCCCTTCCTGGACGCCTCGGCCGAGATGTTCGAGGGATCCGTCGCGGCGGCCGTCGCGCGCGGCGTGCCGACGGGAGGCCGGCTCTTTATCGGGAACTCGATGCCGATTCGCGACGTCGACGCCTTCGCCGCTCCTTCGGATCGGCCCGTCTCGACTCTCGGTTTTCGTGGCGCCAGCGGGATCGACGGCAACGTGAGCGGTGCGCTCGGCTCGCGCGCGGCGACCGGGGTACCGACCCTCGCACTGATAGGCGACCTTACGCTGCTGCACGACGTTGGGGCACTGCTGATGGCCGGGGGCACGGCGGCGGCCATGCAGATCGTCGTGATCCAGAACCGGGGCGGCGGCATCTTCCACATGCTTCCGATTCGGGACTACGATCCTCCGTTCACCCGCCACGTCGTGATGCCGCACGACATCGACATCGCAGCGGTTGCAGGGGCGGCCGGAATCCCGCACAGTCTCAGCGCGTCGATCGGCGAGCTGGAGGCGGAGCTCGAAGCCGGCTGGCAGGCCGGCGGTCTGCGGATCCTCGAGGTGCCGATCGAGCGCGACGCGAACTGGACGAGAAGACGATCTGCGCTCGAAGCTGCGAGCGTTGCCGTGGCCGGACGGCTGGCGGCTTCATAGGTCATTTCCGAACAAAACCCCTACGCATGGCAGGAGCCGCGATGAGCGACTCGGAGTGGCAGTCCCGAAGCGACGTGGATTGGCAGCAGGTCAAGGACTATCAGGACATCACCTACCACAAGGCGGAGGGCATCGCCCGCATCGCCTTCAATCGTCCCGAGGTGCGGAACGCGTTCCGGCCCGAGACCCTCTTCGAGATGTTCGAAGCGGTGCTCGACGCGCGCGATGACGAGGAGATCGGCGTCGTGCTGCTGACCGGAAACGGTCCCGCGGAGGACGGGAAGTGGGCGTTCTGCAGCGGCGGTGACCAGCGCGTGCGGGGTGAGGCCGGGTACGTCGGAAAGGACGGGCGGGCTCGTCTGAACGTCCTCGAGCTACAGCGTCTCATCCGCTCGATGCCGAAGCCGGTGATCGCGCTCGTCGCGGGGTACGCGATCGGCGGGGGGCATGTCCTCCACGTCGTGTGCGACCTGACGATCGCGGCCGACAATGCGGTGTTCGGACAGACCGGTCCCAAGGTGGGGAGCTTCGATGGCGGGTTCGGATCGTCGTACCTCGCTCGCTCGGTGGGTCAGAAGAAGGCCCGGGAGATCTGGTATCTCTGCCGGCAGTACGACGCGGCGGAGGCCGAGGCGATGGGCCTCGTGAACAAGGTCGTTCCGCTCGCCGAACTCGAGGCCGAGGGCGTCGACTGGGCGCGCGAGATCCTGCAGAAGAGCCCGCTGGCGATCCGCTGCATCAAGGCCGCTATGAACGCGGACTGCGACGGACAGGCAGGGCTCCAGGAGCTCGCCGGACACGCGACGATGCTCTTCTACATGACCGAGGAAGGGCAGGAGGGTCGAAACGCCTTCCTGGAGAAGCGCGCGCCGGAGTTCAACAAATACCCCTGGCGACCCTAGGGTCGCCTGACAGGCGGATCGTGAGGCGCGGGCGGAACCGGGCACGCTCGTGAGCGCCCCGGCCTGGGTCATCGGGGCGCGGCTCCGGACCCTGCCCGCGGCCGTCGCGCCCGTGCTGATGGGGGGCGGGCTCGCCGCCCACGCCGGCGGATTCGTGGCCCTGCCGTTCGTCGCCGCGCTGTTCGCGGCCATCCTCATCCAGGTCGGGACGAACTACGCCAACGACTACTCCGACCACGTGCGCGGCGCGGACAATGAGTCGCGCATGGGGACGATCCGGATCGCCCAGAGCGGGCTGATGTCGCCGGAGAGGGTGCGGGCCGCCGCCGCTGTATCGTTCGGTCTGGCGACCGCGATCGGCCTTTATCTCGTATACCGGGGCGGATGGCCGATCCTGGCGATCGGCATCGCGTCGATCGTCGCGGGGATCTGCTATACGGGCGGTCCCTGGCCGTTCGGATACAACGGGCTCGGGGACCTGTTCGTCTTCGTGTTCTTCGGCCCCGTCGCCGTGGCCGGTACCGTCTACGTACAGACCCTGACCTGGGGCCTCGGCCCCGTCTGGGCGGGCGCCGGGGTAGGGGCCCTGATCACGGCGATTCTGGTCGTGAACAACCTCCGCGACATCCCGACCGACGCCGAGGCAGGCAAGCGCACCCTGGCCGTGCTCATCGGCGAGAAGGCGACGAAGCGCGAGTATCTGCTCCTTCTTCTCGTCGCCTGTGCCGTGCCCTGCCTGGGGGCCGGGTTCCTCGGGTGGCCTCTGCCCGTCACGCTGGCGCTGATCCCCGCGTTGCTCGCTCCCGGGCCGATCCAGACCGTCTTGCGGTTCGAGGACCGGCGTGAGTTGAACGCGGCGCTCCCCGCGACCGCCCGGCTCGCCGGCCTCTACGGCGTCTTCTTCGCGGTCGGCTGCCTGCTGTGACGGGGGACACGGACGGCACCGGGGACGTGGACGCCACCGGGCACATGAATCCGCCGAACTGGCCGGCCTTCCGGGCTCCCGACGCCGTAGCGCTCGAGTCGCCCGGTCAGACGTGGACGTGGTCGGAGGTCTCCGAGGCCGCGGACGCGCTGGCGGAGACGCTTCGGGACCTGCCGGCGGTCGCGGGCCGGCCGCGCGTCGCGCACGTGTTCGACCTGCGCCCCGAGGCCGTCGTGGCCGTCCACGCCATCGCCCGTGCCGACGCCGTACTCGCGATGGGGCACTTCGACTGGGCGGACGACCAGTGCCGCCGGTTCGCCGGGACGGTCGACCTCTCCGCCGTTCTCATCTCCCCTGACCGCGAATGGCCCGGCCCCTGGGCTCGACGCGCCGTCGCCCTGCCGGGCTTCGGCCCCGTGGATCTGCTGACGCCGCTCGAGGAGGCCCGTCACCGGCACACGGCCCCGGACGGGACGGACGTGCTCCTTTCGACGTCGGGCTCTCTGGGCGTCCCGCGCGTCGTATGTCACTCCTGGGCGGGTCTGCGCGCGAACGCGGTGGCGGCGAATCGCAGGGGCGGCGCCGGCCCCGGATCATCCACCCTCGCGACCCTGGCCTGGGGCCACGTCGGCGGTCTCGCGATCATCGCCCGGGCCGGCGAGAGCGGTGGCCGGATCGTCTGCGCGACCCCCCGCTTCGACGCAGCTGATGCGGCGGAGGCCATGGAACGACACCGCGTCACCCACGCGTCCGTCGTTCCCGTCATGCTCGAGAGGCTCCTGGCGTCGCGGGGCCGGATTCCGGATTCGCTCGAGCAGGTGCTCGTCGGGGGAGCCGCGGTCGCCGACGATCTCCTGCGCCGGGCCGTCGCGGCCGGCTGGCCCGTCTCTCCGACGTACGGGCTGACGGAAGCCGGCTCGCAGGTGGCCACCATCGCGCCCGGGTCTCTCTCCTCGCCTCGCGTGGAGGCGCACGGCGGAACCGGTCTCGGGTTGCTCGATCAGCCGCTCGATGGGTTCGAGATTTCGGTCGAGGAGGACGGCGATGTCGCGATCCGCGGCCCGGCGATGATGGTCGGTGTCCTCGGCGGCGAGCCGTGTCGGTCCGACGCCTGGTACCGGACCGGCGATCTCGCGGCGCGGGACGCGTCAGGTGCTCTCGATGTCGTTGGGCGGCGAGCCGACCGGATCGTCACCGGCGGCTCGAACGTGGACCCCGCGGAGATCGAGGCCATCGTCCGCCGTCACCCCGGCGTGAAGGACGCCTGCATCGTCGGCGTCCCGGATGAGCGGTGGGGCGATATCGTTACGGCGGTCGTGGTGCCGGCGGACCCCGAGACGACGGACCTCGAGGCCGCGGGCCAGCACCGACACGAGACCCTCGAGCGAGACCTCGTTGTCTGGGTCAGGCAGCACCTCGACGGTCCGCGGATGCCGCGGCGCTGGAGCTTCGTCGAGCGTCTGCCTCGCGGTGCGAACGGGAAGGTCGACCGCCGCGCCGTACGCGCGGAGGCACAGAGAAAGCAGCCGACATGATCACCTGCCGGAAGGATGACTTTCGCATCGAGGAGGGCGCCCATTTTCTGAACTGCGCCTACCTGGGCCCCATCTCCCGCCGTGTGGAAGCGGCGGGGGTCGAGGGGCTGCGGAAGAAGCTGTCGCCGACCCGCGTCCCGACCAGCGACTTCTACGACGATTGCGAGCGCCTGCGCGGACGCTTCGCGACGCTCATCGGCGGCGACCCCGGCCGCGTCGCGATCATCCCCTCCGTCTCGTACGCGATCGCGACGGCGGCGAAGAACATCGATCTGCGGCCCGAGCATAACCTTGTGATCCTGGGCGAGCAGTTCCCGAGCAACGTTTACGTCTGGCGCCGTCTCGCCGCCGACATCGGGTGCGAGCTCCGGACCGTGGACCGGCCCGGGCGCGCACCGGCGGGGCTGGAGTGGAACGAGCGGATCCTGACCGCGATCGACGATGCGACGGCCGTCGTGACGCTTCCCCCCGCGCACTGGACGGACGGAACGCGCTTCGACCTCGTCTCGATCGGCGCGCGCGCCCGCGAGGTCGGCGCCGCCCTGCTCGTCGACGGATCCCAGTCGATCGGCGCGGTGCCGTTCGAAATAGACGCCGTCAGGCCCGACCTGCTCGTCACCGCCGGGTACAAGTGGCTGCTCGGCCCCTATTCGATGGCGCTCGCCCATTACGGGCCGAGGTTCGACGACGGCGTGCCCCTCGAGGAGACCTGGATCGCGCGCCGGGGATCGGAGGACTTCCAGGCTCTGGTGGACTACGTCGATGACTACGGACCCGGCGCGGTCCGTTACGACGTCGGCGAGCGCTCGAACTTCATTCAGGTCCCGATGATGATCGAGGCGCTCGACATGATTCTCGAGTGGCAGCCGAACCGCATCCTCGGATACAACTCGCTGCTACTCGGTGACCTGGCGGCGGAGCTGAGCGAGAAGGGGTGGCCGGTGGAGGACGACACCTGGCGGACCGGGCATATGCTCGGAGTCGGGTTACCGGACGGCCTGGACCTGAAAGAACTCCACGGGCGGCTCGAACGGGCCCGCGTGTTCGCGTCGCTGCGTGGTCAGGCCCTGCGGGTGTCTCCGCACGTCTACAACGACATGGACGACATCGAGGCGCTGCGGGAGGTCTTGTTCGTGGGCTAGGTCCGTCGCGACCGTACGGCCGCATCGCTCGTTTTGCCGCGTCGCACGTGGTACGCCGAAGCCGGTGTCAGTGCCTCAGGTCGAGCGGGCTCCCCTCTTCCGCCGATTCGACCCGCCGCACCATCACCATCCGACCCCTCTCGTGCAGCGCGTTGAAGCCGAGCAGGTGGAGGATGCCGATCACGCAGCGATTCGTCGCCCAGCGCGCCAGCACGACCGCGTCTTCGCGGTCCGGGTGAGCGATGACGCCCGGGACGAGCGTGGCCGACCGGTCGAGGCCCCACTGACGGAGCTTCCGTGAGATGGTGAGCCACATCGGTCGCACCGCTCGGACGATGAAGAACCCATCGTCGCCCAGCTTCTGATAGAGCGGGAGGAACAGCAGGCCGCCCATCGGCGCCAGCACCGGTCCGTTGCGGTCGTGACCGAGCCGTTGACCCTGCGACACCTCGACGAAGTTCGGGTACCCCGCGTCCATCACGAAACCGTCCTCGGGACTGACCTCGTGCCGATACCGGACGTCGACCACCTGAGGGAGATTCGTCGCCGCGCTCGCGAGTCGGCCGTGTCGCTCCTGGATCGAGGCGGCGGCTGCGTCGACCATCCCGAGCCGCTCGAGCAGGACCCAGATCACGTCCTCGTGGGCGTCGATCGATGCCTCGGCGTCGTGCTGCCCGCCCTCGATCCCGATCCCGGCCCAGCCGAGCAGGTCGAAGTACTGGAGCATGGCGCCTTCGATCTGTTCCTCGAGCCCGAGCACGGCGGGGACGGGGATCGCCCGCGCCATCTTCCGATTCTGCAGCGTGTCTCCGAGCGTGGTGAAGGGGGCGCTTTCCGCGGACGTGGTGTGAAGATCGAGCACGAGCACCTTGCCGCGGGCCTGGCCGACGGCCTCCCGGATCGTAGCGAGGAGCTCGCGCTGCTCGGCCAGTTCGGCGCTTCCGACCATCGGCGACGTCTCGGCACCGCGGCGGAGCGAATCGAGAACGGAGAGGACCCGATCCCTCTGCCAGACGCGGTTCAGATCCTCGTCGATGAAGCGGATGCCCTCGCGCAGGGCGGCGAGATTACCGGTCACACCGACGAGGTCGCCCGCGATCTCGACCCCGCGCTCGCGGATATCCTCGAGAACGCGTGCGACCGCGTGGTTTCCGGAGGGCTCGTTGCCGTGGAGTCCGGCGACGCAGAGCAGCATCGGACCGGGGTGGTCCCCGCTGATCGTTCCCAGATGACGTTTTGTCGTGGAGGCCCCATGTGGTGCCGGGGCGGGAGTGGTATCAGACAAGCGCGTCGCACCTCGCGGCGAAGACGAAATCGCTCTCGGTCAATCCGTCGATCTTGTGGGTCCAGATCTGAATGCGAGCCCGGCCCCAGCCGAGGTGGATGTCCGGATGGTGGTCCTGCTCGTCCGCCATCGCGCCCACGCGGTTCACGAACTGGAGTGCGTTCGCGAAGTCCGGGTAGGTGAACTCCTTCTCGAGGTGGTGTCCGTCGACGACCCGCCAGCCTCCCCCGAGCTCGCCCTCGAGACGGGCCAACTCATCGCCCTCGAGCGGCGGAACGCCGCCGCGACAGGGCACGCACTGCATTTGGGAGAGTCGGTCGGACATCCTGGCTCCTTCGAATCCGGCCATTGAACAGAGCCAACCTCGACCCGAAACGCTCCGGATGCAAACCCTCTCGCGATGCCCCTCCTAGGGCCCCCCGGAACGCCGTGACGGCCAGTCGTCAACGTCCTCGATCTCGGGGATCGGGATCTCATCGATCGGGTCTTCGGCGAGGGGTCGTCCGCGCGTCACCGTCTGATCTCGACCGTCGTGTTTCGCTCGATACATGGCCGCATCGGCCTCTCGCATGAGCGACTTCACGTCGGCCCCGGCGTCCGGGAAGATCGCGATGCCCGCGGAGACGGTCATGTCGATGTCACCGCCGTCCTCCGAGATCAGCCGGAGGCTGTGGACCGTCCGCTTCAGCCTGTCGCTCACCTCGATGGCGCGGGTCTCGTCGGCGTCGATGAGGAGTGCCGCGAACTCGTCCCCGCCCAGACGGGCGAGCACGTCGTTCTCGCGCAGCGTGATCTTCATCACGTCCGCGAGCGCCTGGAGCGCGCGGTCGCCCGAGAGGTGCCCGTGGTCGTCGTTGATCGCCTTCAGGTGATCGCAATCGACGAGCATGAGTGCGACCCGCTGGCCGTATCGCTGGGCCCTCGAGACCTCCTCGTTCAGCTTCTCGACGAAGTAGCGGCGGTTGTAGAGCCCGGTCAGCGGGTCGGTCACCGCGAGCTGACGCATCTCGTCGTTCAGCTGCGCGGCCCGGATCACCACCGCGGCCTGCTGTGCGACGACCGTCAGGGGCCGCACGTGGTCTTCCGAGTACGCACCGCGCCTCCCCGCCTCGGCGTTCAGAACTCCGATCACCCGCCCATCGACCTTGAGGGGCAGCGCGATCTCGCTCAGTGCACCCGGCACGCCCTCGATGTAGTCGTTGATCTCCGTGATGTCGTTCGCGAGCATCACCTCGCCGGACTCCGCACAGCGGCCGGTCACGCCCTGGCCAAGGGGAATCCGCAGCATATCCACCCCCTCGCCGTACCCCCGGCTCGCGCGGACCGACAGCGTCCGGCTCTGCTCGTCGAGGAGCAGCACGGCCACGTGCCCATCCGGGACGAGCTCCTCGGTGACCCCGAGGATTGCCTGCAACGTCGTGTCGAGGTCGTCCTGGCCGCTCGCGAGCTGGCTGATCCGATAGAGGGCGTTCAGCTGGTCGATCCGCTGCTGCAGGCGCTCACGCGTGCGCCCGGCGAGAATCGCCAGCGCCGCCTGCGAGCCCAGAACCGTCAGCGTCTTTTCGTGTGCCTCGGTGAACGCATCGAGCCCCTCAGACTCGACGTTCAGGACGCCCGCGACCTGGTTGGCGACGATGAGCGGCACGGCGAGGTTCGACCGCGCCTCCTTGAGCCCTTCCAGGTACCGCGCGTCCTGCGAGACGTCGTTCACCCGAAGTGCCTGGCGGTGCTCTGCCGCCCACCCCGAGATCCCGCGTCCGCGACCCACGGTCAGCTGAAGGACCTCTTCCTGCCGATCGCCGTACCCCAGGACCTTCCGAACCCGCAGCTCACCGGAGTCCTGCTCGTACAGCATGAGCGCGCAGTGGTCGAATCCGACTAGCTCCTGCGCCGTGGTCAGTACCGACAGCAACAGCTCGTCGAGATCGTCGCTCAGGCCGATCCGACAGGTCGCGTGGTACAGACTCGTCAGGCACTCCAGCTCGGTCATCATCCCCCCGTTGGCGGGTTTACGATTCGTAGATTCGCCGGATAGGGGGTTCAAGGGCTGCGCCCACCGCGGGGTCGGGTCGTCGGAGCGACGGTTCGCCCGGTCGAGGTCGCTAAGGCGATTCGATGCAGGAGGTTAGTGAGGGAGGGGGCGCGCGCGCGCGGCGGCCCGTGCGGACGGACTGTTACGCCGGCGCATCATGCGGAATGTGCGATCTGCGGTGGGGCCTCGCGTTTCGCGTCGGCCTGTCGGGCAAGGCGGAGGTCAGGGGGCGGAGGCGACCGCTCCGAGGATCTCGTCGTAGTCGGGCTCGATCCCGTCATCGTCCGACACCCAGGTGTGGTGGACGACGCCATCGGTTCCGATCACGAAGACCGCGCGCTTGCTGATCCCGACCATCCCGAACGAGTTGGTCTCGAGCACGCCGTACGCTTCGCAGACGTCCTTGTTGAAGTCCGAAAGGAGCGGGAAGGGGAGACCTTCCGACTCCCGGAACCGGGCGGTCACGAACGGGTTGTCGACGGAGATTCCGAAGACCTTCGCGTCGAGGTCTTCGTAGCGATCCCACGAATCGCGGATCGCGCACAGCTCGGCGGTGCACACGCCCGAGAAGGCGAGCGGGTAGAACAGGAGGACGATGCGGTCGTGCCCGAGATGCTCGTCCAGGTCGACCATCGCGCCGGGGGCGGACGCCAGGACGAATCCCGGGGCCCGATCGCCGGCTCCCATCACCGATCGGGTCACCGGCCCGGGTGCTCCGGGAGCGTGTGGGCGCGGCCACGGTTCTCGTCGCGCAGCCATTCGAGCAGAGGCGCGAAGTACTCGACGACCGCGCGCCCGTCGAGGTCGCGTCCCGTGGCGTCCTCCAGGATGTCTTCCCAGGGTCGGGTCGCGCCCTCCCGCATGATTCCCTCGAGGAAACGCCCGACGTCCGGATTACCCCAGTAGTCCGTGTCGTGCGGATCCTGCCGCAGGATCTCCGTCGCGATCCGGCCGTGCAGCTGGAAGAGAATCGCGTGCGAGAATGCGTAGTCGTAGTACTCGGCCGGGTCGTTCGTGATGTGCGTCTTGCTCGCCGCGTCCGCGTGAGTCTCGTCGCGTTCCGACGGAGGCACGATCCCCTGATAGCGCTTCTTCAGCTCCCACCAGCGGGCGTTCATCGTGAGATCGTCGATGTCCCCCGCGTAGAGCTCGCTCTCGTAGCGGGTCATCACTCCGGCCGACCACGGCATGAACGCCACGAATCGGAGCGCCTCTCGGAGCATGGGTCGGATCTCGATGTCGGTCGCGACGGATTCCGGCGGCAGGAGGCCGCGGCCGGCGAGAAAGCGATCCTGCGTGGCGGCGAGTCCGAGGAGGCTACCGATCGCCTCGTGGAACGCCCGGTTCGCCCCGGTGCGGAGCAGGGGGGGCACGCCCTCTCGCGAGTACGCGAGGTAGTAATAGATGTGCCCCAACTCGTGGTGCGTCGTCTCGTACCAGCGAGCGGTCGGTTCGACGCTCATCAGCGTCCGAACGTCGCGGTCCAGATCGATGTGCCAGGCCGAGGCGTGATTGTTCTTCCGGTATGGCGCGTCCGGCGGTGCCGGGTAGATGGACGACCGTTCCCAGAACGCCCCGGGCAACTCGTCGAACCCGAGGCTGACGTAGAACCGCTCGGCCTCCCGGACGATCCACTCCGCCTCGCGATCGGCGAGGGCCGCATCGAGTCCTGTTCCCTCGGTTCCGAGAATCGGGCTCCAGTCCTGACCCCAGCGGTCCGGAAGCCAGTGGGCCGGTAGGTAGTCCGGCACAGGCTCGGCGAGCCGTGCGGCCAGTTCGTGGCGCGCCCAGGTGTGGAGTTCGCGGTAGAGCGGCCACACGTCCTCGACCAAATCCTCCGAGCGGGCGATCACCCCGTCCCGGTCGAGCCCGTATCCGGCCGCCTTGAAGTCGAAGTAATCGTCGAATCCGACCTCGCGGACCGCCCGATTCCGGAGATCGGCAAGCGGCAGGACCCCCGGTCGCAGCGCCGCCCCGACCTCCTTGGACGCCAGCCAGGCCCGCTCGCGAAGCCCTGTGTCCCGGCTCTCCCGCAGGATCGCGTCGAGCTCGTTCGTCGACACGCCGCGCCCGTCGAGCCGGAAATCGAAGCCGAACAGCGTCTCGACCTGCGAGGTCTCGAGGCGCACCCGCGCATTCACGTCGGCACCGGCCGACTCCGGGTATTCCGCGGCGGCCCTCAGCATCGACTCGAGCTGTCGCGACTCGAGCGAGGTCAGGTCGCCGGCGTCGAGCCAGCGTCGGATCTCATCGAGGTTGTTGGCGGCCCCGGTGAAGTCCGCCATGGCGAGGCGTGCGCGCTGGCTGCGAGACGCCAGCGTCGTGTCGCCGGGCACGATCCGGGTGTTCAGCGCCCAGTCGGCCTCCGCCGAGGCCCGACGGAGCTCGAGATATGTGTCGGTGTAGTCCTCGATGAACTCGGATGCCGAGGCGTACTCGGCGCGTGGGGACGTGTCCGAGGCCGGCGAGCACGCGACCCGGCTCGTCAGGATCGCCACGACGGCGACGACCGCGATCAGGAAGCCGATCCGGCCCCATCGACCGCGCCGTCTCGAGCGCCAGCGGCGCCCTCTCCGATCAGAACGCGCCGCCACCGCCGCCCCCGAATCCGCCGCCCGAGAACCCGCCGCCGCCGGAGAAACCACCGCCGCCGAAGCTCGAGCTGCCCGAGCTGCTCCGCGGAGCCGACTGCATCACCGACTGCGTCTGGGTCGCCATGCTCCCGAGGTTGTTTACGAACACGTGCGTGTTGAAGCGGTGGAACGACGAGCCCCGGTACCAATCCGGCGGCTCCTGATACATGTCCGCGAACGCCGCGGCCCACTGGGCCTCGACGCCCAGCGCCATGGCGTGTGGCAGCAACCTCTCGAACTGTTCCGGTCCTTCGATCATTCGCTTGAACCGATCCGTTTCGACGCGTTCGAGGAATTCCTCGAACCCCTTCACGTGTCGCAGAACTTCCGCACCGTGCTTCGTTCGGGCCGGCATCACGACGCCGAAACCGATGACCACGATCGCGCAGAGCACCGCCGCGATGATCACGGCAAGTGGTGCCCACCGGAATGCCGCCTGGCCGAACGTGAGGCCCAGGGCGGCGATCGCGATACCGGTCGCGATTCCGATGCCGACCCACTTACCTGCCACTACGTCGGGACGCTTCGTATAGATTCCGTGACGGACCAGCGTGTCCCGCAGGTGCGACTGGATGTCGGGCAGATCCCGGTAGAACTTGTTCTTGAGGCTCGATAGCCGGACCGAATCGATCGACCCGAAAAACGCTGTGAGGAGCCGCCGCTCGTGCGGTTCGAGGTCGGCCCACGTCTCACCACCTCGGACCTTTCGGAAGACGTAATCCTTTCCGCTGAACAGCCCGAAGAGCTTCTCCTCCTCCGATTCCTCGATCGTGATGTACCCCCGCACCGCGAGATCGACGACCGTCGCCGTGATGTCCCGCATGTCCGGCGAATTATCGACCACGACGCCGACCTCCGCGGGCGTGAGACCAGGAGGCGGTTCGTACTGCGGCTTGATCGACCCGATCTCCGGGTCTTTCCCACGTTCCTTCCAGCGGCGGTACATGAGGAAGAACGCGAGGAACGGCATGAATAGCGGCGAGTTCCCCATGAACAGACCCACGGCCCGGTCCACCGCGGTGGGACGGTCCACGACTCCCGCGGCCCACGCGACTCCGATCGTCATGCCCTCGCGAAAGGGGAGCCCGTCGGCTTCCGCCATGACGCGAGTCCCCTCGATCGTCACATCGGCGTCTTGGGCAACCGACCCGTATGGACCCGTGAACGCGTGCGCCCGGATATCGCTGGACTCGATCGGGAGACGAACCGTGACGGACGCCCGATCGATCGGGACCGGCCACTCGGTGCCGGTGACGTTCCAGTACAACTCGTCATACGGCTCCGCGATCCCGTCGTCGTCTCCGTCGAAGAACCTGAGCCCGTTCGTCACCCGGTAGCGGAGCACGACCGTGCGCGTGGCGTCGCGCGCGCCCGGAACCCAGACCTTGAGCTCGATCGATCGCCCGTCGCGGCTCCGCTCGTACTTCAGGTCGTTTCCCGCCTCGTCCTGCACCGACTCGATATCGAGATCGAGCTTGTAGCGGAACCCCAGATCGGTGTCGTAGTCGACCGGGATTGTGCGGAAGATCCCGTTGAACGATCCGTTGAACGTCGGACGGAGCGTCTCGGTGACCACAATGTCGCCGCTCGTGAAGACCTCGACCTCGGAGTGGAAGCTCGACAGGCGCCAGCTTCGCTCCTGCGCGGTCGCCGGCGTGGCCGCCGCGACGACCATCGCCGTTGTTACGAACAGCGCGGTCAGCTGGGCCCTGCGTAGCCCTGACATCATCATGCCCCCCGTCAGGACGCCGGAGAATCGAAGCTGACCTTCGGTCCTTCGCGCTGCGCTTCGTCCTCGATCGTGAAGAACTCGCGCTCGTGGAATCCGAACACCCCGGCGAGAAGGTTCGTCGGGAAGACCTGCGTCTTCGTGTTGTAGTCCCGGACGACGGCGTTGTAGTAGCGCCGCGCGTTCTGAACCGCGGTCTCGATCTCGCCAAGCGTTCCCTGCAACTCGGTGAACGTCTCGACCGAGCGGAGCTCAGGGTACGCCTCGCTCAACGCGAAGACCTGACGGAGCGCTCCCGCCAACATGCCCTCCGCAGCCCCTGCTTCGGCCGGTCCCGATGCGCTCATCGCGCGGTTACGCGCCTCGATGACCGCCTCGAGCGTACCGCGCTCGTGGCTCGCATACCCCTTCACGGTCTCGACGAGATTTGGGATGAGCTCCCACCGGCGCTTGAGTTGGACGTCGATGTCCGCCCAAGCTCCGTCGCTTCGGACCCGAAGCTTCACGAGCGAGTTGTACATCCCGATCACGACCAGGACGATCAATACGACTACGACCAGAAACCACAGCATGGTCCTCTATCCTCTCACCGCGTAGTCACTTAGGCGAAGTCCCCGCACTCCCGGGTTATCCGGCGGGTGCGTCTCGAACGGTTCCAACTACGACCCCCGGCAGGGGCACTGTCAATACATACACCCACCCGGCCGGACATCTTCGGTCGCGCGCCGATTCTCGTGTAGTCCTGCGCGCAGTCCTACGCGCGCTCGATGGTCCGCCTCGAGCGGGGCTACGGTGGCCGAGCCCGGGGCCCACGACCGGGCTCCCACCCGATCCGCCGGGCCCGACGGGTTCGCTCGGTCCTGGACCGTCCCGTCGGA
>JBDHIO010000082.1:0-5974 GCA_039587355.1 Gemmatimonadota bacterium | reverse complement strand
CGGGTGGCTCGTACCGGGCCCAGGTGCTCGATCTGATGGGACAGGTGGCGCACCGCCGCGGAAGGCTCGACAGCGCCGCCGTGCTGCTCGAGGGGGCCGTTGCGATCGGGGAGGAGAGGTTGCGGGCGAACCACCGGATCCTCGCGGATGCGCGACGGAACCTCGCAGCCCTGATGATCGACCAGGGCCGCATGGCGGAGGCCACCGACCTGCTGGCCGGCGTCCTGGAGGTGGAGCGCGCCGTCAGGCCCTCGCCTCATTACCGGATCGGTGCGACGTACACCCTTCTTGCCAGGCTCGAGGTTGCGCGCGGAGCCGACGCCGAGGCCTCACGGCTGCTGCGGGCCGCCCTGGCCGAGTTCCGCAATCTCCCCCGGGATCACTGGAGGGTGGTCGAGGCCCAGCGGTTGCTGGAGTCTGCGACGACGGACAGCGGGGGATGATGAGGTGTTTCGCGCGATCGTGCGGTTGTCGCGCGCGGCTCAGGACGAGGACTGAGCGCACCCACTTCGAGTCAGGCGAAGCGTCACTGCGCCGAGATCTCGAGTGTACCGTTCGGGAACGAACCTCAGTCGTCCGCTCGCGCCATCGGACGCCGGAAGCCCGACCTCGATTCCGGCGTGCAGGCCGTACCACGCGAGGAAGACCGAGTCGGCCCCCGCCTCGTCCGATCGACTCCCCCAGCGCGAGTCCATGTCTCGTGTCGTGGGAAGCAGGAGGCGCCCGGCGGCCCCTCCGGTGTTCGGGTCGAAGCCCTCGACGTCGGTCTCGGTGAGATCGCGAGAGGTCGCCTCGCGCGCATGCAGTTCGACCTGCCCGGGCGGAGAGAATCCGAAGCGGCGCCGGTGGGCGTCCGTCCACCCCGCGAGCCGCACTTCGTAGCATCCAGCGAGACCGTCATCGAGCTCGCTCGCCGGCGCAGGGCCCCGATAACCCGGGTAGGCGCACCCCGCCATCGCCGCGAGGGTCGCGGACAACAGCAAACGGGCATGGCAAAGATCGTTGGGCGACATGTCTGCACGTTCGACGTCGTGTCGGGTTCGTGCGTCACTCCCCGCTGTAGAGGGGACACCCGGCGAGGTCCGGGAGACGTTCCGATCCGAGCAGGGCGAGCGCCGTCGGTGCCAGGTCGAGGATCGTGGCATCCGCCCGTCTCGGTCCGAGGATCGAGGGGCCCGCGCAGGCCGCCCAGCCCTCGGGTCGGTGGTTGCCGCTTCGTCCGTCCGGGTTCGTCCCCGGGTCCGGCCAGTCCACGGTTCCGAACGACTCCGAGACGAGGGCCCGGTGTTCGGAGACGGGGCGGTCGGCCCAGACCACGATGAGGTCCGGCAGGAGGTCGGCCGAAGCCCCCTCGGGATAGGCCTCTCTCCGACGGACGACGCGCTCGACGATGGGGAGGCCCGAGTCCGCATCCACGAACCCGAGCAGGCCCTCCGCGATCTCGTCGCAGACGGCTTCGTATTCCTCGGGTGGAACGATCCCCTGCGCTTCGCGTCCGGCGAGGTTGATGCGGATGAACCCGTGGACGTCCGCGGCCAGGCTGATCGCTCGCGTTTCCGACCAATCGCCGGACTTCCGCCAGAACGTCCCGAGTCGATCCTGCACGCCCACCGGTAGCCGCCGTTTCACCCAGCCGCGAAGCCCCAGTGGAACCGCGTTTCGGAGCGACCCGAGAAGGGAGGGGCCCGATGCCGTCTCACCGCGCAGGATGCGGTCGAGGATCTGCGGTAGCACGAGGGCTCGCGACGTGTTGGGCCCCATGCCGTGGAGCGCGAAGATCAACACGTGATCCTCGGGCCGCGCGATCGCCAGCAGGCGACCGATGGATTCGTCGATCGCCCTGTACACGTCGCGAAGCGCCTCGCCGAATTCCTCGGCTTCGCCGTCCGCTCCCCGCCCGGTCGTCCCCGTATCGCTCCAGAGCTTGTGCCCCGCCCGGTGGGCTGTCGAGTAGCACACGATCCCGAGGTCCCACTCCTCGTCCCCGAGCAGACGCTCCGCGAGATCCGTGACCGACCGGGTCGTGTCGCACAGGGCGTCCCGCTCGGCCAGCAGACGGGCGTAGGGCAGTCGATGGTGTGCCTCTAGCGGCATCGGCTCGCGGCCGACGGATTCGTTGATGCGGCCGGCCAGGTCCTCCGGGTAGGTCCCGAACGGGACAAGGCGCTCGTGCGTCGCCCAGCAGGTCACTTCGACGCCGTTGAAGGGCTCGGGCGACGGAACAAGGGGCACGTCGATGACGACGGAGCGCGGGCCCTCGTTGCCGAGCTGGCGCCAGAACGGCGTGAGGTCACGGATCGAGGAGGCCCGCGTCTCGTCCATGCGATCCGGGCGCCAGACCAGATACTCGTACAGCCCGTGCTCGGACACGGGACGCCCGGTATGGAACGTCGGCCAGGGCGGCCCCAGCAACAGACCGTTCGGCGGCGCCAGCCGGCCGTACGACGCTCGTTCGAAGAAGGAGGCGAATGAAGGCAGCGTTCCGTCGTCGCTCCACTTCTCGACCAGTTCCGCGTCGAAGGCGTCCAGCCCGATCATCAACACGCGGCCCGTCGTTCCCATCCACCCCCTCGCTGCGCTGCCGCGCAGGACGGGCGCGGGGCCCTCTACGCGGTGATTGTCACTCCTGTCGGACGCTGTTGCCCCTGAGCTGGGTGCACACGCCTGTCGAGGATCGTGGGGCGCCGACTGGCTCCTGAACGGCGTCTGATGAGGCGGTCAGGCCGGCAGTACGTGCTCCACCATGGCGATGTAGTGAAGGACGCTCCCGGCGATCACCAGCACGTGCCAGATCGCGTGGTGGTACTTGAAGCGCTTCATGCCGAAGAAGATCGTGCCGATCGTGAAGGCCAGGCCGCCCGAGGCGATCAGCATCACGGCTTCGAGACCCACGTTCGTGAGGACTTCGCCGATCATGAAGACGCCCAGCCAGCCCATGACGAGGTAAATCGCGACGGAGGTTCCGGGAAAACGGAATCGGTACCTCAGCTTGAACGCGATGCCGAGAGCGGCGAGCAGCCAGACGGCGCCGAGCAGCATCCACCCGGCGCGTCCCCCCACGCCGCCAATGGCGAGCGGCGTGTACGAGCCCGCGATCATGACGTAGACGGCGCAGTGATCCGCAACACGCCAGCGCGCCTTGCGAACCTCGCACTGCGCCGAGTGGTACACCGTGGTCGCGGTATAGGAGAGAACGAGGGAAAGCCCGTAGATCGTGCCGCTTACGAGAACCGCGGTGCTACCGAGCCTCGTCCCCAGGTCGACCAGGAACGCGAGCGCGATGAGGCTACCCAGCAGGCCGATGCCGCCGGTGAGGCTGTTCGCGAACTCCTGCTGCTCGCACACGTCGGGGAGGGCTTCGAAGGTCCGTTCCCCCCAGCCGCCCGCCTCCATTACACGGTTCTTTGCTCTTATCAGATTGTCAGTTGGCACTCTGACGTCGCTCCTGAATAGCGTGGACCCCCATTTCGGGATCGAACCACGTACACATCACGTGCCTGAAATGATCCGCTCCCGACCCAACCCCACCTCGTCCCATGGTCACGTCACGACATGACGGAGATGTCGCGGCAGCGCCAATGATACATCAGATCGCGGTCATTCGCTGGGCGGAACGTCCGGAGACGGCTCGAATGTGTCCCTCGTCAGCGCGCGAAACGCCCAGATGACCATCGAGACAGTCCCGATCGACAGGCCCATCACCACGCCGAGATCGATGATCCCCCGGGTCGGCTGTTCGAGCATCCGGACGAGCGCCACGAGGATTGCGATCCCGACGACGAGCACCCACGAACTGATCATTCGCCGTCGCGTCGCGTGGAACAGCCCGAGACAATAGAGCGGCGCCAGCGCGACGTGCAGAGGCTTCGGGTTCTCGGCGAGGTATCGGGCCCGAGCCGCGAACATCGGAGAGAACGATTGGTGAAAGCCGCGGTATCCCTCGGCCCACATCATCGCGGGAACCCAGGTCCAGAGCAGGACCCAGTGCCACGTCGTGAACGGGTAGTGGTACGCCCCGAACCCGAGCGGGATGATGCGGTAGAGTGCGCTCCCGATGAACGCGACCATGCCTGCGACACCCCATACGGCGGCGGCGAGGCCCTTCGGGGAAAATGTGCGCGTCACCCGGCCAGCTCACCCTCGACGGAACTCACGATGGGCGTGACGCTCGCCTCGGCCTGGTCCCGGGCGTGCCCGTGGTCGAGCATCTGTTCGAGCCAGACCACGCCGCTGACGACCTGCCGCTCGAGTCCCGCTCGCACGAGCGTATTCCAGGTCGAATCCTCCCCCGGTTCCGCGCCCACGGCGATCTTCAGCGGCGCGACCTCGTAGATCTCGCAGAGGACGCCGAGGATGCCGACGCTCACCCGTTGCTCGCCCCGTTCGATCCGCGCGAGAGAGCCGTGGCTGAGCTTCAGCTGGTACCTGCGCTCGAGGAGCTTCGAAACCTGTCTTGTCGAGTAGCGGGCGCGCTCTCGGGACTGTCTCAGTCTGAGACCGAACGAGACGTGCCACGGCGTGAGTGGGTTGTTGGGCACTTCACCCCGCACTTGCGTTCATGAACCATAGGTGACACATTGTGTGTCGTGTGCGGCACGAACTGGCACACACACGACACAGGACGCGTCCTTCACGGCACGGTCTGCGTCTTCTGAGACACAACAGACGGCATTGGGGCGCAAAAGGAAAGGGTGCTACCGCTGATGGCATACACGATCGGAGAGATCGCGCGTCGCGCGGACATCAATATTTCGACGCTCCGCTTCTACGAGCGACGCGGGCTGTTGCCCGAGCCGCCGCGCAATGTCTACGGACACCGTGTCTACGACAGCGGGGAAGTGAGCCGGCTGCGCTTCATCAAACGGGCGCAATGCCTCGGATTCACGCTGGCCGAGATCAAGGAACTCCTGAAGCTTCGCGAGTCGCCCGCCACAAACTGCGATCGTATCCGTGACCGTGCGCTGGAGCAGCTCGAGGCGACGGAGCAGCGGATCCAGGATCTCATGGGCGTGAGGGAATCGTTGGCCGAGATGGTCGAAGCATGCGACCGACGGAACGGTTCGTCCGAGTGCCCGGCGGTGACTCAACTTGAGATGTAGACAGGGGCTTCAACTCCCGGACTGCCCGGTCGCCGTCGTGGAGCGGCGTTGGCGGCGGGGCAGCCGGGGGTCCCTTGTCTCTATTGAGCTCTCAAGAACTCCCTCGCTCGCGCCATCGAGGGCAGGTCGGCGTCGGCTTCCGACGTGAGGTCGACCAGTTCCTGGTAATAACCTGCGGCGGTCTCGCGGTCCCCGACGGCTTCTGCAGCGCTCGCCGCGCCGGCGAGCCCGTTGAGTCGTCTGGGGCTCCGTTCGAGGGCGGCGGCGAACGCGTCGAGGGCTGCCTCCGGCTGCCCGGCCGTGAGGAGCATCTCGCCGAGAAACTCGGCAGCGGGGATGACCTCCCCCGGCGTAACCGCGTGCTTCTCTGTCGCTGCTTCCAGCTCCGCGGCTTCCCGCATCAATTCGAGACCGACGACCCGATCACCGGACTCCCAGGCGAGCCAGGCCTCCCCGGTCAGGCGCTGCACCCGGATCTGAGTCTTCCAGTACTCGGCGGAAGCTGTTTGAGATACGCGGTCCTCGAACCCCGACAGCGTCGATATCGCCTCGTGGGCGATATCGAACTGACCGCTCCGCGCCGCTCCCACGGCTTTGGCGAACCACGTGATTGCCTCGAACGGCGCGAGGGCGTCGTTCCAGGGGAACCCCACTGGCTGGCGGGCTTCAAGGGCCGCGGCGCCTGCCCAGTCTGCCCGTTCGAGCGTAAGCCGGGCAGGGATAGCCGATAGCGCGTACGCGATCGCCGGAGGGTTCTTCGACACCCATGGGCCGTCGGCGGCGAACGCCCGCTCCATGATGGCTTTCGCGGCCTCGTCCTCACCGCGCTGCAGGTGACCGTAGGCGAGGTAGTCGAGTGAATGGTGAAAGTCCGT
>JBDHIO010000036.1:0-27869 GCA_039587355.1 Gemmatimonadota bacterium | reverse complement strand
ACCCCGCGGAGAAGGGCGACCTGGCCGTCCCCCGACTCGCTGAGGGTCCTTAGCTCGCGGAGTACGCCGACCTGGTCCGCGCTCGGGACGATCCTCGCGACCGGCGGCGGCTCGCCCGCGAACGGATCGCGATCGACCTCCCGGTCCTCCAGCCGGGCGAGACCCTTCTCGACGAGTCCTCCGATCACGCCCCGGGAAAAGCCGAGTCGTCCCGTTAGGTGCGCCAGCGTGGCCACCCCGTCGAGGCTCTCGAGCGTCTCGTACGCCTCGCGCTGACGTTTCGCCCGCCCGAACGCCTCGTCCCGCTCGGTCAGCGTCTCCAGGCGGGCCGCGAGTCGGACGATGCGTTCGGTTCGCACGGTCAGAGTATCCCGTCCATCGGAGCGACTTCCGAGGAGCCCGGGAGGAAGCGCCGTCCGCAGCACCACTCCCAGCGGAGCGACGTAGTAGTCCGCGATCCAGCGGCATAGCGCCAGCACGGATGGACCAACGACCTCATCGTCCCCGACGATCGACTGGAGAGGCCTGAGGTTCCGGGGGATCGTTCGCCGCGACTCGTCCAGGCCGAGCCTGTCGACTACCCCGACGGCGCCGCGCTTCCCCAGCGGCACCCGCACCCTCATTCCGGGACGAACCGCCTCGACGAGGCTCTCCGGGATCGCGTAGGCGAGGGTCCCGAGGAACGGTCTCGGCACCGCGACCTCACATACGCGTTCGATCCCGGCGGCAGGCTCGGAGGCGCTCAACTCGCGCGTCCCACCGTCTGGAGCTCCGGTGTCCCGGATGCGTAACGGAACTTGACACTCGCCGGACGGGCTGCTTGGTTATTCGCGACCTTGATATGGGGGGATTTGGGTATGGGCTGCCTGGCGCTGAACGCCTCGTTTGAGCCGCTTACGATTATCCCGGTCCGGCGCGCGATTCGCCTCGTCATTGACGGCAAGGCGGAGGCGCTGGAGACGGATCCCTTACGCCCAATCCGATCCGAGTCCATGCAGATGGACACCCCCGTCGTCGTACGACTCGTGCGGTTCATCCATGTTCCGAGACGCTTCCGACGGCAGGTCACGAACACATTCCTCTTCGCCCGGGACGGGTACTGCTGCCAGTACTGCGGTCGTCACCGACGCGATCTCGGGTACCGGGAGTCCCTGACTCGCGACCACATCCGACCGATTTCGCGTGGGGGCGACAATGGGTGGACGAACGTGGTCACGGCCTGTAGCAAGTGCAACCTGAAGAAGGCCGACCGACTGCTGGGCGAATGCGGCTTGCAGTTGCTGTCACGGCCGCGCGAGCCGAACCACGTGGAGCTGATCTGGGCCGTTCGCCGCGTGACCCCGATCCAGGCGCGCTACATCGGCGTGTTCTACGGTGAGGATGTGCTCGCGGCGCTGTCGCACTAGTTTTTCCCACAACCAGAAGCTGTCACCCGGGGTGTGTACCCCGGGGACCCGGTCGTACCCAGGTGCCGTACAGGTCGTACTCATGCCGTTTAGCGGAATCGGATTCGGAGAGATGCTGGTCATCGCCATGCTGGTGCTGATCGTCTTCGGTCCGCAGCGCCTTCCAGAGATCACGCGATCGATCGGAAAGGCGATGCGCGAGTTCAAGAAGGGAATGAACGAGATCCAGCGCGAACTCGACGTCGCCGACCGACAGCAGCGCTGGGCATCCCCGACGCCCGCCGCCGGCACGCCAACCGCGACGGCAGCGGCTGCCGCGACGGCAGCGGGGACGGCTTCGACGGAGGCGAAGGGCGCCGAGGGTGCCTCCGGCGATTCGGCCGGTGACGACGCGTCCCCGGAGTCCGGCGGCGGTACGCCCGCCCCGGAGCCCGTCATCGCGCCACCGACGTTCGGATCAGACCTGCCGGAGGAGATCGAAGCGCAGCTCGCTCCCGCCGCGGTGGACACGGCCGTCATCCGGCCCAAGCCGGAACCGGAAGCACCGGCGGCGGCTGCGCCCGCAGGAGACGACGAGGCCGCGGGTCGAGCCGGCGCGGAAGCGGATTCAGTGACCGACGCCGAAGCGGCGGACGAAGACCCCGAGGACTAGCGGCCCTCTTCCTCCGTGCTCGTCGCGCCGGCGAACTGCCGCGCCAACTCCAGATAACGCTCGTTATCGCCGCGCAGCGCCTCGAGCCACTCCGCCGCCGAGGGTGCGCCCGCGCTCGCGGCGGGATACCCCGGGTCGACGATCCGCACCGTCGGCGCATCGGTACCCGTCACGGAGATCTCGAACTCGACTCCTTCGCGGCAGGGGCTGCATAGCGTTCCGTCCGTCAGCGGCGAGCCGCCCACGATCCACCGTCCTGCGCCGACCTCGAGCGTGAACCCGCGCAGGGCGCCGGGCACACGAAAGGTGCCGGCGAACTCGGTCTCTCCCACCAGCCCCCAGCCCGCCAGGCGGATCGGTGCGTGCAGCGCCTCGAGAACGGCGGCGGGGTCGAGCGTCCCCACGAACTCGTAGTCGTCATCGTGCCACTCCACACGTGCCGATACCCCTTCTTCGTCGAGCGCCGCGGACCGAACCCGGTCGAACTCGAACTGTCCAGATAGCGCCTCCGGCCTCAGGGGCACGAGGGCTCCGACCCCGGCCGTGGACTCCTCCCCATGGATCTTCAGTTCGATCGAACCGGCCTCGGGCGCAGGCGGCAGCGCCCGATCCGGGGGAGGCAGGAGCGCTCGGATCATCGCGGCTCGCTGTCCAGCGAGGTCCTCCGGCGCGGCGAGCTCGTCTCGTGCGCCGGGGAAGCCGGCACCGCCGGGGCGCCCTGGCGGGCCGCCTTCATTCCGGTCAGGCTCGCTCGGGGACTCCTCGTCCGCCGCACCCTCCTCCGTCTCGTTCTCGCCTTCCACGGCTCGTTCCCCCTCGAATCGCGCCTCGAACTCGCGGAATCCACCGAAATCCAGGGTTCCCGACATCACATCATCGGCCAGCGTCCCCCTCAGCATGATGCCCCCGCCGCGCCGCCCGCCGATCTCGATCGTCCACCCGAATTCCTCGCCGCTGACCCAGCCGTCCCGGATCTCGCCGCTCAGGCGTTCGCCGTCCATGCGACCCGTCAGTTCGCCGCTCTCGGCCATCTCGAGGGTCGCGTGTCCTTCGATGATCCCGGTGGGGGCGTATAGCGTGAGGCTCCATTCGCCGGTCAGGTCGACCGCCGGAGGTCCGGTCGGGATCTCGTCGTCCGCACCTCCGGTCATCGCGAGGCCGGGTGGGCGACCCCACGCCGTGAGCGCATAGTCGACTCGTGCTCGCAACTCCTCTTCCGCGCCGTTCCAAAGGAGCGCGACCGGCATGGGCTGCTCCAGATGGAGCACTCCCTCCGGGAAGTTGGGTCTCGCGCCGGGCGGTTTGGACGCCTGCACCACTAGGGACTCGAGGTCGGTTTCTCGTTCGTCCTCCCGAGTCGGGCCGGACGGAGCCGACAGCACCGCCCCGATCTCCGGGCTGCAACCCTCCGCGTCGGCAGGTACGGCGAGTAGCAGCGTGTTCCACCCGCCGGCGAGCCTCGTCGTCAATGTCCCGGACGCGTCGAAGACCGGCTGTCCGTTCACCCACGCCGATGCTGCTTCGCAACGGGGCAGTGCGATGTCGACCGTGACGTCCTCGAGCGCCTTCACGTAGGCGTGCGCGAGCGAAACGCCGCCTGCGTCCACGGCGAACGTCGCCCGCCCGTCCTCCCGAACGAGCCGCCAATAGCCCGGGCCTACCTCGAGGTCCCGATCGGGAAACAGATGGACGCCGTCGACCTGCAATGGGTTCGCGCCGGGGATGAGCGCGTCGACATCGGCGATCAACCAGCGGTCGATCGGTCGCTCCGTCGTCTGCGCGCGCACGTTCGTCGCGAATCCGATCATCGCGAATCCGACCGCGGCCAGCGCCGCGATTGTCCTGGAGCCTCGCCGCATGCCCCGTCTCTCCTAATCCGTCAGTTCATCCCGGATCGGCGTCTCCGCCCGGGCATTGCCCCCACTCAGTAACCCGCGAGCGTACGAGGGTCCCACGGGACCATGGTCCCGTGAGGGGCACAACATACCTCTGTGTGGAGAAAGACGGCGCCGCCGCGCTCAGGTCACGCGACGATGTCCGAGGAGCGGTCGGCAAAGGGCTCGTCCAGAAACGCCTGCAGGGCGGCGATGCTCAGCGGTCGCGCAAAGAGGAACCCCTGGACGTAGCGGAGACCCAGCCGCCGAAGGACCGCCTCTTCCTCGATCGTCTCCACCCCTTCCGCGAGGACTCGCAGATCGAGCCGGTCGCACATCTCGGACAGGGACTGAACGACCGCACGAAGCGGCGGCTGCGAGTCGATACCGGTGATCACGCATCGATCGAGCTTCACCAGATCGATCGGCAGTTCGGTCACGTGGAGCAGCGGCACCCTGTCGTCGCCGACATCGTCGAGGGCCACTGCGAGCCCCGCCTCGCGTAGATCGCGGAGGACCGCGACGACCCGGTCGATCTTCGAACGTCCGACTGCATCGGTGATCTCCAGCCCGATCCGCCCGAGCGGCACGTCGGTGCCCGCGAAGATGTCGATCAGTTCATCGGAACCGGCGTCCTCGATGTCGCAGGCCATGAGGTTGAGCCAGATGCGTCCGCTGATCCGATCGCCCGCGACTCGCCAGGCGAGTTCGATGTCCCGCATCGCGGCCCGAAGCCAGTCGCGCGATGCTCCCAACCACTCGAGCGCGTCGATGAGACTGCGGGTCGGTACCTGTAGTCGATCCTCGCGCTGCCATCTCGCCAGCGCTTCGAGACCCACGACCGTCCCGGTGACCATGTCCACCTGAGGCTGGAAGGCGCACCGGAGCTCACCGCTCCCCAGCGCCGTCGAGAGCTCGTGGATCATCTTCCGCCCGAGCTTGCGTCGGAAGAAGCGGGCGACATCGCGTCCACGTTCCTTCGCCTCGAGGAGCGCGAGGTCCGCTTCGACCAGGAGTTCTTCGAGTTCGGCCTGCTCCCGCGCGATCGCGATGCCGGCCGTGAAGTGGAGTTGGAGGGTCGTCTCCTCCACGTTGATCGGGGTCTGGAGCGCAACCTTCAGCCGCTCGACGATCCGTTCGGCCTCCGTCTCCGGGTCGCTCAGGCGGTGGAGCAGCACGACGAACTCATCGCCGCCCACGCGACAGACGAGGTCGGTCGCGGCGCGCACGGCGTGGCTCAGGCAGCCGGCGAACGCGACGAGCGCCTGGTCGCCCACGTGATGACCGAAGTCATCGTTGATCGACTTGAAGTCGTCGAGGTCCAGATGGATGAGCGCGAAGTTCCGCAGCTGAGGGTCGGCCAGTCGCTCGGGGGCGATCGAGAACAACGCGTACCGGTTCGCCAGGCCGGTCAGCCCGTCCTCCTCCAGAGCGGTGCGGATCCGTCGATCGTCCTGGAGGCGCCGGCGAATCAGTCGGATGGCGAACACGATGCCGAGGGCGACCGCCACGATTCCGCCGTACCGCGCCACGCGCGTTCGGACGACCGAGGCTCGCAGGGCGCGGTCGAGCTGGCCGCCTGCATGGATCCGCAGGTCTTCGACCAGAACGGCGAGCTGGGGCACCCACTCATCGCGGGCCAGGTAGATCTCCTCGATCGACCCGGCGATGCGCTCGTCGGTCAGACCGAGCAGGAACGGCATGTCCGCTTCGAGCTGTCGGACGCCTTCGTGTGCCGCGATCGCGGCCACCAGCTGGGCCGAGGTGGGGTCGGCATCCAGCGCCAGGTCGGGCAGGATGTAATCCTCGAAGGGCGTGTATGGGCTCGCGGCGTCCCGGTGCGATTCACGCAGCTGGCGCGCGCTCGCGATCGAGATGTTGTACGAGTCGATCAGGTCGGGGTCGGCGGGCGGACGCCCGACGAGTTGCCACTCGCGGGCCATCGTATAGTCCAGGTAGTCCTGGATGACGAGCGGCGCTTCCTGTGCCCAGGTCGCGGTCTCCAGCAAGGCAGACCACTCGCCCATGTTGTCCGTCGGGATCACGAGCTTGAAGTCGTATAGAAACTCGCTCAGCCACGAGGACGTCTCGCCCTGAGTCCGCTCGTGATCGAAGGAGCCGAGAGCGTGACCCACCGCCGCGCTCATGTCCCTGTGCGTTCGGGCCCAGCCGGGCGAGGGGTCGATCGAGTCGAGGCGCGCCCCGGCGGTTCTAATCGCGTCCCCGAGGCGGGCGAACCGGACCTCGGCCTCGTCCGCGTGCTCGCCGTCGTACATCTGCATCGTAAGGGCGGCGATGAAGTCCGAAGCAACCAGTGACAGATCGCGCTCGATCGCCAGGAACTCCAGTCCCTGCCGCATGCCCTCGAGGGGAGCACGTTCCGCACTCTCCTGACTGACCACGATCGATCCGTAGACCGCGGCCATCATCGCGAGCAGGGCGACGCCCAGGCCTTCCCACATTGGCCGGGCCGACCATTTCGGGATGGCCTTCTCGAGCGTCGAGCTCAGCCGCGATCGGGGTTTTTGCGGGCTTCCGGACATAATGCAATCAGACCCACAGCGGGCGCGTCCACCGGACGACCGGCAGGCACGCTGTTTGGGCCAAAACGACCCCGAACCCGGGTCGACTCTGGCGTTTGTCAGGGCCGAAGCTTCGCAAGCGCCGCGCCAGCCGTGGCTTGCAGCGAGACGAGCCCCCGGACAGCTTTCCGCGATGCAGACGATTCTCGAGCTCCGCGTGAACGGAGACCGTGTCGAAACGGGAGTGCCGGTCCACTTCACCCTGTTGGAGACCCTGCGGTACGTCCTGGGTCTGACCGGGTCCAAGCAGGGGTGCGACAAGGGGGACTGCGGAGCCTGCACGGTGCTCGTCGATGGCGAGGCGGTTCTGTCGTGCATCCTCCCGGTTCACGAAGCGGTCGGACACGACATCCGGACGGTCGAGGGGATCGCGGACGGCCCACGCCCGCACGCCCTGCAGGACGCGTTCGATCTGACCGGCGGCGCGCAATGCGGGTTCTGTACTCCAGGGATACTGTGCTCGGCCTACGGCCTCCTCGAGCGAAACACGGATCCCACCCGGGCCGAGATCGCCGAAGCCCTGTCGGGTAACCTCTGCCGCTGCACGGGCTACACGAAGATCTTCGAGGCCGTCGAGGTTGCCGCCGAGGCGGTGCGCACGGCAACACCCCCCGCCGAGGTCCTCGCGACGCGACGCGCAGGCGCCCGGAAGCCGTGACGGCCCGCCGTCGAATCGCGGCCCTTCTCGCCGCGTCTGCCTGCGCGATGTCGGTTACCGTCTCGCCCGCTGCCGCTCAGACGCCGGAAGAGCGGCTCGCCGATCTCGGAATCGAGCTCCCGACGCCCGACCTCCCCGTCGCGAACTACGTGAAGGCGGTCACCGCAGGGACCCTCGTCTTCGTCGCCGGACACGGGCCCTGCGGCGGTCTCGATGATTCGAACACGGGGAAGATCGACCGCGATCACACGGTAGAGGAGGGGTATCGAATCGCGCGCTGGGTGGGGGTCTGCGTCCTCGCGTCCCTCAAGCGCGAGGTCGGAGACCTCTCGCGTGTGAAGCGCATCGTTCGGGTGTTCGGGATGGTGAACGCGACCGCGGAGTTCACCGGCCATTCGCAGGTGATCAACGGGTTCTCGGATCTGATGGAAGAAGTCTTCGGTCCCGACATCTCGAAACACGCGAGAGCCGCCGTCGGAATGGTCTCGCTACCGCGGGATCAGGCCGTCGAAATCGAGATGGTCGTCGAGCTGCACCCGTCCTGACTCTGCCGGCTGGACTTCGAGCACGAAGTCATCGAACCACGAGATCGCGCTGGAACTGGTGTCGTCGGTGTCCACCAGCACCGCGATCCCCGTGATCTCCGGAGGATCCTCGCCGAACGCCTCGCGGTAATCCCGGACGAGGTCCCGTTGCTCCCGAACCCAGCGCCCCGCCGCGCCGTCTCCGCTCTGAAGGACGATGGTGGCGACGTTTTTCGCGACCGGGTTCCGGTACCGCGCCCCGATCTGCTCCCTGCCTGCCCACACGTACGACAGAGCACGGGTGCTCCGATCGAACGGTTCGCCACCGAAGGTCACGAACACGCGCGCGGCATAATCGTCACCGCGACGCTCGCGCTCGCGCTCGTTCTCGGTGAGGCTGGCCGTCACGCGCCAGCGCCACCTCATCGTCGCACGGGCCGGCACGGGGGTCTCGAGCTCCCGAACGAACGCGGCGGCAGAATTCTCGCTCGTTGCCACGAGCACCTGATCGCCTCCCGCCGCCGCCGTCGTATAGCTGGTTTGCCGGCGATCGAGTCGCACCTGCTCCCAGCCGTCCAGGCCGGCGTCGAACTCCTCGCGCACGACGACCGCCGGCTGACCCGAGACGGCGACGGCCGACCCTCCCGCTACAAGGGCGCTCAGCGCGACGACCCGAGAGAGGTCACCCGCCCCTGGCATCGTCAGCCTCCCGACCCCGCGGCGGCCAGCCGATCCAGCACCTTCTGGGTGACGTCGATGCGCTCGCTGCTCATGATGATCGCCGTGTTCGCCATGTTGAGGATCAGGTCGTAGCCCTCCTCCTCCATGATCGCCTCGATCGCCGGTCCGATCTCCTCCCGGACCCGCTGCAGTCCCTGCGTCTGAAAATCCTGGGCCTGCGCCTGGACGTCCTGCTGGTACCGCTGAAAGTTGGTCAGCGCGTCCTGATACTCGCGCTGGAGCGCGCGGAGCGTCACGAGGTCCGTGGAGTCCGCCGCGGCGACCCGCGCCTGGATTCCGCCGACCTCGGCTTCCCGGGCCGCCAGCTCCTGAGCGTACTGAACCCGGAGCGCCTCGATCTCGGTGGCGAGAGTCTGTCCCGCGGGCGACCGGGCGGCGATGAACTCGATGTCCACCACGCCGATCCTGAACGGGGTCTCCTGCGCCTCGAGCGCGCCGGCGGCGGGACCTGCAATCGCGACAGCGATCGTCAGTCCCGCGACAAGCCGCGCGAGCGTGTGCTTTCGAACGATATTTTCGTGCATATGCCTTCTCCTGAGTCAGGTCCGCCGGTCCTGCGCGCCCTCACTACCCGGACCTCGTGTTTCAGTTTCGCGCTCCGGGTTGTCGCGCGGCGGGCCTGAGAGGCTATCCAAGGCCCCGGTCCGGCGGAAGTCCCCGTCCCGGCATCGACGACGTCGGCAGCTTGACGCTCGCCCGGAACGGACCCGATCCTCCGCCCGCGAGTAGACTGGCGGTACCGATGTATTCTGACTGGAGAACGAATGACGGTTCGAGATTCGGCCGCCGCGCGGATCGCGGCGACACTGCTCCTCGCCCTTTGGCTCGCCGCGCCGATCGCCGCGCAGTCCGGGACCCCCACGCGTCTCCTGACGAACGCCACGATTGTCGATGGGACCGGCGCCCCCTCTTTCACGGGAGATGTTCTGGTCCGCGACGGCCGCATCGAGGCCGTCGGCGAGCGCGGGTCGATCCCGGAACCCGCGGGCAGCGAGCGGGTCGACCTGACCGGTCTCGTGCTCGCACCCGGGTTCATAGACATCCACAACCACTCGCAGCAGGGGATCTTCCGGGACCCGCTGGCGACGACTCAGCTCGCACAGGGAATCACGACCCTCGTCGTGGGCGCCGACGGTTCGTCCCCCTGGCCGATCGACGCGTATCTGGATCGGATCGACTCCACCCGTCCGGCACTGGACGTGGCGACCCTGGTCGGGCACGGGACGGTGCGGCGCGCCGTGCTCGGCGATGACTTCCGTCGAACAGCGACCGATCTCGAGATCGCCGACATGACCGCGCGGGTCACCCAGGCCATGGAAGAAGGAGCGTTCGGTCTCTCGTCGGGGCTCGAATACGATCCGGGATTCTATTCATCGACGGGCGAACTCATCGCGCTGGCCCGTGCGGCCGCCGACGCCAACGGCTTCTACATGTCGCACATGCGGGATGAGGAGGAGGGCCTGATCGACGCCGTCGCCGAGGCGATCCGTATCGGGCGAGAAGCCGGGCTGCCGGTTCAGATCTCACACATCAAGGCGGGCAACGCCTCCGTCTGGGGCAGCGCGGGACGGGTGCTCGAGATGATCGCGGAGGCGAACGCGGCAGGACTCGAGGTCACCGCCGACCAGTATCCTTACACGGCCTGGCAATCCGGGCTCGCGATCGTCGTGCGCTCGCGGGAGTTCCAGAACCCCGACTCGGTAGCGGCCGGGATCGCCGCGATCGGCGGTGGCGAGCGCCTGCAGATCGTCGGCTACGGCGCCGAGCCGCAGTTCAGCGGGATGCGTCTCAGCGAGATCGCCGAGAGGAAGGGGCTCTCGGAGGTCGATACGTACATGCTGATCATGAGGAACGGCGGCTCGGGCGTGATCGGTCATACCATGCACGACGATGATGTCGATGCGTTCATGCGCTCGCGCTGGGTCATGACATCGAGCGACGGCGGCATCGGCAGCCCTCACCCTCGCGGGGCCGGCACGTTTCCGAGAGTGCTCGGACACTACGTCCGCGACCGCGGGCTCATCGGTCTCGAGCGGGCGGTGCAGCGAGGCACCTCGATGCCGGCCCGCAGGCTGGGTCTCGCCGACCGGGGGGTGATCCGGGCCGGAGCCCGAGCCGATCTCGTCGCGTTCGATGCGGGCACCATCGCCGACCGAAGCACGTTCGAGAACGCGGGGGTCGCCGCCGTCGGTGTGGAACGTGTATGGGTCGCGGGCGTCGAGGTGTGGTCGGCCGGTGCCCCCACGGGCGCCCGACCCGGCCGCGCGCTCCGCGCGCCCTGATCCCCTCCGGGCCCGGGCCTTGCCCCTCTACCCTTCCGACGTTCGGCCGAAACGGCAGGTGGAACGGCTTGAACGGAGGAATGAACCATGGGCTACGCGGTATACATCACACGGGCACGTCACTACCTGGAGGGGCCGCAAGCGCCGATTCCACAGGAAGATTGGCGCGCCGTGATCGAGAACGATCCCGGTCTCGCGGCTGACCGGAATCGACCCGATCTCGCCCGCTGGGCCGGTCCGGCGACGGTCGAAAACCCGTCCATCGACTGGGCGAACGGGAACCTTTTTTCACGCGACCCTGACCATTCTGTCATTCGCAAGCTGATCGACGTCGCCGGTCTGCTGGGCGGCCGCGTGCAGGGAGACGACGGCGAGCTGTATTCGATCGAGAGGGGGCGTGTGGTCTCGGAGGCCCCCGAAGAACCCGAGATCGCGGACGCCGATCCGCAGGAGGGCGCCCCGTTCGAGGGCATCGAACCCCCCGCCGCCGAGGTCGACGACGTCCTGGCCGAGGAGGAACTCGAGGCGGCGCTGGGGGCGCTCGCTTCCTATGCGGCCGCCTCCCTCGAGGAGACTCCTCTGCAGGCGGTGCCCGAGGACCCCAACGCGAGCTTCGCCCGGGCACCGGAGGACGCGCTCGAACAGGAGTCGGGGGGGCAGGTCACCGTGCCGATGCCGTTCACCGTCGGGCAGCGGGTCCAGACGCCGTGGGGACGGCCCGCGACCATCGTCGCGATCGATCCGGACGCGGACTGGGGGATGGGCAGGATCGAGATCAAATACGATGATGGCAGGACGGCGACCACGAGCTGCATGAACCACGGTCTGGCGCCGCTTTAGAGCCCGCGGGCCCCTGACTCAGGGCTTGCGTCGCCCGATGTCCCCGCGCTCGGCACGGGCGAGGATCTCGATGCCGCCCCGCACGCTCTGGTGGATGTCGACCCGCACCCAGACGGGCTCGATGGCGAAGACGACATCGTCCGCGATCCGGGCCGCCAGATCCTCGCAGAACGCGCCTTCGTCCCGATAGGACCACAGGTAGTACTTGAGCGCCTTCGACTCGATGAGGAGCTCGCGCGGGCAGTACTCGATCGTCACCTGCCCGAAGTCCGGCTGACCGGTACGCGGGCACACCGACGTGAACTCGTTCGCCCGCAGCATGACGCGTTGCGTGTCGGAGGCCGGAATCGCTTCTCGACGCAGCGCCTCTCTCCCCTCCTCGGGGTCCTTCGGTCTGGGAAGTGGCCCGCTGGCCGGAAGATCTGTCATCGCGACGCTCCACTGATCCCGGGTCCGTAACCCCGGCGCTCACATGACTTCTGGCACACCACGCTCGTACCTTCGTGGCGATGACCAAGGACACGAAACCTAGCACGCAAGAGGGCGGCCGTCCCGGCCCCGCGGTGGTGCTCCTGAGCGGAGGGCTCGACTCGGCCACCACCCTCGCGATCGCGAAGTCGCGCGGCCACGATGTGCATGCGCTGACGGTGAGCTACGGCCAGCGGCATGGCATCGAGCTCGACGCGGCCCACCGCGTGGCGGAGGCCCTGGGCGTGGCGGGTCACGAACTGATCGAGGTGGACCTGCGCCGCTTCGGTGGATCCGCCCTGACCAGCGAGGACATCCCGGTTCCGAAGGATCGAGACCCCGACGCGAACGACATCCCCACCACATACGTGCCGGCGCGCAACACGATCATGCTGTCCCTCGCCGTCGCCTGGGCGGAGGCGCTGGGAGCCCGGGACGTCTTCATCGGGGTGAACGCGCTCGACTTTTCGGGCTATCCCGATTGCCGCCCCGATTTCATCGCCGCGTTCGAGACGGCAGCTCGACTCGGGACGGCGTCGGGAGACATCAGGATTCACGCCCCGCTCATCGATCTGACGAAGGCGGAGATCATTCGTTGGGGGACTGGGCTCGGGGTGGACTACGCGCTCACGCAGAGTTGCTACGATCCGGCGATCGGGGATGCTGCGTGCGGCCACTGCGAGGCCTGCATACTGCGCCGCCGCGGCTTCGAGGAAGCCGGGGTCGCCGACCCGACGCACTACGCTCCCTGAGGACCCCCGCCGGGGTCCTCCAGGTCCCCGGTTATCCCATCCACGACGGCCGCGGCCGCGACGTGTCCCACCACGTTGGTGGCTGAACGGAACATGTCGGGCACCCGGTCGATCCCCAGCATGATCCCCAGCGCACTGAGCGGAACCCCGACGGTGTCGAGCGCCGGTGCCATCGTCATGATGCTGGCGCTCGGGACCGGCGCGACGGTCATTGCCGCGAGGAAGGTGGCGAGAACGGCGCCCGCGATGGCCGCCGGGGCGAGGGACACGTCGTACACCGAGGCGAGAAAGACGACCGCAGCCCCCTGAAACAGCGCGCTCCCGGGCCGATTGATCGACGCGGCGAGGGGCAACACCAGGTTCGAAGTGTCTCTCGTCACGCCGAGTCGGTCCGCATCATCGAACATCACGGGCAGCGCCGCGACAGAACTCGTCGTGCTGAACCCTATCATGTAGCTGCCCACCGTGCCCTTCACGAACGTCCCGATCGGCACCTTCGAGAAGAACCGGATGGCCGGCAGGAACACGAGGGCCATGAAGATGAACAGCCCGACGGCCACCGCGATGATAAACACGGCGAGGTTCTGCAGCATCGCCAGGCCCGTGCGCGCGGCGACGGGCGCCGCGAGCCCGAAAACCCCCACGGGGGCGGTCCACAGTACCCAGTGGACGAGCTTGATCAGGACGTCGCTCACGGAGTCCGCGAGCTTGAGCAGCGGCTCCCGCCTCGAGGCGGGAAGGGTCGTCGTCGCGGCCGCGAAGAGCACCGTGAAGACGATGATCGGCAGGAGCGACCCCGCCGCCGCCGCCTCGAAAGGGTTGCGCGGGATGAGATTCACGAGGAACTCGACCATGCCCGGCAGTTCGGGCGCCACGTCCTGTGTCACGGTCGGCGGCGAGACGGCCGGTGCGAAAGCGAGCGCGACATGCATGACGAGCATGCCGATTACGATCGCGGGCACGGTCGTCAGCCAGAAGAATCCCACGGACGATCCGCCGAGCCGGCCAAGTTTCCGCGGGTTCCCGATCTTCGCGACGCCGACGAAGACGGTCACCCCGACGAGCGGAATGACGACCATCTGGATCGCCCGCATGAACGCCGCGCCGAACGGCGCCGACCCCTCGGCGATCGCGAGGAGCGTGGAATTGCCGGTGGCGGATGCCAGCACGCCGAGCACGAGTCCCAGCACCAGCCCGGCGAGAATCGCGACCTGACTCATGTCCTCACCCGTCCGTCTTCGCGGCCCGTAGGCGCCAGACACCGAGGGTCAGAATCGGAAGGACGTAGAACAGGATGAACCCCCATGTGATCGTCCCGTAGCCGCGGGAGATCAACTCGATCAGCCCGAGCGGCGTGAGCGACAGAGCGATTCCGAGAAACAGGACGGCGACGGCCGAACGCACCCACTTCGGCGTCTCGTGACCGAGCTCGTGGCGGGTTGATACGATCCGCTCGTTCACCGCGTGGATCATCCCGCTACCCGTTTCGATCAGGGTACCGAACAGCACGACCTGGAAGATCACCTGGAACGTCCGCGAGCCCAGGGCCTCGAGGAGGAAGTTCGCGGGGACCGCACGCTCAGTGATCTCCGGATAGTGACCGACCATCGCGAGGTAGAGGAATAGCGCCGGGAGGATCCCGATGACCCCGGTGAGCGCCCCGGCCGTCACGGCCTCCTTCCGGGTCTGAATGTGCCGGACCGTGAAGAGCACGACCGCTCCCGCGGAGAGGTTGTATCCTGCGTAACGAACCCCGTTGAGGAACCATGTTCCGTCGAGCGAGCTCGCCGCGAACGCCTCGGAGATCTCGCCGCCCCAGCGACCGAGCGAGAACACGACGAGGGCGATGTAGACCCCGTACAGCACGAACGACCACCCGGCGAGCACTCTCTCGATCGCCGAGCTACCGAAGAAGAGGAGTGCCGCGACGGCGCCGATCGCCGCGATCACGCCGATCGCATAAGGGCCGCCGAAGGTCTCCTCGACGATCGCTCCCGCCGCGGCGCCGACCACCGCCAGGACGAGCAGCGTCATGAGGACGTAGGTCACCTCGAAGGCGATCCACCCCGGACCCAGGAGTCGCTTGAAGAACCCGCGATACTCGAACGTCCGGAACCGCCGTGCGAATTCGAACGTTGCGGCCGCGACCGCGCTCCATATGAGCGTCGACACCGCCATGGCGGCGAGTCCCGAGGTCGGCCCGAGTGAGAGGAAGAACTCCACGATCTCGCGTCCGGTCCCGTATCCGCCCGCGATGACGGCGGACTGGAAGACGATCCCCGGCAGGAGATACCGGCGGAACCAGGAGGGTTTCATCCCCCGACACTACCCGTAGCGACCGCCGCCCTGCAACGATGGCTGCCCCGCCGTCCGGCCCGAGTTGCGGTCGAAGCCTCACCGGAGGACATCTTGTTCCGCTTTGCCCTATACATCTCGGCCTCCGCCGCTGGGTGGGGCGTCCTCGATCGAGTGAGGCAACGATGAAGTATGTGAGGCTCCTGGCCGGTGTACTCTCCGGGTATGCGGTCATGGTGATCCTGATCACGGTCGTTCAGGAGGGGTGGTTCGGTGGCGTGGGCTGGGGAGAGTCATCCCTCGGAGTGCTCGCCGCCGCCGGCCTCGGGACGTTCGCGTCCGCGGTTGTCGGGGGCTTCGTCGGCACGTGGATCGCCGGCGGCGGGACTCGGGTCGTCGCCAACGTGATGAGCCTCCTCGTGGTGACCGAGACGATCGTGACGACCGTGGATGGCACGCTGAACGGGCCGCTGTGGTTCGACGCCATGGCCGCGGGGAGCCTGATCATCGGGATCCACCTGGGGTGGGCGTTCCGGCGAAGAGCGGCGTAAGGAACGTGCCCGTTCGGGAATCCAACCGGGTGTCCGCTTACTGACGCTCACGGCGGGAGTTCCGGCTTGTCCCCGACGATCCACCGAGTCCCACGAACGGCGATCACGTGCCTCGCCCTGGCCGGTGCGTGGTGCCCGCTGCAGGCACAGGCCGGCGCTATCGAGCGCGTCCGAATCGTGCTCGGATCGCCCGTCGTCTACGAGCCGCTTCCCTTCGACGAGCCCTTCTACCTGACCGGGCGCACCGGCTCGCGGATCGACAGCGTCGGCGTCTGGATCGCGGACCGTCAGGGCGCGGCGCCGGACTGCAGCCGGACTCCGGGCGACGCATACGAGTCCTCGTGGCAACGCGACGCCGCCGGTTCCCCGGACTCCTTCTACGTACGAATCGCCCCGCTCGACCCGAACCGATCGTTCAACCTGTGCGTCCGAACGCGAGTGCGCCCCACGGCCGAGCGTCTCGAGTTGCTGAGGGAGGGGTGGGCCGCCACGATCGATTCGGCGCTCCGGCGACACGCGCGGCGCTCCACCACCGACCCCCGACCCTGGGAACCCGATCTCGCCGGTCTGCTGCGATTTCGGGTCGATCTGTCCGATCGGTTCGGTCCCGGGCTCGAGTTCGACGCGCCATCCCCGATGGATCCGGCCGGGCCGGATGTCACGGCGATCGAAGCGATCGCCGCTCTCTCCGAGGCCCAGTTCCAGGCCGACCTCGCGGTCGCGGACGCCCGGAACGCGGCCTCCGACGTCGCCATGACCCTGGAGGGTCTCCAGGCGCACCCCGCGACGGATCGGTTGCTGGCCATCAGAATCCCCGACGACTCTCGCACCCGGGCATTTGTCTCGTTGCACCGGGATGGCCTCTCGATGATCGCGACGGCTCGTGCGCGTCGATCCGACTGGCGAGCGCGGATCGGCGTCGGCGAGGCGGGGCCGAGCGACGTCTCCGGTCTGACGGCCCCGCTCGAAGACCTGTGGGACCCGGCGGCCATCCGGCTCCGCATCGAGACGCTGCGGGAGAGCTCGGATGCCTTCGCGCGGATTGCGGAGATGCTGGGAACCCTCTCCGTGTCACCGGCCGTTGCCGCGTCGATCGGCATCTCCCCGGTCGAAGTGGACGAACTGTCGGACCTTACGGAACGGGTCGGTTCGGGCCTGTCAGCGGCTGAGGGTCACCTGCGAATCGTCGCCGACCGTCTCGAGGACCGATCGCGGAGAATCGATGAGCTCGCCGCCGGTCTGACGCGACTGGACCGGACCTTCGCGGCGGTCGAGACGCACACCCACTACGACGTCGAAACGACGGCCCGAAACCACATCGCTGCCGACTTCGGAGCGATCTACCTGTGGCGACTCGGCGAGGTCACGCCGGTCCTAGGGGCGAACTTCTACTTCCGGCCGGTGAACCGCGACCGGGGCCCCGCGGGTCACGTGCTCCGCAGGCTGTCGCTCAGCGTCGGCGTGACGACGACGTCGCTGCGTCGCGAGGGTCAGCGCGACGATCTGTTCGGGTCCATGAACGTCGCGGTCGGGATCGGTGTCCGGATCAACCGGATCCTTCGCGTGTCGGCCGGGGGCGTCGTCCTTCGGCGCGTCACCCCGCACGAGCCGAGTAACCGTACCTCCCTGTTCGTGACGCCTCACGCCGCGCTTTCGCTGGACTTCGTCGTGAAGGACCTGATCTCGAGTCTTTTCGGAGCCGTCTTCTAGTGGCGGTGGAGCGCGAGCGGCCGTGATCCACAGTCGCCGAGGGCTCGACGTTCGACCGCGGCGCCTAGAGGTCCCCGGCACGTTGTCGCTGACCCTGGAGGTGTTCTCATCTGCCGGGCCGGCGAGCGTGGACGTGACCTGGTCGCTGAGTTCCGATCACCGATTCTGGTTCGACGACGACGGCGCACCGACGAAGCGTGTTGCCGACCCCGCGGTCGTCGTCGGCGACAACCCGACCACGATCTCGCGCCGCGTCACGATCGTGAGCGGACCGGGTGAACGGACTGCCGCGCAGTTCTTCGTGACCGCATCGGTTCGCGATCCTCGGACTGGCGCCCGTCTTCGCACGGCCGCGGTCGTGATTCCCGCCACGGCGGTGCCCGGGAACTGACGGGAGGCCGGCCCTCGGCGTTCTGGCCACGCCGATCCGCCCGAAGCACATTCCGGGCATGATTCCACAGCTGCTGTCGCTTCTGATCGGTGTATCCGCGCTCCATCCGGCCCCGGAACGTCCCGCGCCTCCTGGCGTGTGGCTGACGAACGGGCACGGGGTCGTCTGCGAGATCGCCTGGCGCGAGCTCACGCCGGCGGCGCGGGAGGCCGTCGGCGCGCTCATGGCGGCGGATCCCGACTACGATCGGTTCGCTCCGTCGTGCGACTGGCCGGATGTTGTTCGCCCCATCGCCGACTACGATCGGTACGTTCCCGCTCACTACGTCAACGTCCCGCCGACGGCGGACGGAGTAGACGTCGCACGCGACTGCGGGCCCGGACTCTGCGCCGTGGACGCCATCGAGGTCTTCGCGAGCCGCCTGCGGGATCCCGAAACGACGACGGAGGTCCGCCTGGTGGCTCTCAAATACCTCGGGCACGTCGTCGGCGATCTGCACCAGCCGCTGCATGCCGGGTACGAGTCCGACCGTGGCGGAAACCTTGTCGACGTGTGCATGCCGGACGGAAGCACCCGGAATCTGCACTGGGTGTGGGACTCCTATCTCGTTGACGCGCGGCTCTCCGCGACCGGACTGGACTGGAAGGAGTACGGCGCCTTTCTGCACGAGGACATCAACCCGGTCGAGCGGAGGCTCTGGGCGTCGACCAACCCGCGAGATTGGGCGGATGAGTCGTTCGCGCTCGTGCAGGACGAGGTGTACGACGGCGTCGGCGGCGACTGCTTCGACGAGAGCTACGCCGCGACACATGCGTTTACGGTGGAGCGCCGCTTCAAGCAGGCGGGGCTGCGGCTCGGCGCGCTGCTGAACGACATCTTCGGCTAGCCCGCGATAGATTGGCCGCATGCACCCTGACGAGCTGATTCCCAGGCAGGCCGAGGCGGCCGACGACGTCGATTCCCTCCCGGACCTCGTGGACGCCGAGTTCACGGCGCTCGGTCGCCGCTCGCGACGCGTCGAGGGACTGCGGAAGTCCACCGGCAAGGAAGTCTACACCGACGACATCACTCTCCCGGGGATGCTGCACGGCAAGATCCTGCGCTCGACCGAGGCGCACGCGAACATCGTGTCGATCGACACATCGCGGGCGGAGGCGCTCGAAGGGGTGCACGGGATCATCACCGGGAAGGACATGCCGCTCGCCTACGGGATCATCCCGTGGACCAGGGACGAGCACGCCCTCTGCGTCGACAAGGTGCGGTTCATCGGCGACGCCGTCGCGGCCGTGGCCGCGATCGATGAGGACACCGCCAGCGCTGCGCTCGACCTCATCGACGTCGTGTACGAAGTGTTGCCCGCCTACCTGACCGCCGCGGATGCGCTGACGGATGAGGCCGCCGCGGAGCCGATCCACGCACCGAAGAAGCCGGATCGGAACGGGAACGTCCTGAAGCACGTTCACCTCGAGTTCGGCGACGTCGATGCGCTGATGGCCGAAGCGGACGTGGTAGTAGAGGGCGAGTACTACTTCCACGGGACGACTCACGCGCCCATCGAGCCGCATTGCGCGATCGCACGCCTGAATCAGAACGGCGTGCTCGAGGTCTGGTCTTCGACGCAGGTGCCGCACTACCTGCATCGCGAGCTCGCGCGTGTCCTGGACCACGACGTCGCTAAGATCCGCGTCGTCCAGCCCGCCGTGGGCGGCGCCTTCGGCGGCAAGTCCGAGCCGTTCGATCTCGAGTTCTGCGTGGGGCTGCTGGCGAGGAAGACCGGGCGACCCGTGAAGATCCTCTACACGCGCGAGGAGGTCTTCTACTCGCACCGCGGTCGACACCCGATGGAGATGAAGTACCGGCTCGGCGCGTCATCCGACGGGACACTCAAGGCGCTCGACGCGAAGACCGTCCTGGACGGGGGCGCCTACGCCTCGTTCGGGCTCGTCACGACCTACTACTCCGGCCAGCTTCTCACGTCGCCGTGCCACATCGAGTCGTATCGATTCGACTCCACGCGCACGTACACGAACATCGCGCCCTGCGGGCCGAAGCGCGGCCACGGGTCGGTCCAGCCCCGGTTCGCCTACGAGATCTCGCTCGACAAGGTCGCCGAGAAACTCGAGCTGGATCCGTTCGAGATCCGCCGGAAGAACTTCATGGGCACCGGGCGGACGATCAACGAGTTCAAGGTCCAGTCGAACGGCTTCCTCGAGTGCCTGGAGGCCGTCGAGCGCGCGAGCGACTGGAAGGACCGGTACGGCCGCATGGAGTACGGTCGCGGTCTGGGGCTCGCGGCGTCGTCCTACATCTCCGGGACCAACTACCCGATCTATCCGAACGAGATGCCACAGGCCGCGGTGCAGGTGCAGGCCGAGCGGTCGGGACGTGTGACCGTGCTCCACGGCGCATCCGAGATCGGCCAGGGTTCCGACTCGACGATGGCCTACATCGCCTGCGAGGAGCTCGGCGTCCCGCTCGACTACGTCCGCGTCTTCTCGGCCGATACCGACCTGACGCCCGTCGATCTCGGCGCCTATTCGTCCCGTGAGACCCTGATGGTGGGGAACGCGTGCGCGAACGCCTGCCGCAGCCTGCGCGATCAGATCACGGGCGCCCTCGCGACGCACTGGGACGTCCCGCAGGACCGCGTGAGACTCGCCCGTGGATGGGCGTTCGACACCGACGGTGACGAGGAGCGGCGGATCCCCATCGCCCGGGCGTTCAACATCGCCGAGGCGGCGCTGGGTCTGCTGGGGGCCGTGGGTTCCTACAACACGCCGAAGGACGTGCACGGCGATTATCGGGGCGGAACGATCGGGTCGTCGCCCGCCTACAGCTTCACGGCGCACGTCGCCGAGGTTGAGGTCGACGCCGAGACCGGCTTCGTGGACGTGAAGAACATCTGGGTGGCCCATGACTGCGGCCGGGCGCTCAACCCCACGCTCGTCGAGGGCCAGATCGAGGGATCCGCCTACATGGGGTTCGCCGAAGCGATCTTCGAGGAGCAGCTCTTCAAGGAAGGGACGCCCGAGGGGGGACTCCACAACGCCCCGTCGCTACTGGACTACCGGCTTCCCACGTCGCTGGATTGCCCGGACTTCGAAGCGCTGATCGTCGAGTCCGTCGATCCCGAGGGCCCGTACGGGGCGAAAGAGGCCGGCGAGGGGCCGCTCCATCCGTCGCTGCCCGCGATCGCGAACGCGATCTACCAGGCGGTCGGAGTCCGCATGGACCGGCTCCCGTTCACCCCGCAGCGGGTGTGGAAGGCGCTCCAGGAGAAGTCCGCCGAGGACGCCCGCGAAGAGGTCGCCTGACGCCTCAGGTGTGACCCCGCGGCGCGTCAGCCCACTTCGAGGGCGAGCGTCTCCCGAGCTCCCGACTGCACCGTGACGCTGCGTCTCAGAACTTCCTTCCCGGCGCGTCGGACGATCAGGACGTAGGCGCCCGGGGGCAGCCCGAGGAATTCGAAGTACCCGTTCTCGCCCGGGTAGTACGTCGCCTCGTAGCCCTTCAGGAGAACCTCGGTCGCGGTCGGGTCGAAGCCGTCACCCGACAGCACCCCGACGATCACTCCGGCCTGCGCGACGGGCACCTTCAGGTCCACGGCCCAGTATCCCGGGGCCGCGCGTGTCTGGTCGATCGCGAACGCCTCTGCGATGCGCGAGCCGTACTCCGCCTGGAGCGTCGCCGGCCACCGTTCGAGATCACAGAAGCGGTACTCGCCGTTCTCGTCCGCGATCGTCTCGACGATCTCCGAATCGGCGGCGTCCGGATCCAGCGCCAACTCGACATAGGAAGCCGGCAACGGGACGCCCGTGATCCCGTCCGTGACGATGCCCCCGAAGCTGATCCCGAGCGGGTCTTCCGCGGGCTCGCAGAGTTCGACCGCGATGGGCGGCGCCGACCCTCGTCCGCCGGTCCTCGTCCAGACGACGTATGCCCCGCAGGTGCTCGAGTTGTTGTCGCGGAACTCCACCGGCACCGCCCCCCAGATCGGCCGATACACCTCGATGCCCTCCACCTCGCGGGTCCGCAGGCCGTAGGCGAGCATGGCCGCACCCCGTCGATACGTCCGGAAGTGCACTCCGTCGATGTAGATGCTCGGCAGGCACTGGATCGCGCCGAAGGAATGCGCGCGGTACATCCGCCGGATCCTCGACGACGCAGCGATCCCAAGAGCGGAGGCCCCGGTCATGGATCGTCCTTCCATCTCTTGCGGATCGAAGAACTGCCCGAGGTCCTTGCCCGTCGACTCCTCCCACGCCTTTCGAGCGTAGAACCCGACGTCACGCAGCCGCAGCGACTTCGCGATCTCGACCTCGAGAGCCTCGACTTCGACCGGGTCGCGCACGAGGCGGATGGTGATCTGATGTGTCTGCCCATCGCGATCGAACGTGATCGGTTCAGCGGCTGAAACGTACCCGAGCATTGTCACGTTCAGCGTGCCGGATCTGCAGTCGGGTGTTTCGATCCGGAAGCTGCCGTTGGCGGCGCTCGCCGCACCAGCGATGAAGACGTCCGACTCGAGCCATAGCGAGGCGTTGCCGATCGGCGATTCATCGACGTCGTCGATCACGCGCCCGATGATCAAGCAGCGGCCGTCACCGGCGGTGGCGGTGTCGCCGGTAGCCTGGCCGGAGGCGGACGCCGGGCAGGCCAACAGGAGGAGGAGCGTGAGGGTCCGGGGCGATCGCGGCCCGGTCACGGTACGTCCGGCGTGAGGGTCAGGACCTCGGTGGCGCCCGAACGAACGGTGATCTCCCGGCGAACCAGAACCTCGTCTCCCCGTCGAACCGTCACCGTGTGGTCGCCGGGCATGATGTCGTGAATCTCGAAGTATCCTTCGCCGTCTGGGGACGCCGGCAGGTCCGCGTCTTCCACGCTGACCTCGATCGCGGCAAGGGCATCGGGGCCGCCTTCCACCCCGCCGACCACTCCCACCACCGATCCCGTGCGGATCACCGCGAGTTTGAGGTCGACCTCCCAGTAGCCCGGCGCCGCACGCGTGGAATCCACTTCAAAGGCCTCCGCCGTGATCGTCCCGTACTGCGCCTGGAGAGACGACGGCCAGCCGCCGATATCGCAGTATCGGTAGCGACCCTCCGCGTCGGCCACTGTCTCGATCTCGTCTTCCTTTTCCTTCCCGAAGCGCGTGACCATCATCGTCACGTACGACGCCGGGAGGTGGACCCCGGTGACGTCGTCGGCCACGACCCCGCCGAAACTGATCCCGTTCGGATCGTCCGACGGAGCGCATAGCTCGACCTCGAGCCTGGGGACCTGCGCGGGCGGGGCCTTCTTCGTCCAGACGACGACGGCGCCGCATGTGTTCGAGTTCGGGTCCCGGTACTCCTCCGGGACGGAGCCGTGGATTGCGCGATAGACCTCGATTCCCTCGATGTCCTTCGGCTGAATCCCGTAGCGGAGCCAGCGAGCGGCCCTCCCCGGCGCTCGAAACCAGACGCCATCGACGTAGAAGGATGGGGTGCAGCTCGACGAGTAGATCCTGCGGACCCTCGCGGACATGGCGATGCCGAGAGTGTTGCCGCCCGCTGCGGCCCGTGCGGCGAACTCGTCGGTGTCGTAGAACTGACCGAGGTCCTTGCCCGAGGCCTCGACCCACGCCTCTCGCGCGTAGAAGCCGACGTCACGCAGCCGGGCCGACTGCGTGATGTCGACGGTCAGGGCTTCGACCTCCACCGGGTCCCTCTCGAGCCGGATCGTCACGACGCGTCTGCCGCCCCCGTCGAAGGTGACCGCTTCGGCGAAGTCCACGTATCCGATCATCGTGGCCCGCAGCAGCGCCTCGCCGCACTCGGACGTCTCGAGGGCGTAGCTCCCGTCGGTCGAGCTCTGCCGACCGACGAGGAAGACCTCGTCAGCACCCTCCAACCAGATCGACACCCCGGCGACGGGATCACCGGTGATTGCGTCGACCACCCGACCGAACACGCGGCACACGTCGTCCCCGGGAAGCTCGGTCTGAGCGGTGGTCTGAGCGGGCGAAGCCAGAAGCAGGTACACCAGGCCGACGATCCCCGTGCCGGGAAATGCTCGACGAGATGGGCTCCGGTCGATCATCGGGTGACTCCTCTACCGGTTCACATCGAATCGCACCGGCCGCGCCGGCGCAGGGTGCAATTCAAGAGCGCGGGTGCCTCAACCCAGTGTAACGACGAGGAGGCGACCATGCCGGGTCACTCCTCAGCGAGGGCCCGGCTCGGGTGGGAACGTCGGCCCCGAGCATGACATCCGTCCGCTCCAGCTCGCCCGGCGTCGCCAGCCAGTCCTCCATCGCTTCGCGGAACTCGGGCACGAACGCGGACTCCCGCTCCGCCCGGTATCGCCGGAACCCGGCGAGTTGCTGGAAGTTCCCCTGAACCAGCGCGGCGTTGCCCGTTCGGACGGCCTGCGTGTTCTGGCGTACCTGACGGCTGAGGTAGACGAGAGACAGGACGACCGCGATGGCCCCGAGGATCTCTCCGATCGCACCCGCATCGGTCCAGGTCATGGCGCTTACCGGCTCCCCGATGCCCGGCTCGCCAGCCAGGCATCTCTGAAGGCACGCTGGGCGGCCGTCAGCTCGCTTCCGGCGCTCTCGTACGGCACGACCTCGAGCCGCGGATCGGCGATGAACGTGAGCGCCGCGGTCCGGGTGCTGCCGCGCGATTCGAACACGACCTCTACCTCGTCGCCCGGCGAGTGGGCGGCCTTCACCGCCTGCCAGCTCGCGTCGTCCGTCAGCGGCATGCCGCCGATCGAGACGATCACGTCGCGCCGATCGAGTCCGGCCTCATAGAGCGGGGACCCGATCGTCGTGCCCGAGCTGATCGTCATCCCGTCGTCCCCCGGCCCGAGCTGGACCAGGCCCAGGAAGGCATCCCCGGGCGCGCGCGGCCGCAGCATCAGGCCGGCGTGGGCGAGAAGCCGCTCGTACTCGGGCAACTCGCTGCCGCGTACGAACCGATCGAAGAAGTCCGCGGCGAACGCGGCATCCTGTGTGAAGATCCCGAGCTCACGCTCGATGTCCTCCACCACGTACGGGATCTCCGGCAGTCCGTGCGTCGTCCACATGTGGCGCATGAAGTCGTCGAGCGTCAGATCGAAACGCGACCGGAGCGTGAGGTCGAGTCCGAGTCCCAGGACCGATCCGTACGTGTAGTACGAGATGAACGTGTTTCCGCGGTTGTGCGGGTCGATCGAGGAGGCCGCGTCGACGAACGGAGCCTGCTGGCTCATCTCCGCGGGTCCGAAGAACTGCCGACCGGGTGAGTTGATCACGAAGTTCAGCCCGCCCGACAGTCCCCGCGCGTACTGCTCCGGCGAGATGATCCCGGCCCGCGCCAGAAAGAGCGACGTGTAGTAGCTCGTGAACCCCTCGGCGAACCACAACTCGCGCGACATGTTCGCCCGTTCGAAATCGAACGGTTCGAGCGTGCGCGGACGAATCCGTTCGACGTTCCACTGGTGGAAGTACTCGTGAGAGACCGTGCCGATCAGGCCGCCGGCGCTGCGGGCCAGCGATCCGGTCGAGGAGAGGATCGTGGAGTTGCGGTGTTCCATGCCGTCGCCGGAGGCCCAGGGCAGGTAGTCGGCGATAAACGTGTAGCCGCCCACCTCGGACTCGGGCGGCATGCCGTAGACGGCGATCTGTTCGTCGACGACGGCCTTCACCCACTCCGCGTAGCGATCGACCTCGGCCTCGGCGCCGAGATGGTGGATGGCGAGCCGGATCGTCAGCGGTCCGCTCGGGCCCGCGACCTCCCATTCGCGCAGGTCGAAGTCGCTCAGCTCGGTCGGGCTGTCGAGGAAATACTGGAGGTTCGGCGCGGTGAAGACCCGAGGGTCGTCCGTCGCGAAAAGCTGCGTCGCCGCCTTCCAGCCAGAGTCCTCGGGAACGTCGAACCGGACCTCGATCGCCCGGTCCTCGTGTCCGCGCGCCCAAATGAAGGTGGCGGGCATGTTCATGTGCGCGTGTGTCTCGTCGAACTGCGCGTAGGTACCGTCCGCGCGGTCGGCAAAGAGCGTGTATGTGAGGGTCACCGTGCCGTCGTGCCCCGCGACATCCCACTGGTAGGGGTTCGGGCGGGTGATCTCGAGGGCCCGTCCAGCCCCGTCGACCGCCTCGACCGCGTACACGTTCTTCCCGAACTCGTGGATCGCGTAACGTCCCGGCGAGGAGCGCGACATGCGGAACTCGACAGGCTCGGGCGCGAGGCTCTCGAGCGTGACGGAAATCCGTGCCTCGTGGTGCACGACGTTCGGAAACGACACCTCGTACCTAACCGGCGGGGGCGCGATGAGCGCGGCGATGATCAGCACGTAAGCGAGCATTCAGAGAATCCCGGTGGACCTTGGGTTCGAGTGAGGCATGTGGTCAGGCTCTGAGACTAGGCGGAGAGAGCGTGCTCCAACACCGTTCGGAACCTCCGCGGTCTCGCTCGACCTGTAGCTACAGCCGCCGGATCGGGCCGTGTCCCGGATACACGCGGGTCGCTCCGAGCGTACGCAGCCGCTCCCAGTTCGCGGTCACCACCGCAGCGTCCTCCTCCGTGGCGAGCGAAGGGTGCGTGAGGTCCCCGGTGAAAACGGAGCCGTCGTCGAGCAGCAGCGACACGCTGTCCTCGGAATGCCCCGGCGTGTGGACCACCTCGCCCGCGATGCCGACTCCCTCCAGCATCCGTCGGCTCTCATCGACCGAGATCACCACGTTGTCGTGCGGCGTGATCTCGACGTACCCGTCGGCCGGTTTCGTCCAACGCTTCATCTCCGGGATGGCATCGACCTGGAGGTCGACCACGAGAAGGGGCACCCCGGCTTCCTTCAGCTCCTGCCCCAGACCCGCGTGATCGATGTGGTAATGCGTGGCGAGAGCGTACCGGATCTCCCGGATCGGCACGTCCATGCGCTGGAGGTTCGCGCGGAGCGCGCCCATCGTCCCGGGCCAGCCACAGTCGACGAGAAGCCGGGAGGTGCCGGCGCTCACGACCCAGTAGTTGGTCGACCGGTATCCGACGTTGACGATCGTCGTTGAGATTCCGTTCTCTGCATTCACGCTGTCCAGAATCGAGGGACGACCCGGTCGGGGAAAGCGTACTAACTTCATCGCCGTCCCGGATCACTCCTTACCGAGCAGGGAAAAGATGGCGTCCGATCAGAAGTACGTGGAATCGGTGAGTACGGCCTCTACAGCGGAGGCAAGTTCTGCGGGTCGATCTGCGACGACCGCCTGTTCATCAAGCCGACCGAGGCGGGGCGCGCCTTCATCGGCGAGCCCGTGGAGGCGCCCCCCTACCCCGGGGCCCGTCCGAGCTTCCTCATCGAGGACCAGATCGACGACGGGGCCTGGCTCAGTGAACTGATCCGGGTCACCGCGGCCGAGCTTCCCGCGCCCAGGCCGAAGAAGCGAAAGAAGAAGGGCTGAGCCGACTGGAGCGATGGCTCAGGAGTCGTCCGCCCCGAACTCGAGCTGGTGGTTGTACTCGGCTTCGTCGAAGTGTCCGAGTGCCCGCGCGATCAGCCCGTTCTCTCCCATCGTCCACTCTTCGTAGCCGCTGAAGTCCACGGCCTTCCCCGTGCCGCCGGGGCCCGTATTCGTGCCCCTGAACGTCCAGTGATACCTCACGCGTCCTTCCAGCACGACGAGCGAGTCCATCACGAGCACCAGATCGGGGAACGCGGTCATGAACCCCACCGCCACCTCCGTGATCGCCTCGTGACCGACGGCTGGCTCCGCGTCGTTCACCTTGAGCGAACTGGTCTCGTTGTGGAAAGACGCGACCCCGGCGGGGTCCATGCTGTTCCAGGCAGCCGTGTACCTGGCGCCGAAGTCCTGCAATTCCGCTTCGTTCATCTCCGTATCCCCCGGGCCGCAACCGAGCAGGAAGAGCGTGTGCGCGGCTCCGACAACTGCGGCAAGGCCGCGTCATTTTACCCATCGTCTCGTCGTCATCGTCGTACAATTCACCCCGACCGGGCCGGACGAAAGCCCCCTTCAGACTGGCAAAATCAACGAAAACGGGTCTACCTTTGTTAGGCTAGACGTGGTGCCTCCATGCGGTGCGGGTCACGCGACCCGAACCGGGTGGAGCCGCCTCGCCTCTGGTCGGATGGAAGTCGTAGCGGAAGGGTCGGTATGAAACG
>JBDHIO010000081.1:0-6329 GCA_039587355.1 Gemmatimonadota bacterium | reverse complement strand
TGATCGCGGCTCCACGCTTCTGCACCGTCGGGATGAACTCGTCCCGGTACCAGCCCCCATCCACCAGATCGGAGGCCGCCGTTCCGTCGACGGTGCAATCGCTGATGTCCGGGTACTGCGTGGCGGAGTGGTTGCCCCAGATCGTCATGCGGCGGATCGACGTGGAGTGCGCGCCGGTCTTCTCCGCCAGCTGGCTGATCGCGCGGTTGTGATCGAGACGGGTCATCCCCGTGAACTGCCGCGGGTCGAGATCCGGGGCATGCGACGCCGCGATCAGAGCGTTCGTGTTCGCGGGCCGTTGTCGGCGAGCAGGTCACCCCTCTCCATCCCCGGTCCGCGGGGCTTCGCGCCCACTAGAAGGGCGTGGTCCGTGCCGTCGAACCCTTCGTTCACGTCGGCGGTCGTCACCAGCCCTTCAAGCAGAGGAAACGCGCAGTCGTTCAGCTCCATCGCGACCCCCTGGAGCGCGTCGAGAGCGGGAGGGATCTCGATCAGTTGCAGAATGACGGGGGTGTCCGGCCCGAGCATGTCGCCCGCGGCGATCCGGAATGCGAGCGCGTATCCGATATTCCCGGCCGCCCCGGTGATGGCGACCCTTGCAGCGTTGTTCATGTCGTCTGTCAGCCTTGAAATGCATAGGTTATGCGTGCTGCGACTTCGAGGGCGGGAAAAGTCTCAGGGACGCGGGCGGAAGTCTAGGGGCGGGGGTGGCGAGTCGACTGAGCCTCTGTTGTCGCAAGCCGCGTGTTTGTATCGAGTGCCGGTCGTCACCGATCACCGGTCGTTTCCCCATCGGAGCCGAGTCCATGCGCTGCGCCTTCATCCGACGGAAGTCCCTGTTTCTGCTCGCCCTGCTGCCGCTGTGCGCCTCCCCCCCATCCGTGCTCGCACAGGAGACCGATCCGCTCGTGGACCCGGCGATCCGGGCTCTGCTCAACACGCAATTGACCGATATCGGCGCGTACGACGGCGGCACTCAGTACATGATGATCGACGTATTCGACATCTCGTTACAGGGAACCGAAGCGCTCGATCAGGGAGACGGCGAGCTGCCGGACCTTCCCGCCGGCGAGGACTGGTTCGTCTCCTTCGACGCCGACGGCAACCCCCGGGTCTTCTCGGGCCCGAGCCCGGACGCCGCGATGCCGGGTCTCGCGCCACGGCAGGAGGTGGAGTTCAAGGGCTTCCTCAGGAGTCTCGGCGAGTCGACGGGACGCGCGTTTCAACTCCAGATGGAGTCCGAGGGCCCGATCCGGTTCAACGGTGAGGGGATCGTCGTGGAGCCGCTCGTCATTCACGATCAGGCGCGCCTCGCGCTGGAGCAGGAGATCACGCAGCTGGCCGCCCGCAATCCCGTGACGCGCGTGCTGAACGCCTACTGCCTCGAGTTCATGAAGCAGCCGCCTTCCGTGAACCAGGTGTTCCGCATCGCCGAGGAGCAGCTTCAGGTCCAGTACGCCCCCGCCGCCAACATTCTCAAGGCGGGACGAAAACTGATCGACGACGGCGTGTTCGAGGACCACCCGCTCGACTACATCCATTCGATCAAGCAATGGGCGCTGTGGGTCCACGAGGGGCAGTTCGGAGTGGAGGAGTTCTCGGAGCGTTTCCTGGCCCATGCCGAGGACAACTTCACCGTCGCCGGGCTGCCCTGGACGGATCAGATCGCGGAGATGGTCGGCCTGTCCGTGCCGGGTCGCTGGGATCACGTCGACCAGGTCCTGACCGAAGCGGGAGTGCCACCGCTCGGCAGCGGAGGCTCGGAGTAGGCCGGAGAACCTGGTGACTCGCCGCTTCGTCCCGCTGATCACGGCGGGGCTCCTGCTGGTGTCGACGTCCGTCGCGTCCGCCCAGGACCCCGGCTCCCGCGCGTCCGACAGCCTCGCGGCCAGTCCGGCGGACCTGGGGAAGCCGGCCATCCGAACGGCCACGGCCGAGCTGCTCCGGCGACTGACCGAATCGCTGCCGGGGTTCGACAGCTTACCCGCGTCCGAGATTTTGAATCGAGGGAAGCCGACGCTCTCCGCCTGGGCCAACCTCCGCGCGCCGAAGGAAGTCGACAAGCCGCTCCTCTGGCTGTTCGGCGGCCCCACGTTCTCAGATTTCCCGAGGCTCGAGCGCGTGGCGTGCGATCAGGCCGAGATCGCCTCGTGTGGCGTAGATCGCACGAGCTTCGGCCCACGAGCCGGGTTCCTGGTCTGGCCATCGCGCCGCTATCCGATCGGGATCGGCACGAGCGTCGGACGATCGAAGGTGTCCGTGTGGCAGCGGTGGGATCGAACCCCGTATCCCGAGCTCCAGACCACCGAGCTCGAGATCATCACGGCCACTCTGTTCCTCGACGCCTGGCATTCCCTGAGCGAGAAGACGCGGGTCATTGTGACGACCGGGCCGGTGTGGTCCTGGAATCGATCCACGGTCACTTCGTACTTCGCCGCGGACACCGTGGTCGATCGCCGAAGGGACAACGGCCTGCGCTGGACGATCGGGACTTCGATCGAGCGCGACATTACCCGGGACACCCGCCTCCGGTTCGAGTACCGGTTCATCAACGGCCGGCGCGTAGACGCGGACCGACAGCATCAATGGGCGATCCTCTTCGGCTGGGTGCCCGGTGGACGGATCTTCTGGAGGGACCCGGCGCCGCCCCCCTCGAGGACGCCCTGGAACTCTCCGCCTGCGGTGAATCCGGATCCCGGCGGACCCGACCTCTGGGTGCCACCGATCATCATCCCGACAGGGGTTCCGGAGGTCGGCGGGCCTCCCGGGGATACACCAGATCGTGAAGGCCCCTTCGGGCCACCGGACGGCGACGACGATGGCGTCCCGGACGCCGACGACCAGTGCAGGAGCACGCCGCCGGGCGCCACCGTCGACGCCCGAGGATGCGCGGACGGCGAGACGCCCGTCCCGTCGACTCCGACCGGGCCCGAGACGCCAGAGCCACCGGACGGCGACGACGACGGCGTCCCGGACGCCGACGACCAGTGCCCCAGGACTCCCGCGGGAGCCGTGGTCGCCGCAAATGGCTGCAGCCCCCGCGAGATCCCGGAACCGGCGGATACAGACCCCGAAGGCGACGAGGACGGCGACGACGTGCGCAACGCCGACGACCTCTGCCCGGGGACGCCGGCCGGGACTCCCGTGGACGCCGACGGGTGCGGCGGGACGGCGGAGGAAGTCGAGAATAGCCTGCCGGTCGGCGAGTTCGCCGTTGGAGCGCCCGAGACAATCCCCTCGGCGGGGTCGGACACGGTGCGCCTCGTGGTTCGGCCGGCCGTGGGTCGCGACAGTCTCAGGGACGTCATCCGGCGTACCACGGCCCTCAGCGAATACGTGCGAAGGCGACCGCAGGGCTCTGGCGTGGACACCCTGTTCGTGGAGCCCAGCCGGATCGCGGCTCGCATGGTCGCCACGCTATCCGGACCGGCCGGGTGGCGGATTCAGGCCTTCCAGGACACCCAGTCGGTCGCTCAAGATTCGACCGTCTGGACGTGGGTCGTCACACCGGAATGCTCGAGACTCGGGGGCCTGCTCCCCACGCGACGGTGCGTCGACGAGACCGTCACCGTCCACGTGGAGGCGCTCGTCGAGGTGGACGGAGGACCGATTGCATGGCCGCCGCAGGAGCGGACGATCGGGGTTCGCAACAGCATTCCCGACATGTGGAGCGGGTGGGTGTCCGACAACTGGCCCTGGCTCTTGATCCTGTGCGGGCTGCCTCTCGTACCGTTCATCCTGGTGGGCTTCGGTTTCCCGAACCCGTTCCCCTGGCCCGCACCCCCGACCACCGCCGAGCCGGGCCCGAGGACGCCGGACGATCCGGATCCGAACAAGGGCGTCATCCCGCCCCTGCCGAGGCCTCGGGTCGCCCACAGGCCGGACCCGGACCCGGAGACACGGACCGACGATGATCTCGGCCCGGTGACGGAGATCCGGCGGAATCCCGTGATGGATCCTGGCGAGCAACGGATGGAGGGACCCGAAGACGTCATCGGGTTCGAACGCACGCAGCGACCGGTTGTCGACGCCGGCACACAGCAAATCGAGGGACCCGACGATCTCGTCGAGTCCGAAGAGATTCTCCGCGAGGAAGAAGATGACTGAGCAGGTAGAGACGATCGGTGGGCTCTTCTACGATGATCCCGAGTCCATGGACGCCGAGGACCGGCAGAAGATCGAGGAGAACCCGAAGGTTCGGGACCTGGGCGAGACGATCAAGGAAGAGGCTCCCGAGATGGACTCTTCCAACACGACGTCACTCGTCATGCGGGCCGCGGGCGTGTTGCTCGGGATCGGTCTCTACGACGAGATCTTCGCGAAGGCATGGATCGAGAAGGGCCTCTTTCGGAAGTACCTCGATCCGACGATGTACAACCCGAAGGAGCGCATCACGCTGTCTCTGAGGGACCACCAGATCTCGACGAGCCACGAGCCGAAGATCGAGATCAAGGTCAACGACAGGGTCGTCACCACGATCGACTTCAAGGTCACGGTGTCGTTCGACCTCCAGGGAGGGGTCGTGGACCTGATCGACGGCCACATCGTCCAGATCGGGCTCGGGAGCTGCAGCGCGGCGGGAACGCTCATGTGCGAAGGCGTGCCGATCCGGTCCCGAGAACTCGGCTCGGTGGACATCCTGAAGTCGAAGGAGTTCGATCCGGGGCTCCCGATCGATGGGAGCAAGCGACGGTTGGACAAGGAGTCGACACAGGCGTGATGCGCCGGACGGTGGGCGGCCCGCGGAGCGGGCGAGGAGAGACCGGGTCGGCGACCCGCGAGAACGTGCGTTCCGGCGCGAGCGCCGTGATGCGTCTCCTCTTCGCCGTCTTCGCTGTTTCGACGCTTCTGTCCGCCTGCGATGCCAAGGAGCCCCCGTTCTTCCATCCGACACCATGCTGCGGGGATGCGCCTCCTCCTCCGCCTCCGCCGCCGCCACCACCGCCGCCACCGCCGCCGCCGCCACCGGCCGGTAGCCAGGGCATCATGGGCACCGTGACCCTCGACGGCTCCGGTCTGCCGGCCGTCACGGTGGGCGTCTCGCCGACCGCGCAGTCCACCAGCACGGACTCCACGGGCGCGTATTCGTTCATCCCGCTGAGCCCAGGCGGCTACACGGTCTCGATCTCGAACACGCCGGCCATCGCCTACTGTCCGACCACCTCGAAGTCGGCGACGGTGCCGCAGGACACCGTGATCGTGGTCGACTTCGCCTGCGTCAGTCCAGCGCAGATCGTCGGGACGTTCACGTTGAACGGGGCACCCTTCGGAAATGCCCCCGTCGTGCTCTCGGGTACGGCCTCCGCGAACACATCGACGGACTCGGGCGGCGACTTCGGCTTCGCGAGCCTCGCTCCCGGAGCCTACTCGGTCGCCCCGGGACCGCTGCCGGTCGGCGTCACCTGCGTTCCGACCACCCGGGCGCTCACGCTCGCGGCGGGCGATGTGAAGCGCGCCGATTTCGACTGCACCAACCTCGGGCAGGTCATCGGCACGGTGACGTTGAATGGCGGGGCGTTCCCCGACGTCGACGTCAGGATCTCGGGTACTCTCGCGGACAGCACGCTCACGGACTCCACCGGCGGCTTCGTCTTCCCGAGCGTTCCCGCGGGCGGAGTCACCGTGTTGCTCGTGGGCGTAGACCCGGCGATCGCGTGCACGCCGGCGTCGCACGCCGGAACCGTCGTCGGGGGGCAGCAACTGCGACTCGACTTCGACTGCACCGCCTCGGCCGCGATCATCGGAACCGTCACGCTCGACGGATCGCCGTACTCGGGTCTCGTGATCGACCTGGCCGGGCCGCAAACCGGGACGCGGTCTACCGGCTCGTCCGGCGGGTTCCTGTTCGCGGGGCTCCCGAGCGGCAGCTACACCGTGGCGCCGACCGGCCTGCCCGCCGACGTCGTGTGCACGCCGGTGTCGGTAACCCTCGCGCTCGTCTTTGGCGACCTGAAGCGCGCCGACTTCGATTGCGTCCGGCTGGGCACGGTGATCGCGACGGTGACCCTCAACGGCGGACCGTTCGACGGGCAGGACGTACGGCTGACCGGAACCGCCGACATTACGAGGACCACCGATTCGATCGGCGAGTCTTCGTTCCTGGTGCCCCCGGGCTCCGTTTCGCTGGCACTCGTCGACGTGCCAATCGGGGTCACATGCACCCCGGCATCCCGGGCGGCGATGGTAGTCGGAGGGCAGACGGTGCGGGTCTCGTTTGCCTGCTCGACCGGATCCCCTCCACCTACGCCCGACGCGGACTACGAGGTCGCCTACAGCATCTTCTCATCCACGTGCGGAGCTTCTGCGCCCCCGATCGAGAGGGTCACGAT
>JBDHIO010000080.1:0-6350 GCA_039587355.1 Gemmatimonadota bacterium | reverse complement strand
CCTCCCCGATCGCAACGGCCCCCTCGAGCAGCACGGCGGCGCTGTCGAGCCTTCCGCGGCGGTGCGCCACCTGTCCCATCAGATCGAGCACCTGGGCCCGGTACGAGCCACCCGGGCCCGTACGGTCGTAGGCCAGGGCCAGCCTGCTCTCGGCCAGATCGAGGTCTCCGGCCTCGATCCGAGGCGCGACGCTGCGGACGCAAGGGGAAGAGCCATCCTCCCGCGCAGGCTCGCCGACAGCGGATGATCCCGACCCAGACGCGCGTCTGCCGCCGCGATCGCTTCCTCGAACACGGCGATCGACTCGGCGTGGCGACCCAGGCTGTGGAGGAGCGCGCCCCACTCGTTGAGCGCCTCGGTCAGCTCGGGGTGTCCGGGGTCGTACAGGCGCCGCCGCATCCCCACGGCAGTCTCGACGAGTGGAGCCGCCTCGGCCAACCGGTCCTGAAGTCGGCGCACCATGCCGACGTTGATGAGCGCGGTCGCGGCGAGCGGATGCGGGTCACCGACGCTCGTCCCGTACTCGGCGATCACCGTCTCGAAGATGGAGTCCGCGGCCTCGCGACTCCCCTGATCGTGCATGACCGCGGCCAGTCCCGAATACGTCGAGATCATGTCGGCGCTTCGCTCGTTCCCGAGCTGCTGTTGGATCTCGAGGGCGCTGCGGAAGAGGGCCTCCGCCTCCGCATGCTCGCCGAAGTCGCGCAGCGCCCACGCGAGATTGACCTGCGCGTGCGCGGTCACCGAGTCCGGCGGCGGCGCGTCGGCCCTGAGCTCGATCGTCCGGCGATAGGCTTCGATCGACTGATCCCGTCGCCCCGCGGCCTCGAGCAGGTCGCCGAGCTGACTGAAGCTCTCCGAGACCACCAGCGCATCCTCGTCGGACTCCTCCTGGAGGGCCACCGCCTGTCGCACGAGGGCTTCGCCCCGGTCGAGCAGCCCGAGGTTCCCGTAGACGCCCGCGACGCGCGTCAGCAACTGCGCCTGCACGAGCGGCTGGTCCGTGAACTCGCGCTGGATGCGCTCGGTCCCCGTGTCGAGGATTTCACGCGCGGTGACGGTCTCCCCGAGCGACTGGCTGGGGTCGGAGAGCCGAAAGATCTCCACCATAAGGTCGGCGACGCGCTGGGCCTTCTCGGCCTCGTCCGACGCGATCGCCGCCTGAGTGCGCGCCACCTGCGCCTGCCACATGGTCGCGACGGCCCCCGTCACGAGAGACACGAAGACGAGCCCGGCCGCCACGACGCCGACTTTGTGTCGCGACGCGAACTTTCGGACGCGGTATCCGAGCGAGTCCGGCTGCGCCTCGACGGGTCTCCCCTGCAGATACCGATCGATGTCTTCGCCCAGATCCGCCACCGACTGATAGCGCCGCTCAGGCTCCTTCGAGAGCGCCTTCATGACGATCCGATCGAGATCGCCGCTGAGTTGCTTGCGCAGTCGATCCGGGGTCGTCGACCGGAACTCCCCGATCTGCTGAGTGCTGATCCCCGGTCGTACCGTGCCGCCCTCGGTCGGTTCGCGGCTGACCGCCGCGCTCGGCCGCTGCGGCATGACCTCGCACACGGCCTGCTGAATCTGCGCGGGCGAAAGCTCGGAGAAGTCGTACGGGCGCCGACCCGAGAGGAGCTCATACAGCAGCACCCCGAGCGAGTAGATGTCTGAGAGCGTGGTCGCACGGTCTCCGCGCGCCTGTTCGGGGCTCGCATACGCCGGGGTGAAGAACGGGATCGTGGCGGTGGCGCCGGGTTCGACGTCCGGATCCACCGCCTTCGCGATGCCGAAGTCCAGCAGCTTCACGTGGCCATCCGGCGTCACGAGGATGTTGCCAGGCTTTAAATCGCGGTGGACGATCAGCTGCGCGTGCGCGTACCGGACCGGCTCGCACACGCCCTTGAAGACCTCGAGCCGCTTCCGCGTCGACAACTCACGGTCGTCGCAATACTCGAGCAGGGACTGGCCGTACACGTACTCCATCGCGTAGAACGGCTGTCCGTCGTCCGTGACGCCGGCGTCGATGAACCGGCCGATGCCGGGGTGCTCGAGCCGCGCGAGGATGCGCGTCTCCTGTAGGAATCGACGACGGATGTCCTCCGAGACGAGACCTGCCTGCAGGAGTTTCACCGCGACCTTCTGCGTGAACTCCTCGGTCTGGCGTTCGGCCAGATAGACCGTGCCCATGCCCCCCGCCCCGATCTCACGCACGAGGCGGTACGGGCCGATCTGACGGCCCGCGAGCTCGGGCTTCTGCGACGGAAGCAGCGGATCGCCGCGCACGGCCGGCGGGTCCGACAACCCGGCCCGTTCCGCGAGCTCGTCGAAGAAGCCTCCTACCGTCACCGGCGTATCGAGAAGCTCGTCGACCTCCCGCCGGATCGCCGCGTCATCAGCGCACGCTTCCGTCAGGAACGCCTCGCGCTCATCCGCCTCGAGCTCGAGCGCCTCCGTGAAGATCCGGTGAACCTGTTTCGCCCTGTCGGTCATGCCCCGAATGCTGGCGGGACCGGCCGGCGCGAACAACCCACGCCGCCGGCATCACTCGGTCCTCAGCGTCTCCATCGGATCGGTCCGCCCGGCCCGCAGCGCGGGGACGAGACATGCGACTACCGCGACCAGCGCCATGAGGCCGGCGACCACGCCGTACGTGACCGGGTCGTGGGGCGAGATGCCGAACATCATCGTCCCCATGACTCGGGCCCCCGCCGCGGCCGCGACGAGTCCGATCCCGATCCCGAACGCCGTGAGCAGAAAGCCGCGCCTCAAGACGAGCTGCACGACATCTCCCCGTCGAGCGCCCAGTGCCAGCCGAATCCCCATCTCACGCACGCGCTGGCGAACGGAGTACAGGAACGTCGCATACACTCCGCCGGCCGCGAGCAGCAGCGAGACAACCGCAAAGCTCGCCAGGATGAACGAGATGAAGCGCTCGTCCGCCACCGAACGGCTCATCCGCCCCTCCATCGTGACGATGTCCGGGATCGGCAGGTCAGCGTCGAGGTCCCAGATCGCTGCACGGATCGCCGGCATAACCGCGCCCTCTTCCAGATCGGTGCGAATCGCGATGTTCAGGAACGGCATGTCCCGACCGAACGTCTCCCACGGCAGGTACATGTTCGGTGTGATGTCGCGATCGAACGCCTGCTGGCGCACGTCGCTCGCCACGCCGACGACGGTCGCGAGCGTCCCGCCGCTGAACTCGAGCGTCCGACCGAGCGGGTTCTCGTCACCGAACAACAGCTCCGCCGCGTGCTGGCCGATCACGGCCGGGGCTGGCTCCACGTCCTCGTCGCCGGGCTGGAGATCCCGCCCCGCGACGAGCGGAACCTCGAGACCCGAGAGGTAGCCCGCCGTCACCGGATACATACTCATCGGGATGTCGCCGTCCTCCGCCGCGCCGGCGATCGAGGTCGAGGACCGCCAGCAGCAGTTCCCACCCGATGCGTACTGGAACGGGAGCGTATTCCCCGCGACCACCGCCCGCGTCTGCGGGATCGCCCGTAGGCGCCGCATGAGCTCGTCGGCGAATTGGCCGCGCGTTGTCTCGTCGTAGGGCTCGTCGAGCTGCAGCTCAACGGTGACCAGGTTCGAGGATTCGAACCCGGCCTCGACGCCCGTCAGGTTCATGAAGCTGTGGAAGAGCAGGCCGGCGCCCGTCAGGAGAACCAGGGACAGCGCCACCTCGGACACGACGAGCGACCCCTGCAGTCGGGCGCGCTTCCGGCTCCCCGTGCTGTGCGAGCTCCCTTCCTTCAGGGCCGCGTTCGCCTCGACTCTCGAAGCCTGCAGCGCGGGAACGATCCCGAACAGCAAGCCGGTGAGCAGCGAGATCAGCGTGGCGAACCCGAGGACGCGGAGGTCGACGGAAACCGTTTCCGTCCGGGGGATGAGGCCGGGCTCGAGGACGGAGTACAGCTTCACGCCGAGGAAGGCGAAGGCCACGCCCACGGCGCCCCCGGCCAGCGAGAGCAACAGGGACTCGGACGTGAGCTGCGTGTAGACGTTGCGGCGAGTCGCGCCGATCGCCGTCCGCAGCGCGACTTCGCGAGTCCGATCGGCGCCACGCGCGAGCAGGAGGTTCGCCACGTTGGCGCAGGCCAGCAGGAGAAGAAGCCCGACCGCGCCCAGCAGCATCACGAGCGTACCCTGCACGCTCCCAACCTCGGCTTCACGAAGCGACAGGACCGGCGTGGTCACGATCGTCCCGTCGCGCGCCCGCCGGTGATCGGGAAACCGGTCCGCGAAGAGCTCGTTCATCACGCGCATCTCGGCCTGCGCCTGCTCGAGCGTGTAGCCCGGAGTGAGTCGGGCCGCGAGCTGCAGCACGTGGTGCCCGCGGTCCTGCATCGAGGGCCTTCTGAGGTCGATTGGAATCCACACGTCCACGTCGCCGCGCGCGATCGCGCGGGGCGGGCGGAAATCGGGCGCCATGATGCCGACGACCGTCAGCGTGCGGTCGCCGATCCGGATGTCGCGACCGAGCATGTCCGGATCGCTGCCCCAGCGGTCCCGCCAGAGACGCTGGCTGAGCACCGCTACCGTCGGGTCGCCGACGTGCTCGTCCCCGGTGAACAGCCGACCCATCGTGGACCGAGCGCCCAGGACGCCGAACAGGTCGGCCGTGACGTTTGCGATGCCGACCTGGTCCGGTGGGCCATCGTCGCCGGTGATCGCGAGGCGATCGAACCAGAGCCCTCCCCATGTCTCGATCGATTCGACCTCGCGCTGCCAGTCCTGGATGTCCAGCGCCGAGTGCGAACCGTTATCGAGATACACGAGCCGATCGGGTTCCGGGTACGGCAACGTCCGCAGCAGCACCCCGTCGACGACCGAGAACACCGCGGTCGCCGCGCCGATCCCGGTGGCCAGCAGCAGTACGACCGTCGCGGCGAAGCCCGGTCGTTTGGAAAGGGATCTCACCGCGTACTTGAAGTCGTGTCTCATGCTCGTCCACCGCTGAGGGTTCGCGTGGGAATCGTCGTTCAGGTCGAGGCCAGGCTCCTGCCACCGCTCCGCCAGGCCCGCCGTGAGGGCATACGACAGCGACTGGAGGGCGAATCGCCAGGCCGCCGCGCCACCCCGCTCGGCGCGGCGCTCGCGATACATGCGATCGAAAACGGCCGTCGCCTCGTCCCCGTACTCGGACCGGAAGTCTCGCGGCGACACCCCGAGAATCATCCGGTACAGGCGCGCAGCCGTCGTCGGCGTAGATCGCTCGTGCCCGGTCACGACCGGGCCTCCTGACCCGGGATCAGGCTCCACGCCCTCGCCGTGTCCGTCAGGCGTGCAAGCCGGGTCGTCTCGGCCGTCACGACTTCGCGTCCGACCGCGGTCAGCGCATACGTCCGTCGACGGGCCTCCCCGGAGCCGGCGTCCTCCGCGACCCGGACGAGGCCGTCGCGGTCCAGACGCCGGAGCGCGCGATATAGATTCGCGGGATCCAGCCGGACCTCGGCTCCCGAGATGCTCTCCGCGCGCTTGATGATCGCGTATCCGTGCGCGGGCTCGCGGGCGAGCACCAGCATGATCAGGTAGTCGCGGGGATTGAGAGGAAGCCTGTCTGTCGGGGCCACGTGATCCTCGAGGTCGAGTCGATCGACTATTAGTCAGATGACTAATACAGGGTACTTACCTCTGACGACGCAATGACCGGGATGGTTGCATGAGGCGCTCTTGCCGGTTCCCTGGCCGAACTGAAACGTTGGAGGAACACCCCAGCCGGAGCCCCCCGCATGAAGCCCAGCCGCATCTTCGCATCGGTAGCCATCGGACTCGCCGCGAGCGCGTTCGCATTCATGACCACAGGGGACCTGGGCGCGCGGAGCGCCGCGAGCGATCAGGAGTCGCGGGTCGTTCTCGTCACGGGATCGACGTCGGGGCTGGGCCGCGAGGTCGCGCTGCGCATGGGGGCCCTCGGGTACCACGTGATCGTACACGGGCGGAACCGCGAGCGTGGCCTGGAGGTCGTCGGGGAGATCGAGGCGGACGGACGTGGATCGGCGAGGTTCTTCCAGGCCGACCTCGCTTCCTTCGAGCAGGTGAGAGGGCTCGCGTCGGAGATCCTGGACGAGTACGACCGGCTGGACGTCCTCGTGAACAACGCCGGATTCGGTTCGGCGCCGGAAGAGCGGCTGCTGTCCGAGGACGGGCACGAGTTTCGATTTCAGGTGAACTACCTATCCCACTTCCTGCTGACGAACCTGATGCTGCCCCTTCTGGAGAACAGCACGCCGGCTCGCATCGTGAACGTCTCGTCGCTCGCGCAGACGCCGATCGACTGGGACGACGTGATGATCGAGAAGAACTTCAGCGGCGGTCGCGCGTACGCGCAGTCGAAGCTCGCGCAGATCATG
>JBDHIO010000079.1:0-6204 GCA_039587355.1 Gemmatimonadota bacterium | reverse complement strand
GGGGCCGCCGTCCTCGCCTAGCTGCGCCCCGCCCGCGATCAGGAAACGGTCGTCATCCGGCGCCACCTCGAATGCCTCCCCGAACGGACCTGAACCTGTCCAGCCGGGCGTGTCGAACATCAGGACGGGCGTGCCACGCCGGAACACGCTGTCGGTCTCGACCTCGACCATCCACATCGACGGCGAGGCCCCGTTGTCCTGGAAGTACAGTTCGCCGCCGCCGTTCGACCAGCGAGGATAACGGGCAGCCCGTAGCGAGATCTGCCATTGCCCGCCGTCCACGTCGGGGAACGGCCGGACGTAGACCTCGTTCACGCCGGTCTCGTCCGACGCGTATGCGATGAAGCGCCCATCGGGGGAGATCGCCGGGTCCTCCACCTCGTAGTCTCCGCCGAGCAACAGGGTCGGGACGCTGTCCGTCCCGGGCCGGAACCCGAGAATCGTCTCCGAGGCGGTCCAGAGAACCATCCATTCGCCGTCCGGGCTCCACCGGACGGAGTTGATGTCCTCCTCGGCGTCGAGCAGCAATACGGGCTGGCCCGTCCCGTCTACGGACATCGACCAGACGTCGAACCCCCCGTTGCGGTCCGACAGATAGGTCACGGAGCGGCCGTCGGGATGGAACGTCGGCATCTTCTCGTGCGCCTCGTCGAAGGTGAGGCGCGAATGGCGTCCTTCGTCGTCGAGGGTCCAGATGTCGTAGCCGCCCTGCGAGAACTCGCGCAGGGCGATTGTCGATCCGTCCGGCGAGATACTCAGGCCGACTTCAGCGCTCTGACCACGATTGTATGTCAGATCCGGCACAACGGGGGTCGCCTGGCCGGTGCGGTTGACCCACTCGAGCTGATGGACAGGGCCCGCCGCACCGGCTGTAGTCCCTGCCGAGTAGAACAGCTTCCCGTCGTTCGAGATTCCCCACGTTCGCGCTCCGTCCAGCACCGGAACGGGGGTATCGAGCGTCTCCAGCCTGTCCGGGTCGAAACGCGCGGCCATCATGCTCCCGTCCTGCGACTGGAAAACCAGATGTCCAGAGGGGAGGTACCTCGCCCCCTGTCCGGGACCGATCAACGTCTGCTCGCCACTCGCGATGTCGATGGCTCTGATCTCGCCGACTCCGGATGTGGCATACGTCGTGACCAGCATGACCTCGTGCCCCGGCAAGAGGTCGTTGACGAAGCCGCCCTGTTCTCCCCTCAATGACAGCGTCTCCACGCCCCCTCCCCCCGCGGGAATGCGGACGAAGGAGGAGTCGATCGCTCCGTAGATGAACCCGTCGGCACCCCACATGGAGAGCCCGCCGGCGTAGAGCGTCCGGACCGGCCCCCCCGCGAACGCCAGGGCCTTTATCTGTCCGTCCTGGCTGAAGGCGAGTTCCATCCCGTCCGGCGAGATGGCCGGCGCCCCCGCGCCGGTCGTCTCCCGGATCTCGTTGGCGGTCATCTCGTCCCAGCGCCGTTCCATGAGCACGACGCCGTCTCCGCGATTCCACCGGTAGACCACCCGGCTGCCGTCTGGCGCGAGCCCGAAGTTGAAGCCCCCGGTGCCGATCGGTTCCTGCCCCGGGAGAAACGGCGACGCGAAACGCTCGACACGCCGAACGGTCTCGTCGGACCCCGAGCCCAGGAGTGCCCACGAAGCGACGATCGCCAGCACCGCCGCGAGCCCGCCCAGCGCCAGCGACATCCGCTTCCAGGGACCGGCGGACGCGCCCCCACCGTCAACGGCCGTCTCCCCGTAGCGGAACCCTGCATCCGCCAGCGCCTTCGCGAACGACTGCGCGCCCGTGAACCGGTCCGCCGGAAGCTTCTCCAGCGCCTTCCTGATCGCGCCGTCGACGTTGGGGGGGATCGACTTCCGCAGCGCGGTCGCGGACACGCCCTCGCCCATGATGATCTTGCCGAGGACCGCCTGCGCCGTGTTCCCCGTGTAGGGCGGCTCGCCCACGAGCATCTCGTAGAGCACGCATGCGAGTGCGTACGTATCGGACGCCGGGCCGATCTGCTGGTCGCCGGTCGCCTGCTCGGGGCTCATGTAGAACGGCGTGCCCACGCTCAGGCCGGTTTCAGTCAGGCGATTCCCGCCCGCAGCGCCCACGGCCAGCGCGATCCCGAAGTCCGACACCAGCGGCTCGCCCTGCGACATCAGGATGTTGCCCGGCTTGATGTCCCGGTGGACGACCCCCGCGTCGTGCGCCGTCTGGAGCGCGTTCGCCACGGCGGTGGCGATCCCGATCGCTTCCTCGACGGGGAGCTGCTTCTCGCGCTCGAGGCGATCCGCCAGCGTCTCCCCGTCGATGTACGGCATCACGTAGAACAGGAAGCTGTCCGCCTCGCCCGAATCGAACAGCGGCAGGATGTGCGGGTGCTGCAGGTTCGCGGTGGTCTCGATCTCGGCCAGAAACCGGTCGGCCCCGACGACCGCAGCGAGCTCGGGCTTCAGCACCTTCACCGCGACGTTACGGTTGTGCTTGATGTCCTTCGCCAGGTAGACGGTCGCCATCCCGCCTTCCCCGATCTCCCGATCGATCTCGTATCGGCCCACGAGGGCCGCGTTCAGGCGCGTGATCACGTCGCTCATCGGTCGTCCTCCCCGAGTGCCGCCCGGAGCTCGGTAAACCAGTTCGTCACGATGAAGAACTTCTCCGGCTCGACACCGGTCGTCGCGTCGGCGGCACCAACCGCTTTGGGGATCGCCCACCGTGTCCCATCCGGGCTCAGATCCGCGGACGCGGTGGAGTAATCGCCGGCGAACAGAGGTTCGAGCGAAGTCACGGCGAAGGTCGGCTCACGCTGCAGGCGAGCAGCATAGAGGGTGTCGACGGACCCGGTCTTCCAGTAGTAAAGGGTGTTTCCATCGGGGGCCCATCGGGGGGTCTGTCCGCCGCCGTTCGACACGATGATGGGCTGTCGGGGCTCGGGGAAGCTGCGGACGTAGATCTCGTAGACGTCCGTCTCCTGGGATTCATAGGCCAGCAGGGTGCCGTCCGGCGACGCCATGCCGCGCCCCACGTACCATTCTGCCTCGTAGTACGGACGGGCGGACGCGCTGTCTCCGATCTCCATCATCCAGAGATCCACCGTCCCGCCGCCACCCACCTCGAACACGAGAACACTGTCCGGGACCCAGTCAGAGGGCCGTTCCCTCTCCGGAAGCGTGGCGACGAGTTCCGGCGGAGAGTCGTCGTTGACCGTTTTCACGAACAGGTCAAACCCGTCGGTCCCTTCTCGATTCGACGTGAAGGCCACGCGTGACCCGTCGGGGGACCACACCTGATTGCGGTTGGTGCCGGTGAACGTAAGCTGTCGCGGGGTCGTCCCCAGGTCCACGTTGTATGTGAAGATGTGTAGGTCGTCCTCGAACGACTCCGCGCTGGCGTACGCGACGGTGGACCCGTCCGGCGCCCAGCGCAGCCCACCGAAGAGCCGTGGCTCCAGGGGCTGCACCTCCGCATTCCCCTCGAGATCGACGATCACCAGCTGCTGGTCCCCGCCGCCGCGACCCCCGGTGGGGGCACCGGACCCGTAGACGAACGTGCCGTTCGTCGAAACCGCGTACCGTGCGTAGAATCCGAAGGGTACCGACACGCCGTCCAGGACAGGAGTCGGCGTCCCGGTGGTCTCGCCCCGGTCCCGGTCGAAGGCCACCGCCCACAGGCCTCCCGACGCGTCCGCATAGACTACGTGCCCGGTCTCGATCCACGAGGCGGCGATGGCGTCCGGGATCAGAGTGCGGACGGAGTCGGTCTCCGTATCCAAGAGGTCGGCGGAGCGGTCTTGCCCGCTGAACAGGAGCAGGAAACGCCCGCCGGGGATCGCGCGGGGGGTTCCGTGCTCGCTGGTCTCCAGCACCAACGCGGGATCGCCCCCCGTGTCTGGCACACTGTAGATGCCATCGACCCCGTCCACCGTGCCCGCGAAGAAGACCGTTCCGTCTTCGCTCCAGTCCGGCTCGAACGCCTCGACGTCGTCGTTGACGATGAGGCGCGGCGCCCCGCCCGAGATCGAGACCCGCGAGAGCGTCCCATCGCCGTCGCTCGCGAAGACGAGCCACTCCCCATCTGTAGAGAACGCAGGGGTTATCGCATCCTCCGTCCCCGGCACCCGTCGGAATTCCGCCTCGTTCGTGCCCCGGATGTATAGCGCATTGGTCCCATCCTCGCGCACGACCACCGCGAGCATCGAACCGTCCGGCGAAATCGTGACCCCGTGGCCAAAGGGCAGCAGACTCAGGTCGCCGAGATCCACCGAGGCCCTAACGACGGGTTGGGCCGGAGGCGCGGGCCGCGTCCACTCGCGAGCGGCGGCAGCCAGACCGGCGACCGCGACGATCCCCGCCGCGATCGCGATCCGTCTCCACTTCGTCGCGTCAGCGCTGTCGGCCGCGCCGTCCTCCACAGACGCCGCCACGCCATGTCGGAACCCGGTGTCCCCGAGCGCCTTCGCGAACGCCTGCGCGCCCGTGAACCGGTCCGCCGGAAGCTTCTCCAGCGCCTTCCGAATCGCGCCATCCACATTCGCCGGGATCGACGCCCGCACCGCGGTCGCCGACACCAACTCGCCCATCAGGATCTTCCCGAGCACAGCCTGCGCCGTGTTCCCCGTGTAGGGCGGCTCGCCCACGAGCATCTCGTACAGCACGCACGCCAGCGCGTAGGTGTCCGAGGCCGGGCCGATCTGCTGGTCGCCCGTCGCCTGCTCCGGGCTCATGTAGTACGGCGTGCCCACTGACAGGCCCGTCTCCGTCAGCCGATTCCCACCCGCGGCGCCGACCGCCAGCGCGATCCCGAAGTCGGACACCAGCGGCTCGCCCTGCGACATCAGGATGTTCCCGGGCTTGATGTCCCGGTGAACCACCCCGGCCTCGTGGGCCGTATGAAGCGCATTCGCGACCGCCGACGCGATCCCGATCGCTTCCTCGACGGGAAGCTGTTTCTCGCGCTCGAGGCGGTCCGCCAGCGTCTCCCCGTCGATGTACGGCATCACGTAGAACAGGAAGCTGTCCGCCTCGCCCGAATCGAACAGCGGAAGGATGTGCGGGTGCTGGAGGTTCGCGGTGGTCTCGATCTCGGCGAGGAACCGGTCCGCTCCAACGACCGCGGCGAGCTCGGGCTTCAGCACCTTCACCGCGACGTTGCGGTTGTGCTTCACATCGCGGGCGAGGTAGACGGTCGCCATCCCGCCCTCCCCGATCTCCCGGTCGATCTCGTAGCGGCCCTCTAGCGCGGCATTCAGGCGCGCGATCACATCGCTCATCGGTCGTCCTCCCCCAGCGCGGCGCGAAGCTCGCTAAACCAGTTCGTCACGATCAGGAATTGTTCGGGCTGACCCGGCTCCGCTGGGGAGGCGACGCCCTGGTTTCGCGAATCAGGCGCGATCCACCGGTCGCCATCCGGGTGCAGATCGACCCCGCGAAGAACGTAGTCCGCTCCGAACAGCGGCTCGACGGACGTCACCGAGAACGTCGGGTCCGTCGAGACCTGCGCGACGAGCAGCGTGTCCACCGGCGATCCCTTCCAGTAGTAGAGCGCGTTCCCTTCGGGGGCCCAACGGGGGTGGTTGCCACGGTCCCGCGAAACGAGGACCGGCTGACGGGGATCCGGAAAGCTCCGGACGAAGACCTGGTCCTCGCCCGTCTCGTCCGACATATATGCGGCCAGATCGCCGGACGGCGAGATCCTCACTGCCGTCAGATTGGACTCGGACTCCAGATACGGCGTAGCGCTCGTGCTGTCCGACGGGTTCATCCACCAGAGATCTTCCGACCCGGCCTGGGTCCCGAATACCAGCACGCTGTCCGATGCCCAGTGGAACGGCCTTTGATTGGCTTCGAGCGCCAAGATCCGTTCGGGCGGCGAGTCGTCGGTGACGTTCTTGACGTACAGATCGTACGCCAGCCCCCCCTCCCTGTCTGAAGTGAACGCGACGCGCGTGCCATCGGGTGACCACACCGGCTCCCGGTTGTTCCCCTCGAAGGTGATCTGCTTCGGCGTCGTGCCGAGATCCACGTTGTACGTGAATATCATGATGCCGCCGTCCATCACGTCGATGTAGGCGACCGAGGCTCCGTCAGGGGACCAGCGGAAGTCGTTGAAGGCGCGCGGCGCCAGGGACGGCGCCGTCTCGTTGCCCTCGTTGTCGACGACCACCATTCGGCGGGTCGCGCCCCCGACATTACCGACGTTGCCGCCCCCCGATCCGTACACGA
>JBDHIO010000078.1:0-6209 GCA_039587355.1 Gemmatimonadota bacterium | reverse complement strand
GTGATGCACCGGGGCCGCATCATCGAGGAGGGTCTCGCGGCCACCGTCTACGGTGCCCCCGCAGAGGCCCACACCCGCGAGCTTCTCGCCGCCGTACCGGCGCTGCCGAAATCGACTTGACGACCCTATAGGCCCCGTCTAGCTTGGTCCGGCCCGTCCTCAGGCGCGGTTTGCGTCAGGGGTCGGGTTCTGTATCGGATGCCATTTCATACCAGATCTTGGAGGGCCACTTGATCGCTTCGACACTCTGGGCGCTTGTACAGCAAACGCCGACGTTGGGCGAAGGCCAGACCCTGCAGATTGGGGAGATTTGGGAGGCGGGGGGGTTCATGATGTGGCCGCTCGGGACATGTCTCGCGATCGGTCTTCTCATCATTGCGTGGAAATTCGTCGACCTGCAGATGAAGGCCTCGAAGAACAAGAAGGTCCTTCGTGCCGCCGACGAGTTGATCTCACAGGGTCGCCTCGATGAGGCGCTTACCATCTGCAACGAGTCGAATGCGCCTGCGGCCGCGGTTCTGAAGGCCGGACTCGCACGACATGAAGAAGGCACCGAGCGTGCCATGCAGGCGATCGAGAACGCCGGCGCCATCGAAGTCGCCGGGCTGGAGAGCGGCCTCGTGTGGCTGGCGACCCTCTCGAACGTCGCGCCGCTGCTCGGGTTCCTCGGGACCGTGATCGGGATGATCATGGCGTTCCAGGCGATCGAGATCGCTGGTGAGGTCGAAGCCACGCTCGTCGCCGGCGGGATCAAGGTGGCCCTTATCACGACTGCCGCCGGTCTCACGATCGCTATTCCGATTAACATCTTCCACAACTACTTCGTCACGCGGATCGATCGCCTCGTGATCGACATGGAAGAGAGCGCCCAGCGCCTGATCGACGCCCTCCACGAGCAGGAAGCTCGGAAGGCGGTGGCCGCGGGCTGAGCCTGCGCCGGGCGGCGCCCAGCGCCGCGAGAGATCGAACCAGACGGCCCGCTATTCGGCGGGCCGTCTGCGTTTCGGTACCTGCCGCGATACGGTTGCGGCCCCTTCCCGTCGGACCAAGGTTCCAGAGGTGACGTACGCATAAAGCTATGCATCCCCGGGTGGGGGTTGCACGCCTTCCCGAGATTCAGGAGGCCTGCCATGAGTCAACCGCTACGACGACTCGGGCACTCTGTCGGTGCTTTGCTCGCCCTCGTGCTTCTTTTCGCGCTCCCTTCCAACGCAGCGGCCCAGAACGGCGGTATCGCGGGCATGGTGACCGACGATGCCAGCGGGTCACCGCTCGCGTCGGTTTCGGTCGAGGTGGTGAATTCCGCCGGCACCGTGATCGCGAGCGGTCTGAGCGGACCGGCCGGCGCGTTCCGTCTGAACGAGGTGCCGCCCGGCACGTACACGATCCGCTTCGTCTCCCCGGGCTGGGCGACCGCGACCCTGTCGAATCAGACGGTCACGGCCGGCCAGGTCACTTCGGTCTCCGCCACCATGGAGCAGCTGGCCTACGAGTTGAACGACCTCGTCGCCACCGTGTCCCGTGGAGCCGTCGAGAAGGTCCTCGATGCGCCGGCGTCCGTCGAGGTCGTCAACGAGCTCAGCATCGCCGAGAGACCTGCGACGACCATCGTGGAGCACGTGAAGGCTCGCGCCGGCGTCGACGTCATCACGACCGGCGTGCAGAGCAGTTACGTCACGACCCGCGGATTCAACAACATCTTCTCCGGGTCCGCCCTCACGATGACGGACAACCGCATCGCGCGCGTCCCGTCGCTGCGGGCCAACATTTCGCACTTCAACCCGACGACGAACCTCGACCTGCAGCGCGTCGAGGTCGTACTCGGGCCGGCGTCCGCGCTCTACGGGCCGAACGCGTCGCAGGGTGTGATCCATTCGATGACCCGCTCGCCCATCGACGATCCCGGGATGAGCTTCTCCGTCGCGGGCGGCCTGCGTCAGCAGCAGAGTAGCCCGGGGATCAGCGCGAACGACGAGGGTCTCTTCCATGGCGAGGGCCGCGTGGCGCTCGCGCCGAGCGACCGGTTTGGCGTGAAGGTCTCGGGGCAGTACTTCCGCGGAATGGAGTACCAGTTCATCGACCCCGTCGAGGTCGAACAACAGAGCATCGCGAACGTCTGCATCCAGGAGGACTTCGATCTGAACAACCCCGCGTGCCTGAATTTCGCCGAGGGGCTCGATCTGACGAACCCGACCGACCAGGCGATCCTGCAGCAGAGCGTGCGCAACGTCGCCGGCGGCCGGAACAACACCCTCAAGCGCTGGTCGATCGATGCCCGGGCGGACTACCGACCGAACGACGACACGCAGGTGATCGTCTCGCTCGGTCACAATCAGTCCGTCAGCTCGGTCGACCTGACGGGTGTCGGGGCCGGGCAGGTCGTCGACTGGGGCGCTCAGTATGCCCAGGCCCGCCTCATTCACAAATCGTTTTTCGCTCAGGCTTTCTTCAACCGGAGCAACAACGACCAGACATACCTGTTGCGCAGCGGCCGTCCGTTGTTCGACAAGTCGCAGCTCTTCGTAAGCCAGCTTCAGAATGCGAGCCAGCTGAGCGAGCGGACGCGACTGATCTACGGCGCGGACCTGCTCGTCACGACCCCCAAGTCCGAAGGCACGATCAACGGACAGTTCGAGGACGACGATCAGGTCACGGAGATCGGCGGGTACGCCCAGGTCGAGTACTCGCTCAGCCCGAAGGTGGACATCGTCGGCGCGGCCCGGCTCGACAACAACTCGCGGCTCGAGAATCCGGTCTTCTCGCCGCGGGCCGCGATCGTCTACAAGCTCGACCCGGCGAACACATTCCGGGCCACGTTCAATCGCGCGTTCTCCACGCCGACGACGTTGAACATGTTCCTGGATATCTCGAGCGGCACCCTGCCGCTGGGCGGCCCGTTCCAGTATGACGTGCGGGCGACGGGCGGAAGCGACGTCGGGCACATGTTCTCGCGGGACGCGAACGGACGGGCGATGCACATGTCGCCCTTCGCGCCGCTTCTCGGACAGGACAAGCGGGCGTTCCTCCCCACGAGCACGGAGCAGCTGTGGGCGGAGGCGGTCGCGGCGGTCACAGCAGGCGACCCGCAGGCCGGATTCCCGCTCGGTCTCGCACCGATCCCGACGGAGCAGCAAGTCGGGATCGTGGCCCTCACGCTCGATCCCAGTCTTTCGCGCGATGACACGCCGACCGCCTCGTGTCCCGCGCCTCCGTTCTGCATCACGCCGGGCGGAGTGGACGGGGTGCGGGACATCCCGCGGCTGAAACCCACGATCACGAACACGGTCGAGGGCGGCTACAAGGGCCTGGTCGCCGACCGTGTACTGCTCGGTGTCAACGCCTACTGGAGCCACATCACCGACTTCATCTCGGCGCTCCAGGTCCAGACGCCGAACGTCTTCCTCAACGGACCGCAGGTCGGCGCCCACCTGACCCAGGCGTACCTGGGCATGGTCGGGACGGTCTTCCCGGACGCCGCTACGGCTCAGGCGGCCGCGGCAGCCACCGCGGGCGCGATCGCCCAGCTCCCCCTCGGGGTCGTCACCCCCCAGAGCGTGGGTGGAACCGAGCCGGCACTCGCCGTCGTCTACAGCAATCTCGGCAGCGTGGACGTGTTCGGGGCCGAGCTCTCCGCGACGTTCATCCTGAGCGACCTGTTCGAGCTGTCAGGAAACATGGCGTTCGTCGACAAGAACGAGTTCATGTCGAGCGGGGACAATCCGCAACTCGTGCCGCTGAACGCCCCGACCGTGAAGGGCAACGCGGCGCTCTTCTATCGCAACGGTGACTCCGGGCTCAACGGGAACGTCCGCCTGCGGACGCAGAACGGGTTCCCGGCGAACTCGGGCATCTACATCGGTGACGTGGATGGCTTCACGGTCGTCGATCTCGGCGGTGGGTTCCGGATCCCGGGAGCTCGGGATCTCTGGTTCCAGCTGGATGTGATGAACCTGTTCGACCACCAGTACGCGTCGTTCGTCGGGTCGCCGAACCTCGGCCGAATGATGATCGCCCGCGTGCGTTGGGACTACAACCCGTTCTGATCCTCTCCGCCTAGTCGAGGCGGCCGCCCGAAAGTGGCGGCGAGGACCTGATGGGTCGAAGTTGAAGACGGCCCGTCGACCGCAGGGTCGGCGGGCCGTTCTCTGGTGGGGATGAACGGGGTGGTGAGAGGGAGTCTGCATGTCGTACACGAGCCGCATACGAAGCGCGGCCGCATCTTCTGTGTCGCTCGCGATCGCAGTCGTCGCGCTATTCGTCCCGCAGCCCGGCGGGGCCCAGGACCCGGACAGCGTGCGCAACACGGTGAGACCGCCGGCCTCGGCGGATGGTGCCCCCGGCGGTCCGGCCAACGCCGCCGTCGTCTCACGGGTGCAGTCGCTGCTCGACGCGGACATGCCCGTCACCGCGAGCCGGACGCTCGCCCGCGAGCTCTCGCTCGGTGTGATCGAAGGCTTCGACGCGGTCATCCTCGCGGCACGCGCGCACGCGGAGCAGCGCTCGTGGGGCACCGTGCGCCGACTGCTCGTCGGCCGCGACTGGACCGATCCCGCCCTCGAGTCCGAAGCCCTGTTGCTGCTCGCGACGGCGTACCGGGGCCTGGATAGCGCCTCCCGAGCCGTCGAGATCTACGAAGCGTATCTCGCCGGCGCCCCCGATCCGGTGCCGGCGGTCGTCCGCGTCGACCACGCGAGAGCACTTCTGGGCTCCGACCGACCCGCAGACGCGGCGGAGCAACTCGCGAAGGCCGCTGCCGACCACCCGGACATCGCGCGCTGGGCGAGCCTCTCCCGGCTCAACTCCCTCGTCAGAGCCGAGGACCCCGCGGCGTTCGCCCTCGCCGACTCGCTGGCCCGGGTGCCGCTCGTGCCGGCGGATTCGGCATGGCGTGCCGCGGCGCAGCTCGCATTTCGGCTGGATGATCCGGCCAGAGGCCTCGCGTACGCGAATCGGGCGAGTGGTGGCGTGCGACGGGAGCTGGCCGAACGCCATATCGTGCCGCACCTGCTCGCGTCGGGTGATACCGCCGCGGCCGTCGCCGCGCTGCGAACGGTCATCGAGCGCGGCCGTGCCGCCGCCGGGTCGGGCGAGTTGCTCGAAGGGTTCGACGGCTCCTGGCGCACCCTGAGGAGCATCGGCGAGTCCGATGCACGAAACGGCAGGACCTCGCGCGCCATCCGCTACTTCACGAGGGCGCTCGAGGCAGCGCCCTCGGCCTCTCAGCCCGGGATCGCGTTGTCCCTCGGCGAGGCGCACCGTTCCCTCGGTCGGCCGGGCCGGGCGCTTGAGGCCGTCACCCCCTGGCTCGGCGAACGACCGGCGTCGTCCGAGGAGCTCGCTTCGCTGTGGCTGCTCGCCGCGCGGGCCCACACCTCCATGGGTGACCCGACGGCCTCCGCGGAGGCATACCGGAAGGCCGCCGCCGGGTCGGGGACGTCCGCGGCGCTCGCCGCGTATCTCACCGCCGACGCGCACCATGACGCGGGCCGTCTCGAGCAGGCCCGGGCCGGGTACGAGCTGGCGTTCGGTCGATTTCCGGGGTCGAGCTACGGCTCGCGTTCGCTCGAGCGTCTGGCCCTGCTTCACTTCCACGAGGGCCGGTTCGCGGAGGCCCGCGCCCGGCTTCTGGACTATCGGCAGCGATACCCGGAGGGCGACTGGTCGCAGGGAGCCATCTACTGGATCGGGAAGACGTACGAAGCCGAGGGCGACATGGCCGGCGCGCAGCGGTACTACGCGGATGCCGTGGTCTACAACCCGATCGACTATTACGCGATTCTGGCGAGCTCGCGGGTCTCGCGAGACCGCTGGCAGGCACTCGGCGTACGCGACGCGGCCTCGGTGCCCCCGCTGTCGGCGGTCTTCTCCTCGACCCTCGACCGGATGAACCTGCTTCGCGAGCTCGGCTGGGTCTGGCGGGCACGCTGGGAGTATCGGGCGGCCCGCGAGAACGGCCCGGGCGACTGGCAGCAGGTCCTCGCGTTCGCTCACGCGCTCAACGCGAACGGGTGGACTCAGGAAGGCATCGCGGAGGGCTGGCGGGCCAAGTCCAAGCACTCCGGGTGGACGCGCCCGCTCTTGCAGGCGATCTATCCGCTCCCCTTCCCTCAGGCCCTCGCGCACGCGGCGCTGGATCGCGGGCTTTCGCCCCATTTCGTCGCCGGGCTCTCACGCCGCGAGTCGCTCTTCGACCCCGAGATCCGGTCGGT
>JBDHIO010000077.1:0-6308 GCA_039587355.1 Gemmatimonadota bacterium | reverse complement strand
GGTACCTCGACAAGTTCAACCGGCAGCTCGGGATCTCGCGTGAGGTGAACCCGTATCCCTGGTTCTACTCCGGCGAGCCGGCCAGCGCGCTCGTGGAGCGCTGGCAGTGGACGTTCCCGATTGTGTTCTCCAAGGTGGATCCGACGCGCCTGTACGTGTCGTCGCAGCGTCTCTGGATGACGCGGGACGGCGGGAACACCTGGGAGCAGCTCTCGGACGATCTCACGCGCGCCGACCCGTCGACGCTCGGACACACCGGCGGACCGATCACGGGCGACATGAACGGGCCCGAGGTCTACGCGACGATCTTCGCGGTCGGGCCGAGCAAGATCGACGTGGATTTGATCTGGGTGGGGTCGGACGACGGACTCGTCCACGTGACGCGCGACAACGGGGCGAACTGGACGAACATCACGCCACCGGACATGCCCGACTTTGGTCGCGTGAGCCAGATCGACGCCTCGGCGTTCGACGTCGGCACCGCCTACGTCTCGGTCCGCCTACCGCTCCTGAACGACCTCGCCCCGTACATCTGGAAGACGGATGACTTCGGAGCGACCTGGACGAAGATCGTGAACGGCATCCGGGACGACGCCTACGTCCACACGGTTCGGGAGGACCCGACGCGACCCGGGCTGCTGTATGCCGGGACGCAGCACGGCGTCTACATTTCGTACGACGACGGCGGGTGGTGGCAGGAGTTGAACAGCGGCCTGCCGGATGTGCCCATCGCGGATCTCATCGTCGAACGCAACGAGCTCGTGATCGGCACGCACGGCCGGAGCTTCTGGGTGCTCGACAACATCTCGGCGCTCCGTCAGATGACGCCCGAGTTCGGAACGGGCGACGCGGCGATGTTCGAACCCGCTCCGGGGATCCGGTCGGGTCCGGGAGTGACGATTGGCTGGTGGCTGGCCGAGGAGCCGTCGTTCGCGAAGCTCGAGATCCTCGACGCGTCGGGAGCCGTCGTGCGCGACTTCGTGGCCGACACGGCGACCGCCGAGCCCGACCCGGACGCGCCGTCGGACCCGGCCGCACGGTACGCGCGGGAGCCGTTCGTGCCGCTCGCGGCCGGCCTGTCCGAGATGACGTGGGATCTGCGCGGCGAGCCGTTCACCGTGTTCCCGGGGATGATCCTGTGGGGTGTCAGGCGCAGCGCCCCGACGCTCCCGCCGGGACAGTACACGGCGCGGCTGACGGCAGACGATCACGTACTTACCGCGCCCGTCGAGGTCATCGCGAACCCGTGGATCACCGACGTGAGCGTCGCGGACATGCAGGCGCAGTACGAGTTCTCGCGGTCGATCTGGGATAAGGTGAACGAGGCGAACGAGACCGTGATCGAGATCCGGCACGTGAAGGCGCAGCTCGCGGACCGGCTCGAGCAGTCGGACGACGCGCGTCTCGCCGCTGCGGCCGAGACGCTCGATACGAACGCGTCCGACGTCGAGGGCATGATCTACCAGGTGCGGAACCGGAGCGGTCAGGACCCGCTCAACTTCCCGATCCGGGTGAACAACCGCCTCGCGAACCTGATGTCGATGGCGGAGCAGGGCGACGGCCGTCCGATGAACAACATGCCCGAGATCTTCGACATCATGGTCGACGAGCTCCGCGGCTACACGGACCGGGTCGCCGAGATCTGGGCGACGGATCTGGCCGACGTGAACGAGGAGCTCGACCGGCTCGGGCTCGACCCGATCCGGACGGACTGCACCGGCGCAGAGGGGTGCATTGTTGCATGATATGTTGGCATGTAACCCGTTGTTATCATGAACGATAGCGATTCGTCGCCGCCGCAGGGTCTCGTCGACGCGCTCGCCGACCGATATACCATCGGGCGTCGGGTCGGCGAGGGTGGCATGGCCACGGTCTACCTCGCGGAGGACGTGAAGCACGACCGGAATGTCGCGATCAAGGTCCTGAAGCCCGAACTGGCCGCCGTGATCGGCGGCGAGCGGTTCGTGTCCGAGATCAAGACGACGGCGGCGCTCCAGCATCCGCATATCCTCCCGCTGTTCGATTCGGGGGAAGCCGATGGATTCCTCTTCTACGTGATGCCGTTCGTGGACGGGGAGACGCTGCGTGAGAAGCTCGACCGCGAGAAGCAGTTGAGTGTCGAGGAGTCGGTGAAGATCGCCAGCGCCGTGGCGAGCGCGCTGCACTACGCGCACGGGCAGGGAATCGTCCATCGCGACATCAAGCCGGCGAACATCCTGATCCACGCCGGCGAGCCGGTGGTCGCGGACTTCGGGATCGCGCTGGCCATCAGCGCTGCGGGCGGCGGGCGGCTCACCGAAACGGGGATGAGCGTCGGGACTCCCCATTACATGAGCCCCGAACAGGCCACGGCCGATCGCGACGTGAACGCCCGGTCGGACATCTACTCCGTGGCGGCGGTCGCGTACGAGATGCTCACGGGGGATCCGCCGCATACGGGGTCGAGCGCCCAGGCGGTGCTCATGCGGATCCTCACCGAGGAGCCGCGGGATGTCGCGGACGTCCGGAAGGCCGTGCCCGCGAACGTTCGGGACGCCGTGAGGAAAGGGCTCGAGAAGCTTCCCGCCGACAGGTTCGAGACGGCGGAGGAGTTCAGCCGGGCGCTGGGCGACACGGCGTTTCGGACCGAACGAACGGTGCAGGCGATCGCCCCCGAGGCCGCGACAGGTGGCGGGGGAAGCTCCTGGCGGCTCGCGTCGATCACGGCGATTCCGGCACTGCTGCTGGGGTTCGTGATCGCGTGGGGACTCCGGCCCGACAGTGCGATGCCGCGCGAAGTTACGCGAACGGAGTTGATACCCGAGGGACGGTGGGCCGGGGCCTTCAGGAGGTCCGTGTCGATCTCGGCTGACGGCCGCACCGTGGCGTGGGTCGATTCCGCTGGGGTCCTGGTTCGCCGGCTGAACGACCTGGAGGCGACCGGGGTCGAAGGAACAGACGGCTCAGAATTGTCCGTCGGCCTTTCGCCGGACGGAGGTCGGATCGTCTTCACGCGGCTCAGCGGCGAGAACGGCGTAGTCGTGGCTCCGGTCGGGGGTGGCTCCGCTACGGTTCTCGTTGGACAGGCTGCCAGGGCCGCCTTCTGGGGGGCGGACGACTGGATCTACTTCCAGCCGTCCGGCCAAACCCTCGCCAGGATACGGCCCTCGGGCGGGGCAGTGGATACCCTGATACGCATGGCGGGGTCGACGGACGCAGTCCAGTATGTGGAGGCGGTTCAACCGTTCGAGGACCGGCTCGTGATCGTTACGTGGTTCGCTTTCGACGATAACACGGTCAAGACTGAAACCCATGTCGTCGATCTGGACTCGCGCGAAACCAGGAAGCTCGCGGACGGCGTCGCGATCGTCGGCCGGGTACCGGGGCACGATTACTTGCTGTTCGGGCAGGGCGACGCAGCGGTCGACGGAAGCGTCGAGTCGCTGGTCGCACCATTTGACGTTCGAACCGGCGAGCTCACCGGCCCCATGATCCCGTATCCGACAGGGCGCCACCCGTTCGCGTTCACGCGCGACGGGACGGCACTCGAGCGGCTCCCGGGTGGGGGAGAGGCTCCGGTGCTCTCGATCGTAGACCGGACCGGGGAAGGCCACGCGCTGCCCAATGTCCCTGACGACATGAGTCGAGCCGTCCCGTCACCGCGTGGAGACCTCGTGGCGATCCTCACCGACGAGGAGGTCATGGATCTGCGTGCGGATCTATGGCTGTATGCCCTGCCGGAGGGGCCCGCGACGCCGCTCCTGCGGGGAACGGACGGGAATTCTCCCCATTGGACGCCGGATGGTGAAGCCCTGCTCATCGCCAACGCGGCGGGGGACACGCTCTGGTCCGTGCCGATCGATGGTACCCCGCCGCGATCGTTGTGGACGGTCGGGGACGAGCCGTACTCGATCTCCGGTGCGTCGATGGCGCCGGATGGGAGCGTGCTGGTCGTCGACAACCGGATCGGTCGGCCGGACACCGGACTGATCATCGGTCCCGGCGGCGAGACGCGCCCCCTCGAAGACGACCCGGGCTACGATCCCGGGTTTCCGGTCGTCTCGTTCGATAACGAATGGGTAGCGTATTCGTCGTATCGGACCGGGGAGCAGGAGATCTGGATCCGCCGGTTCGACGGCTCGGGCGCTCCGATCCGGGTCTCGCTGAACGGTGGGCTGTGGCCGCGGTGGGCCCACTCGAGCCTCGAACTCCTCTACATCGACGGCGACACCTGCCAGGGCAGGTGCTCGTGGGCTTCGGCCCGGATCGGTCCGGGTGGGCGCGTACTGTCGAGAACCACGTTGAACAACGTTCCGAGTGCGGGGTTCACCTTCATCATGCCGGGAGATTCTACCTTCACGAGTCTCCAGTTCCCCGGCCGCGGGGGTCCCCCTGTCATCCTCGCCCAGAACTGGGACGTCGAGTTCGCGGGGTGGCTGGAGTCCGTCGGACCGGAAGGGAACTGAGGGCCGCGCTCGCCGCGCGCGACCCGACCTACCTGGAGAACACCGCACCGTGGGGGATCGCGGAGCCCGTCGCTCCGTGGGGCCACGTCCGGTCGTTCATGTCCACACCCGGGTAGTCGGAGCCCGGCGTGCGGAAGTCGTCGATCACGGTGAGCGTCCCGTCGTTCGGGTCGAGGTGGAGCAGCACCGCGCGCCCCCCGAGCCAGTCACCGCCGCCCGTGAGTACGAGGCGGTCGCCCCCGATCTCGCCCGAGAGCCAGTGCGGGCGGACGCCCTCGCCCAGCACGACCTCGCTCACCTGTCGTGGCTCGCGCGGGTTCGACACGTCGAGCACGACGACCGAGTTCGTCTGGTTCACGGTCTGCACCCAGTAGTCGCCGCTCAGCCAGGGCACGCTGCACTGATCGCCCGCCTCGTAGGACTCCCAGGGGACGCTGTAGATGAACTCGATCTGCGGCTCGTCGGTATCGACCCCGGTGAGGAGGTACATGCCGCACCGGAACGTGTTCACGATCACGGACCGGCCGTCGGACAGGACGCGTGCTTCGGCGACGTCAACGCCTTCGGTCCCCGCGGGACCGGGCGGCAGCACGAGGGTGTGGAGCAGCTCGAAGTCCGACTCGCGCCAGATCTGGATCGATCGCCCCTCCAGCTCGCCCCACATGTCGGTCGTCGTCGTGACGATGCGGTCCGTGCCGGGTACGCGCGTGACGCTGTAGGGGCGCAGCTCGGGGTCGGTGGGGTCGGCCGCGTCCGCACCGCGCAGGTAGTTGCCGACGCTGTCGAGCTCGACGAGCCCTCCGGCGGGAGACTCGGGTGTGCCGCGATTCTGGAAGGTGCTGAGGACCGTCCCGGATTCGGTGCGCTCGAAGCTGTGCGGGTGCGAATAGGGCCCCGCAATCTCGAACGCCGACTCGACGAACGGTGCAGTCGGATCGCCCACGTTGATGACGAAGCTCTTGCCCGTGCGGAACCCGTTCACGAACAGGCGGTCGCCCTCGGGCATGAAATGCTCGGAGTGGTGGGCGGCCGCTACCTCGCCGACGTCGATGGTGGAGACGAGCGAGCCGTACCCGTCGGACTCCGGGTTCGCGTCGTAGATGGCGAGGAAGTCGTTGCTCTCGCCCGCGGCGTCCGTGGCCCACACGTAGAGATGATCCGCGACGTGGAGGCCCGACGCGGAGGCGGCGTCGGTCTGTTCGGCCACGTCGGCGCCACACCCGACCAGGAGGGGCGAGGTGGCGAGGACCGTGGCGGCGAGTATCGGGCGGGCGGGTCGAAGCATCGAATCTCCAGTTTGTCCGGGTGTCCCCGGAAGTTCGCGACGTATTGTCGGGATCACCAGCCTCGATCCGGGCCGCCCGCCGACCTCAGCTGCCCCACTCCCATTGGGACAGCGCGATGCCCGCGCCGATCATGAAGACGGTTCCGACCGTCAGCAGGACTCCGCCGACCGTCTTGAGCGGTTGAAACTCCGACGTCTCGACGCGGCAGACGTGGTTCGCGGGGACGATCCCGCGCGTGTAGTGCGTGGCCCCCGTGGCCGGGTCGACGCCGGGGCCCTCGCGGGTACCCTCGACTGCTCCGTTCACCATCCAGGCGGGCTGGTCCAGGTAGATGCTTCGAGTGTCCCCGAGACACGCGTGGTCTCCGTAGGTGAGTCGAACCTGATCCGGCATCGGGGCTCCCGGCGATACGTCGGTCCACTTGTAGCAGGCGGACGTACTGGCGAGCAGCACCGGGATGATCCCGTAACGAGCGAGTCGGCTGCGTGCGATCCGGCGAAGCATGATCCACCTCCAGTGTGCGTTCTCGGGCTGGGAGGCAGGCTCGCCTGAAGCGATCAAGGGACGGTCAAGCGAC
>JBDHIO010000009.1:0-145197 GCA_039587355.1 Gemmatimonadota bacterium | reverse complement strand
GATGAACGCTTTGATCCTCGCGGTGGACTTCACGCCGGGGGCCGACTCGACCCCTGACGAGACGTCGACAACATCCGGGGCAACCGCGGACACGGCGCCACCCACGTTCTCGGGGGTCAGTCCCCCGGCGAGAACCAGCGCAGGGATCGACGCGCGGTCCACGTGTTCGAGCCATTCGTGCGGAAACGCGCTGCCTGTTCCGCCCGCCGCCGAGCTCGAGAAGCCCTCGACGAGGATGGCATCCGCGACATCGCCGAACCGCTCGAGACCGTCCGCCAGCTCCCCGCGGCTTCGGGGCCGGATCGCCTTCCAGACCTCGAGCCCCCGCGCCCGGAGGCGTTCGCAAGACTCCGGGGCCTCCGAACCGTGAAGCTGCGCGACTTCGAACCCGACGACGTCATAGTGACCGAGAACATCCTCCTCGTCCGCGTCCACGAACACACCGACGCCGCGAGCCCGGCCGTACACGGCTCGGATCACGCTCGCCGCCTCGGCAGGCGTGACGCGCCTCACCCTCTCCGCGAAGACGACACCGATGAAGTCCGCCCCCGCATCGACCGCGGCGATCCCGTCCTCTACCCGGGTGATGCCGCAGATCTTGACCCGTAGCGGCGTCACGACGCGCCCGGATCCGAGTCCGGGACGGCACCGACCCGCGGCCTCCTCGGGTGCCCGACGAGCGCCTCGACGCCACCGAACGGATCGCCCTTCATCAACCAGCCACCGACGAGGATCGCGTCCGCGCCCGCCTCGCCCGCTGCGCGGGCGTTGTCCGCTCCGCGTATCCCGCTCTCGGCGATCGCGATGCGGTCACCGGGGATGTCCTCGATGATCCGGAGCGACTGCTCGAGATCGACATCGAAAGTGCCCAGGTCACGCGCGTTCACGCCGATGATGTGCGCCCCCGCCTCGAGCGCCCGATCCACCTCGGACCGATCGTGGGCCTCGACGAGGGCCCCGAGCCCGAGCTCCCGCGCGACTTCGAGCAGACGCGCCAGATCCGCATCCGAAAGCGCACGAACGATGAGCAGCACCGCGTCAGCCCCGGCGGACCGCGCCTCGTACAGCTGGACCTCGTCGAGTACGAAGTCCTTCCTGAGGAGGGGCAGACCGACCGCCTCGCGCGCGGCTCGCAGATCATCGAGCGTCCCGCCGAAGTACTGCTCGTCGGTGAGCACGGACATCGCACCGGCTCCCGCCTCCTCGTAGACCCGCGCCGTCCCGCCCACCTGCGCGAAGGGGTTGATCTCGCCCGCGGAAGGCGACTTCCGCTTGAACTCGGCGATGACCGCGACCTCGCCCGGTCGACGGAGCGCGTTCTCGAACCCCCGTGGCGGCTCGGCCGCATCGAGGGCGTTCGTGATCGCGTCGCGAAACAACCGGAGCCGGGCGATCTCCTCCCGCTTGGAGGCGAGAATCTCGTCGAGGATGGTGGCGGACATTTCCCGTGATCCGGCTGAGTGGTTCTCGAGGACACGCCGTCGGAGGCGCGGCCACCTAAGCTGCACCCGCCCGGGGCTCCGGGCCACCTCCCCCGCCTCGCCCCGGCGGACCGACGCCGTGGGTTGCGCTTCGGTTCTTATTCGGGTAGCTTCGGGGTCCGTTCGGTTGACCGTGTGATTCCGCCCCGCGGAGGAGAGATATGGCTCTCACCAAACGCCAGCGCGAGATGCTCGATTTCATCGAGGGATTCGTCCGCTTTCGCGGATACTCCCCCAGTTTCGAGGAGATCGCCGAGAACTTCGGCTATCGCTCGCTCGCGACGGTGCACGAGCATCTGAGCAATCTCCAGTCGAAGGGCTACATCACCCGCAACTACAACGAGAGCCGTTCGATCGACCTGGTCGAGGCGGAGATCGCCGTATCGGCCGTCGAGCTTCCCTTACGTGGAACCGTCGCCGCCGGACACCCCATCGAGGCCATCGAGGATCGCGAGACGCTGGGCGTCCCGGAGGACATGATCGCGGGGTCCACCGCTGAGCATTACGTGCTGCGGGTCCGCGGCAGTTCGATGATCGACGAGCAGATTCGTGACGGCGATTACGTCATCGTCCAGTCGAGAGAGATCGCACACAACGGCGAGATGGTTATCGCGCTGATCGACGGCGAGAACGCCACCATGAAGAAGCTCTACAAAGAGGACGGGCAGATTCGACTTCAGCCCGCGAACCAGGCACTGGACCCCATGTACTTCGACGCGGATCGCGTGACGATCCAGGGCGTCGTCATTGGAGTGATTCGCAGATACTAGGAAATGACGGAGGACCTACCCCGGTCCCGACTGGACCCCACCCGGTCCGATAGAGAGCCCGTCCGGACGGCCACCCACCTCCCACCTTGAACCGTCCGGACGGCGCTTCCGTCAGCTCCCTTCTGGGCCAACCAGCGTGTGCCCCAGCTCGCGCCCGATCAAGCCGCGCAACTCCGAGATCGTCTCCAGCACCCTTCCGTGGCTGGTATCGATCACGTTGAAGCGGATCGCACGCTGGGCGAGGAGATTGGCGAACTCGCGATTCCCGAAGAACCTCCCGACGTCGATCTCGAATCCCGGGGGAGCCACCTCGACGCCGGCCAGGTGATCCTGACCCGCAGGTAGCATGTCCACCAGGCTTCCATGCTCGTCCTGGTGCGGTCGAAGATCCTGTTCCCAGAAATCATTCGCCCTCCGCTGACTGTCGAGGTCGTGACGAAGTCTCTGCTCGTAGCGTGCGATCGCGCGTCTGATCGAATCGGAACGGATCAGCTGGAAAGCCCCAGAAGAAAGAAGGTCATCGAGCGCGGCACGTTGCGGATCCCTGACGGTGGACGGACTCACCGTCCATAGCATGGCGAGGATGGAATCGCGGGAAGGGGGCGTCCCCGACCCGAGCGCGACATCCCGGATGTACTCCGCCGTCTCGACATGCTCTCGGCGCACGCGGTCGAGATCGTCCTCGAAGAACGCGCGGTTCGCCTCAAGCTCTTCCCCGAGTGCCACGAGAAGGGCCTCCTCCCGGTCCCGGTCGCCCTGCTCCTCCCACCATGCGTCGATGGCGAAGGCGATCAGAATACCCAGCAGTACGGCGACGCCCTGCAGGAACGCGCCGCGCCATCTCGCTCCGCGCATCTCGTTCGTCATCGGTCTCCCCATCCAGCGAGGGTGGTCAGCAGTCGGCCGGCCGCACCCGAGTCGATGGAGGATTCCGCGGCGGCCACCCCTTCGGCCAGGTCGTCGACCAGGCCAGCGGCCCAGAACGCGGCTCCCGCGTTGAGGACGACCGCCGCCCGCGCCCCCCCGCCCTCCTCTCCGTTCACGACTCGCCGGATCCGCTCCGCGTTGACGGTCGGCGCGCCTCCCGCCAGTTCCTCAGCGTCGAACGACGGCCACCCGAAATCGGACGGGTGGACGGTCCCCTCGCGGACCGCGCCGTTCTCGACCTCGAGCACGCTGGTCGGCCCCAGCGGGCTCAGCTCGTCCAGCCCCGGCTCGCCGTGCACTACCAGGGCACGCTCGTGACCCAGCTCGACCAGGGACGCCGCAACGAGATCCAGCAGGTTCAGATTCGCGACCCCGACGACCTGCCGCCGGACCCCGGCCGGGTTCGCCAGCGGACCCAGCAGGTTCATGATCGTGGTCACTCCGAGATCGCGTCGGACCGGCCCCACGTGCCGCATCGCCGGGTGGTGGGCCGGCGCGTACATGAAGACGAACCCCGTCTCGTCGAACATCCTCCGTTCCTCCCGGAGCTCCAGCTCGACGGGGACCCCGAACGTTTCGAGGACGTCGGCGCTCCCGCACTTCGACGTGAAGGAACGGTTTCCGTGCTTCGCGATCTTCACGCCTCCTCCGACCGCGACGATCGCGGCAGCCGTGGAGATGTTGAAGGTCGTGAGCCCCCCGCCCCCCGTCCCGCACGTGTCGATCGCCGCGTCGTCCTCGAGGTCGAGCGCGACCATCGCCTTCCGCAACGCTCGCACGCCGCCCGCGACCTCCTCGGGGCGCTCGCCGCGTTCACGCAGCATCATCAACAGCGTCGCCATCTGCGAGTGGGATGCGGACCCGTCCATGAACCGATCGAATACGGCCTCGGCCGTCGACGCGGTCAGCGGTTCCCCGGCCAGTGCCCTGTCCAACGCATCGTCCACTCGGTGTTCCTCCGATGGGCCGGATACCCCGGCCCATTGTCGTTCGATCTCGACCAGCTAGTGTTTCCGCGTGTCAGAATCCAACGTCACGCGCATTCGCGCCACGATCCAGTACGAAGGCACCGACTTCCACGGCTCGCAGCTCCAGTCCGGGGTTCGAACCGTACAGGGAGAAATCGAGGCGGTGCTCGCCCGTCTGCTCGACACGGATGTGCGCGTCGACTTCGCGGGAAGGACGGACGCGGGTGTCCACGCGCTCGGGCAGGAGATCGCGTTCGACGCACCCGCGAAATGGGAGATGAAGGAGCTCGCCCGGGCGTTCACGGCCGTCTCACCCGACGATGTCGGCGTACGGGCCGTCCGCGATGGCGGGGCCGGATTCCACCCGCGCTTCGACGCCGAGCGCCGACGCTACGTCTATGTCGTCGCCCCGTCGCCCGACTCGGGCCCGTTCCTGCGTCGGTTCGCATGGAGGCCGTCCGCCGATCACCGGCTGGCCATCCCGCCGGGTGAGGCGACCGTTCACCGGCTCGCCGAGCTCGCGGCGCGTCTGCCCGGGGATCGGGACTTCGCCGGGTTCGCGAAGGCGGGGCAGCCGGAGCGCGGCTCCGTCTGTACGGTGGACTTCGCGCGGTGGTCGGTCGATGACCGCGGCCACCTCCTGTTCGACGTGTGCGCGAACAGGTTTCTCCACCACATGGTCCGCTACCTCGTGGGAACGATGATCGAGGTGATCGCGGACCGACGGCCGGCCGTCGACATGGATACCATCCTGGAGCTCGGGACGCCGACGAAGCCCGTGTTCCCCGCTCCCCCGGGCGGGCTCTACCTCGTCGGAGTGCGATACCCGGATGGGTGGAACCGCGAAGGGTCGGTGCCCTGGTGAACCCTTCCGGGGGTTCGTGCGTACATTGTTGAGGTTCAGTCGAGATGCGGGACGCGAGCGGTCGAGAGCCATGAGCACGAGAGACACTGACCAGATCGATCAGACGGGGAACGCCGTACCGCGCATCCTCGCGGTCGTGGCGTTGTTGTTGCTCGCCGGGTTCGGCGTGGGTTCGCTCGTCTCCACATTCGGGGGCGCCTCGAACGACTCCGACGGAGATGCCGGACTCGATGGCCGGCTCATCTCGGTCCCCGCCGTGGAGGCCGCGGAGCGCTTTCGCCAGGAGACCACGCCGACGCGGGTCGAGCCCCGACAGGAAGACGTCAGCGCCCTGCGCCGGACGCCCACCGTGATCGCGGCCCGCGAGGTAGGCCCGTCGGTCGTGAGCATCAGAACGCAGCGACCGGGCCGCGCGACTCGGCTGGACCGCATGATGGGCCGCGATGGACGCGTGCAGGCGGGACTCGGGTCCGGCTTCGTCGTCGACATGCAGGGCCACGTGCTGACGAACCACCACGTCGTCCGTGGGGCAAGCCGGATCGAGGTCGTCGATCAGGATGGTCGGCGATACCCGGCCGAACTGGTGGGATCCGACGAGACCACGGACCTCGCCGTCGTCCGGATCGAGAGCGAGGCCCTCCCGGTCGCGCCGCTCGGTGACTCCGAGGATCTCTTCGTCGGCGAGCCGGCGATCGCCATCGGAAATCCCTCCGGATACCAGCTCGCGAACACGGAGGCCACGGTGACGACCGGGGTCGTCTCCGGCATCGGTCGCGACATCCTCTCCGATCAGCAGGAGGTCCTGTACGCCGACATGATCCAGACGGACGCCGCGATCAATCCGGGCAACTCGGGTGGCCCGCTGGTCAACGCCGAGGGACGCGTGATCGGTGTGAACAGCTCGATTTTCTCGGTATCGGGCGGCTCCGAAGGCCTCGGGTTCGCCATCCCGATCAATCGGGCGCTCCACGTCGCGGCAGAACTCATACAGGTCGGACGCGTGCGCCGCCCCTGGGTGGGCCTCGACGTCGTGACGGCACCGAGCGACAACTTCGTGAGGATCCCGGTCGTCTCGCAGGTCTATCCGGACACACCGGGCGCCCGTGCCGGCCTCCAGCCCGGAGACATCATCCGGCGGATCGATGACCGAGAGATCCAGCACAGCCTCGACTGGGCCGTCGCGCTCGTCGACGTCGGAGTGAACAGCACGACGGAGGTGGAATTCCAGCGCGGCACCCAGGTCCTTACGACACAGCTCGACCTGGAGGAGATTCCGTCGGCGCGCGCCGCGCGAGTCGAGGTGTTGTCCGGGCTCCAGCTCATCTCCGTCACGCCGCAGATCCAGCAGGAGCAGACCCTCGCGATCGAATTCGGGGCGATGATCGTGTCGATCGATCCCCAGGTCGGGCAGATCACGGGCCTGCGCGAAGGCGACGTCATCTACGGGATCAACGGCAAGCAGGTGTCGTCGGCCGAGGACGCCGGCGAGTTCTTCGGATACTACGGGACGTCCGGAGAGACCGATGGCTGGGTGCGCGTACACCTGGTTCGAGGAAGCCAGCGCGGCTTCTACGACTTCCGCGTCGGGGAGTGAGCCCGGCCTCCGCGCGGTGCCCGATGGGGCCGGAAATGCCTGATCCGGGCCAGTCCTGACCCCAAACCTTGACCCCGGGCAGCGAGTCGCCACATTGCTGCCTCACGGCGACGACGTTCGCCCGACGCTGACCTCCACCAGCGTGTTTGGCTACAAAATGGCGGAAAGCCGCTACCCACATCCTCTTATCGACCGCTATGCCTCCGACGACATGGCGGCGATCTTCGCGCCGGGCACTCAAGCGCGTATCTGGCGGGACCTCTGGATCGCGCTCGCCGAAGAGCAGCAGGCCCTCGGTGTAGACATTCCGGACCGCGCAATCGACGCGATGCGGGCGAACGCGGATCGCATCGACCTCGAACGCGTGGCCGAAATCGAGCGCGAACTGAGACACGACGTGATGGCGCACGTGCATCACTTCGGCGAGATGGCGCCTGAGGCCCGCAAGCACATTCACCTCGGCGCGACCAGCTGCTACGTCACCGACAACGCCGGTGTGATCCAGCACCACGACGCGCTCACGATCGTTCGCGACCGGCTGCTGGGCGTGATCGCCGACCTCTCCGGGTTCGCCTCGGAGTACGCCGAACTCCCGACGCTCGGGTACACCCACCTCCAGCCCGCCCAGCCGACGACCGTCGGGAAGCGAGCGACGCTCTGGCTCCAGGATCTGGTATTCGATCTCGAGCAGGTGGATGCGGCCCTCTCCGAGCTCCGGCTGCGCGGCGCCCGCGGCACGACGGGAACCGAGGCGACGTTCCTCAAGCTCTTCGGCGGGGACGGCGACAAGGTCGACGAGATCAACCGGCGGCTCGCGGCACGGTTCGGGTTCCCCGGCACCTACGACGTTGTCGGGCAGACGTACCCCCGCAAGGTGGACCACAGGATTCTGTCGGTCCTCGCCGGGATCGGCGCCTCGACGGCCCGCTTCGGCCACGACATTCGACTGCTCCAGTCTTTCGGAGAGATCGAGGAGCCGTTCGGTTCGCGGCAGATCGGGTCCTCGGCCATGCCGTACAAGCGGAACCCGATGCGCAGCGAGCGCATCTGCGCCCTCGCCCGCCATCTCTGCGTGCTCGAGCTCGACACCTCGTGGACCGCATCGGTGCAGTGGTTCGAGCGCACGCTGGACGACTCCGCCAACCGACGGATCGCGATCCCGGAGGGATACCTGGCGGCGGACGCCGTCCTCATCCTCCAGCGGAACGTCTCCGCCGGCCTCGTCGTCCACCCCGCCGTCGTAAAGCGCCGACTCGAGCGCGCCCTGCCCTTCCTCGTAACGGAGGAAGTCATTTTGGCCGGCGTCGAGAACGGCGGAGACCGGCAGGACCTGCACGAGCGGGTCCGCGTCCACGCCCTCGCGGCGCGCGAGCGACTGGACGACGGAGCGGAAGACAACGATTTCTTCGATCGCGTCTCGGCCGACGATGCCTTCGGTACGACCGTCGCGGACCTTCAGGCGCTCGCGGATCCGGCGGCTCTCGTCGGACGCTGCCCCGACCAGGTTCGCTCCTTCATCAGCAGCCGGGTGAACCCGATCCTCGACGCGGGACGTCCCGCGGCAGCGGAGGAACTCCGCGTATGACGCGTTTCTCAACCACACTCAGCAACCTTCAGGGCTCAACATGACCGATTCGACCTTGGCTTCCTACGCCCAGCCACGACACAGCCTCGACCTTCCCTTCCCGGTCCTCCGCGAAGGAAAAGTCCGATCCATGTACGATTTCGGGGACCGGATTCTCATGGTGGCCAGCGATCGCATCAGCGCGTTCGACTGCATCATTCCGGACCCGATCCCGCACAAGGGAGCAGTCCTGACTCAGCTCTCCTCGTACTGGTTCGACCGGACCGACGACATCGTCGACAACCACCGCATCGCCGCAGACCCCGCAGCCATCATCGCGGAGGCTCCCGAACTCGCCGAGACGGTGGACGTCTGGGGGATGCGCGGCATGCTGGTGAAGAAGGCGGACCCGTTCCCGGTGGAATGCGTCGTCCGTGGCTTCATCTCGGGGTCGGCGTGGAAGGAGTACTGCGAGTCCGGAACGCTGGCCGGCGAGCCGCTGCCGGAGGGCCTCCGCGAGTCGGAGGAGTACCCGGAGCCGATCTTCTCGCCGGCAACGAAGGCGGAGGAGGGGCATGACGAGAACATCACCTTCGACCAGATGTGCGACATCGTCGGGCCGGAAACGGCCGCCAAACTGCGCCACATGAGCCTCGAGCTCTATCGACGGGGACGCGACACGCTGCGGGAGCGCGGGATCATCCTCGCGGACACGAAATACGAGTTCGGGCGCGGACGCGACGGCAGGATCATGCTGATCGACGAGGTGATGACCCCGGATTCTTCCCGCTTCTGGCCGGCGGACCTGTACGAGCCCGGGCGGGGTCAGCCCTCGCTCGACAAGCAGCCGGTGCGCGATTTCCTCGAGGAGATGGTTCAGCGCGGCGAGTGGGACAAGACACCGCCGGCCCCGTCGCTTCCCGAGGAAGTCCTCACGACCACCGCCGATCGGTATCGCGAGGCGTTCCGCCGCGTGACCGGCCACGATCTCTACGACTGAGGCGAACGTGTCAGCTACGTATACGGTTGAAGTCAGGATCACCCCGCGTCAGGGCATCCTGGACCCCGAGGGCGAGACGATCGCCCGAGCGCTCGACAACTTGGGCTACGCCGGGGTGAGCTCGGTCCGGGCCGGGCGGCTCGTTCGCATGGAGGTCGAGTCTCCGAGCGAGGGCGATGCACGCACCACTGTCGAGAAGATGTGCGAGGAGCTCATCGCGAACCCGGTGATCGAGGACTACGAAGTCCGCGTCGCCGGCGACCAGAACGGCTGAGGGGGAGAATCAGATGAAGGTCGGGATCGTTCGATTCCCGGGTTCCAACTGTGACGCCGACGTAGAGCGGGCGGTCACGGAGGGCCTGGACGAACACGCCACCTATCTCTGGCACAAATCGCACGACCTCCAGGGGGTCGATGTGGTCGTCCTGCCGGGAGGGTTCTCCTACGGCGACTACCTGCGGGGTGGAGCGATCGCACGCTTCAGCCCGATCATGCGAGAGGTCATCGATTTCGCCCAGGCCGGAGGACTCACGCTCGGCATTTGCAACGGGTTCCAGGTGCTGTGTGAGGCGCGTCTCCTTCCCGGTGCGCTCGTTCGCAACCGCTCGCTCAGGTTCCGCTGTCTCCCCGTGGGTCTTCGGGTGGAGAACGCAGACACACCGTTCACGTCGGCCTACACCGAGGGCGCGCGGCTCCAGATCCCTATCGCTCACGGTCAGGGACAGTACGTGGCGGACGACGCGACGCTCGAGCGACTCGAGGCCGATGACCGGGTGGTCTTCCGCTACGTGGACGACGCGGGAGAAGCGACCGACGCCGCCAACCCGAACGGCTCGGCCCACAACATCGCGGGGATCATCAACGAGGCCGGGAACATCCTGGGCCTGATGCCTCACCCCGAGCGCCACTCGCTCGAAGTGCTCGGCGAGACCGATGGCCTCGGCGTCTTCCAGTCGTTGAAGGACGCGGTCGACAGCGGTCGATGGAAGGTCGATGTGCCCGCCGGGGACGACGCTCCGGCCTTCGACAGTTCGGTACCGCCGGTGGGGGTGCACACGTGAGCCGCACCGCCACCGCTTCCCTGAAGACGGTCGAGATAACTCCGGAACTCGTTGCACAGCACGGGCTTAGCCCGGATGAGTGGGAGCAGATTCTCGAGATCATGGGCCGCACGCCTACGATCACGGAGCTCGGCGTGTTCAGCGCCATGTGGTCCGAGCACTGTGGCTACAAGAACTCCCGCCCCCTGCTCAAGACCCTGCCGACCGAGGGCGAGCGCGTCGTTCAGGGGCCGGGCGAGAATGCCGGCGTCATCGACGTGGGCGGCGGGTGGGGAGTCGCCTTCAAAATCGAGTCGCACAACCATCCGTCTGCGGTCGAGCCCTACCAGGGAGCGGCCACCGGGTCGGGCGGGATTCTCCGTGATGTCTTCACAATGGGGGCGCGTCCGATCGCGATCTTCGACAGCCTTCGTTTCGGCTCGCTGGACTCGCCCCGGTCGCGGTATCTGCTCGACGGCGTGGTCCGGGGCGTCGGCGACTACGGAAACTGCATCGGCGTTCCGACGGTCGGCGGAGAGACCGTCTTCGACCCCGCGTACGAGAAGAACCCGCTCGTCAACGTGATGTGCGTCGGCGTGCTCCCTCTCGATCGCCTGATCAAGGGCGAGGCGAAGGGTGTCGGAAACCCGGTCATGGCGGTCGGCGCCCGGACGGGCCGGGACGGCATCCACGGTGCGACGTTCGCGAGCGAAGAGCTGGACGAGGAGAACAAGGACAGCCGACCGCAGGTCCAGGTGGGAGATCCGTTCACCGAGAAGCTGCTGCTCGAGGCGAGCCTCGAGCTCATCGAGCGCGACCTCCTCGTCGGCATCCAGGACATGGGAGCTGCCGGCCTGACGTCCAGCGGGACGGAGATGGCGGCCCGGTCCGGCTCGGGCATCGACATCGACGTCGCGCACGTGCCGGTGCGCGAGGAGGGCATGACGCCCTACGAGATGCTGCTCTCGGAGTCGCAGGAGCGCATGCTCCTCGTCGCGAAGCCGGAGCATGAGGAGGATGTCCGCGAGGTTCTCGAACGCTGGGACCTGCAGGCCGCGACGATCGGCAAAGTCACCGACGACGGGCTCTTCCGGGTCCGCGAGCACGGCGAGGTTGTGTGCGAGATCCCGGTGCTTCCCCTGGTCGACGATTGCCCCACCTACGTGAGGGACGGAGTCGAGGCGCCCGAGGTGATCGCGGCTCGTGAGATGGATCTCGAGCCCTATCGGTCGCTCGAGGGCGAGGACGGAGCAGCACGCGCGTTGCTGACCCTGCTCGACGCGCCGTCGATCGGGTCGCGCCGTTGGATTCACGAGCAGTACGACACGACGGTGCAGACGAACACGCTGGAAGGGCCGGGGTCGGACGCTGCGGTGCTCCGCCTTCCCGGCGGTGACCGGGCGCTCGCCGCCGCGACCGATGGCAACGGGAGGTACACGTACCTCGGAGCTCGCACCGGTGGACGCATCGCGGTGGCGGAGGCGGCGAGAAACGTCGCCTGCAGCGGGGCCCGCCCCGTCGCCATCACGAACTGCCTGAACTTCGGGAGCCCGCTGCGGCCCTCGGTCTACTTCCAGCTCTCGGAAGCGGTAGCGGGGATGGGCGAGGCGTGTCGGGCGCTCGAGACACCGGTGACCGGCGGGAACGTCTCGCTCTATAACGAGACCGGCGGAGCGCCAGTCTATCCGACACCGGTGATCGGGATGCTCGGGTTGATCGAGCACCGGGACCGCAGGGTCCCCTCCCACTTTCAGAACGTCGGTGACGAAGTCATGGTCGTCGGGACGACTCGCGAGGAGATCGGAGCGTCGGAGTATCTCGCGGCCTGTCACGATCTGGTCGCCGGACCGCCGCCCGAGCTGGACCTCGACGAGGCCGTTCACCTGGTCGACTTCCTCGTCGAGGCGGCGGAAGCCCAGTTGTTGCGCTCCGCGCACGACTGCTCCGACGGCGGACTCGCCGTCGCGCTGGCCGAATGCGCGATCCTCGCCGACGATGGATCGACGGGTCTCGACGTCGACCTCGACGACGCCACGCGAGACGGGGACGTCTCCGCCGCGGCGCTCTGGTTCGGCGAGTCGCAGTCTCGCGTCGTCGTCACGTGCGATCCCGGGAAGCGCGAGGCGGTAGCCGCGCTCGCCGGACGTCACGGAGTGCCGGTCTCGTCGATCGGCACGGTCGGCGAACGAGGTGACCCCTGGACCGTGCGTGGCGCGGGTCAGGGCGTGAGCCTCTCCGTCGGCGAGCTCAGACGGACCTACGAAAACGCCCTGCCCCGTCGAATGCGGGAGCAGGCGGGCCTGACGTCTTAGGCCATGTCGCCGGAGGCGAGGTCGGCAAGGAGATGAGGGTCATCGACAACGACAAGCCGAGGGACGAGTGCGGGATCGTCGCCGTGAGCGGATCCCGCGCCGCGGCCGAGCTGGCCTTCCTGTCGCTCTACGCCCTCCAGCACCGTGGACAGGAGTCGGCCGGGATCGTGACCGTGACCGATGACGGCACGCCGAAGGCGCACAAGGGCATGGGACTCGTCGCGGACATCTTCGACGGGGACACGCTGGATCGTCTCGAGGGCTCGGTCGCGGTCGGGCACGTACGATACTCCACCGCGGGCCTGTCGAGTCTGCGGAACGCGCAGCCCATCCTCGTTGATTATCGCGACCGGCCGATGGCTCTGGCGCACAACGGCAACCTCACGAACGCCGGCGAGCTCCGGGACCGGCTGTCGCGAGAAGGCGCGATCTTCCAGACGGACTCGGACTCGGAAGCGATCATCCATTTGATCGCCCGGTCTCGCCGCGACGATCTGGACCAGAGGGTGGACAGCGCCCTGTCGCAGGTGATCGGCGCGTTTTCGTTGATCCTCTGTATCGGTGACACGGTCTATGCCGCCCGTGACGCCCGCGGATTCCGACCGCTCGTGCTCGGGCGCCTCGGAGAGGCGGCCGTCGTCGCGTCCGAGACCTGCGCGCTCGACCTAATCGGTGCGGCGTACGTCCGCGACGTACGTCCGGGCGAGGTGCTGAAGATCAGGAACGGCCACGTGGAGGAGATGCGGCCGTTGCCCCCGGAGGAGGTCAGTTCCTGTCTTTTCGAGCTGGTGTACTTTGCCCGCCCGGACTCCGCGATGTGGGGTCACAGCGTGGATGGAGCCCGACGCGAGTTCGGGCGCCAGCTGGCGCGCGAGCACCCCGTCGAGGCCGACTGCGTGTTCGCCGTCCCCGACTCCTCCAACTCGGCGGCTCTGGGGTACTCCGAGATCAGCGGGGTTCCGTTCGAACTCGCGCTGATCCGCAACCACTACGTGGGCCGAACGTTCATCCACCCGTCCCAGGCCGGACGCGACTTCAAGGTCCGGGTGAAGTACAACCCGGTTCGCGAACTCATCGAGGGCAAGCGACTCATTGTGGTTGACGACTCGCTCGTCAGAGGGACGACGAGCCGGGGACTGGTTGCCCTGCTGCGCGAGAACGGCGCCGCCGAGGTCCATTTCCGCGTCGCGTCGCCACCGGTGAAGTTCCCGTGCTACTACGGGATCGACATGCCGACCCGCGAAGAGCTCATCGGATCGTCTCACACCGTCGACGAGATTGGGAAGCATCTCGGAGTCGACTCGCTCGGCTACCTCTCGATGGAGGGGATGCACGGGGTCGTCGCCGGGAAGCGAGGCTTCTGCGATGCCTGCTGGTCCGGCGAATACCGGGCACCCCTCGTCGATCTCGAACGACAGGGTGCGGCCACCGGAACGCCCGTGGCCCGCGCGGACTCGGCGGGCCGCGCCGACCGCCTGAGGGACGATCCCGAGACACCCGACGACGCCGAGCCCGTCGCACCGCACGGGTGGGTCACGCCGGAAGACCAGTAAGCGTGAGGAGCCGCTCCGGACGGCTACTCGCGATCGTCCTGGCGGGCGCCACGGGAGCCTGCGGCGATTCAGCCCGGGTCGAACACCCCCCGGTCGCGGGATCCCCGGGCCCCGTTTGCGCGCAGATCTTCTCGACGAACGACACGCACGGCCGACTCCAGCCAGCCGTGCAGTCATGGTCGAACAACCGGCCGGTCGGAGGCGCGGCGGCGATGGCCGCCTACGCCGCGGCGGCTCGCGACTCCACGCCCGAATGTCCCGTGTTCATCGTGTCCGGCGGAGACATCATGCAGGGCACCTTGATCTCGAATCTGACCGCCGGGGCCTCGACCATCAGCGCGTTCAACGCCATCGGATACGACGCCGTGGCGATCGGCAATCACGAGTTCGACTGGGGAGTAGACGCGCTGCGAGAGCGCATCGACGAGGCCGATTTTGCCCTTCTCGGAGCCAACATCTACGAGCGGGCCACCGGCCGGCACCCCGCCTGGATCAAGCCCTGGAAGATCGTGGAGCGAGACGGCGTCCTCGTCGGGTTCATCGGCATGACCACGCGATCGACGCCGACGTCGACCCGCCCCATCAACGTTGTCGATCTCGAGTTTCGGTCGATCTCGGAGGCCCTCGATCGCTACATCCCCGAAGTGCGCGAGGCCGGGGCCGACTTCGTCGTCGCCGTCATGCACGAGGGGGGATTCTGCTCGGACGATGGCGAGTGCGACGGGGAGGGGCTGGAGGCCCTGCGAGCCACCACCGAGCAGTACGACTACGCCGTGACGGGTCACACCCACTCGCTCGTCGAGACAGAGATCCGCGGGGTACCGGTCGTCCAGTCACGCTCGAACAGCACGGCGTTCGGTGTCGGGCGCATCGACCGGGACAGTGACGGAAACGTATCCGCCCGGCTGATCGGCATTCGCGAGACCTACGCCGACGTGCTGCCTCCCGACCCCGCCCTGCTCGATCTGATCGCCGGGTTCCAGGGCGAGGTGGCCCACCTCGTCGATCGCGTGGTCACGCGGCTCGAGACGGAGATCCGTAAGCCGAGACGGGGCGACCTCATGCTCGGCCGGATCATCGCGGACGCGCAGCGCGCGGCGACCGGAACGCAGATCGCCCTCATGAACAGCGGGGGCGTGCGTCGGGGGCTGCCGGCCGGGGACATCACGTACGGCACCCTGTTCGAGCTTCAGCCGTTCGGTAATCGGCTCGTCACGATGGAGATGTCGGGTGAATCACTCCTCGACGCCCTGGAATACGGGATGAAGTCCGACGGAGCAGAACTCCAGCTCAGCGGCGTGCGCGTGACGCACGCTCCCACGGCGCGGGCGGGCGACCGCGTGCTCCGAGCGGAGCTGTTCGACGGGACTCCGATCGACCCGACTGGTCGGTACACGGTGACCGTGAACGATTTCCTGTCGATCGGGGGCAGCGGATTCACGATGTTCCTGGAGGGATCGGACATCGTGGACACCGGGATCGTCGATTTCGACGCGCTCGTCGAGTACCTCGAAGGTCAGCCGCGGCCGCTGCCCGTCCCCACGCAGGCCCGATGGGTCTCTGCCGGCGGCTGACGCCGCGTCGGATCCGTCCTCCCCGACAGACGTGACGGATCGCCTCTACGGCATGCAGTAGCCGATGCCGTGCTGCGGGTAGTCGAGCGGGACGGGGGTCTCCGCCAACCGCGCCGCGTGAGATGAACCCGTCGGCGCGAAGATCGCCGACAACGAGTCCTCGTACATCAGGTCCCACCCGGGCTTGAGCTTCATGAGGCTGAACATCGGCGTAGCCACGTGGACCAGCGCCATTTCAGCGCCATGCCTGTCGATGTGATCCTCCCACCCCGTCAGGCCGTTCCTGAATCTCAGATACTCCTCCCGGATGCTATCCGGATACACGGTCTCGCGTCGACCGTCCATCGACACCCGGATTCCCGGCTCGAGGGACCAGATAGCGTACTCCCCCCAATCGAAGAAGGTGGCCAGGTTCCCCTCGACCTCGCTCCGCCGGATCCATTCGACTGCCCGGACCGGGAAAGTGATGGAGCGGGCCGCGTCGATCTTCACGCACCGCAAGTCCGGGAGCGCGGCGGTGACCATGGTGAACGCCGTCAGGATCGAGACGGCGATCATCGCCGGCCGCAGCACCCCGGACTGCGGCGATGGCCGTTCCTCTGATCTCGACTCGAGACGCGTGAGAGCGCTCGCGAGGTGCTCCGGCAAGAGCACGCCGACACCGATGGCGAACAGGGGAATGTGACGGACGGCCAGCAGCGGCAGCACGACGATCGCGCCGAACGTCACCAGAAGCGGGACGTTTCGGTCTGCACGCGTCCAGTGCAGGGCGAGCAACGAGCACGCCGTGAGAAGCAGGTAGATCCGGCCTCGACGCGTGTTCATCGGAGTCGGAATCCACTCCACGATGTCCGGTCTTGCGACGGTCGCCGTCTCGAACAGGAATCGCAGGAGTTCCCAGCCATACGGATTGGCAAGCATCGCGATGGGCGAGAAGGCCAGCACGGCGGTCGCGACCAGCGGGGCCTTCAGCCGCTCGCTGCGCGGCGCGGCGGCATCCGGAAGAAGCCACGCGATCCAGCGACCGGTCGTCCACGCCCCGACCAGAATCAGGCCGGCCAGCGCTCCCCCGTGGAAGTTGATCCAGGCCATCAGGATCAGCGGAACGAACCAGACCAGCCGGTGGCGCCCCCGCTCGACGGCGGCGAGGACCAGCAACAGCAGTAACAGGAACACATACGTGAACAGCTGAGGCCGGACCGTGACGGTACCGTTCACGAGAAGGAGCGCGACCAGGACCATGAGGATCCCGCCCCGCAGGGGCTCCAGGCCCGATCGTACGCTCCCGCGGTACAGCGCGGCCATGATCCCCATCGCGACCAGGAGTCGCAGCATGTGGAGGCCGAAATTCCCGAACGCGCCGTATATCAGGGCGAACGACACCTCGGCGAGCCACTCGTGGTTGATCCAGCGATATCCCTCGTTCGTGAAGGCGTACTCGTCGACCCTCGGGATCGAGCCGCGCTCGAGAATGTCCTGCCCGAAGAGGATGTGGCCGAACAGATCGGGATCCGTGGCCGCACGGGCCAGGATGAAAAAGCACACGCAGAGCGTCAGGAAGACGACCGACCCCCGCCACCATCGCTCGGCGTCGATTCGCGGCACCCTCCCCCGTCTGCGGGACGTCACGCCGCTCGCATCCACCGCCTTACCTCGGCTCATCACCGGGACTCGCGTGGAACAGCGTCGTTCTTACGGGTTCTTCCCACGCTTTGATGCTCCATTCACGTCCTCGGGCAGGTCGCCGGACGTCCCGCTCCCCGAGACGGCCTCGTGGGCAAGTTACATACCGGCGGGGACTTGCCTATGTTTGCGGCCTCTGTCCCAAGGCGATGAGAAGAGGATTGAGGTGGACGTGACGGGCGAGTCGAACGATCAGCGAATCAGCTCGCGGGCGCGTTGCCGGCGGGGCGCGCGGCCCGGGTCGTGACCCTGGACGGCCTGGCGATCCAGCCGGAGATCCCGGCTGACGCGATCGGCATCCCTCTGGCGATGGCGAATCTCTCAGCAATCCTGATCGTGCTCGTCGTTGTCATCTTGTTTCTAGCACTTGGCCTGCGGGTCCTGCGGCTTCTGCACCTGACCGACCTGCACCCGGCTGAGCGGGCCGTATTCGGTGTCGCGTTGGGGATCGGTGCCTTCGGGACAGCCGCGCTGCTGCTGGGGCTCGGCGGGCTCCTCAACCGCGAGGCGCTCGCAGCACTCGCTACTGCATTCCTCGTGATCGCCCGACACGAGGTGGCCGAACTTCCGGCACTGGCGTGCGCGATCCTGAAACAGCCGGAGCCGGGGGGATCCACGGGACTCCGCAGGCTGGCCGTGGTGACGACAGTGCTCGCTGGTGTATTCCTGGTCACCCTCTCCCTCACGCCGACCGTCGACTGGGACTCCCTGCTCCTTCATCTACGTGTACCGGCCCAGTTCCTCGTGGAGGGACGCGTATACGTCCCTCCCGACAACCTGCCGAGCGGGTTCGCTGGCGTGATCCACATGGTGTACGCAGCACTGCTCGCGACGGGTAACCCGAGAACGCCGGCGGTCCTGAGCGCGGCCATCGCACTGCTCCTAGGAGGGACGGTCCATCTCGTGACGCGACGGCTGTTCGATCGAGATGCAGCCCACCTCGCGCTCGTAGCATTCTGGGGCTGCTCGATCATCTGGATGGTAGCGGTCACGCCGCGGGTCGATGTCACACTCGCCTTTTTCGCTCTTCTGACTCACTACGCGCTCCTGAAGTGCCTGTTGGAGCGGGCGGACGGACCGGACCCGCGCAGACGCGCGCTCCTGACGCTCGCGGCACTGCTGGCCGGGTTCATGGTCTCGGTCAAGTATCAGGGGCTGGTCTACGGGCTGGCGCTTGCACCGCTGATCGTCCTCGCATGCGCACGCGGTCGATCCGCGCAAACCGCGATTCGCTCCGTCGCCGTGTTCGGTGCGGTCGCTACGGGCCTCGCCCTGCCGTGGATCGCGAAGAACCTGGTCCTGTTCGGCGCACCTTTCGCCCCGATGTTCATGGGAATCACTTCGCCCCCATGGATGGCCGACCTGCTGGGAACGGGGCCACTCGTCTTCGACAGGCCTCCGGCGTTTGCCGGTGCCGACTGGCAGCTCAGCGAGCCGTTCAACCTCGTCGACTTCTTCTTCGCGCCGAACCGATTGACGATCGAGGCCGAGGCCGTCTTCTACCACTCGACACCGCTCCTGCTAGCGCTCCCGCTCGTCGCTCTGTTCTGGCGTGACCGCGTGCGAACCCCGATGTGGCTGGCCGGCCCGAGCCTTGCCTTCGCCACGATCCTGCTGGTCTACGCTCCGAGAACGAACCTCAGGTACCTGATCCCCGCGGTCGTGGTCCTCACGATCGTCTCGGCGGGGGCCACCGTTCGGACCGTGCGTGCCATCTTCACCGACGGCCGGGCGCGAGGACTCGTGCTCTCGGGACTGTGCGGCCCGCTGGCGGTACTGCCGTCACTTTTTCCACTCGTTTTTTTTGCTACGAGGTCCCTCGCCGTCGCACACGCGATCGGCGCGACATCTCCCGCCGAGTTCAACGCAACGCGTCCTTTCGAGAACGTCCTTCCTCGAGTCGCGGCGGAAACCCGCCAGCGGGTGCCCGCGGAAAGCAGGCTTCTGCTTCTGTTCGAGCCCCGGGGCCACCTCTTCGGTCATTCGGCGCTCCAGGACAGCCAGATGAACAACTGGCCGCTTCTCGCGCACGCCGCGGCGGACATCGGGTGCCTCGAGGAGGCGGGGATAACACATGTACTGGTGAACGAGTACAGCCTCCAGTACCGAATCGATCGCGGATTCAGTCCTTCGGCGTTCGGGTGGACGGAGTTTCCCGCCTTCCGGGAGGGTTGTTTGCGGCCCTTGTACGACTTCGATGGCTACACGCTCTACGAGGTCTTTCCGCGGCGAGGTCGGACGTCCCCGGCTCCGTAGGTCGTTTTCGGCATGGCAATTGCCCCGTGCAGGGTTATCCGGCGCCCCGGCCAGACCGGCTAGCATCCCGGGGTACACGAGCAGGAAGAAGGCCCCAAGCGTGGAAGACCGCTACATAGATCCGGGACGCGACGTATTCGTGGTGATCCCCGGCTACAACGAGGCTTCCGTGATCGCGGGCGTGGTCCGCGATGTCGTCGCGCTGGGCGTATCGGTCGTGGTCGTCGACGACGCCTCCTCCGATGACACTGCGGGTCAGGCTGCCCGCGCGGGGGCGATCACCATTCGGCACGCGCTGAATCGGGGCCAGGGCGCATCGCTTCAAACAGGCCTCGAGTTGAGCCTTCGACAGGGGGCGAGAGCGATCGTAACCTTCGACGCGGATGGCCAGCACCGTAGCAAGGACATTCTCGCACTTCTCGAACCTATCCTGATTGGTGAATACGATGTAACGCTGGGTTCGCGCTTCCTTGGCTCCGCCGACGACATCCCGGCTACAAGACAGATTCTCCTCAAGGCCGGTGTGGCTTTCACGCGGATCTTCTCTCGCGCGGAGGTCACCGATGTCCACAACGGCTTGCGGGCGTTCTCTCGCCGAGCGGCGCAGACCATACGCATCCGCCAGGACCGCATGGCCCACGCGAGTGAGATCCTCGATCAGGTGGTGGACTCCGGTCTTCCCTACGTGGAAGTCCCGGTACACGTGCGGTACACTGAGTACTCACGCGCCAAGGGGCAGAGGACTTCGAGCGTCCTGAGGGTCGTGCTGGACTACTTCCTAGGAGGGGTGGCCCGGTGAACTACTTTCAGCTCCTGGGACTGAGCCTCTGCGGCGTCTTCTGTCTGAGCATCGCCGTCGGCCTGGCTCGCCACCGGATCGGGACCAGTGCCGGCATCGCGTGGCTCACGTTGTGGACGGCGGCGGGGATCGCGATCGCGAGACCGCAAGTCACAGTGACCGTGGCCCGCGCGCTGGGGATCGCGCGTGGAGCCGATCTGGTTTTTTATCTCGCAATCCTGGCCATGTTCGCGGGCTTCTTCGCCGTCTACGTCAAGTTCCGCCGGCTGGAGGCGGGCATCACATCTCTAGTCAGAGAGATCGCGTTGCGCGAGGCGGAAGATGGCGGCGGCGGACGTGACTCGGGAGTCGAGCACAAATGAGCTCGTCGGCCGATGTCACGCTCGTGATTCCGGGCAAGAACGCTGAGCGCACGATCCGGCCCTGTCTGGATGCGGCCGTTGCGGTACTCGACGCTGGCGAGCTGTCTGAAATCATCTTCGTCGACGATGGGTCTACGGATCGGACGCCCGACATCGTGCGTGAATACCCGGTCAGAACCGTTCGTCTGCGGGGCGTGGGTCCGGGCGCAGCTCGGAATCGCGGGTGGCGCGCCGCCCGGTCCCCACTCGTCTGGTTCGTGGACTCCGATTGCGTGATCCACCGAGATGCCCTCCGCCAACTGCTCCCGCACCTCGACGATCCGAGCGTGGTTGGGGTGGGAGGCAGCTACCTCAATCAGGAGTCGGAGTCGCTTCTCGCGACACTGATCCACGAGGAGATCCGAGAGCGTCACCTGAGAATGCGAGGATCCGTCGACTACATCGGGAGCTTCAATGCCCTCTACCGTCGCTTGGTCCTCGAGGAGGTGGGCGGCTTCGACGAAGAGTTGTTCAACGCCCCGGGGGCCCCTGGGGCCGAGGACGCGGATCTGTCGTACCGCATCGTCGAAGCCGGACACGGCTTGAGGGTGAACGCCGGTTCGTTGGTCGGCCATTTCCACCCGACCCGACTCCGGGCGTATCTGAGAAGTCAGGGGCTTCACGGCTTCTGGGGGGCGCGGCTATACGCCCTCCACCCTGCTCGGGCGATGGGCAACTCCTACAGCACCGCCCTGGACCATGTGCAACCCGTCGTCGCGGTGGGCACTCTCAGCACCGTCCCGCTGCTTGTGACAGCCTCCTTCGGCTGGGTGCCCGTGGCGTTCGTCGCCGCGCTGGTGCTGCTGCAGACGCCATTGACCCTCCGCATGCTGCGACGCACGGGGAATCCACGTCTTCTCGCGTTCATCCCACTCGGCGTGACCCGATCATTCGTTCGCGGGCTGGGGATGGCGCGGGGGGTGGTCTACGCGATCGCAGACCGGCGCCGCCGATTAGGGGAGACGCGTGAAGTCCAGGTGTAGAATCTGCGGAGCGTCCGGGCACGAAGTCCTTTGCGCACTCGACGGGGGGACCATCCTTCGGTGCACCGGCTGCGGCACCGTGTACCGAGAGAATCTCGTGGGGGGCGCCGACGCTGAACGTCTCTACGAGGACGACAGTTACCTCGATACACCCTACTTCGAGGCATTGAAGGTAGGCGCTTCACGCGATGTCGAACCGTTCCTGGTCTACTCGCGTGTGCTCGACATGCTCGGGCCTCCCCCGGCAGGGGCGAAGCTCCTCGACGTCGGTGCATCCTACGGAGCATTCCTGGAGTTGGCCCGTGAAAGGGGATGGGACCCGCACGGCGTGGAACTCTCGGCGAAGGCCTGCGCCTACACCCGCCTCGAGCGAGGACTCGACTTGCGGCACGGGACCCTCGAGGACGCGGTCTATCCGGACGCTCATTTCGACGTCATTACGCTCTGGGACCTGATCGAGCATCTGGACGACCCACCCGGGTTCCTTCGCGAGGCGCGACGCGTCCTCGCTCCCGAAGGCGTCCTGGTGGTCTTCACGATCAACCAGCGAAGTCTGATAAACCGGATAGGGCATGGACTTCACGCACTGAGCTTCGGAAAGATCCAGAGACCACTCGAGCTTCTCTACGACATCCATCACAACTTCTTCTTCGACGAACGAACTCTCGTCCGTCTGCTGAGCGACACGGGATTCGATGGGGCGATCGACGTGACCTCAATGGACGCCGAGATCGACCGCTGGCAGAACGTGCCGATCCCCGGACTGCTCGCCTTCGGATGCAAGATGCTGGACGCCGCCGCCCGTGTCTTCGGCGGACGATATCGCATGATCCTCCTGTGCAGCCGGTCGAGACCAGCCCCAGGACACGGGGAGTGACGGGGCCCGGACTACCGAGGCCCCGGTGAGCGCGCAGGAGCCGAGGCACGGAGCGGGGCAGCGGGAGATGCGCCAGATGGTCGTGCTGGGGGCAGGGACCATGGCGGCGGCGGTACTCGCGCTTCTGTACCAACTGGTCATCGGTCGCCGACTCGGCCCGATGGAGTACGCCGACTTCGCGGCGGCTCTCTCGCTCATCTACTTCGGCGCGATCACCGCGGGGCCCGTGAATGCCACGGCGGCGAGATTCGGCGCTGAATACGCGACCCTGGGAGACTGGGGCAGGGTCCGAGGCCTCGCATACACGTTGATGCGCTACACGAGCGGCGTCGGTCTGCTCATCTGCGTGGGGGCCGTCGCGTTCGCGAGCCCGCTCGCGGACTGGCTTCACTTCCGCTCGAGAGCGCCGCTCTTCGCGACCATCATCGTGCTCTACCTGACGCTGCTGGTTGGCGTGGCTCGTGGAATCCTCCGGGGCGCTCGCGATTTCAGGAAGTTCAACATCAACACCATGGTGGAGGCGGGGCTGCGGGTGGCAATCGGCATCCCTCTTGTCCTGGTCTTCGTGACGGCGGGGGTCGCGCTCGCGGGCTACGCTATTGCCCTCGTGATCGCGCTCCTCCTGTCGGTTCGACAAACAGCGACGCTCTGGCAAGCGAGCCCTCGCGTCCGGATCGCGCCACGGTCGCTGATGCGTTTTGGGGTGCCGATGCTGGGGTTTGGGGTCGTGTCGGCGGGATTCCTGACGCTGGACATGCTAATGGTCAAGCGCCTCTTCGACGGAGAGACCGCAGGCATGTATGCAGGGGCCGTGACGTTGGCGCGCACCATCTTTCTTATCCAGAGCCCGTTCAGCACGCTGCTCATCCCCGCGTTCGTCGCCGAAACCGTCTCCGCAGGGCGGCCTGCGATGACGTTGTTCCGGGTCGCCGGAGCGTTCATCGCAGTGGCGCTTGTACCCGTCGCCATCTTCGCAGCCTGGCCGCATGCGGTTCTGGAAGTCGCGCTCGGAAGCGCCTTCGTCGACGCCACGCCCCTCTTGCTGCCCCTGGCCGCCGCTGGCGTCCTGTCCGGGATCTCCACGCTCCTTGCCAACGCACTTGCGAGCGTTCACCGGTTCGCGTTTCTCGTACCGTACGCGGCGGGCCTCGCAGTCGAGGGAACCTTGATCGCCATTTGGCACGGCTCGGTCGAGACCGTCGCCACGCTGGTCCTCGCGGTGCAGGGCTGCACGGCCGCGGTCATGCTGGTCACAGCTCTCGCGACTCTTTCACGCCCCAGCCCGCCGGGCTGGCGTACGGAAGCCGCCTGATCCATGCGCAAGCTCTTCATCGTCGGCTGCCCACGCAGCGGAACAACGGTCCTCCAGCAGGCACTCAACCGTCATCCCGACGTGGTCGTTCCGGCCGAGACCGCCTACTTCCACGATTTCGTTGGGCACCTGAGGCGAGGACAGCAGCGCGCTCTGCAGCACATTGAACGAGATCTCGACATCCAGCTCACCACCGTCCGCAATCGTGTGCGGGAGCCGACCGACATCATTGCACGGTATGAGGAGATCGCGGAGCGCTACCTTGCCAGGCTGGGTCGCGCCGAAGCCGCGTACTTCGGCGACAAGTCGCCCCATCATCTGTTCGTTCTGGACCGCGTGCTACGCTATTTTCCGGACTCCAGGGTCATCGTCGTATTTCGAGACGGAAGGGACGTCGCATTGAGCCTGAGCAAGGTCCCGTGGGCGCCGCCCGGCCTCTTCCTGAACTTCTCCTATTGGCTGCGGGCCTGCAGGCAACACGTTCGAATCCGGGCCGATCGGCCAGGCCAGGTGCTTGAGGTGAGGTATGAGGACTTCGTCAGCGATCCGGCGAGAATCTGCGAAGACGTGTGCGGCTTCCTCGAGCTTCCCTATGACGATCGAATGGTTCGAGGGGACGGGACGGCCGTCGGGATCCCGGAATGGGAATGGGGTTGGAAAGGCCGTGCCGCAGGCCCGATAGACCGGAACAGAGTCGGCGCCTGGCGACGTGAGCTGACGCCCACTCGGGTTGAGTTGCTGGAGCGATGGGGGGGCCGGGTGCTCAGTGAGTTCGGATACGATGTGACCGTCTCGGGAGACAGCACACCGCTGCGGCTCCGGCTTATCAACCCACTGTCCCTCGCGATCTGGCGGCTGCGTCGCGGGCTACGTCTCGTAGGGCGCGAGTTCCTGCCGCTCCGGAAGAGAGGGAGAAGGGCCCGTGAATGACCAGCCTCGTGGGCCCCTCGAGGACGACCAGCTCGATGGCGACCCGATCGACACCACAGTGATCATCTGCGTCTACAATCGTCCGCGGCAGATCCGCGAGTGCATTGCCGCCCTCCGCGAGCTAGACGGTTCGGGTTTCGAGATCCTGGTGGTAGATGATGGATCGACGGACGAGACGCCCGCTGTTCTTCAGGAGATCGCGTCCGGGACAGATACACCCCCCGTTCGCCTGGCCCGGTGCCCGGAGAACCGGGGCGTTTCCGGGGCCCGCAACGTCGGGATCGATTACGCCCGGGGGCGATTCGTACTCTTTACCGATTCGGACTGCATCGCGGACAGGCACTGGCTCCTCGGCATGCGCGAACCGTTACTGGCGGGCCGGGCCGACGCCGTCGCCGGGCTCGTCCTCGACCCTCCCCCCTCGAACCTGGCGGAGCGAACGTCCCGCGGGTGGACGAAAGTCGGGGGGCACCGACTCCAGCGGCGGCCACTCGTCGGCTGCAACATGGGCTTCACGCGTGCCGTGGTCGCGAAGCAACACTTCGACGAGACGCTTCGCTACTATTGCGATGAAGACGAACTCGCGACCCGTCTGGAGGCGGTGGGCGCTCGATTCGAGTTTGTGGGTGAGGCCATCGTCCATCACCGCCACCCTCTATCGATGCGGGACTACATGCGGCAAGCGTGGAAACACGGCCGGGGCGCCGCTCGATTCTGGTACAAGCACGGCAGCTACATCGGACGGGATGTCGCCGGGCTGTTCGCCGCGATGATCAGCCTTCCGCTGACGTTCTTGCCCGGACCCGTGAGGTTCGTTCCGGTCCTGTTTCTACTGCTACATCTCCTCGCGGTCCTCTTCAGCGAGATCGCCTTCAAGGGAAAGCCCCTCTCTCAAGCGTTGATCGTGCTCGGGCCCGCCCTGGCATACAGCACCGTGAAGGCCGTCTCGGTCGCCTGGACCCTCTTTCGGATCGTCGTCCTGCGGGCCGAGCCAGCCGTGCTCGAGTCGCGACGATCGTGGCGTCGCGAGATGGCCGCGGCGCGCGGCGACAACGACTGATCGAGGCGGCCGCATGAGTGCCGGTCCCTCAGCCTCCGCGGGTCAGTCGAACCGCCGCCCAGACGACGGCGATTCCCAGTAGCGAGTTCACGCGGGCGAGCATCACCGCCCGCCGACGGAACGACAGTGCCTCGGGGCTTCCCGGTGTCAGTCGCGTCGCCTTCGGCCCGAGTACGAAATCATGCAGGGCGCTGATCACGATCATCGCGACCACCGCCATCAGCTTCCCGGCGAGGGCCCGACCGTAGGGCGAGCTCCAGAGTTCCGCCGACCCGAGGGCCGAGAAGCTCAGGATCCCGCGGTACGAGAGGTTGACGGTCCCCGTCACCAGGAGGATGCCGATGCACGCCCACCCGACCCAGCGAAACTGCTCGCCGATCTCACGAAAGAGCCGAGAGCGGAGCTCCGGGTCGTCGATGCGCCGGAGGACCGGAGCCCCGACCACCGCGAGAAAGAGCATGCCGCCGAGCCAGAGAAAAGCGGCCAGGATGTGAATCGTGATGTTGAGCGTGTAGAGAGATCCCACGGACGGCCTCTCAGGGTGCGGTGAGGACCGGAGCCCTCAGAGTCGATCGACGAGCCCCGTCAGCGACTCGATTTCCCCCGTCGAGGCGAACGCGACCCGCCCGTCCGCGTCGATGATGTAGACGACGGGCGCGTGGATGATATCGCCTGTTCCCGGCTGGCGGGTGCGTTGTACGTCCCACGCATCCAGGACGGCGTTGACCTCGTCCACCGAGCCGCTCAGCGCGTGTGCGTCGGGGCCGAGTTCCCAGGCCTTCGCGAGCGACGGGAGCCGACCCGGCGTGTCACGCCACGGGTCGAGAGTGATCACGAGCAGAATCGGCCGCTCGGCAGCCGGCATGCGGCTTCGCACGAGCTTGGCGTTCATGACCACCAGCGGGCACACGGTCTCGCAGTGCCCGAAGGCGAAGGTGAGAAGTACCGGACGTCCGCGAAAATCGTCGAGCCCGACCGTGCGGCCCGTCTCGTCGATCAGACTGAACGCCGGCGGCGTCTCATGTGCGCGCGGCTGTTCGTCCGGGTGCGCTGCGTCCACCGGGATGCGAACGATCGCCGTCGATCGGGCCTCGGCCACGCGCGCGCCGGCCGCCAGCAACCCGCCCGCGACCACGAGAGAGACGGCGGCCAGAACCACGCGACCCGATCGCCCGGCGGCCAGCCCGCTGATCGTCGACTTCACCTCGCGCGACCACCCCACGAGCATGACTCCGAGCATCCCGAGCGGCTGTCCGATCAACAGGAGCCACCCCGAGGCATCGGGAAGACCGGTCTCCGTGGTGTTGAAGCACACCGCACGAGCCCTCGAGAGCCAGTCCGGGGTATCGGCAGGCATGGGCCAGAGGGCGAGTGCCCACCAGCCCACGGTGATGACCAGCCACGCCCCCAGGGCCGCGACGGCCCACGGTTCGATCGCCGTGGACCGCCGCGAGTCCTGTATCATCCCACCTGCCACGCGAACGAGAGGAGCTTCCAGTTCGCGAAGTAGTACGTGATGAACGCGATAAGGAATACGGCCACCAGTACCATCGTTCCCGGTACAGGCCCGATCTTCCACGGCCCTTCCGGCTCGGCCGCGTCCTTCGGAATCTCGGTCCACGGCCGGGTCAACAGACCTGGCGGGATCGAGTCGGCGAACTCGGCCTCACGCCCTTCCGGAAGCGGCTTGCCGAAGAACACCGAGACCACGGTGATGAGGATGTAGAGCCCTCCGCCGATCGCGGCCACGAGACCGCCGACCGCCGTGATCCCCATGAGGAGATCCACCGCCGGGCTGAACTCGACGCCGTATCCCGCGCCCTGGAAGGTGATGTCCCAGTGCCGTCTCGGAACACCGAACGTTCCGGCGAACGTCATCGCCATCGAGAACACGAGCATTCCGCCGGCGAACAGGTACGGCTGGATCTTGGCCAGCGAGTAGAACGCGATCCGCTTCCGGAAGATGAGCGGGATCACGTAGTACGTGACGCCCATGAAGGCCATCGCGGTGCCGCTGACGACCGTGGCGTGGAAGTGCCCCGGGATCCGCAGCGTGTTGTGCGCGATGATGTTGATCTGCTCGGTGCCGAAGGTCACGCCGGTAATGCCGCCGACGAAACCGAACACGGTTACCGAGAAGACGAGCGAGCTGAACCCCGGATCACCCCACGGGGCCTTCCGTAGCCAACCGAAGAGACCCTGGGTGAACCCGCGCAGCCGCAGCCCCATCTCCATGCCAGCGGGAACGGTGAACCCGTGCACCATGCTCGCGAGCACCGCCATGTACATGAAGTAGCTCGTGTTCCAGACCTTCCAGGCCGGTCCGAACCCGGGGTCCACGAGCAGATGGTGAGCCGACGCCATCGAGATGAAGAGGATATAGAGGACGAAGGCCATACGGCTGACCTTCTCGTTCAGCACGACGGCACCCACGGTCAACCCGCCGAGCAGGTACCAGATCGCCACCATCGCGGCGACGTTGATCTGCTGCGACGAGTGCCCGAGACCCCACCATACCAGCCGGTAGATCTGCGGGTCGACGTTCATCACGCCGATCGACCACAGGAAGGTCGGGATGTAGATCGCGGCCCCGTGGGCGAGCGTGATCACCGCGATGATCGCGGCCGTCACCCCGCCGTAGGTCACGAGCGGCACCGATCCCTCGTACGTCTTCTCCTTCTTCGCGATCACCAGGGTCGCCATGAAGATCGCCGTGGTGATGAGGGCACCGACGGCGAACAGGATGACCCCGAGGTAGAACGGAGGCTCCGCCCGCAGCGGGACGTACGAAGTGAACAGCACGTCGGCCTGGCCCGTCCACATCATCCACTGGACGAGGAGCATTCCGACGACCATCAGGCCGAAGGCGGCCCAGGCCGTCTTTACCGCCGGTAACCTGCAGTTCAACAGGACGGGGCCGGCGAATATCAGGACCGCCATCTCGAAGAAGATGATGAAGAAGATCAGCATGTTCATGCCGTGCACGGTCAGGATCCGGTAGAACCAGACCGCGTCCAGCAGATGAACCGCCTGCCACCGCGTCAGCAGGACCAGGATGGCTGCGATCCCGCCCACGAGCAGCGAGACCGTCGCGACCACGGCGTGCGCCTTGATGAGGCGGTCCGCCTGGTCGTGCACCTTCAGACCCGTGGTCGGGCAGATCCGGTGTGCGAATCTGGCGACCGTTCCGCCGTCGGCACTCATTCCGCACCTCCTTCAGCGCTCGGATCGGGTAACCCCGTGTCTTCCACCGTGACCCTGCCGATCATCAGATGGTGTCCCACGCCGCAGAATTCGTTGCAGATGATGCGGAAGTCTCCGGCCTCGGTCGGTCTGACCCGAAGTCCGTAGTCGTATCCGGGGACCACCTGGAAGTTGACGTTGAAGGGATAGAGGTTGAATCCGTGGTTCACGTCGAACGACGACAGATGGAGCACGTATTCCGCGTTCTTCTCCAGCTGCAGCACCGGCGACCACGCCCACATGCGACCGATCATGTAGATGTCGCTTCCGGGCGGCGGCGCGACGACGGGGATTCCGTTCTCGACCAGCGGCTGGCCGTTCGCGTCCGTCGCCTGGTACTCGGCGATGAACTGGTTCACCCGTGCGTCGAAGTCGGCCGGCTCAACTCTAGCCCGGATTCCCGACGGGTTCTGTCCGCCTCGAAGATGCCACAGGGGCATCATCGCGAAGAGGACCATGCACCAGGCGAATGCGATGCTGACCCAAACCTTCTCCGCCTTATGAGCCGGCTTCCACCAGACCCCCGTGGGCGGCTCGATTCCCGTATGATGCACTCTTTGCCTCCCGATTCAGGGTAGGGTCGCCTGGGGCAGCGACTGGATCTCCCAGAGTCCCCAAAGCGTGAAGAAGACCACCATCACCAACATGCCCAATGCCAAAAGCAGAAACGGACTGTCGAACAACCGTTGCCCGAGCGGGATGGTCTCGGGTGACTCCGTTCCGGATTCGTTCGCCATATCGAGGTCCTTTCTTCGTTTGGCGCTAAGACGGTTCCGCCGCGATCGCCCGGCGCTTCACGAGCGTGTCGGCGGTGGTCTCACGGAAGAACGTGACGACCTGCTGTCGCACGCTTCCCCAGCGCTCGTGTGCGGCACAGGGATCGTCGTCGTCACAGGTTTCCCGGCCGAGCAGACAACTGCCCGACCCCCCGGCCAGATAGGGGTCGAACAATCCCACGACATCGATCAGGCGGATCTCGGTCGGGGGTCGCACGAGTTCGAATCCTCCGTGCGGCCCTCTCGTCGACCCGCAGACGTCGGCTTTCACGAGCGCATGGAGAATCTTCGAGAGGTAGTTCCGCGGGACGCCGAGCGCGTCGGCGATGTCCCCCACCCTGGTCGGTCCCTCCGGGTACTCCTCGGCCAGGTGGACGACCGCGCGAAGCGCGTATTCGGCTGTCTGTGTCAGCATGCGGTCGCCTCCGGACTGCCCCCCTCGAGCCAGCCGTCCAGGAACCGACGACCGGGCAATTCTTGTGTTTATCATGTTTATATGATAAATACGTCCGACGCAAGGGGGAAGTGTTGATCAATCGGGTGAAATCGGGGTGTCTCGGTGTGCTGCGCGCGCTCGACCGCGCATTCAACCGACTGTACGGCTGGAAGTACAATCCGCTGTATCAGACCGGCACACTCGTCGTCCTGTTTCTCGTGATCCTTCTGGCGACGGGGCTGTACCTCCTGCTGTTCTACCGGGTTGGGAGCCCCTGGGAGTCCGTGGCCACGGTGACGGGCCAGGTTTGGGGAGGGCGATGGATCCGTACCCTGCACCGCTACGCCTCGGACGCGGCGATCATCGGGATCGTCGTCCATGCGCTCAGGATGTTCGTGCAGGGCCGGACGTGGGGCCCCCGAACGCTCGCGTGGATCAGCGGGCTCGTGCTCACGGCCGTGTTCTTCATCTGCGGGTGGACCGGGTACGTCATGGTGTGGGACACGCACGGACAGCTGCTCGCGATCGAGGGCGCGAAGATGCTGGACGTGCTTCCGATCTTCTCGGAACCGATCAGCCGCACCTTCGTCGGGAGCGAGCCGCTGCCTCGCGCCTTCTTCTTCATGAACCTGTTCCTCCACATCCTGCTGCCCATCGGGGTCGGCGTGATCCTGTGGCTGCACGTATCCCGGATCGCGCGGGCACCCCTCATGCCTCCGCGTGGGCTCACTTGGGGGGCCACGGGGCTCCTCCTCCTCTTCTCGATCGCGTGGCCGATCGCGATGTCGGAGCAGGCGGTCGTTTCCCGGCTGCCCGGCGACGTCCCGTTCGACGTCTTCTACTCGTTCTGGGTGCCGCTGAGTCGAGCGGTACCGGCATGGGTCGGGTGGGGCATCATCGGGCTGTTCAGCTTCGCGCTGCTCATGATCCCGCGCTGGACGCGCCCCCCTACCGATCGCCGGCCCGAGCCCTCGGTCGTGAACAACCGGTACTGCACCGAGTGCTACCAGTGCTCCATCGATTGTCCCTATGAGGCCATCTCGATGGTGCCGCGGGACGACGGACGCTTCGACTTCGTGGCCCTGGTCGATCCGGCCCTCTGCGTCAGCTGTGGCATCTGTGCGGGCTCGTGCAAACCCATGGGCGTGGGCCCTCCCGGTCGCACCGGACGGGACCAGCTTGCGGAGGCGCGCGAGTTCCTCCGGGACCGGGCCCCGGGGTCCACGGCCGTCGTCGTCATGGCCTGTACCCGATCAGCGGACTGGACCGCGGCCAGGATGAAGATCCTGGAGCTGGACGGTGTCGTGGAATACCCGGTCTCGTGCTCCGGGAGCGTGCATACGTCGACGGTCGAGCTTCTCGTGCGAGCCGGTGTCGGCGGGGTCCTGGTCGCCTCGTGCCCGCCGCGGGACTGCTGGAACCGCGAGGGCGTGACCTGGCTGCACGCTCGTGTCGAAGACCGGCGGGAGGCCGAGCTGATGCCACGCGTCGATCGGAGGCGCGTGAGGCTCATCAACGCCGGCGAGACCGGCGCCGCGGGACTCGTGCGAGCCGTCTCCGAATTCGCGGCGGAGGTGCGAGAGCGGGACGCACCCGACGCGGAGGAGAACATCGAGATCGACGACGAGTGCACTCCGGTCCCCGAGACCGAGCGGCCAGATACGATCGGAGCGTCGACATGAACCGCCCTTCCCTGCTCGGCATCGTCCTGGCCGTGATCGGAACCGGCCTGATGGCGGGGCTCTCGCAGCTGCCCTATCGGGCCGAAACCACCGACCGGGCCGTCCTTCGCCTCTCGTGGCGCTACGAGCCCGGCGACGAGGCGGGCTGCCGGCTTCCGACACCGGAGGAACTCGCCGAGCTCCCACCCCACATGAGGAACCCGGACGCGTGTGTTCGGACGCCGACGCCCTATCTGCTTCGGCTTCGCGTGGACGGCCAGGTAGTCCTCGAGAGGACGCTGCGCGCCGCGGGCGCGCGCGAGGATCGGCCCGTCTTCGTGTACGAGGAGGTCACGCTCGAGGCCGGAGAGCGCACTCTGGACGTATTGTTCGAGGCCCTCGCGGGAACGCCGGAGGCGGGGACGGTTCCGGATCCGCCCATGGCGTTATCTTGGGGCGAGACCGTAACAGTCGAGCCACGCGACATCGTCGTGATCGGGCACGACCGAATTCGCGGAGTCCTCGAACGCGTCGATGCGGCCGACAGGTAGCCCCCGCGGCCGGGACGAGAGAAGCGTAGCAGCAAAGTGAACGAGACCGAGATCCGGGACCGCATCCGCGCGGTTCCGAAGGCCGAGCTCCATGTGCATCTGGACGGGTCGCTGCGGCCCGCGACGATCGTCGAGCTGGCCACCGCCTACGATATCGCGATCCCTTCCCGAGATGTGGACCGGCTCGCCGAGTACATGCTGGTGCGGGACGCCCGCAATCTGGAGGACTACCTCGCGAGGTTCGCCGTAACCCTGTCGGTCATGCAGCACTCCGACGCGCTCGAGCGAATCGCCTACGAGCTCTGCGAAGATGCCGCCGCGGAGAACATCCGGTACATGGAGATCCGCTATTCGCCGATCCTCCACACGAAGACCGGACTCCCCCTGCCGGAGACCGTCGACGCTCCGCTGCGCGGGATGCGCCGGGCCGAGGCCGACTTCGGGATCCGGTCCAACCTGATCATCTGCGGCATCCGGAACATGGAGCCGAACGTCTCGCGCGATCTCGCCGACCTGACCATCGCCTACAAGGACCGCGGAGTCGTCGCGTTCGACCTCGCCGGGGCCGAGTACAACTACCCGGCAAAGAAGCATAAGGACGCGTTCTATCGCGTCCGCAACGCGAACATCGGGGCCACGATTCACGCGGGCGAGGCCTACGGGGCTGAATCGATCCACCAGGCGATCCATTACTGCGGCGCTCAGCGGATCGGACACGGGACGAGGCTTATCGAGGACCCCGACCTGATGACCTACGTGAACGATTTCCGGATCCCGCTCGAGATCTGCCTTACGAGCAACGTGCAGACTCGAGCGGTACCGGACTTCGAGAGCCACCCGGTGCGCGAGTACTTCGATCGTGGACTCGTGGTGAGCCTGCACACGGACAACCGGCTCATGAGCGGCACCACGGTGACGGAGGAGTACGTCCGGGCCTGGAAGCACCTCGGATTCACGCCCGAGGAGATCGCGCGAATGATCCTCAACGGGTTCGAGAGCGCGTTTCTCCACTTCGAGGAGAAGCGGGATTTGCTCTCGTCCGTAGGGGGAGACCTGGACGCGCTTTTCGCCTAGAAATCCGACCCGAAATCCCGTTGTTACATCACGGTGGCACGGGTAGGATAGAACGGTAGGCGTTGGACCCTGGTTCAAGACCCTGGCGAGGCCTCCACGACGGCTCCTCCACACCGAGCCGGCTCGCGATCGGAGGCTCTCGTCTCATGAGATCTCCACCTTTGGAGGTGTGATATGCAGAGACTCCGGTCTGGGAGTGCTCTAGGTTTTGCAGTCTTTCTCTTTGCTTTCCTCACCCTTGCTTCGTCCGCTCAGGCGCAGGTCGTCACGTCCGAGATTCGCGGCACGGTCGTCTCGACCACCGGCCAGCCGCTGAGCGGCGTCCAAGTGTCTGTCACCGACGTGCGGACGAACGTGACGACTGGCACGCTGACGAACGACAACGGACGCTACTACGTCTCACAGCTGCAGCCCGGCGGCCCATTCACGGTTGCGGTCCAGCTAATCGGCTATTCCCCGGCGACCCGCACCCAGGTGCGGATCAACCTCTCCTCACCGGAGACGGTGAACTTCGTGCTGGAGGAATCGGCCGTCTCGGTGGAGGAGCTCACCGTATCGGTCCAGAACAACCCCGTGTTCAGCCAGAGCGCGACCGGTATCGCGACGACGGTCGGGACGGAGGAGATCGAGAGCTTCCCGACGATCAACCGACAGCTCCTCGATCTCGCTCTCCTCTCGCCCTATGCGAACGTGTTCGAGGACGCGCCGTCGATCGCGGGTAAGGCCAACCGGCTGAACAACATCCAGATCGACGGAGCCGTCAACAACGACGTTTTCGGAGTCGGCGAGAGCGGTACGCCCGGCGGGTTCGCGAACGCTAAGCCGATCTCGCTGCTCGCGATCGAGGAGTTCCAGATCCTGGTCGCTCCGTTCGACGTCCGTCAGTCGAACTTCTCGGGCGGGCTGATCAACGGTGTGACGAAGTCGGGGACGAACAACTGGGAGTTCTCCGGCTTCGGGCTTTATACCGACCAGGGTCTCGTGAGCGAGCTCGACGGCGAGCAGTTCGGCGAGTTCAGCGATACGCAGCTCGGGTTCACGGCCGGCGGTCCCATCGTTCGCGACAAGCTCTTCTTCTTCACGGCCGTCGAGGTCCAGTTGTTCGACAACCCGTGGGAAGGGTTCGAGCCTGGTCAGAGCAACGATCTTTCAGACCGCCTGGGGATCGACCCTGACGATGCCGTGGATATCGGAGACGCGTTCCGCGACATCTATGGAGTCGACCCGGGCACTACGGGGTCGCTCGCTGTCGAGAACCCGCGGACGAACATCTTCGGTCGACTGGACTACCAGTTCAGCGATGACCATCGCCTCGTGCTGCGGCACAACTTCTCGCGCGGCCGGAACGACCTGACCTGCAATCGCGGAGGGTTCGGCGAGTACTGCTTCACCACGAACCTGGCCCCGTACCTCAGCACCACCCACTCGTCCGTCGGCCAGCTGTTCTCGAGGATCGGGGATCGCTGGGAGAACGAGCTGCTTTTGGGGCTCACGTCCACGCGCGACAAGCGGGATCCGGCCGTCGGCTTCGGTCAGGTCACCACTGAGGCGAGCATCGACTTCCTCGTTGGCGCCGAGCGCTTCTCGCAGGCCAACCGACTCGACCACGATATCTTCCAGTTCACGAACAACCTCACTGGCCGCTTCGGCGATCACCGGCTGACGTTCGGAACGCACAACGAGTTCTACAAGTTCGCGAACCTGTTCGAGCCGGGACTCCTCGGACTGTGGACCTACAACTCGATCACGGATCTGGAGATCAACAACCCGGACCAATACATCCGTCGAGTGCCGTTCGCCGGTGTCTCCGAGGCGGACCTGTCGAACCCCTTCAACGCGATCCAGCTCGGCTTCTACGTACAGGACCAGTGGTCCGCGTCGGACAACCTGACAGTCACGGCGGGTCTGCGCGCCGACCTTCCCGTGTTCCCGGACAAGCCGCGCGCGAATAGCGACTTCAACAGCTCGTTCAACCGGGACAACACCAACATCCCGTCCAACGTGCTGTGGCAGCCGCGGCTGGGCCTGAATTACACGATGGAGGGCGAGTACACGACGCAGCTCCGCGGCGGGATCGGGCTGTTCGCCGGTCGCTCCCCGTACGTCTGGATCTCGAACGCCTACAGCCAGACGGGCCGTCAATCGGTCGATCTGGTCTGCAGCGGCTCGAACGCGCCGGGCTTCGACCCGGCCGGCGGTGCGCCGTCGCAGTGCGTAGACGGGACCGGAGCCGCCGACGGCGGCCTCCCGGTCATCAACCTGATCGACCCCAACTTCAAGTTCCCGTTGGATCTGAAGATCTCCGCGGGCATCGATCGCGAGTTGCCGGCAGGCTTCACCGCGACGGCAGAAGTCCTCTACAGCAAGGCCGTCGAGGAGGTCTTCTTCGAAGAGATCAACCTTTCGTCGACGACGGGCGTCGATCCCGTGGAGGGACGTCCGTATTACGGAACGCCGACGGCAAGCGGGTGCGGCAGCCGCGGCGGGTGCTTCAGCGGGAACGTGAAGGACCCGAACTTCCGTAACGTCGTCAACCTGACGAACAGAGGCGACAGCGACGCACTCTTTGTCACGCTCGGCCTGCAACGCCAGTTCTCCGACTGGATGCGACTCCGTGGATCGTACACGTGGGCGAACGTGAGCGACCTCCAGGTCCAGCAGTCGAGCCAGGCGACCTCTAACTTCGGCCGGAACCCGATCAACGGGGATCCGAACAATCCTGAGAAGGTCGATTCGAACTACGAAGTCGAGAACAAGATCGTCCTCGGCGCCACGGCGCAGTGGGACATCAACGACAACTGGTTCATCACGATCACACCAACGTTCTTCGCGCAGTCCGGGCTTCCCTATTCGTACGTCGTGCGGGGGGACCCGAACGGAGACAACTATCGGAACCCGGTGATCAGTCGTGACAACGACCTGGTTTTCATCCCCAACAACATCACTGACCTCGCGTTCGACGATCCCAGCGACGCTTCGGCCTACGAGGCATTGATCAACTCCGACTCGTGCCTCAGCAGCCAGCGAGGCAGCCTCATGAGGCGAAACAGCTGCCGGAACCCGTGGAACAGCACGTTCGACATCAATTTCGTCGTCGGCGTGCCGATGCCCGGGTTCTCCGATGGCCTCGAGTTGGTCGGGAACGTGCAGAACCTGTTCGCCACCGAGTACCGCCAGTCGCGCGTCGATCGAGGGATTGAAGTCCTGCGGATCACCGGACGCGAGAACGACATGGACACGGGCCGTTTCGTGTATGAGTACCGTGGGCCCCGGCCGGACTCGAAGGAGCGGCTCGATCCGTTCTCGACGTTCAGCCCCGAGTCGCAGAGGCGGTTCCAGCTGGGTCTGCGGTTGAAGTTCAACTAGACCCGGTTCGGCCGGGGGATCGGCCGACCGCTGTAGGGACCCGCGCTAGAAGCGCGGTAGTAGCCCGCGCTAGAAGCGCGGGATGTCGAAGGGGGAGAGGGGCGCGAGCCTCTCTCCCCCTTCTTCCATCAGGAGTCCCGTCTGGTCGAGACCGGACTGCTACTGTCCGGAGACATACTCCCCGGCAAGATCGACGAGCGGGGTGGCCCCCATGAAGACGGGGACCCGCTGGTGCAGGCCGGTCGGCTGGATATCGAGCGCGCGACCTTCGCCGTCGGTCGCCGATCCCCCGGCCTGTTCGCACACCATCGCCAGTGGCGCCACCTCGTAGAGCAGCCGCAGCTTTCCTTCGGGCTTCGAGCGAGTGCCCGGGTACATGAAGATCCCACCGTATTGCAAAGTCCGGTGAAAGTCGGCGACCATCGAACCCACATACCGGGCCGAAAACGGGTCGTCGCCACCCTCCTCGCCCCGGAAGCGGCGGACCAGCCGCTGCTGTCCATCCGTCCAGGACGCCGTATTGCCCTCGTTGATGGAGTATATCCGCTTTCCCGGGTTCGGGATCTTCATGTCGTGGTGCGACAGCAGAAACTCGCCGATCGACGGATCGAGCGTGAATCCGTGTACCCCTGCCCCGGTCGTGAACACGAGCATCGTGGAGGACCCGTACAGCACGTATCCCGCCGCGCACTGCTCTCGCCCGGGCTGGAGGAAGTCCGACAGCTCAGCATCCCGGGACCCCGATGAAACGCGCCGGTGGATCGAGAAGATCGTCCCGACCGAGATGTTCACGTCGATATTCGATGACCCGTCGAGCGGATCGAAGGCGATGACGTAGGGCCCGACCCCGTAGCGCTCGGGAATGGAGACCACATCATCCATCTCTTCCGAAGCCATGCCGGACAGGCTGCCGCACTTCGAGAGCACGTTGACGAGCACGTCGTTCGCGTACTCGTCGAGCTTCTTCACCTCTTCGCCGTGCACGTTCTCCTTGCCCGCGTGCCCGAGGATGTCGACCAGCCCGGCCTTGTTGACCGCTCGCGAGATGATCTTGGCCGCGAGGGTGAGCTGCAGCAGGACATCGGTGAAAGCGCCCGTCGCCTCGGGGTACTCGCGCTCCTGATAGGCGATGAAATGATCGACGGTGATGATTGGTTCGGACACGGCCTGCTTCCTGATGATCGGGACAGAGGGCTTCGCCACGACTCGGCGAACCGCGAAACCGACGTCGGGGCCCGGCGTGCGCAGGTTAGGGGCCACCGTTTTGGAACGTCAAGCCAGACACCTCCGTCCGGGCAGCCGGGCGCGGGTAACTATCCGCGAGGCGGGTGCACGATTCGCCACGCTCCACCGGCAACCTCGATACACAGGCTGCCCTGCAGGTCGGTTCGCCACACCCGTGACACGCCGGCGGAGTCGAGGCGCGCCAGCGTCGCGGCGTGCGGGTGCCCGTAACGATTGTCGCGGCCGAGCGACATTACTGCGAGGTCCGGTCGGATGGCTTCCATCCATGCGACCGCGCTCGACGTGCGGCTGCCGTGGTGCCCGAGCTTGACCAGGTCCGCTCGCAGTTCACCGGGAGCAACGGCCTCGAGAATGGCGCGCTCGGTCTCGATTGGCGCGTCGCCCGTGTTCACGTAGGCGAAACCCGGAAGTTCCAGCCGGAACGACAACGACGTCTCGTTCGCGTCGTCCCCACCCCGCGCGGGGGGCCACAGGATGTATAGAATCGCGTCGTCGATCCTGATCACGTCTCCGGCGACCGCGCGTACCCACATGGACCGCTCCTCTTCCACGCGCTCGAGAAAGGCCAGGTACGCGGCACTCGCCTGCGCGACGCCGGGATCCAGGACGGTCCTCACGCGAAAACGATCGAACAGCGCGCCCGCTCCACCGAAATGGTCGAGGTGGGGGTGCGACAGCGCGAAGACCTCTATGTCGCGGACTCCTAAGGATCTCAGGAACGGCGCGATCACGTCGCGCCCCGCGTCGCCCATCCAAGACCCGAAGCCGAGGTCGGCGCCGGTGAGATCACGGCCGTCCAGAACGCTGGTCCCGGGGCCCGCGTCGAAGACGAGCCAGCGTCCGGCACCGGTGCGGACGACGGCCGCGTCCCCCTGGCCCACGTCGAGCGTGCACACCAGGGGTGTTCCAAGTCCCGCGGCGCGCCGTATCGCCGGGCGGCCGATCGAACCGGACAGAAGCGCGGCCATTGCCAGCACGTAGCGATAGCGAACCGAACGCCGGCTCGCGTAAACACCGAGCACGAGGACCAGACACACCGCCCACGCCCAGCCCGCGGAAGGACGGACACCCCACGCCAGGGGCACTCCCGAGAAGACCCTCGCGAGGTATATCAGAGATTCGAGGAGAACCGACGCCGCTTCGCCGGCCAGGTGCCCCGCTGCACCTGGCAGCAACGCGGTTGCGGCGACCGCGGGAATCGCCAGGCCCACCACTCCCGTCGAGGCCACGCTCGCGGGGATCGAGGTGGCGACGACACGACCGAAATGGACAGCGGCGATCGGAGCCGTGAGCGCGAACGCTCCCGCGCTGGCGATGAGAGCGGTCGCGAGGTTCCTCCCCCACTGCGGAAGGAAGAACCGACCCTTCCCTCCCCGATCGAGATACTCCCCGATGCGGTCGACGACCGTAACGCCGAGCCGCTGACCCGAGATGACACCAACGAATCCCGCGAAGGAGAGCTGGAAGCCGGGATCCGTAACGAGTAACGGGTTCGTTCCGATCGCGATCAGCGCCGCCACTCCGGCGAGATCCGAGATTCGGGCGGGGCGATCACGCCAGCGACAATACGCGTGTCCCCAGAAGATCAGCGCGGCTCGCGTGGCCGCCGGAGGCCAGCCAATCATGGCCACGTACGATCCGACGACGACGGCTGCCCAGGGCCACCGGCGTCTGTCTCTCACGGCCAGGCCGAGCAACCATGAGACGCCGCCGGCGATCATCCCGACGTGGAGTCCTGAGATCGCGAGAAGGTGGACGATCCCGGCGTCGATGAACCGCTGTCGCGTATCCCGCTCGAGAGTCGATCGATCCGCCAGCAGAAGCGCCTTCGCCACGCCGGCCGTCGCGGGCGTCCCGAGGCGATCGTCGAGCCGGGCGGCGAGTGCCGCGCGAAGCCGCCGTCCCCGGCCCGCCCCCCTCGAAACGGCGTCCTGCAGCTCCAGGGAGGTGACCGAAACGTACCCGTAGCGACGCGGATCCCGGGGGAACTCTCCCTCGCCGGAGCGACGCCAGACCCCGAGCGCCACAACAGCGACGGCCGCCTCGTAGTCCTCGAGCCCCCGCGGCAGCGTTGCTCTCGCGACCTCCACACGGCAGGCTCGGCCGCGCGTCACCAGGATGACGCCCACGAGATCCGCGGATGCCCGCGAGGCAGTCGCTCCGGCCCCGCCACCCGGCACTCGCGTCCCCAGCGACCCGAGTACGAGGACCGGCGCTCCTCCGTCGACCTGCGATATACACCCCGAGAGACTCCGTCCCCCCGAGTCGAGCCCCCCGAGGAATCCGCCGACCGCGACGAGGCCGAGGCAAGCGGGTTGGAATCGACCGGCTCGGAGAGCCGCGGCCGCGGCGACGACCAACAGAAGGTTGAGTGACAGCGACACCGCGGGGTGCCCGAACGTGCTCGGGTCGGGCGTGGCCCTCATGAGGCCCGAGATCGTACCAGCGGTGAGAGCTGCGGCCGCCGTGGCCAGGGGCGGAAATGAAATCGGTTCGCCGGGTGCGGGAAACGTGTTCGAGTCGCCCCAGGATGTCGACCGGCTTCAAGCCGGGATCAAACCACCGTCAGTGCCGTAAGTTCAGTGCCACTCAGCCCGATCGGGCTCTGGGGCCTCGAACTCGTGCATGCCGGGGTCGAACAGATCGGCCTTTCCGCTGAGACTCGCCGGCTCGCCCAGCGCGTCCCGACGTTGCTTCCGTTCGGCACGGAAGCCGGCGAAGAGCGAGAGCGCCATCCCTCCGAGGACGCTCGCGAAGACGAGCAACGGAAGGGATATCCGGAGTCGGACGAGGACGAGGTCTACCAGCACGATCTCGTCGGCGTTCGCCGCCGCGAACCAGAACGCCGCGAGAATCACGAGGGCGAGGCCCAGAAAGCGCGTCATCAGCCGCATGCCACACCCCTGAACGTGGCGCCGGTCGTCCCGGTAAGCCGCACGCGGCAATACTCGCCGATCGTGTCGGGCTCGGCCGGGAACGCGACGACCTTGTTCTGCTCGGTGCGTCCCAGCATGTCCCCTTCCGATCGTGCTTCGCGCTCGATGAGAACCTCCCGCTCGTCTCCTACCTCCGACTCGGCGATCTCCTTCTGGATCGCTCGCTGTACCCCGATGAGCCGCTCTAGCCGGGTCGATCCCACCTCCCCCGCCACGAAGTCGGCATCCGGAAGGCGGGTCGCGGGCGTTCCGTCTCGCAAAGAGTACTTGTAAAGGTAGGCTTCGTCGAAACGAACGGACCGCATGAGCGCCAGCGTCTCCTCGTATTCCTCGGCGGTCTCTCCGGGGAAGGCCACGATCACATCGGTCGACAGCGCGATCCCCGGGACGATCTCGCGCGCCAGGTCGACCTTCTCGAGAAACTCCGACGACGTGTACCGACGCACCATGCGCTTGAGGATCCGATCGGAGCCTGACTGCACCGGGAGGTGTAGCTGGCGGCACACGGTTTCTTCATCCGTCATGACGCGGAGAAGCTCCTCGTCGACGTCGTTCGGGTGCGGCGACGTGAAACGAACACGCCGCACGCCGTCGACGCGCCCGACCTCGCGCAGTAGACGCGCGAAGCCCCAGTCGCCGAACCCGTATGAGTTCACCGTCTGCCCGAGAAGCACGACCTCGCTGTACCCGGCATCGACGGCGCTCCTGACTTCGTCCAGGATCGCGGCGTGGTCGCGGTTCTTCTCGGGGCCGCGAACGTAGGGAACGATGCAGAAGGTGCACCGGTGGTCGCAGCCCCGCTGCACCGTGATCCAGGCGCTGACCCCCGACGCGCGAACCGACGTCACGCCCTCGTAGTTCTCCCCCGTGTCCAGCTCGAGCAGGGTCTGACCCCGCGCGATGGCGTTCTCCTGGATTGCCTCGATCAGCCCGCCGAGCCCCCGGTACGCGTCCGGTCCGGCCACGAGGTCCACGCCGGAGTTCGATCCGAGAAGCTCGTCCCCGAGTCGCTGAGCCATGCACCCCGTGACGCCGAGGACCAGATCGGGGTTCGCCTTTCGATGGTGCTGCAACTGCCCGATTCGTCCTTTGACTCGCCGCTCGGCGTGCTCGCGGATCGCGCAGGTGTTGATGAGGATTACGTCCGCGCTCTCCGCGTCCTCGACGCGCACGTACCCGCGCGAACCCAGCATGCCTTCCATCAACTCAGTGTCGTTGATGTTCATTTGGCAACCGTACGTCTCGATATACAGGCGTCGCCCACGGGGTCGCGGGTGCAGCGCGGGGTTCCCGCGGGACGCATGGTTTCCGCGCTGCGCGCGTTCGGTGTCGAGCCGTACCAGTCCGTCGATCATGCCGGTGTCGGTGCCTGCGGTGCGAGATCGTTTGCCCGCCCCGATCGTGGTTGGTACGATCGAGCGTGCACGTGCAAACGTACGAGGCCCGGGGCCTCGAAGTGCCGGTGGAAACTTGGGGCTCGGCCGGGGGCACGCTAGTGTTTTTGCCCGGACTGGGCTGCCCGCCGGCGGAGTACCGTCCCGGGATCGCGCTGGCGGCGCGAACCCACCGGGTCGTGATGCTCGACCTCTCGTTTCGAAGCGGCCACCGGCTCCCGCGCACCGTCGTCGACTACTACGACCTCGTTGCCGACGTCTGCCGGCAGGCTGCCCCCGGCGCCGCGTGGTGCGGTCACTCGTTCGGCGCCATGCTGGCCCTGATGCGCCCGGGCCCCGCGATCGCCTTCGCCCCATCGGTACCGGCTCGAATCGCGTTCATCCGTACTGTCGGCCGAGCAGTGAAGCAGCAGACCCGGGAGTATCTCGGATTCGAAGGAGCGGCGGCCCGGACGTTCGCCGCCCGCATCCTGCGCGATTACCTGGTGACCGCCATTCGCCGGCCACGGTCGCTTTTCCCGATCACGAACAACCTCCGGGCTACCCCCGCGACCTATCCGCTGCGATCGAGCGATGCCGTCGTATACCTGTCACACAGGGATGACCTGTATCGGACGCAGGAGTACGAGGCGTACTTCGCGGGGGCGGAGTCGCGGCTGGACATCAGACGGGTCCCGGAAGGTCACGACTGGCCGATCACGCACCCCGGGGTATTCGCCGAGCGCGTCCACGAGGCGATGGTGGCCCTGGGTGGCGGTAGAAGCCCGCGCTAGAAGCGCGGTATCTGCCTCAGCGCGAACGAGACGGTCAGACGGCGGAACGACTCCTCGACCCCGTCAACGTCGAACTGGCCGCGCGACCCGAAGTCCATGGCCACGTTGGCCTCGGCCAGGCCGTTCTGGAAGATCCAGCCGAACCCGCCGGTGATCGCCTTCTCAACGAGTGCGCGATCCGAGTAGCTGAAGGGGAGCTGCGTACGTCGGGCCCCGAAACGCAGGGGAAACTCGCCGCCCAGGAGCCTCATGCGGTCGTACTCGATGCCGCCACCGAACGAGGTCACATCGTGCGAGGTCGAGTCGAGTATGTCACCAACGCTCGACCAACCCTCCCAGCCGAACGATCCCGCGATCATGATCCCCTCTACCGCTCGGACACTTCCACCGATCTGGATACCGAGTGGAAGGTCCACCGACCCGATGTCCTCGCCCTCGTTCGGCGTAGCCGTCAGCTGCGAGCCGAAGGAGAGGACGCCGCTCAGCATGTAGCGGTCGGCCACCTCGATCGCGGCCCCGGGCCGGAACCGCCAGCCCTTGAACGAGATCAGCTGGCCGCCACCGGCCGCCCCGAGGGAAGGTGCATCACCGGTCGGCGGGTCGAAGGCCCGACTGAAGCTCTGGCGGAGCGAGCCCACGTTGCGCTGAGCGGAGAACCCGATCGCGATCGGCCCGAATTCCCGCGCCAGCGAAAGGTCGATGGTCGAGATCCCGCCGTCGTGTTCGCGAGTCTCTTCGAACGGGACCGTCCCGTCCTCGAGAATCAGCGTATCGCGGAACCGAACGGACCAGTCCTGGTCGAACGCGCCGCCGAAGCCGATTCCTGCAGACCAATCGCCGAATGGAGCAACCGCGCGGACCAGGTTGAAACGCTGGCGTCCCGTGTTGACCGGATCCGCACCACCCTTCAGCTCGGCCCCTTCCGCGTGAAACGACAGCGCAAACCCCGGCATCTCGTGCTGCGTCAGGTCGGCCGGATTGAGCAGGGAGAAGCTACTGCCCATGATCCCGAGGCCGGTGGCACCCAGCGCCGCGGCCCGACCATCGATCGGGTGGACCGGATAGCCCAGACCGATCCCCGTAATCGGTGTCTGGGCCGCCGCGCTCGCCGGCAGCAGCAGCGCCAGCACCAGGAGGCACAGTCTGCCGATTCGCCGTACCTCTGCTCGCCGGCTCAATTGGGCACCTGGAAGTCGGGCGGCGGCGTGAGGACGATGCGGAGACGCGGTCGGAGTCCCAGTGCCGCGTCGACGGAAGCGAACTCCCAGAACCCCAGGGTCTGTCCATCGGGATCCGCGCGAAGCCCCATCCTGATTAGTCCCTGTCCTGAGGCGATCGCCTCGCGAACTCGCCGCGTCATGTCCACCCGGAGGGGTCGGCCGGCGGCCAACGAGTCCGGATCGAGGGTCTGGAGAGTGAGCGTCCCCGCACCGATCGGCGTCTTCGGCCCATACACGAAGGGGTCCGCGAGAAGCCGGATCGTCCGGATCTGCAGGTCGCGCTCGAGTTCGTACGGTGCCGACGGGGGGCCGAGGGGCGTGAACGCGATCTCGGCGTGATTGATGGTGGACCCCTCGAGGGGAACGCCATCCACGCTCGCGGGAACGCGGAGTTCCAGGTAGAACCGCGAGGCCGGGGTGCCCCCGAGGCGGAGTCCGAGCCCGATCGGCGGCATCTCGGGCGACACGATGAACGTGTTCTCGGTCAACGACTGAGTACGCGATACCGGTACTTCTCGACCCTCGAGGAGCGCGTCGTACCGAACGACCACGTTGCGGACCTCGAGCAGGGCTTCGCCGCCGTCGACGAGGAAGGCGAATCCGGGCTCACCGTCCGAGTCCTGCCAGGACTTCATGAGCGAATCCTGATCGACCGCGATCTCGATCCGAACGCTGTCGCTCACCTCACTCAGGATCGCGGATCCAAGCTCGATCCCGAGGTCTCCACCAGGAGTGGTCCAGGGCACGCCGGACGCCGCCTGCGACCACGTCGCGGAATCCTCGCTGAACCCTCTCGTGAGCGCGACCATTCGAACGGTCACGGGAAGGGTCGTGAACCGGGAGCCCACGGTATCAATGACGACCCGCACGCTCACGCTGTCGAACCGATCGACCGGCAGGGTGTCAGCGAACGTCCTGATCGTGTCCGGAACGTTGAGGAGCGCCAGAAGCCGGGACGCCATGTCCGGGGTGTTGGAGACGAGGTTGAACGCCGCCTCGCTCGGCAGGGCGAACCCCGAGTAGGCCGTGTCCCTCCAGGAAGGCAAGTCGGAAGACACGATCGTGAAGTCCAGCGTGGGAGAAGATGCGCCAGGCGCCGAGCCGGCATCGAGAGAGAGCGGGTCCTCGACGCAGGCCGAAAGAGTGACCGAGCTCACCGCCGCAGCGATCAGCGCCGCTCGCAAGGAGATCTTTCGGCCCACCCCTGTCATCCACCCCTCCGGGAGGTCGCACCCACCGAATCCGCCTCGTGGAGCCGGAAGTCGTGCGGCAGCAGTTCCGCCAACGACCACCGCGCCGCGGCTCCATCGTCGGTCACGCTGACCACCGCCAGGTGGACCCCGAACTCCGCGAGCGCCTGTCGGCACATGCCGCACGGCGAGGCGGGCTCGGAACCGCTGCTAGCGATCGCGATCCTGCTGAAGGAGGTAGCACCGGACGTGACGGCATTGCCGAGGGCGACGCGCTCGGCACACGTCCCGACCGGGTAGGACGAGTTCTCCACGTTGCATCCGAGGAACACACCGCCATCCTCCGACTCGAGCGCGGCCCCGACCCGGAACCCGGAATACGGAGCGTACGCGCGCGTCATGGCAATGCGCGCCTGCGCGATCAACTCGTCATCTATTCCCGACATCATCCTCGCCAGTCGTCATCATCCGGACCCGCTGCCGGTCCCCGTGTACACCCGGGGGAGCCTTCGCCCGAGTCCGGTCAACACCTCGTATTCGATCGTACCGCTCCGCGCGGCGAGCTCCGAGAGCTCGATCGCCTCGCTTCCGTCCGACCCGAGCACAGTCGCCACATCGCCAGGTTTGACACGCGACAGCCCCGTAACGTCTACGCAGATCAAATCCATACACACGCGACCCCTGATCGGTGCCGGCTGTCCCGCGATCAACACGTGCCCCGCATTCGAGCCCGCCCAGGGCAGGCCGTCCGCATACCCGATCGAGAGCGTGGCGAGGCGCGTCGCGCGCTTCGTCACGTACGTAGCCCCGTAACTGACGGTCGAACCGGAAGGCAGGACTCGAACCTCGAGCACCCGCGCGCGGATGGACGCGACGGCCTCGGGCCTCGGCAGCACCCCCGAAGGATCGACCTCCCGGCCACCTCCGTACAGGTACAGACCCGGCCGCACGAGGTCCAGATGATACTGCCGTTTCGACCTGATCGCATCGCTGTTCGCGATATGCCGGGGGATGGCCCCCGTGCCGTCCCCCGGAAGGCCCTCGAGCACCCGCCCGAAATCGTGGAACTGACTGTCGGTAGCGGCCGGATTCGTCCGGGCGGAATGGAAGTGGGAGTAGATGGACGCGAGGCGCCCCGCAGCCATCAAGTCCTCGATCTCGCGAGACCTGTCGGCGACCTCCCTCGCTCCGAGACCCGCCCTCCCCATCCCCGTCTCGACCTCCAGATGGATCGGAACGTCCGCCGCCGCGAGAAGATCGAGACCTGCGGCGCCCATCGCGGATCCCTCGAGGCGGTGGTCGATCATCGCGGTGGTGTCCGCGACGCCGCAGGCGGCGAAGACGATGATGCGGGCGCTGACCCCCGCCAGACGAAGCTCGACACCTTCCTCGACGGTGGCCACGCCGAACGCGAAGGGGTCCATGTCCTCCAGAGCCCGCGCGACCTCGACTGCCCCGAGCCCGTATCCGTTCGCCTTCACCATCGGGATCAACCCGGCCGGGGAGACGACACGGGCGACCATCCGGGCGTTCTCCCGGAGCGCGTGGACGTTCACCTCGACCCAGGCCCTCTGGCCCTTCGTCTGTTCCAGGGTCATCTCGACTGTGCGGCTTCCGTCGTTGTGAAGTGATCCCGGGCTCCGCGGGGGTTCTGGAGTTGCCAGCCTACCGCGGATACGTTGCCGGCGCCATGACGCCAGAATCCCCCTCCGAAGGCGCCGAAGCCGCGCCGCACCACACCTCGAGATCGCTGCCTGAGGACGCTACTCTCGGCCGCGCGATCGCGCTCGTGCGCTTCCTTCGGGAACACTGCCCCTGGGACGCACGACAGACGCCGCAAACGCTCCGTCCGTACCTTCTCGAAGAGGCCAACGAAGTGGCCGAGGCCGTCGAGACCGGCGATGACGCCGGCCTGCGCGGGGAGCTCGGCGACCTTCTCCTGAACATCGCGTTTCAGATCGTCCTCGCAGAGGAGCGAGGGGCCTTCGATGCGCCCGGGGTCGTCGAGGCGCTCGAGACGAAGATGATCGCTCGTCATCCTCACGTGTACGGTGACGCCGAGGAGGCCCCCGACTGGGAGGAGATGAAGGCGGCCGAGCGGGCGGTCGGGTCCGACGCCATCGAAGGCTTCTCCGACGGTGACGCCATCGATCCGTTTGCCGGCGTCCCCGCCGGGCTCGATCCGTTGAGCCGAGCCGCGAGGGTCCAGGAACGCATGGCAGGCATCGGATTCGACTGGGACTCGCTCGAGGGGCCGCTCGAGAAGGTCCGCGAGGAGACCGACGAGCTGGAGTCGATCGCGGATACGTCGGCCAAGCGGCGGATCGGGGAGGCCACGGCCGGTGTGGAGGAGGAGGTCGGCGACCTTCTTTTCGCTGCCGTGAACGCGGCACGCATCGCCGGTGCGCACCCGGCGAACGCGTTGCTCTCCGCGATCACGAAGTTCGAGGGTCGCTGCCGAGCGATGCTCGCGCTGGCGGACGAGCGAGGCGTGAACTGGCGAACTGCCGGGCTCGAGGCGCTCGACGAGCTGTGGGACGAAGTGAAGGCGACCGCTCAGGGAGACTGATCACCCTCGGTCAGGAACTCTCGAATTGACGCGAACGTCTCGTCTGGCTTCTCGATGTAGGGGAAGTGCCCGGCGCCCGCGATCGGGACCAGGCGAGCGTCGTGGAACGCGTCGGCCAGTTCGCGGACCATCTCCGCCGGAATCGGATCTTCCTCGCCGTGCAGAATGAGAACCGGCATTCGAAGACTGGACAGCTGATCCCAGAAGTCGAGACCGGCAAGCGGCGTCATCAAGATCGAGGCGACTGCCCTTCCCTGCCGGGCGGTTCGTTCGGAGAACGACAGGCGGAAAAGCGAGTCGGCGACCGCGGGGTCCGCGAACGTTCCCCGGAATACGTGGAAGAAGAGCCGGTTCACCGCGGGAGGGTCGCCCTCCCGAAATGCCGGGGTCGCCGCGATCGAGTCCACCAGCGCCACATCCACGGGTGAGCGCCGCGCCTCCTGGGCCGCCGTCGTAGCCTCGGCGAACCGCTGCCCCGGCTCGACCGGGCTCATCAGGATCAGTCTCTCGACCCGTTCCGGCCATCGCATGGCGTACAGCATGGCGGGAATCACACCCCAGCTGTGCGCGAGCAGGGTCACCTGCTCCACCTCGGCCACCTGTCGGCGAATCGCATCGATGTCGTCGAGAAAGCGGTTCATGGTGATCGACGTGGAGTCGAGGGCGGTTCGTGACGACCCGAGTCCCCGCTGGTCGTAGACGATCAGTCGATGAGTCCGCGAGAGGGGGAGCAGCCCCGGCAGCAGGTACGAGTGGTCGAGACCGGGGCCGCCGTGGACGGCCACCACCGGAGTCCCCGAGCCCATGGACTGATACCAGATCTCCGCGCCGTCGACCGCGACCGTTCCCGCCGAGCTGGCCGGCGTGTCGTCCGCGGTCCCGGCACAACCGGCGAGCAGCACGATCGCCGCCGCGACACCGCCGGCCCTCGAGACCGCCCCCCGGGCGCTCACGCCCAACCCACTTCGTCGCCGACCGAGATGAGTCCCCCTGCCAGGACGACCCCGTACGCCCCACCGCGCCACTCGGGCTCCAGTGCCGTTCTCAGCCCCGGCGCGTTCGCCTCCATCTGCCCGCACGGCAATGTTTCGCCTCCGATCTCGATCCGCGCCTCTCCGACACGAACCACGCGCTCCCTCGATGCCTCGAGATCGATGCCTCGAACGAGGAGGTTCGCCCGTCGTGCAATCGGAGGCACGTCGACCCCGATCGACCGGGTCGCGCGCTCCCATGCCTCGGCGTCGAGGAGGGTCACCTGCCTCCTGCCGCCACGATCGGCGTTGCCTTCCAGCCCGCTGCCCTCGACGAGCAAGGCCTCACCGACGGGCTCCATTGGCCCGCCTCGACCCGTCTTCAGCCAGATCGCCTCGAGACGAGGCCGGCCCGCGTCGGTCACCCTCAGCTCGAGGTGACGTCGAGTGATGAGAAATGGAGGTTCAGCCCGTGGTTCACTCGCAGACCCACGATGCCGTTCACGTGCTGTCCGTCGGCAGGCCCGCGGAACACCTCTTCTCCGTTCACGAAGAACGCCATCTCGCCACCCCCGACCTCGGCCGCGAGAACGTTCTTGGCCGTTGCCGCGTCGTCGCCGCGCTCTTCCCACGTGACTACGGCATCGCTCTTCGTCCACCCCATGATGTTCGCAGTGTTCGATCCATCACGCCGTTTCACCAGCACGCTTCCATCCCGCCGCATCAGGAAATACGTATACGCCTGATCGTCGCCATCCAGGTCGGCACCGCCGATGATGATCCCGAAACCCTCGTTCCGCCTGCCCGGATCGAAGAGGAAGACCTCGGCCTCGACGTGATACGAGCCGCTGGCCGTCTTTCCCGGATCATAGAAGATGCCTGACGGCCCGGTGGTGATGTGCCAGCCGGGCGGCATGTCCACGAACTCGAGCTCCCCGCCTCCGTGCCCGCCGCCGTCCGTCCTGACGATCCAGCCGTCCGGGGGCGCGGGCTTCTCGTCCTGGGCAGCCACCTCGAGAGTGGCGGCGCAGAAGAGCGACATGGTGCCGGCGAACAGGCTGACTGCGCGGCGCGCGACGAAACCGGACACGGCGAACTCCTCTCTACGGGTGGGCTGCAACGGTGCGATGATACCCATGTTTGACGAGTCGAGCGAGCGATTCGTGACGCCTGCAATGATAGCCGCGTTCTGTCGTGGGTCGGGTGGCTGGAGCAGGAGGGACGCTACGTGGCGCGGGCCGAACTGGGCGTTGACCCGGGGATATTCATGGCGAGCTCAGGGATGGGCGTCACGGAGTTCATGCCGGACGTTCCGACCGAGGATTACATCGTCGACGAGATGGCGATGTAGAGGGTCTCAGCAGCCGTCGCAGCCCGAGATCTCGAGTACCGCGATCTCGGGCGGCACGCGGAAGCGCACGCCGAGGCGGCTCGTACCGACTCCGCTCGTCACGAAGATGTGCTTTCCGTCTTCCGCGACGTGTCCGACGGCGAACTTCTCGCCGAACCTGGACGGGGTGATCGCCCGACCGACGAACGGGAGGATCACCTGACCTCCGTGCGTATGGCCGGCGAGGGTGAGCGCGACGCGGTTCGGGATCTCGGGGAAGATGTCCGGGTTGTGCGTGAGAAGGAGCACGGCGTCGTCTTCTTCGGCCTGCTCGACCGCTCCGAGGACGTCGGGGTGTCCCGTCCAGAAGTCGCTGACGCCGGCAACCCAGAATCGACGGTCCGCGCCCTCCAGCAGAATCGCCCGGTTCTCTATCACCGAGATGCCACGGCTCGTGAGGGCCTCGGCGACGCGGTCCGCCGACAGCCAGCGGTCGTGGTTTCCGAGCACGGCGACGACCCCCAGCGGGGCCTCCAGCTCCGCGAGCTCGATCGCGATGTCCTCCGGCGATACGAACGTCCCCGCGAACACGTTGTCGATGACGAAATCGCCGGCGATCAGCACGACCTCAGGCTCGAGCTCGTTCGTCCGTCGCACCAGGCGGCGCAGTTTCTCGATCCCGTTCCGCGGAGACCCTACGTGCAGGTCCGCCAGGAGAACGAACCGCATCGGCCTGGCGTCACCCCACCCCGGCACCTCGAGCGTGGCCTCCCGCACGACGAGACGACCGGGCTCCCAATAGAAGGCCCAGAACAGGAGGACCCCGGCGGTCAGTACGAGCGCCAGGAGGATCCCGGCGCTCCACGAAACCCGCCCGCGCTTCCGGGCGCTCGTTCCCGGGGTCACCGGTCTCCTTCGCCCTCGTCCGAATCATCTCCATCATCCGGCGACGTCCAGAACTCCGGGTTGGCGGGCGTCGCCGCGGCGATCTCGGCCGAATAGAGCGCGGCATTGAAGAGAATGCGGAAGTTGTCGAACGGCTGGCCGCGCCACTGCGGACGCATTCCCAGCAACACCACCCGTCCGTCTCCGTGGTCGACCTCCACGGCCGCGGCGTAGCCCGCGAGATAGGCTTCGCCGAGCAAGTACCCCGATACCAGCGGGGACCGCCCCTCGTCATAGCGGGCCAGAACGGCGCCCTCGAATCCCTCCTCGGTCGTGAATACCGGGCTCTGCCCGACCACCACCCGCGCACGTACCGACATTCCGGTCATGACCGGGTGCGACGGGTCCACCGTCATCTCGACGATCGAACCGCTCTGGAAGTACTCGTCCTGAGGAACCCCGGCGACGACATTCCGCACTGGCAGGCTCAACTCATCGATCGCGAACAGGGTCGCGCGATTCAGCGTCACGAGCGTTCCGCCGGCCCGTACGAAGGCATCCAGCTCCCTGACACCCTCGGCACCGATCCCGCCTTCGTACCTGGCGGGGACCGACCCCTTCGCAAACCCGTTGAGGATCTGGCCTCCGGACATGTCGGCGATCACGATCACGTCGTATCGGTCGCGCAGGTCACCCGCGAGAATGTCCGGATTACGCAGACTCGTGAATTCGAAGTCGTATCGCTCGAGCACCCAGCGCGTCCAGCCCTCGTCCATGCTCGCCTGCCAGGGTCGATACAGCCCTACCCGGGGCTGCCTGATCGACGTCCCCGTCGATCCACGCGACGCCTGGAGCGCGAGGTCCCGTACCAGGGCGCTCTCGTCGGGCACTCCCGTGATCGCGTACGCGCCGGAGGATCCAGCCTCGCCCCCCGCGCCGGCGGAACCCGGCACGAACGACACCCTGCCACCCGCAGCCCAGGCCCGATTGACGGCCTTGTAGGCGTTGTTCTGGGCCGCATCCACCAGCAGTGCGCCGCCTCCTCCCGAGACGCTGCCGGGCGGGGGGACGATCCCGGCCGCTACCGGGTGCGAATCGAACCCGACCCCGACCGGGGAGTCCCACGACGTCGCGTCGACCGTGTCGGTATCCCACGCGATCGCATCGCCCTCGATCGGAGACAGCGCATCGCGCGTCTCTGGGGGGAGCGGCGAAGACGCTGCGACGACCCGCACGCCCATCTGGATCGGAAGGGTCCAGCCCGAGACGTCGTACGGCTGGTCCGGGGGGCCCTCCGGATACTGACGCAGGTCCGGGTACTCCTGAATGGCGAAGAGCTGGCGGACGAAGTTCGCGAACTCCTGGTCCATCCGGATCACCCAGGTGCCGGCCGGGTGTGTGATCCCGTCGTGAACGACCGACTCGTCCAGCCGGTCGATCTCGATGCCGTTGAAGGCGAGCCGGCGAAGCAGCTCGGCCGCCGCGACCGGATCCCGCTGCGACCGGGGGACGAAGAACGCGTACGGCGGTTCCTCTGTGTACTGCGCGATGATGTCGCGACCGGCCTGATATCTGTTGAACAGGAGGTCGCGACGGTACTTGGCCGCGAAATCGAGCACCGAGACGGAGGCCGTCAGCATGTAGTCGACGGCGTCACGCAGCCGCCACCACCCGCCCTCCCAGGGGCTCGAGTAGAGGGACTGAGGACGCAGATCGCGCCGGCTCGCGGGGAAGTCCCTCATCGTGTAGAAGCCCGGCGTCGCATAAGAGTACAACGCCGTCTCCGTGAGGAACGACGCGACGTTGTGGAAGTTGTTCGCGTGGTCCATGAACCCCGGGTACCAGTTGTCGAAGCCGGTGCCCATGTGGGTCGCCCCCTTCTGCCCCCGCTCCTCGAGTGCCTGCGACATGGCCATCCCCATGAGGTTGACCGTCCGCCACATCAGCGGATGGACGTGAGGGGAGATGGGTTCGGCAAACGGAGGGATCCAGATGCGCGTCGGAAACGGCGAGCTCTGATGATGGTTGTAGAGGATCTGCGGTTCCCAATCGCGGGCCACGCGTGTCACGTACCGGGACTCGATCTGGTTGATCATGTAGCCGTCCCGATTGTTGTCGTGCCCGATGTACTTCTGGTACAGGAACGGCGCCGGAGCGGTCTCGTACGGCTTGCCGAGGTTCGAGCGGTACCACTCCGCGATCATCGTCTGTCCGTCGGGATTGATCGACGGCCAGAGCATCAGGATCACGTTGTCGAGAATCGCGGCGATCTCCGGATCGTCGTCACCGGTGACGAGATCGTAGGCGAGCTGAATCGTATGCTGGGCGTGCGCCACCTCACTCGCGTGAAGACCGCCATCGATCCACACCACGGCCCGGCCTTCGTCCGCCAGCCGCCGGGCCTCGTCCTCGCCGAGGTCACGCGGGTGCGCCAGCCTCTGCGCGATCTCTCGATGGCGATCGAGGGCGGCGAGGTTCTGCGCGCTCGAGATAAGCGCGAGGTACACGGGGCGACCGAAGGATGTTTCTCCGACCAGTTCGAGCCGGACCCGATCGGAAGCCGCCGCAAGCCGCTGGAAGTACTCGATCGACTCCTCGTAGGTCGCGAGATAGAAGTCCTCGCCGACCGTGTGACCGAGCACCGATTCGGGGGTCGGCACCTGCTGCGCGGCGCTCCGAGCGGGGGACATCGAAACGAGGGCGAGCGCCAACGCGACAAGCCCGGCGCTCGTCGCTGCGGACGAACGCCGGGCTTCGGTCGCGGGGGGGGAAATCGAGTCAGGCTCCATGTTGTTCGATCCTGTCCGGTCGGCGGGCGAAGTAGTAGATCGCGGCGCCAAGGAGGTGCGTGACGGCGATGATCAGCACCCAGACGATGCGGTCGTTTCCTTCACGAGGCTCGTTCTTCGCGCAGTCGATCAGCATCCAGATCCAGAACACCGTGCCGAGCGTTCCGAGACCCAGGAAGAACGCGCTGAAGCTCAATGCGATCAATGCTTCCATCGTCTTCTCTCCATTCTCCGCGACACGCTAGCCCGGCCAGAGCCACCCGAAGGCCCCACCGGTCAACGTTCCGTACAGCAGCGCGTCGAACAAGTTCTTCATCGAGATTTTCCACGGCCGGCCGAACCACACGCTGTCCGAGACGGTCGCCATCCCGTAGGAGGCCCACGCCACGGTGCACGCGATCTGCATTACGAGCAGATATTCGGCGCCCGGCTCCAGAGTCCGGCTCGTCACGTACGCGACCAACCAGCTCACCCAAAGACAATACACGAACCACAGCCCGAGATTCTTGCCCATGTTCGGCATCCCGGGTACGACCGTGAGAAACCCGACCGGCCCCTTCTCGAGTTTGGCCTTCATCTCCGGCGATTTCATCTCCTCCGCCGTGGCCGCGTGGGGCATGTGGTACATCCCGGGAGCCACATCGCCGAGGGCATCCATCACTCCGTCCTCGTCGGGAAGGCGCCCGTAGTCCGACTTGTGGTGCGGCAGCACCATCCAGACGAGCGAGCTCATGATGAACACGAGTACCGCGGAGAGCAGAACCGGAACCAGGAGTGTACCAATCGCGACCATGCCGTCCTCCTTTCGGGTGTGTCTGACGTTGCGGTGAACCGCCGCCGACCGCCATACCCCGTCCGGTCAGGGACGCGCGCCGGTCAGGGCGTCCCTCCCTCGAGGATTCGAATCATGCGCACCGCATCGAGGTTTCCTCCCGACACGACGCACACCACTCTCCGAACCCCGGGTGCGCCGCCCAGCGCCGCCGCCACCGACGAGGCCCCCGCACCCTCCGCGACGACGCGGGAACGCTCGACCAGCAGCTTGATCGCCGCGGCCACCTCGTCTAGATCGACGAGCAGCGTACCGGCGAGCAGAGTGTTCGCCAGCTCCCACATTTCAGGCTCGACGTGGGGTCCGCCGATCCCATCCACGAAGCTCGGTTCGTAGTCGATCGCGACCGCCTGCCCGGCCGCGAACGAGGCGGCGAGCGGTGCCTGGCCCTTCACTTCGGACGCGAAGACCTCCACGCGGGAAGCCGCGGCCGCGAACCCGGCCGCGATCCCGCAGGCGAGCCCGCCACCCCCGAACGGCACGATCACCGCGTCGACATCCGGCAGGTCCTCGAGCACCTCGAGCGCGATCGTCGCATTCCCCGCGAGCACGTCCGGATCGCTGAACGCGTGGACGAACAACCCCTCCATCCCCTCGAAGGTCCGCGTGCGGAACACCTCGAACCATGACTCCACGGTCGTCTTGATGACGGTTCCGCCGAGGCGTTCGACAGCGTCGATCTTCGTCTGGGGCGCCGTCTCGGGGACGACCACCGTGCAGGGGACACCCATGCGGCGAGCGTTCCACGCGACTCCCTGAGCCATGTTGCCGGCGCTCGCGGTCCAGACGCCGTGCGCGAGTGCTTCCTGCCGCCTCCGGCTCAGCAGATTCGCGGCGCCCCGAAGCTTGAACGATCCGATCGGCTGCAGGTTCTCGAGCTTGAGCCAGATCTCCTGATCCGATTCGACTTCGAGCCGAACGAGCGGCGTCCGGACGATCGAGGCGGCGACCCGGTCCTGCGCGGCCCGGATCTCGTCGATTCCCGGCGCCGCCAGGGTCGCTCCGGATGGGGCGTCCATCAGTCCCACATCACCCTGTGGATCCTCCACCCTGCCGGCGTGCGCTTCCACACCTCGAGGAACTTCCCGGACAGCTCTTCCTCGCCGGTGACGCTGACCGAGTACGTCCCGGCGGCGTAGGCCAGGTCGCCCGAGACGTCGAGGTCCTCGAGATCGAACCGCGCTGAGCGCAGCGCGACGGAGCCGGAGAGGGCCTGCCGGATGGCGGTGGCGCCGCGGACGGCGGGCTCGTTCGCGGGCAGTCTCACCGCGTCCGCCGTGAAGACGGACTCGACCGCCCCGGCCGCATCCCCCGCGATCAGTGCCGCCTCCCATCGACGCGTCACCTCGCGAATCTCGGACTCGGCATCGGCCGTCCCGCCGCTCCCGCCACACCCGAGCGCGAACGCGGTCAGCAACGCCCATGATGATGGGGCAGACCCTCGCGCCCGGCGCCTCAGCACCGGATCCGTGCGCGCGGTGGGATCATTCGTGGTCGGCCTCGGGAGTTCGGGTAACAGCTCATGCGGGGCTGGATGATAGGTGGCGAATCGGCACCGGGGCCAGCACGAGATCCCCTGTGGCTCACTCGTCCGCCGCGAGGATGGCCGCCGCAACGATGCGTGCGTACGCCGGCGCCTTCAGCTCCATGTAGATCTCGCGATCCTGCCCGGCGCGCTCGGCGGCGTCCCGCTTATCGGCCGACAGGGCCTCGACCAGATCGGGACGCGATCGGAGAAAGTCACGATACATGCGGTGGCTGCGGAGGGGCGGACTGCCCTCCTCGCACACGTAGAGGTGGTGTTTCGGCAGGCTCGCCTCGAGCCCGCGGTCGATGAGCTTGAAGACCTCCCGCTCGGGCACACCCTGGTCTCCCCGGTGCTCGTACCCGAGAGCGCGCAAGGCGGCGTGCACCGCATCGAACCCGCCAGGCCGCGTGACGATGTCCGCATCGATGATAGGCTTTGACGCGAGACCCGGAACCGCGGTGCTCCCGACGTGCTCGATGGCCAGGGCCCCGGCATCGAGACAGGGAGACAAACGGGTCCGCAGTTCCTCGAATCGATCGCGCCAGGCGGGGTCGTAGTCGACGACCAGAGGACTCGTCATGTCCCGACGACGGCGCTCCGGCGCTCGAGCAGGAGGACATCCCTCCACCGGCCCCCGAGCTCGCCCAGACGCTCCCGTTGCCCGATCACGCGAAAGCCGCACTTCTCGTGGATCCGGACGCTCCCGACGTTCTCCGGGAAGATGCCCGCCTGAAGCGTCCAGAGCCCATGGGCCTCGGACGCCTCGACGAGGGCCTGGAGGAGCCGGGAACCGAATCCACGGCCGCGCGCTTCGTCGGACACGTACACGCTGATCTCCGCCACGCCGCCGTACACGCACCGATCCGAAACCCCGCTGAGCGCCGCCCACCCGACGACGCGACCCTCGAGTTCTCCGACGAGCCGGCACGCCGCGAGGTGGGACCCGTCCCAGTCTTCCCAGCTCGGGACCTCCGTCTCGAACGTCGCGTTCCCGGTCGCCAGACCTTCGGCGAAGATCGTGGCCACCCGGTCCCAGTCCCCCGGAGTCATGTCGCGGACCGTCAATCGAGGGTCCGCCTCGTGTCCGGATTCCGTCACGTCCGACACCCCATTCATAACAGAGTGAAAACGATGCCCACCATCACGCTCAGGACACCGATGCCCGCCGTCCCGATCACGAAGGCGTTCCAGTGGAACCGATAGTCCCCGTACCCGGGCATGCCGTCCGTTCCGGGTAGCACGAGGACCCGCGGCCGGATCTTAACGAAGATCAACCAGTCCAGTATCAGCAGGTCCACGAGATTGAAAACGGACAGCGCGATGAACGTGTGAAGGAACGCCGGGACGAAACCGAGGCCGCCGGCGGCGGCATCGACCCGGATCGTGCTCCAGACGAGCCCCGCGAGTGCGAGTCCGAGCACGGGAACCCCGAGGATCCACTTCTGCCGTCTCGCGGCATCGCTCTGCGGCCCCCATGCCTCCTGAATGTCCGGCGGGAAGTCCCGCAGCCAGACCTCCAGGTTGAAGAGGGCGATCGCCCAGAACGAGAGGCTCAGATAGATGCTGAGCGCCAGGCCCGTCCACAGGGCGTGAACGACGACGGACGTCATGCGGAGGACGTACGCCTCATGATCGCCTCGGCCGCTTCTGCCGGGGACAAGGTCCCCGTGTCAATGACGAGTTGCTCCGCGTCCGTCGGGGGAACGAGCTTCTTGAGCGTTCCATCTCCCATCAACGCGTCCAGAAGCTCGGAGGATGCGAGCTTTCCATGCGCGCGGCGGTCGGGCCCCTCCACACGACGACGCAACTCGTCGTGGTCGCAGGTCAACTCCACGAACACGACATCGCCGCCGTGCGATCCAACCCTCTGGAGCACCCGGTCGACGAAGCCCTCCGCCACCGTACGCTCATCCGCAAACGTGAAGATCAGCCCGGGGATCGGCACCCCCGCCGCCCTTTCAAAGACGTCGAGCCAGATACTCTCCCGCAGCTCGGCGAAGTCGGGAGATCCGAACTCGAAGACGGTGGTCACGAGGTCGACGGTGAGGTGGTTGTGGAACACGGGGAAGCCAGAACGCTCCCCGAGCTCCCGGGCGACCGTGAGCTTCCCCACACCGGGAAACCCGTGCAGAAACAGCAGTTTCACCCGTCGACCTCGATCTCGAAGCCGAGGTTCATGGGCATCGGCAGCATCCCGAGCGGACGCTGGTACGCCCCTCCGACGATCGTGTTCGTCACCTCGGCCGTCGGATCGACATCGGTTACCAGCTCGAGGGTGAGCCCATCGATCCAGAGCTCGCCGTCGCCGCTGATCATCGCGCCGTAGAGGATCGTGACGCTCTCCCCCGTCACATCGAGTACGATCTCCTGCAGGGTCCAGTCTTCGTCATCCGACAGCTGCCGGTCCTCGGCATTGTCCACGGCGATCTGAGCCGCTTCACCGTCGACGATCCCATCGATCCTCATCCAGAGGCCGCCGGAGCCCAGGTCGGCGCTCCTGAGGTGCCCGGAAAGGCGAATGCGCTGGCCACGGAAGGGAGCCGCATCGATGATCTGCACCGTGACGGCCCATTCGCGGTTACGCCGGTTTCCCCGCGCCTCCAGCCGCATGCTGGCTTCGCCGGAATGAACGACCTCCCGGTCCGTCTTCATCCGGTAGAGGTCTGCGTTCTCGCCGCTCAGAAGCCAGCCTGCCGGTACCTGCGCCGCCGCATCGGACGAGGCCATCGAGAACGAAAGAAGGGCCGCCGCGCCGACGACGCCCAGACACCGGTTCAGTTCGTGTCGCATGCTCATGCTGCACCGTACTCGGGCACGAGGGCCCGCGACAGATCCGGTGACCGATCAGGGGTCGAGTGTGACCCTCGCCAGTCGCTACACTCCCGGCGAATCTCTCATGACGCCGACGATGGACGTCACTCCAGCGCCTCGTGACTTAGAGGATCGGCGAGAACAGGCGGGCGATCCGGCCTCCCGCCTTGAAGGCGATCGATCGGCTCGCCAGCGCGTCCGCGTCGATCCGCGTGGACTTCGCGAAGTCGTCGACCAGCATCGCCTCGACTTCGGTCGCGAACTGCTCGTCGATCGTCACGATCGACATCTCGAAGTTCAGGCGAAACGATCGATTGTCGAAGTTCGCGGTGCCTATGACAGACGCGCGGTCGTCCACGAGCATCACCTTCTGGTGCAAGAACCCGTCGCCGTACTCGAACATGTGCACACCTGCCCGCTCCATCTCCGGGACGTAGGAATACCCCGCGAGCTTGATGAACGGCTTATCCGGCATGCCAGGGATGAGGATTCGCACATCGACACCCCGCATCGCGGCGAGCTCGAGGGCGCCGATCGTGCCCTCGTCGGGTACGAAGTACGGCGTAGCGATCCAGAGACGCTTCCGGGCCGTGCTGATCGCATGTCGGAAGAACAGCGAGCACGTCTCGAACTCGTCCGCGGGACCGCTGGGTAACACGAACGCGATCCGATCTTCGGTCGCGCTCGCATGGGGTTCCCACGAAAGCGGCGGGACTTCCCTGGTCGCCCAGTTCCAATCCTCCACGAAGGCGAGCTGAATCGCGAGCGCTTCGGGCCCCTCGATTCGAATGGCCGTGTCACGCCACGGAGTCAGCCGCGGGTGGAGGCCCAGGTACTCGTCTCCGACGTTGAGTCCGCCGACGATCGCGGCTTTTCCATCGGCGAGGACGGTCTTCCTGTGATTTCGGAAGTTCAGCTGGAATCGGTTGGTCCGCCCCCGGGTGGTGTTCATCCCGGAGACGTTGACCCCCGCCCGGCGGAGGTCCGCCAGGTAGCGGCGACTTATCTTCCTCGATCCGACCTCGTCGTACAGGAAGAAGACCTCGACGCCTGCTTTCGCCTTCTGAATCAACAGGTCCGCGTACTCGCGACCCAGCGCGTCATCGTTCACGATGAAGAACTGGGACAGGACGTATTCCTCCGCAGAGTCGATCAGCTCGAAGATCGCGTCGAACGTCTGCCGCCCGTCGATCAGCACGTCGGTGTCGTTTCCACGCGTGAACGGCAGAGCGGCGAGCGCCTCGAGCACGTGTCCAGCGGCGAGATTCTCGGGCACCTCCACGACGTAATCGGACACGCGGGGGGTGACGTCCCCGATCAGTTCCTTCATCCCGCGATCCCTATCGCGTCGGGCGTCGACGTACCCGTGAAACCGCGCGCGACCGAAGATCCAGTACATCGGCACCGAGATCAGCGGTATGGTGAGGAGGGCGCCGACCCAGGCGAGGGCACCCTGTGCCGTGCGGGCCGTCATGACCGCCCTCACGGCCGATACGATCGCGATGATCTCGATGATCGCCAGGACCACACCTACGGCCGTCAGCTCGGCCGGGCTCATGCTGCTCAGCGACCACTCCCTCCAGCCCACTAGCGGCGCCGTCCGATCATGCGACTGAACTCATCGCGGCTTGAGCTCGACCAGGCGATCGGGATCCACCCGGACGACGATGTACGTGATCGCCTGGGTAATCTCGCTGAACCCGTGCGCGATCCCTTCCGGGATGATGACCATGTCCCCCGCGGATACCGATCGGCTGGCCCCGTCTTCTATCCTGCCGATGTCGCTGGGACCCGTCAGCGTCCGCACGATTGAGCCATCCGGATCCAGGGCCCTGGGCGAGGCGAGATCGGGCGATGTCACGAGAGTCCCCGCTCCGGCCACCACGTAGTAGACCTCGGTCTGGCGGTGGTGCTGAATGGCGCTGAGCGAGGTCGTCGGCGGCCGCTGCACGACGCCGACACCGACGTGGTAGCCGCCCGCATCGACGTTGCGGATCTGCTGGTCACTGACACGTCCCTCGGGAGCTCGCGCGATCGTCTCGGCGATCTCGGTCGCCTTCATGTACGTCGCCTCGGCCGCCTCCTGGGCGACGGATTCCGACGGCGACGGCGCGGCGACTACCAGGTCGGCGATACCTGCCGTCGCGACCGCGGCGAGGATGCACTTCGCAAGACCTGTCATTCGAACCTCCGGAGCGGGCGGGGCGGCAACGGATCCGGAACGTGTCTGACCGGACTCGCAGAGACAACCGACCGGTCTTCAGGTGGGATCCACCACCTCGGGCTCTCGGCACTCCGCTTCGGCCGGGGGGGCGCTCGAGGATGTCCGTCCGATCGCGATGATCATACTCTTCATCATGTCGGGCCCGAACTCGACGTTGAAACAGGCGGGGTCATATCCCATGAGTCGGACCGCGAGCTCGCGCTCCCCCGGCTCTTCGAGATCGAGTCGGAAGCGGCCCGCGTGGTCGGTCAGCATCCCCATGAGCGTTCCTCGAAGGAAGACCTGGGCGCCGACGATCGAACGCCCCGTATCCAGATCGACGACCCGGCCACCGATCATGTGGGACACCGAATCGGACGGGATCGACATCACCCGGGCCCGCGGCTCACGGGCAGAGACCTCTTCGGTCGCCTGGGCCGAGACGCCGGCAGCGGTTCCGGCCAGCCCCCACAGGACCGCGAATGCCAGGCAGCTGCGCCCCCAGCTCATTCGAACACCTTCACTCTCCCGGCCCCCGTACCTCGATCCGCACGAACATGCCCCGGGTATCATGACCCGCGAAGGTGCATTCGACCATGTATGTGCCGGACTCGAGATCCAGCGTCGACTTCCACGTCTGATTCGGTTCGACGTTCCCGTCCGTTTCCCACAGTACCTCGCGAGACTCGGGATCCCGGATGAGCAGGTTGTGGGACTCGACGCCGAAGTTCGCGACGGAGATCGACTGCTCTCCCGCGTCGATCACGAGAGGCATGTCGATCGTGTACTCGGTGAGGAACACCGTGATGTCGGCCTCGGCCTCGGCCGGGCTCGCCGAGACCGTCGACTCTACCGCCTCGGCGCCCACGTCGGCCTCGGACCTCGAGCACCCGAATACCGCCACTCCTAGCAGAAGCACCCACCACCGGCAACGGAGCCGCAGAGTGTCGATGTACCTTGCCTTCATATCTCCACTCATGGCAACCATTTACCGGTGATCATATGACATGACACATCGGGCCGTCTTCTGAGATCGGCCGCCAGCGTCAATCGGCACCCTCGAAGAGCAGGCGATCGAGTCCCCGCACGAGCCCCGTCGTCTTCGGTGCCGCTCGCGCGGCCAGCAGCGTCCCGCCGACGTATGGCTCGGCGCCCGATCCCGCGTCGTGCCGGATACTCAACCGCTCGTCCGACAGGCCGAAGAGTGCCTCGACGGAGATCACGTATCCGGGGAGCCTCAGGGAATGCACCTGCGCTCCGCCCAGGGTCGCACCACGGGCGTCACGGGGTCCCAGCGTCTCGTCCACGGGCACCTTCAGTTCATTTGTCGCGGCTTCGCCGAGGTACTCCGCTAGTTCGCGGGCGGTCCCGCTCGGCGCATCCGGTTTGCCGGCGTGCGCCATGTCGATGATCTCCCAGTGAGGAACGTGGCGGGCCGCGATGCCGGCGAAGTGCTTCAGGAGCGCCGCGGTAACGGAGAAGTTGCCCGCCGCGACGACCCCCTTGCCTGCCGCCCGGGCCGCCGCGTCGATCTCGTCGAAGTCCTCCCCGGTCAGCCCCGACGTCCCGATCACGACGTTGACCCCCGAACGCAGCGCGACGAGGACATGCGCCTTCACCGCGGACGGGTGGGTGTAGTCGATGAGCACGTCGGTCGGGGCCGCGAGCGCCTCTTCCACGCTTCCCACGATCGTCGGGCCTCCGTCGAGACCCCGCGCCTCCCCGACGATGCTTCCCGCCGCCTGGCGTGCCACCGCGCCCACGAGGTCGAACTCCCCCGACTCGAGGACCGCAGAGGCCACGCTACTGCCGGTCCACCCCGTGACCCCCGCGATGCACACTCGAATGCTCACCGTCCGTCGCCCCCGTCTCGTCTCTCCGAACGCTGCCGGGCGACCCTCAGCAACCGCTTCCCTGGATGGGGCCGCTAACCGAAAGCCATAGTAGGTCATCCGGGCCGCGTCTGAACGGCTCCGCGATTTCGATTCGAACCGCCGGCTCCGTACAGAGCGAGCCCGCGTGAGGGTCCGTTTCCTGCCGGACCACGCGGATGCCCCACTGGAACAGGGGCCTGAGCGTGACACGGGCCTCGCCCGCGGCGATCGTTTGATCGCCGCTCCTGAGCGAGACCATGACGACCATCTCGCCGAAGTCAGGCACGAGGAAGTTGGTGCTCTGGAATCCGACCGGGTTTGGAAGGAGATCCTCCATCCCCAGATCGAGGGAGATCGAGCCGGCCTCTACGACGACCCGCAGTCCCGGGTAGTCCGCCGCATCGCCGAAGACGCCGACCTGGGCGAAAGACCGCGGCACCTCGGTGATCGTCTTCCGGCAGCCACCCAGCGCCACCAGGCACATGACGATCGGGACGAGAGCCCGGCGGCTCACCGCGGGCCGACGTCGAGCGGCACCACCTGCTGTTCGACCGGGACGAGAACGCCCGCACCCTCCACCAGCGAGTAGATCCGTTCGAGATCCACGTCCGTGAACGACTCCACCAGACCCGAGCCGTGCCAGAGGACTTCGATCTCGGTGATCCGCGTCGCATCGCCGAGCCCGATCTCCTGCTGAAGGCTCGAAGCTCCGAAGCTCCCGCCCGAACCGACGACGCGGTGGACGCTTCGCGAGCCGCCGGGGGTTTCGAACGTCACCCGGACCCGGGTGTGAAGCGCGGAGCGGTTGGAATCGACGCCCTCGAATCTCAGCGTGACCCAGGTGTTCCCGTGTCCGGGGTTCTCCCACAGGACGTTGCGCGCGACGTCCGCCTCGACCGCCCCACCCAGGACCACGTAGATGTCCTGATCACCGTCGTAGTCGACGTCGGTGAAGGCCACTCCGTGTCCCTTCGAGAGCTGACTGAAGCCTCCCGCGACGGATACGTCTTCGAGGCGCTGCCCCCCGATGTTCCTGAACATGACATTCGGCACGATCGTGTGGAGATCCGGGTCGCCCGTCCCGAGGTAGAAGTCCAGCCACCCGTCGTTGTCGAGGTCGCCGAAGTTCGAGCCCATGGAGTGAACCACCCGATCCAGACCGATGCGCTCCGTGATATCCTCGAACGAGCCGTCGCCCCGATTCCGGTAGATCTGGGGTGTCTCGGCCACCTCCGGCCGCGATCGGTACCCCCGCATCTGCTCGACGTTGTCGACTTTGTAGGCCGCGATGAAGATGTCGAGCCACCCATCGTTGTCGAAGTCGAACCACCAGGCGGGAAGGCTCGAGAGAGGCCGTTCGATGCCGGCGTCGACGACTTCGGAGAAACGCCACGTTCCGTCCGGGCCCGGTCCCTCGTTGTGGTACAGGGCGTTCGGTTCGTCGAAGGCCGACACGAGCAGGTCCAGTCGGCCGTCGTTGTCATAGTCGCCCCAGGACACCGCCTTCACGAACCGGTTCGCCCAGACCCCTGCCTCACGCGCGACGTCCGTGAAGGTCCCGTCCCCGTTGTTGCGGTAGAGCTCGAGCGGGTGGATCCGGGGCTGCGCACCGCGGGCCTCACCCTCGTTCCCGACGACGAGATCGAGCAGCCCGTCGTTGTCGTAGTCGCCCCACGCCGCCGTCTGGCCGGGGTGTCTCGCCAGCACCCCCGCTTCTTCGGTCACGTCAACGAAGCGACCGTCACCCTCATTGCGGTATAGCGAGTTGGGCTGGCCATCGGGGCTCCAGGCCCCGCGCAGCGAGAACACGTCCTCGTCCCCGTCGTTGTCGTAATCGCCGTGCAGCAGGTTGAGCCCGCCGACCATTCCGTGCAGTCCCGAGCGCGGCGTCTCGTCGTGAAAAGCGCCGTCACGGTTCTCAAAATACCGCACCGAGTCCCGGAGCGACTGGCCCGAAACGAGGAGGTCGAAGTCGCCGTCGTTGTCCAGGTCATCGAAAACGACGCTTCCGGCATGGCCGATCACGTCGACGCCCAGCTGCCGAGCGCGATCCGGGAAGCGGCTGAAATCGGCCTGCGGGTAGAACTCGTCGGGCGAAATCCGCCAGGGTGGCGGCACCTCATCCGGATACGTGCCGAGCGCCATATGGGCCATGTTGAGCAGCCAGATCGACACGTCGTCCGCTGGATTCTCGGTTAACTTCGCTTCGAACAGCCGGACCGCCGCTTCCAGCCGCTCGGTGTGTTCCGGACCGTAGGCGTCCGGGTCGAGGGGGTAGGCGCACGCCTCGCCGTCGGCCAGACAGGCGTCCTCGAAGGTTCCCCATATCGCCGAGAGCGCGAGCAGGTTCCGCATGTTCCGCCGAACCCCTTGATCGATAGATCGACCGGTGGCGTTGGCGCGAGCCAGCACTTCGAGGATCTGAGCCGCGGCCTCCTCGTGACGCCCGGAGTGCAGAAGCACGTACGCCCGCCTGCCGCTGTCCTCCAGCGCCTCACGTTCGTCGGTGGACGGCGGGGCGGCGTCCATCGACTCGAGGATGGAGGTGTAGTCGTTTCGGTCGACGATCTGCCGAAGGCGATCGATCATCGCCCGCGTGGACGGTGCGACCACGTCGGGCGTGCTCGACGCTGCGGTGTCAGGCTCGGCGGCCCGGGGCTCGGCGCAGGCCGACGCTCCGAACGCGAATACGATGGTGAGGGCCCCCACCCTGGTACGGCTCATCCCGGATTCATGCTCCTGGCTGCTGCTCCTGCGGTTCACGCTGGCGCGGCTGAAAACGATACCTGCTGGACCCGCACCATGCCAACCGATTCCGTCAGCGCCGCGGTGGCCAGATGGCACCCTGCGTCAGACCGTGGCCGGTATCGCGATCGTACGCCAGCTGGGCCTCCCGCCCCTCGGCGATCACCCGATCCGCCACCTTCTTGACGAGCACCTCCAGATCCGCGCAGTCCGCACCCTCGAGACCGAGCAGCGACTGCCAGAGGAACACCCCCTGAGCCTTCGCCCGAGTGCGGTGACCCGCTTCGTGACTCCGCAGTGCAGCAAGGAACGGGCGCCAGCCGCGCGAGATCTCTGACGGCGCCGACGCGACGTTTGTCCACTCGGGAAGCACGATCACGGACCGGAGCAGTACGCTGGCCGATGTGAGACGACACCGCTCGCCCGGGGCCGTTCGGAACTCGTAGCTCCAACGCCACGACGATACGTGCACCCCGAGCCGCACACCGATGTCATCGACGCCGGGACCGTTTCGCTGCATCTCGCGGTGGACATCCTCGTACGAGGAGCCGCTCACGCGGTACAACGAGTCCCGCTCGATCACGTGGAGGCCAGGACCCGCGCCGTCGAGTTCCTGCCACCAATCACCGTCCTGAGCCGCCGCGTTCGAGGGGCCGACGGTACCGATGACGACAAGGAGGAGGGCTGGAATCGTCGTTCGCCCGGGCGACCTCATCCCCCGGAGGATTGGGCGGGCGGCGTCGGGCGCGGCATCAGCACCCAACTCGGGAACGCCCGTCGATACGCCGCCTGGTAGACGGCGACGAGACTGTCGTGCAGCGCCGCGAGCGAATCGGCCGCAGCCGCACGAGCTTCGTGAATATCGATACCGGCGTTCCATTCCTCCACCCCCCGCACCTGTCGTGACCTCGCGCTGTCGTACCCCGCTTCGGTCGCGAACGAGCCTCGTCCCCCGGAAAGTCGAGCCGCGAGCGAATCGATCGTCTCGTCCAGACGCGCCCGATCGGTCAACCACGCGCGCTCGACGTCGAGGCGCTGGCTGGTCTCCTCGATCCCCAGACCGACCTCCTGGAGAACGCGACGGTCGGATCCGTGAAGGAGAAACCAGCCTGCCGAGACGAGCATTTCGAGTGCCAGCACGGCCAGCATGATCACGCCGACCCTCAGCAGGACGGCCAACGTCAGCAGCTCATGCGACGAGTTCGCCGCGAAGCACGGTGACCGCCTCGCCCGCGACCCGCACGGTCTCGATCGCGCCGGGGGGACCGACCACCTCGACGATGGCCGACCCCGGGCGCCCCATCCAGTGACCCTGCTCGGCGATGAACCGCGGCCGGTCGATGAGTCCGTAGCGCCAGAGGAACGCGGCCATCCCGCCAGTGGCGGAGCCCGTGAACGGGTCCTCCGGCGTGTCGGGCGGCGTCCCGAAGTGGCGAGCGAACGTGTCTCCCCGATCCGTGGCCCCGCGGACTGCGAAGAGGTGCGGGCTGAAGAAACCGGCGTCTCTTCTCAAGGACACGTAACGCTCCGGGTCCAGACGGGCCCGGCGAAGCTCCTCGTGTCCACGAACTGCCATCATCAGCTGCGGCGTCCCGGTGCTCACGGTCTGGATGGGAACGTCCGGGTGGAAGTCGGAAGGCTCGAGTCCGAAGGCCGGCCCGACCACGGCCGGATCGTGGACATCCGAAAATTCCGGCGCGAGCTGGCTCATCGCGACCCGGACACTCGTCGGCGTCCGGGTCAACTCGACAGGGATCACTCCGGCGGGCAGCTCGAGCGTAACGGATCGACTCGCTCCGGCGTCGGTCGCCAGATCGACGTGACCCTCCTCGACGAGTGCATGCAGGGTCGCCACCGTCGGATGGCCCGCCATCGGGATCTCCTCGGCGGGCGTGAAGTACCGAGCCCCGATGTCAGCCCGATCGGTCGAGACGACGAACGCGGTCTCCGAGAGGTTCATCTCTCTCGCGATGAGCTGCATCGTCTCGTCCGCGAGATCGTCTGCATCGAGAATCACCGCGCATGCGTTCCCCTCGAACGGCCGGACCGAGAAGGCATCGACCTGGAGAAACCGGTGAGTCACCGCGGGATCAGCCAGAGGTCCGTCTGGCGTCCGTCGATATACCAGGCGCGTCGACCATCGAAGAACGCGTCTTCCTCGAGCATGATTCGGATGACCTGATCGTCCCACTCGGGTATCGCGACGGCCGCGTTCAATTCGATGGAGTGCGCCGTGTTCGCGAACAGCGGGTAGTCCCCGCGGCCGGGGACGCCTCCCTGCTGATCCCAGAGCCCGATGGTCGGACCCGCGGCGTGCCCGTGGAACCCGATGGGGTGCGTGTAGATCGTCGCATCGATGCCTTCGCGCTCAGCCTGATCGAGCGCCCCGAGGAGGATGTCGTTACCCGATCGGCCCTCGACGAAGTTCTCGGTGAGGATGTCCTGCAGGCGATTCCCGATCGCGAGCGCGTCCCGCAGCCCCTTCGGTGCGTCCTTCTCACCCGGCCGCAGGACGTAGGCATGCTGCTGCGTATCCGTGTTCAGCCGCAGATACGTGATTCCGAAGTCGACGTGAAGTAGGTCACCGGGGGCGATCACGGTCTCACCCGGGCGGGCCGAGAAGTCGCCTGCGCCACGAGCGTCCTCGGCGGCCCGATGCCGGTCGACGGACACGCTCGGCTGGAACCAGGTCTCGAGCCCCAGCCCCCGAATTCGCTCCCGGTACCACCACACAACGTCCTCAGTCGTCGTAACGCCCGGTTGGATCACCCGCTCGCTGAACCCCTCGGCGATGATGCGGTGGGCGATCCGGACGATCTGCGGATAGACCTCCATCTCCTGGGTCGTCCGGGTCTCGAGCCAGCCGATCGCGAGCCGCTCCGCCGGGACCACCCGGTCCCGGTACATCGGCGGGAGGGCCGCCATGAGCTGATCGTACTCCGTGCCGGTCAGCCCGTCGGCGAGAGCGAAGGTCTCCGAGCGATTTACCGCGATCCGATCGGGATCCCGCTCCGCGATGAGCTCGGCCACCCGCCCCCACTGGTCCGGCTGTCGCTCGGGATCCCATGCGCGGGGAAACGGACCGATGTCGTAGCGCGCCACGGCCAGGCGTTCTACCGGCTGTCCCGACCCGCGATCATGGAGCATCAACACGGTGCGCCGTCTGGCGGCCATCCAGGTCGCCGGAAGCATCGTCTCGATGACCGGGTCCTCGTTGTACTCTCTCGCAGCGATGATCCAGACATCCACGCCTTCCCGCCGCATGATCTCCGGTATCACGCTGGCCATCCGGGCTTCGAGCCAGGCGTCGACGACTCTGGCCTGCTCCCGAAGCGGCAGGATGACGGGCATGGTCGCGGCGACGCGTTGCGCGTCCGCGAAATCCCGGGCCTGGGCCGCGGTGCCGGTCGGAGCCAGCGAAGAAAGAGCCAGGGCCGCGACGGCGAACCCGTATGCGTGACGTTTCATTCGGCTGATCTCCTGTGGTGGAAGCGGCACACGGCGGCTGGGCCGGCGGATAGCTAGCCGAAAGATGTAGGGGGTGGCACTCGACGACATCAAGGACGGGTCGTGTCCGGAGGATCAGGCCTCGACGAGATCCGCGGCGATGGTGGCTTCGATGCCGCGGCCGAGGACCGCGAGACGGGAGAAGTCCCGGACGTATGCGAATCCCGCAAGCAGAAACAGCACGCCGAGCCCGGCTTCGACGATCGACTCCGCCCGGAACGCGCCGAGTGCACCTCCGATCGCCCCAAGGTACACGCCGTACAGGAGGGGGATGAGTCCGAGCAGCGATGCGATCCCGGTCCACCATGGACGCCCTCTTCCCTGCGCCATGAACACCGTGGGCAGGGCGTAGATGAACATCGTCAGTCCGGCGATGAGCGCACCGTAGAGAAGGATGGTGGTTCCGCGATCGCCGTACGTGCCGATGGCGATGCGGGCACCCGTCAGACCGACGACGATGATCAGCGGGATCGTCGCCCTCGTCAGGAGCCGGATGATGAGCGCTTGGGCCTCGGCCAACCGACGCTGCGTTTCAGTCTCGGGAGCTTTCTCACCGTTCGCCAACCCGCAAGTCCTTTCGTTTCAACTACCTGTCTCAGATTACATCGTCGTCGGCGTTCGCGCACCGGCTGCACCGAGGTGCGGCCCCTTGTCTTCCGCCTCCGGACCCACGAGCCTCGAGAAACGGCGTTGCGCCGAACGTCGTAAGGACGGTGCGGACGACATCGAACGGGCACCCGGGAGGCACCGATGAGAGACTTCGATCAGGTACCTGAGTTGTACACCGACCGAGACATCGGGAAAGCTCGCAAGCGCCACCGCTGGATGGGACGCGTCGAGGGTGCCGTCGGGATTGTGGCGTTCGGCGCGGTATGGAACCTTCTCGGCTGGATTCCGTCGCTTCTCGTGGTGGTCATCGTGGGGTACGTTCTGTGGAAGCTCGTTTCCGGCAGCGACAAGTCGGACGACTGACCCCCTCTCCCGCAGGCTGGCAATGGGTTCGATATCCAGGAGCACGGCGGCCGCGACCCTCGTCGTCGTCGGGCTCGGCTTCGGAGCGACGGCGACCTCCGGTCAAACCATGATCGAGGAAGCCCGGATCGAGGCGGGCGGGTTCGTGTTCGACGGCTACGCCGCCGGACCCGTCGATGGCCCCGTCGTCTTCCTGCTGCACGGCTTCCCCCAGGGGGGCTACGAGTGGCGGCACCAGCTCCCGGTCCTCGCCGAGATGGGATTCCGGGCGATCGCTCCGAACCAGCGGGGGTACTCGGCCGGGGCTCGCCCGTCCGGTGTCGAGGCCTACGCCACGCAGAACATGGTCGATGATCTCATCGCCATGGCGAATGCGGTCGGCGCGGATCGTTTCCACGTCGTCGGCCACGACTGGGGCGCTGTCGTTACATGGTTCGCCGGTCTCCGTCACCCGAATCGAGTGATCTCGCTCGTCCCGATGTCCGTCCCGCATCCGTTCGCCTTTTCGCAGGCCCTCGCGGACCCGCAGGGTGAGCAGGCGCAGATGTCGTCGTACTTCGAGACCTTCAGGTCCGACGATGCGGAGGACCTGTTCCTCGCGAACGACGCGGCCATGTTGCGAGGGATCTTCGGGAGTCTTCCGGCGGACGAAGCCCAGGTCTACGTCGACCTCCTCGGCACACCCGATGCCATCGGCGCCGCCCTCAACTGGTACCGGGCGATGAACCTCGGACCGGGCGCGAACCCCATCACGCCGATCCGGATGCCGACGATGTACATCTGGAGCACGGGGGACACTGCCCTGGGGCGCGAAGGCGCCGAAATGACGGCCGACTTCGTGGAAGGACCGTACCGTTTCGAGGTGCTCGAAGGCGTGAGTCACTGGGTGCCCGAGGAGGCGGCGGATCGGGTGAACGAGTTGTTGCAGGAGCACTTCGCCCCTTACCGGCCCTGACCCGCCGGGGTCAGCGCACCCCGGGTCGCTCCACCGACAGCCTGGGCATCCGGGCATCCAGGACGGCCCAGATCGCCGGGTCCTCGGCTCCCATGACCCACGCGGAGATACCTCTCAGACCTTCGTATTCGTCGAAGAGATTCAACCGGGACTCGAGCGAGCGCGCGTTCTCGAGAAACAGCCACTCGTAGATCCCCTCGTTCGGCCAGAAGGCATAGTGCGCGGCGATCGACGGCAGCCAGACGAGCTCGCCGCCGCCCCGCCCCAGTTCCTCCAGGGCCCGGCCGTATCCGATCTCCGACCCGGCCACGCGCGCGCCCCGCGACTCATCATACACCGGGTGCCACCAGCCGGAATAGGTTGGTATCCCGAGCGAAATCTTCCCAGGCGGCACGCCCTGCGCGAGTGCGTGGTCCAGCATGCGGCGCACCCAGGGAAGGCCGGCGATAGGCCCGGGAGCGGTAGGCCCCCCGTGCTGGGCGTAGGTCATCAGGGAAACGAAATCCCCCTCCGCGGCGAGCGCCGCGATGTCGAACCCGTTCCGCCAGTTCGCCTGCATGTACTTGTGGAACGAGGTCGTTCCCTCGCTGCCGTCCGTCGGCACCACCGCCACGGAGAGTGAGAGGCCGTTCTCACGAAACGCCGCCGCCGTCTCGCGGTAGTACCGGGTGAACGCGTCCCGGTCATCGACGTGGAAGTTCTCGTAGTCGAACTGCCACCCGGCGAAACCGTGTCGCTCGGCGAGCGACACGAACGACTCGATCGTGCGCCGCCTGGCCTCGGGGTTCTCGAGCAACGCGTGCATGATCTGTTGATCGAACCCGGGGTTCACGATGAGGGGAATCACCTGCACGCCGTTTTCCTCCGCGATCTCCAGGACCTCGGGGTGCACGCCGCCCTCGATGTTTCCGAGGGAATCGGTCCTGTACGCCTGTGGTGACACGATGGAGATTCGGCCCGCGTGCTCCCGAAACACGTCCAGGGCCCGCTCGCCACTGCCCTGCATGTAGAAGAGCACCTCGCGAGGCGTGGACTCGGGCGTCGGGCCGGCGCAGCCCGCCAGGGCGAGCGCGAGACCGATATAAAACAAACGGGGCGGTCGAACGCGCCGGCGGACCCCCGCCCGACCGTCGTCGATGCATCGTGGAAACATGGACGGGAATCTGAACGTCGCCGCCCGTCCGGGCCACTGGCCCGATCGGCTCTGGTCACGCACACTTGTGCGATGCGTAACGAACCGGCGACCGACATCTGATGGCGACTCACCGCGAGTTCTCCCCCGGCATCCACTGGATTCAGGAATGCGGGCCCGACCGCAAGGGAATCGCGGATTCCGTGCGGGCGAGTGGTGGCACGTGGTGTACTCCCGGGCTCGAGTTGCACGTGCCACAGAACGCGTACCTCCTCGCTGGCGACCGGACGCTCTTGTTCGACACGCTCTCTCCAGCGTCCGGCGATCTGATCCTCGCGGCTCTCGAGGAAATCCTCGGAGAGCGAGGTCTGGATTTCCTCGCGATATCGCACCCCGACGTTCCACACGCGGCGAATACCGGGCGGATTCTGCGTCGGTGGCCGGGTGCCAGGCTCGTAGCGCCGCGCGTGGGCGAGACGCACGCCCTCTACCACCTCGACGACGCACTCCACGTGGGCCCGGAGGACGAAATCGACCTGGGTGGGCTCGTCGCCCGGTTCCCAGAAGCGACGTTTCTCGACGCCGCGCTTCACACGTGGATGAGCGAAGAGACGACCCGCACCCTGTTCACGGTCGATTGGCTCGGATTCCCGCACATGGAGGGCGAATGCCTGAAGTGCGTGGACGAGTTGCCGACCGATATCGAGGCCAGCCGGCTCGAGGCCTTCCACAGCCGCGTGATGTTCTGGTTTCAATACGTCGATGTGCAGAAGGTCGTGGCGACGACGAACCGACTTGCGCGCAGCTTCGAGGGATACGCGCTGGCCCCGGCGCACGGCCTTCCGATCCGCGAGGCCCCGGAACGCTTCTTCGAGATGATGAACGAGGTCGTCGATAGCGTCTCGGCCTCGGGGCGGACCGGGGTCCTGTGACCGTCCCCCTGATCGGCGGCGTGGAGTGGCTGCACGAGTGCTATCCCGAGCAGGACGGGCACCTGCACGTCTCGGTCTACCTGGTCCATGCGGCCGAAGGGGACATACTCGTGGACTCGGGATCCTTCTATCACAGGGACGGCCTTTCGCGTCGAATCTCCGCGGCCACGGGCGGCGCGGGTCCCGCCTCGCTCATCCTGTCCCATTCGGACTATCCCCACTCGGGCAACATCCCCTCCTTCAGGGACGAGTGGGGCGACTTCGAGATCGTCGCCTCGTGCGCGTCCCCGGAGATCCAGGGTCTGCCGTACGCCCGGCGCGCCCGTATCGGCGAGACCCTTGAAATCCGCGGGCGTCGCTTCACGTTTCTCGACCCGCCGCTCGCGGATCGGTCACACACGACATGGATCTTCGACGAGGAGTCCCGCGTGCTCTTCGTCGCCGATGGATTCGGGACGCTGCACCCGCCTGGCACCTGCGACCGCCTGTGGGGCGACCTTCCCGTGGAAGGACGGCGCGAGGGGGTCAGGGAGTTCCACGCGCAAACCCTGAGGTGGCTCGAATATGTGGACCCGGCCCGCCTCATGTCGGCACTGCGAGACATCTTCGATCGGCACCCGGCGGCCGCGGTCGCTCCGATCCATGGGCCTCCGATCGTCGGGGGGCACCTGGAGGAGTACCTGGATCAGCTGGAGTGGGCCGTCCGGCGCATCGCCGCCGGTGACGCGCCCGGGAACTGACATGGAAACGGGAGGAACACGCACCATGCGGGTCTTGTGTCTCGGCGGTACGGGGTCGGTCGGCAGCCAGGTCGTCCGCGGGCTGGTGGAACGCGGTGCCAGCGTACGCAGTCTCTCCAGATCCGGAGGCGTAACGACCGGCGACGGCGCCGAGTTCGTCCAGGGCGATCTCGCGGATCCCGCCTCGCTCACTGCGGCCTTCGACGGCGTGGATCGCCTTCACCTTCTCACTCCGCTCCACCCCAACGAGGCCGAGCTGGGACGCAACGCCGTCGATGCGGCCGTGCGCGCCGACGTGAGGCGGGTGGTCCTCCACTCCGTGCACCGGGTGGACGATGCTCCGCACATTCCGCATTTCGCGAGCAAGATCGAGATCCTCGACTCCATACGGGACTCCGGGATTCCCTGGGTGACGATCGAGCCGAACCACTACTTCCAGAACGACCTGATGGTCGTGGAGGCCATGCAGGAGATGCAGGTCTACCCGATGCCGATCGGGAGCCGGGGCCTGACACGGGTCGACGTCCGCGACATCGCCGACGCGACCGTGAACGCCCTGCTCGACGACGGCCACGAGGGCAACCGCTACCCCGTCGTCGGGCCGGAAACCCTCACGGGCGAGGACGTGGCGGAAGTGTGGGCCGCGGCGCTCGACTGCCCCGTGGCATACGTCGGGGATGACCTCGACAGGTGGGAGGCAGGAGTTCGCGACATGATGCCGGGCTGGATGGTCGATGACCTGCGCATGATGTCCGAGCATTTCCTGGCGCGGGGACTGGTGGCCACGGAGGAGGATTATGCCTCGATGAGCCACGTATTGGGGCACGCACCCCGGCTGTTCTCCGACTTCGTTGCCGAGACCGTGGCTGCGTGGGGCCGGCCGTAGCGGGCGGCCCCGGGCACGACGGGCTTTCCCCGGCCAGCACGCGGGGACCATCTTTCGCGTTATGCGGCCCAGCGCGGGCCCAACCAACTCCCGGGGAGTTCCAATGATGTCTCGCTTGCTCGCCGTCGCCGTGGTCGGTCTCGCCCCGCTCTTCCCTTCCGCCGCGGAGGGTCAACGATCCGATCTCGGACGGATCTCGTTCGAAAACTCGGGCGCGGTCGAGGCCCAGGGGGCGTTCATCGACGGCGTGCTACTCCTCCACTCCTTCGAGTACGAGGATGCGGCGGAGGCGTTCAGACGCGCCCAACGGATCGATCCGGGATTCGCGCTCGCCTACTGGGGCGAGGCGATGACCTACAACCACCCGATCTGGATGCAGCAGGATCGGGAGGCAGCGCTCGAGGCTCTCGGGCGGCTCGGAGCGACCCCATCCGACCGGCGGGCGAAGGCGGGTACCGAGCGCGAAGCGCGGTATCTGGACGCGATCGAGGTCCTATACGGCGATGGGGACAAGCGCGATCGCGACGACCGTCATGCCGATGCGATGCGTCGCCTCCACGAGGACCACCCGGACGACGCCGAGGCCGCGGTGTTTTACGCGCTGGCCCTTCTGGGGACCGCGCACGAGGGGCGTGACTTCCCAACCTACATGGTCGCGGCCTCCGTGGCCGACCCCGTGTTCGAGGCGAATCCCGAGCACCCGGGCGCCGCGCACATGCTCATCCACTCCTTCGACGATCCGGTGCACGCACCGCTCGGTCTTCCGGCCGCGCACGCGTACTCGACGATCGCACCGGGAGCCGCCCACGCGCAGCACATGACCTCTCACATATTCGTCGCCCGGGGGATGTGGGACGCCGTCGTGGGAGCGAACGAGGTCGCGCGGGACGTCCAGAATGCCCGGCAAGGTGAGCTCGGGCGGCGTAAGAGCGTCTGCGGCCACTACACGTCGTGGCTCGAGTACGGGTACCTCCAGCAGGGTCGGTTCGACGACGCGAAGGCCGTTCTGTCCGCCTGCGCGGCCCGCATGGACGAGGGCCCGGCGGGCCAGGAGCCGGGCTATTACGGCAGCATGCTGCTCATGTACGCGGTCGACACGGAGGACTGGGACACGATCGAGACCCTCCGGCGCGACGTGGCCGGGCCGGTCGCCGGTGCGATCGCGTGGGTGGACGGGTATCGGGCCGTGCTCGCGGACGACGAAGCGGCGGCCCGGGCGGCCCTCGCGCGAATGTCGCCGCGAGGCGGATTCCCGAAGGCGAGCGCACTGGAGCTCGAGGGCATGATCGAGCTGAGATGGGGCGCCGGGGTCGACTCGGGGCTCGCCCTGCTAACCGAGGCCGCGGAGCTGGAAGCCTCGCTGCCCTACGAGTTCGGTCCGCCCCGGGTCTCCTTGCCCACCTACGAGGCGCTGGGCGACGGCCTCCTGCGGGCGGGTCGGGCCGCCGAGGCAGTTGACGCGTATCGGACACAGCTGCAGCGCACACCCGGACGTGCGAGAACCCTCGTGGGGCTTGCCGCGGCAGCTACTGAAGCGGGCGACGCGGCAATGTCGCGAGAAGCTCTCGATCAGCTCGAGGGCGAGTGGCGCACCGGGACGAGCAGCTACCGGTAGAAGACATCGACCAGCGCCATGGGTATCGCCGGGATGTAGGTCACGAGAAGCAGAACGAGCAGCAGGACCCCGACGAACCGGAGGTTCACCTTGCTGACCTCCCATATGTCGGCCCCGGCGACGGAGCAGGCGGTAACGAGGACGCTCGCGACCGGCGGTGTCTGCTGACCGATCCCCAGGTTCAACGTGACGATCAGGCCGAAATGCACCGGGTCGATTCCGGCGGCCCGCACGAGCGGCATCACGATCGGTACCACGAGGATGATCGCCGCGGCGGAGTGTAGGAACAGGCCGATCGCCAGGAAGAAGACGTTGAGCAGGGCGAGGATCAGCCACCTGTTTTCGGTGATCTCCATGATCCCTGCCGCCACCTGCTGCGGGACCTGTAGCTCTGTGAGGTAGTCTCCCAGGAGGGCCGAGGCGGCCACCAGCAGCATGACGACGGCAGTCTGTATCCCACCCTCGAGCATCGCCGTCCGCAGACCCGCGACATCCAGTTCGCGGTACACGATCCCGCCGATCACCAGCGATGCGACCACGGCGAGACCGGCCCCCTCCGTCGCCGTGACCCAGCCGGTGAAGATGCCGCCCAGGATGATCAGGGGAAGCAACAGGGCCCAGCCGGCCTCCCGAAACGTGCGGAAGACCCGTCTCAGCTCGAACGCGTCCTCGACCGGGAAGTCGTGCCGGCGCGCGTAGAGCCAGGCGACCAACATCAACAGCAGACCCCCGAGCACGCCGGGGATGATGCCGGCGACGAACAGCTCGACGATGGACGCCTCGGCCATGACCCCGTAGAGGATCATCGGGATGGACGGAGGGATGATGACAGCGAGCGTCGCGGCCGACGACATGACCGCCGCCGCGAACGGAGTCGAATACCCGCGTTTCTTCATCGCGGGAATCAGGATCGACCCCAACGCGGCGACGTCGGCGACGGCCGACCCGGAGATCTCGGCGAAGAAGAGCGAGGCCGAGATGCTCACCATCGAGAGACCGCCCCGGATGAACCCGACCAGCGCGGACGCGAAAGCGATCAGCCGCCGGGAGATGCCCGTGGCGTTCATGATCGCGCCGGCGAGGATGAACAGCGGGATCGCGATGAGCGGAAACGATGTCGCCCCGTCGAACATCACGATGCCGACGTTTGGAAGCGCCGCGACCCCCGAAGTCCCGACCATGGCGACGACGGCCACGATCCCCAGGGCCACGGCGATCGGCACGTTCATCGTGACGAGGATCAGCAGGCCGATGAACATCAGCAGGAGGATCACGTCGGCTCCTCCGCCCGCTCCATCCCGGGGACTTCGCGCCAGGCGCCCGGGATGCTCGCGACTTCGGCCAGGACAAACAGCAGCGCGCCGATCGGAATCACCGACTGCGCGAGCCGGGCCGGCACCCACGGGAGGCTGACCAGGGAATCACCGCCGATGACGACCAGGACCTGCCACCCCGTCCAGGCCACGACGATGAAGAAGCCGATCACCAGGACCTCGGCGGTCCAGAAGAGCACGGCGCGCGGCGTCCCCGAGAGAGCCTGAAGGACGGTCGGGACACCGATGTGGGCGCGGCGCAGGGCCGCGTACGCGGCCCCGTAGTACGTGAGCCAGGCGAGCAGTATCGCCGCCACCTCATCGTACCACACCAGCGCGGCCCCGAATTTCCGGAAGCCGACGCCGAGCACGACGATCAGAGCCAGCGAAGTCATCAGGGCGAGGACCGCTCCCTCGAGACCCTTTTCGAGAACGCCCCGCCACCCGGCCAGGCGGCCGATCGGCCGCGACGGTTCCGTGCTCAGCGCTCCGCCACCGCCTGCGCCTTCGCGATCAGATCGCCTCCTCCCGTCACCGAAGCGGCGAACTCTTCGTACAGAGGTCTGCTCGCGGCGAGAAACGCGTCACGGTCCGCATCGTTCACCTCGATCCCGGATCCCACCATTTCCGCCAGATACTGCTCCTCGAGCCGCACGGCGGTCTCGTAGACGAACGCCTGCATCTCGCGGGCGACCGCGGCCACGGCGGTCTGGACGTCCTCGGGAAGACGCGCCCACCGATTCTCCCCCACCGTCACGAACGCCGGTGTGTACACGTGTCCGGTCAGCGACAGGTAGCTCTGAACCTCGTGCAACCGACCGCTGTGGATCTGAGCGAAGGGGTTTTCCTGTCCGTCCATGACCCCGGTCTGCAGAGCCATGAACACCTCGGAGTAGGACATCGGCGTGGGGTTCGCTCCGAGCGTCTGGAACAGCTTGACCCGCCAGATCCCCCGCGGGGTCCGCAGTTTGATGCCCTCGAGGTCGGCAGGCCCACGGATCGGCCGCACGTTGTTGGTGATGTGCCGGAACCCGTTCTCCCAGACGGCGAGGAGACGATACCCGTCAGCCTCGGCCAGCGGCGCCAGATCGGGCCACACGACGGACTCCTCGATCCGGCGCATGTGGTCGCGGTCCGTGACGATGTACGGCATCTCGAACAGACCGAACTGGTCGATCATCGAGGACATCACGGTCGAGGGCAGCGCCAGGTCCACGGTCCCGAGCTTGAGCTTCTGAAGCAGGGTCTCGTCCCCGCCGAGCTGACTCGACCCGAACGTGGCCACCGTGACGGCGCCGACGGTCCGTTCCTCGACCCGGCGCGCGAACTCGACCGCAGCCAGGTCGAAGAGCGATCCCGGCGCCCCGACGTGCCCGAGCTTCAGCTCGACCACGCCCCCGTCCGCAACCGGCGTACACGCGAACGTTGCCGCGACGGCCGCGACTCCGAGGGCTCGCACCGCACCCGTCCTCCACTCGCGTCTCATCATGTCCCGCTCTCTCCCGAACCGGAGTTCTCCTGCAGGAAGTCGAGCGCCGCACCGACCCCGCTGCTGCGAGGTGACGCTCCGACCGACCGCAGCACCATCTCCACGCCCGCGAGCGTGCCCGCCAGCATGAGCGCGTTGAGGTCTCCCAGATGACCGATTCGGAACACCCTGTCCTTCAACGGTCCCAACCCGCCGCCGAGCACGAGATCGAACCGCCTCAGGCACTCGTCTCGAAACGCGTTCGCTCCCGTCTCGTCCGGCATCATCAGCGTCGTCCCCGCGGCCGAGTGCGCGTCAGAAGCGGCACAATAGTTTTCGAGTCCCCAGGCGGCCGCGGCGCGCCGGGTGGCCTCGGCGAGTCTCGCGTGCCGGGAGAACACCTCCCGGTGGCCCTCCTCCCGTAGCATATCGAGGGCTTCTCGAAGCCCGAAAAGGAGGGACGTCGGAGGCGTCGACGGAAAAAAGCCGTCCCGGTTCATCTCCCTCATCTCCTGCCAGTCCCAGTAGGCACGCGGCAGCCGCGCCTCGCGGGCTCTGTCGACGGCTCGCTCGCTGGCCGCACATAATCCGAGCCCGGGCGGCAGCATCAGCCCCTTTTGTGATCCACACACAGCGACGTCGACCCCCCACCCATCTTGTCGATAGTCGGTGGCACCGAGTGATGAGACGGTATCGACCATGAGCAGCGCGTCCGTCCCGGACGCGTCCATCGCGGTACGGACGGAGGCGATATCGCTCGTGACGCCGGTCGACGTTTCGTTGTGGACCACCAGCACCGCCCGGATGCGCTGCTGGTCGTCGCCAGCCAGCTCGGACGCGATCCGCCCGGAATCCACCGGGAGCCTCCAGTCTCCGTCGATGCGGATCACGTCGAGCCCGAGGGCGACCCCCATCTGTCCCCACTTCCGCGCAAAGAAGCCGTTGTCGTAGAGCAGGACGCGGTCTCCGGGCGAAAGCGTGTTCACCAGAGCCGACTCCCAGCAGCCCGTTGCGGAAGACGGGAAGATCATCACGCCATTGCTCGCTCCGAAGAGCGTGGCGAGGTCGTCCAGTATCCCCATCACCATCTCGCCGAACACCGCGCTGCGGTGGTCGATCAGCGGACGGTGCATCGCCCGCAGAATACGGTCGGGAACGTTGGTCGGTCCCGGAAGCTGAAGTAGCTGTCGGCCGCTCGAGTACGACACGCATTACTCGATTGTCGGGGTTGCTGGGATTGGTCGGGTCCGTCAGGCTACCATTGGAGTCCCGCGAGCCGCGCGCAATCCCGCGCGTCACGCCGACGACCTCGCACCGTCATGGGAGAAACCACCGATCGCTTCAACCGAGATGACCGGCACGGGCACCGGTGCGTTCGCGCGGCGACTCGAGGACGCGCTGACGGGTGAGGTCCGGTTCGACCGATATACCCGCGGACTCTACAGCACCGACGCGTCGATCTATCAGATCCAGCCGATGGGTGTCGGCTTTCCGCGCACGGCAGAGGATGTTCGGATCGCCGTGGAGCTCGCGGGAGAGTCGGGGGTCCCCATCACGCCGCGGGGCGCGGGCACCTCGATGAGCGGCCAGTCGATCGGCACTGGACTCGTGCTGGACACGAGCCGCCACCTGACCCGGGTTCGAGAGTTCGACCCGGATGGTCGGCGCGTCGTCGTGGAGCCCGGAATTGTGCTCGACGATCTGAACCGGCTTCTCGCGCCGCACGGGCTGTTCTTCCCCATCGACGTGGCGACTTCGAGCCGGGCGACGATCGGCGGCATGACGGGCAACAACAGCGCGGGAGCGCGGTCGATCCGGTACGGGCACATGGTCGGCCAGGTCTCGGGTATCGAGGCGGTCATGGCGGATGGGTCGACGGCGTGGTTCGGACCGTCCCTCGCCGGAGGTTCCCGGGCGTCGGACGCCCCGCAGGCCCCGATGGCGCTCCAGACCGCCCTGCAGGCGCTCTACGCCCGCGAGAGTGAGGAACTCCTGCGACGACTGCCCCGGGTGCCGCGCCACGTGGCCGGATACGGTCTCCACCGGCTGGGAGAACCGGGGGCCACGTTGGCCGACGTCCTCGTCGGATCCGAGGGGACGCTGGCGTTCTTCACCGCGATCGAACTGAGGCTGCACGAGCTGCCGCGCTCGCGCGTGCTCGCGGTCGTCCGCTTCGAGTCCGTCCGGGAGGCCCTCAGCGCCGTGCCTGCGATTGTGGGCCTGGACCCGACGGCCGTCGAGCTCGTCGACCAGGCCCTGCTCGACCTCACCGAGAAGAACCCCGGGTTCCGCCCCACCCTTATGAGCGCGCTCGGGCGGGACGCCGCCGACGCGTCGGATGGCGGGCTCCCCGGGGCCGTCCTTCTCGTCGAGTTCTCGGGCGATGACCACGACGACGCCCGGGCCCGCCTCGACGCACTTCACGACGTGGCCGGCGAGGCGGGAGCCCGGGGCATCGTCCGTGCAGAGGAGCCCGACCTGCAGGCCGCGATCTGGGGTGTCCGCAAGGCCGGCCTGAATATCGCCACCTCGATGCGGGATCCACGAAAGCCGATCGCCTTCATCGAGGACTGCGCCATTCCAATCTCGCGCCTCCCGGAGTGGTACGATCGGCTGTCGACCGTGATCGAGCGCAACGAGACCCGGGCCATCTGGTACGCGCACGCCTCGGTCGGCTGCCTGCACGTTCGACCCGCCCTCGATATGAAGGACCCGGAAGACGTCCGTCGGCTGCGCGAGATCGCGCGGGAGGCGTTCGCCATCGCACGGGATCTCGGAGGCTCGCACTCTGGAGAGCACGGGGACGGGATCGTGCGATCCGAGTTCCTCGAAGAGATGTTGGGACCCCGTCTCGCCGGCACGTTCGACGAGATCAAGACCCGGTTCGACCCTCACCGGATTCTCAACCCCGGCAAGATCGTGCGGCCGCCCGCGATGGACGACCGGTCTCTGTTCCGGTACGGGCCCGGGTACGAGACCGAGAACGAAGAGACGGTTCTGGACTGGTCGGACTGGAACGGACTCCCCGCGGCCGTAGAGATGTGCAACAACAACGGGGCGTGCCGGCAGCGGGCACCCGGAGTCATGTGCCCCTCGTTCCGCGCGACCGAAGACGAGCGGCACTCGACCCGGGGACGCGCGAACGCGCTGCGGCTCGTGCTGTCCGGGCAGCTCGGCGAGAATGCCTGGGATTCGCATGAGTTGCACGAAGCGATGGACCTGTGTCTGGGCTGCAAGGCGTGTCGACGGGAGTGCCCCACCGGGGTCGACATGGCGCGGATGAAGATCGAGTTCCTCGCGCGGCAGCGCGCGGTTCGGGGGTTGACGATGCGAGACCGCACCCTCGCCTACCTCCCCCACCTCGCCCGCTGGGTGTCTCACGTGCCCACGTTCGCGAACGCCCGAAATCACGCCGGCCCGTTCAGACGGGTCCTGGATCGGGGGCTGGGGCTTTCGTCGGACCGCCCCCTCCCGAAGTGGGCGCCTCGCCCGTTCGTCGCACCGGGGAGGAGAGGGTCCGGGGTGAAGGTCGCCCGGCACCATTCCGGCGCCCCGCGGGCCGGACGACGCGTCGCGCTCTTCGTCGACACGTTCTCCCGGTACTTCGAGCCCGAGCAGGCCTATGCCGCGATCCGGGTGCTGCGAACGTCCGGATATTCCGTCGACATCCCCGAGACGACCGGACGACCGCTCTGCTGCGGCCGGACGTTCCTCAACGCCGGCCTGGTCGATGAAGCCCGGGCCGAGATGGATCGAGTCGTCGAGACGTTCGCGCCGCTCGCCGACCACGGGGTCCCCATTATCGGTCTCGAGCCCTCGTGCCTGCTCACACTGCGGGACGAGTTGCAGGCCGTCCGCCCCGGCCCCGATTCACGATCGGTGGCGGAGCACGCCTTGCTTTTCTCTGAGTTCCTCGGAACGGAGGCCCTCGACCGTCTTCCGTTCGGCGATACACACGACACGATCGCCGTCGTGCACGGGCATTGTCACGAGAAGGCGTTCGGGGTCGCGGACCACACCGTCCGTGTGCTGGAGGCCGCTCCCGGCGTCCAGGCGAGCGCCATCGCGGCGGGGTGCTGCGGGATGGCCGGGTCCTTCGGGTACGAGGAGGAGCACGCGGACCTCTCCCGGAAGATCGGCGAGACCGACCTGGCACCCGCGGTGCGTGAGGCACCCGAGGCCGCGTGGATCGTCGCGAACGGAACGAGCTGCCGCCACCAGATTCGGGACCTCACGGGGAGAGAGGCGCACCATCTGGCGGTCGTGATGGACAGGCTGATGTCCGATCAGGAGTCCGAACCGACCTCGAGCTGATCGAAGAGCGCCGCGGGGAGTTCCGTGCCCGCCCACTCGGAACCATCGTCCGCCTTCGCGGCACACACAACCGTCATGCCGCCGCGGGCCACGACGGACTCGCTCGCGTCCCCCGCGACTCGGAACTCCGCCTCGTAACGCAACACCTTTGCGCGCTTCTCCCGCAGGACGAGATGTACGTCGATCTCATCCGGATACCGGACAGGGCCGAGGAACTCCAAGTTCGCCGCCACGCGAGGCATCCCGCGGAAGCCGGAGTCGGTGCGTTCGAACGCGGCGCCACCGAGCGACCGGTAGAGGGCGTGCTCGGCCTCCTCCATGTATCGGAAGAGGGCCGTGAAATGGATCAGCCCGGCGGCGTCCGTGTCGGCGAACTCGACACGCCGGCGGTAGATGAATCCAGAGGTCACCGGAGTCGCCACCGCAGCCCCGCGCGGATCCGAAACGTGTTCTCGGCCTTCGAGCCCGAGACCCTGTCGGTCGATTGCAGGACGCCATCGACGTAGTTGAGAGTGAGCTCCTCGAACGGGACCGAGAACCAGTTCCACTCCGCCTCGAGGATCGGCGTGAGACGCCCGGCGAGGGCCAGTCCGCCCCCTGCGAGCCAGTAGCCGATGTCCCTGGACCACATGCGGCCGTAGCCGCCGAAGGCCCTGAGCCACGCCGACTGATGCGGTTCCGGCGATTCGACCACGATCCGGAAGTCCGTCGTGACGAACGAGTACCCGCCGGCCGACTGCTGGAACGTGTGAGAGAACTCGCCGTTCGGCGGGATCGTGGGCAGATCGCGCTCGCACTGCTTGGGATTCGACCAGTTGTACCCGGTCGTCGCCTCGAGGGCGACGGTGGACGTGAAGCGCAGGGCCACGACGCCCTCTCCCGACCACGCGTTCCCGCCGGTGCAGTCGTCGGGTCCGAGGAACAGGTCGGGCGCCTTCATGCGGCTGAACCCGCCTCCGAACTCGAACCCCTGCGCGGCCAGGGGCATCTGGCCTGCGCCGAGGGCGATCGCCGCGAGCCCAGCCACAACCGACGCCCGTCCCGTTCGAGCCCCCCGCCCCGCCTCGACGTCGCTTCTCCACACCCTCATCGCACCCATCCTCCCACTGGAGTTTGAACCGCCCTCTCTGCCACACTGCGAGCACGCGTGCCGGCGCACAACCTCGGTTCAACCCGGCCGAACCACGCCGGACCAACGACCCGACCTGCGCGGCTGTCGCATGTAAGAGAGACGGCACATCGATGAGAGGCTCTCGGCCGGGAGACGTACGAGTGAAATTCGTTTGCAGGGGGACGGTAGTTCTGGCTCTGCTCGTGGCAGCCGCCACGCGTTTGGACGGTCAGTCATTGGTGCTTCGTGACGCCGACGGCGAACCGTTCGCGGCCTCGTTCAGCCTGATCAACGGAGTCCGTGAGCTACCGGACGGGCGTGTCGTCGTGAGCGACTGGATCGAGGAGCGAGTCTCGCTGCTCGACTTCGCCGAAGGCAGTCGCCGCGACGTCGGACGTGTGGGCGGCGGGCCGGGCGAGTTCCGGCTCCCGAACCGGCTGCTTCCCTTTCGCGGGGACTCGACGGTGCTCGTCGACCTCGGAAACACCCGACTGGCCGTAATCGGGCCGGACGGTGAGATCCATCGCACGATTCGGGTCACCGTCCCCGGGGCGTCGAACCCCTCCGCGGTCGATGACGACGGCAGGGTCTACTACGTGCAGCCGGGCTGGGCGACGGGAGATCCACCGGGATCGCGGGCCCCGCGCCCGCTCGTCCGCTGGACGCCCGGCACGGACGAGATAGAGGAGATCGGCCGCGTGGACACCGCCCGACCGCGCTCTGACGCCGGTCGGCCTCGCATGACCCCGGGGATCCCGTTCGTGATGTTCGCGGCCCGGGACGGCTGGGCCGCCGGACCGGACGGGTCCGTCGCCATCGTTCGGTGGAAGCCCTTCCGGGTCGAGTGGCGGCGCGGGGGGACCACGACGGAGGGCCCGATTCTCGAACATGTCGAGTCGCCGGTTACGCCGGCCGACCGCGAGGCGTTCGTGCGCCGGTTCGTCGAGAGCAGCCCGGTCAGTGGACGGGGCGACGATGGCGGCCTGGGGCAGAGCCCGAGTGCGACGGATCAGGAGATCCGCGAGCTGATCGACACGAACGAGTTCGCTGACTTGCATGCGCCGTTCGACCCCTCCGGGATCACGCTCGATGCTGCGGGACGGCTCTGGATCGCGCGTACCCCATCCACGCGATCACCGTCCAGGGTGGATATCATCGGCCCGGCCGGGGGCCAGGTCGGTTCGGTCGCGCTGCCCGAGGGGCGGACGCTTGTGGCCGTGGGGCACACGTACATCTACGCGATCTCGCGCGACGAATTCGATCTCGAGACGCTCGAGCGTTACGTCATCCCCGTGTTCGAGTAGCTTCAGCAGGACAGCAAGAGTCCAATCACCTCACCGGGGATCGATTTCCTTGTCGGCAGAGACTCGTCACATCGCGATTGAACGACACGCCCGCTATTCGGTGCTCACCGGCGACGCGGGAAAGGTCCGGGAGGTCTGGTACGCCCTGCACGGCTACAACCAGCTGGCTCCCAGGTTCATCGAGCGCTTCCGCCCGATCGCGGACGATACCCGGCACATCGTGGCGCCCGAGGGACTCCACAGGCAGTACGTGGACCACGCGGCGCGGAAGGTGGGCGCGTCGTGGATGACCAGCGAGGACCGCCTCACGGACATCGCCGACTACGTGGCGTACCTGGATCGCCTGCACGACGCGACGCTGGCAGAACTCGGCGCCGACCCGGCGTCCGTCCGCACGGTCGGGCTGGGGTTCTCTCAAGGGGTTCACACGCTGTGTCGGTGGGTCGCGCTCGGAGCGACCCGGATCGACCGGGCGATCATGTGGGGGGGGACCACCCCGCCGGACCTCGATCTCTCGCAGCACGGTGACCGGTTGGCGGAATCGGACATTCACCTGGTCATGGGGGACGCGGACGAGTTCTTCGGGCAGACGGCGGTCGCGAAGCACGAGTCACGCCTCACCGCCGCGGGCGTCCCGTTCAGATCATGGAGCTTCGAGGGCGGTCATCGTCTGGACGACGTCACCCTCGGCGCGGTGTCGGCCGCCTGGCAGACGGCTGCTTCGCAGACCCGCTAGAGCCCGACGGTAGCCATGCACTCGATCTCCACGCGCGAGTCCAGCGCCAGGCCGCTCCCCGCGACGGCACTCCGCGCCGGCTTGTGCTTCGTGAAGTACGTCACGTAGACCTCGTTCATCGCCGGCCATTCCGCGATTTCCGCGAGGAAGACCGTGCACTTCACGACCTCGTCGAGGGACGACCCGTACTTCTCGAGCACCGCCTTGATGTTCTCCATCGTCTGGCGGGTCTCGGGCTGAATCCCGCCCGATACGAGACCAGCATCGCCGGTGCCTATCTGTCCGGACAGATAGAGCATGTTGCCGACCCGGACCGCCTCGGAGAACGGCAGACCGGGATTCTCGCCCAGATACTCAGCCGTGTTCATTTGTGACACCTGCTGGTGCATCTCCTCATGCTCGTGCTCCTGCGCCGCGAGGCTCCCCGCTCCGGCAATCACTAGCACCGCGGCGACGGATCCGTTTCGAACCAACATGTGCCTCTCCTTCTGGTGGATGACTACGGCGTGATTCGCTGCATCATTCTGGGGAACGCGATCGTCTCTCGCAGGTGATCGATCCCGCACATCCACGTGACGGTGCGCTCGATGCCGAGACCGAAACCGCTGTGGACGAACGTGCCATAGCGGCGAAGATCGAGATACCAGTCGTACGACTCCTCGGGCAGTCCCTCCTCGCGGATCCGCTCGAGCAACCGGTCGTGATCGTCCTCGCGCTGACTGCCCCCGATGACCTCGCCGTACCCCTCGGGCGCGAGCATGTCGTTGCACTTCACGGTCCGTGGGTCCTCCGGGTTCTCCTTCATGTAGAAGGCCTTTGCACCCTTCGGGTAGTCGTAAACGAACAGCGGCACGCTGCGCCCCTCCACCAGCTTCATCTCGTCCGGGGCGCCCAGATCGGCTCCCCACTCGATGTCGCTGCCGCCCGCCTGCAGGAATTCGACCGCCTCGGTGTAGCTCATGCGGTCGAACGGCGGCTTGATCGCCTCGAGCTTCGAGATGTCGCGTCCGAGCGCCTCGAGGTCCTCGCGGCGGTTGTACAACACACGCTTCACGATGAAGCACACGAACCGCTCCTGCAGCGCCATGTTGTCGTCGGAGTCGTTCCACGCCACCTCGGGCTCGACCATCCAGAACTCCGTCAGGTGCCGGCGAGTCTTCGACTTCTCCGCCCGAAACGTTGGCCCGAAGCAGTAGACCTTCCCGAGCGCGGCAGCGGCCGCCTCGACGTAGAGCTGGCCCGTCTGCGCGAGATACGCCGTCCCCAGGTCGAAGTACTCCGTCTCGAAGAGCGTTCCTGCCGATTCGCCGATCGCCCCGGTCAGGATGGGCGTATCGACCAGCGTGAACCCCTCATGGTGCAGGAAGTCGCGAATGGCGCGCACGACCTCGTCACGGATTCGCATGATCGCGACCTGGCGCGCGCTCCGGAGCCACAGGTGCCGCTTCTCCAGGAGGAAGTCGACGCCATGCTCCTTCGGCTGAATCGGAAATTCGTCGGACCTGCCGAGGACCTCGAGACCGGAAGCGGTGAGCTCGACACCCGATGGGGCGCGGTCGTCCGCGCGGACCACACCGCTCACGCACACGGCCGCCTCGTGTCCGACCTCGTCGAGCGAGGCCCAGACCGATTCATCGACCTCGTTCTTCACGTACACGCACTGCACCTCGCCCGTCCCGTCCCGGAGAACGAGAAACGAGATCTTTCCGCTCGAGCGGAAACGTCGTACCCAGCCCCGAAGAGAGACGGTTTCGCCGACCAGCTCGGGCAGATCCTCAATCGCCTTGTATTCCATCAGAACTCGTCGCGCGTTTCGGTTTTCGGTTTCGCTCAGAACTCGAGCTCGAATTGCTCCGGCACCCACATGGTCCTCGGTGTTCCGTTCAGCGTCGCAGGACGATATCGCAGAGCAGGCGCGAGCGCCTCCAGGTAAGGAACGATCCACTCCCACCCGCGGGGATCCTCGCGGAACTCGATCTCGCTCACGCGGCCCGTCCAGTCCACGAGCAGCGAGAGCTCGAACCGCACCCGGCCGGCCGGATTCGCCTTCCCCTCTCGTTGGATCGCGCCCGCGACCACCTGCGCGAGAAGCCCGCCGGCCTCCGCCACGTTATCCATCTCGGCCCCGCAGGTCTCGGTCTGGTCCGGCCGCAGATCCACGGGGGGAGCGCCGAAGTCGAGGCTGATCGAGCTCGAGGATGCCAGCTCGGGCGACGCCACCAGACGATCGAGAACGCCGGTGAACACCGCCTCCGCCTCGCTCGGAACGGCGAGAGACAGCCGGCGGACGTCGATCGTACCCCCGTCCGGGCCCCGCCGGATGACCAGCGAGCCGAGGGCGGGCTGCCCGGCGTCGGTCAGGATTCGCGCGAGTTCCTCCCGATATCCTTCGAGCGCGCGTTGAGCCTCGTGCCAATCCGCGTGCCCGGCCGACCGGTCGACCTCGCAGTCCTGACCGAGAACGGCGGACGGGACACAGGAGATGAGTGTCCAGACCGCGGCGAACCCGATCCCCCTCTCGCGTCGTCGCATCCGTCAGTCTCGCGCCCCGGACGGGGACTGGCAATCGTGAACGAGGTGGAGTTCAGCGCATCGAGCGAAGACCGATCGTCAGGCTTCCCTGACGTCCGGGTGACGCGGCTTCCGCGGGGCAATCAGCGCCAGCGGAAGTCCGCGACGACCGGACGATGGTCCGAGGCGTCATCGCTCAGCTCGGCTGAGAGACCGAGGGTAGCGAGATCAGCGACACCGAGGTCCTCGGTTTCGAAGACGAACGCCCGGAGAGGTTCGAGGGAGGAGGGGTGCAGGAGGTAGTCCAGCTGGCCCGGCGGAAACGGTGTGGACGGACCGATCCACGTTGCCGTGGACGCTCCGTCCAGTTGTAGCGCGTAGATCGGCTCGAGGTCGCCGCCGCCCGTGTCGAGGCCCCGCCCCGCCGTGATCAGCGGAGTCTCCGAGCCGACAAGGTTGAAGTCGCCGGCGAGGATCACGGCGGCGGCCGATCCATCCGCGGACGCGACAGCCCGCCGCGCCGCTCGATTCACCGTGGCGGCCTCGAGAACACGCACGCGGTCCTGACGCGAGGTGACCGAGTTTCCGCAGCAAACAAGATCGATGACGGGCGGCGGTCAGCGGCGATCGGGCCGCCACCGCACCCCGCTGCCGACCCCCGCTGGACCCGATGTGCACGGACCACTCCGATGGATCGCCGGGCAGCACGGCCCGAACCGCCGCGAGATCCGTACGCGCCGACACCTCGTCGAGCAGCACCAGGTCGGCATCGATCGCGCGGAGGATCGCGCGGAACGGCTCCGGATTCGACGAGAGGCGCCCGGCGACGTTCCACACCAGCACGCGAAATTCGGCCTCCGGCGCGCGATCGAGGCCTGACCTCGGCTCCGCCTCCGCCGTCAATGCCTCGGCGGCCGGGGCGCGATGCCTGAACAGCGGGCTCCGCTCGCGCTCCGCACCGCCCCCTTCGAGCACCACGATTCTCCCGGCGAATCCCTCGGTCGCGAAGAGTCCGTTCGCGCCACCGCGGGCGAGCCGCAACTCGATCCGATCCGTCGCGTGAAGGGGCTCGAACCACAGACCCAGATCGGCGGGGACGAAGGGCCGCGAGGGGGCAGTCACCCGCTCCGGATCATCCGGGTCGGGCACCCACGACACGACACCCTGCGCCGTGCCTTCCTCGGTGAGCGCGGTGAAACTGATCACCAGATCCGCACCGGGCACGCCGAAAGCGGCCACACCCGTAGCCGGATCGTCATCCGCATCGAACACGAGCAGGAGCGGCGATGCACTTCCCTGCAGGTTCGTCGACTCACGGAGCGCGAGCGCGACGTAGACAGCGGTGCTGTCGCTCAGGGAGGACACCGATGCCACCGATCCGCCCGCCGGGAACTGCGTCGACCGCGCGGCGCCCCACTCATCGAAGCGCCCGTCTATGACGACCACTGGCCGCACCCGGGTAGACTCGACCCGACCCGGCGACATGTCCGCACGCTGGCAGGACGCCATCGCGGCGATGCCGAGAGCCGCCAGGATAGCGGCGCGGCCCTCATTGCGCCGGTTCAGTCGCCCCATCGTCGTGCCCCTCAGCCGATCTGGTACAGGGCCTCGCGGCCCGCATACCGTTCCTCGAGCTCCCGTCGGATCTCGGCGTGCTCGCTCCCGGACAGCTCCGGGTCATCCGCCACGATCCGTCGCGCCCGGTTCCGGGCCTCGTCGAGCAGCCGGCGGTCCCGCTCCAGATCCGCGAAACGCAGTGTGGCGATCCCTGACTGGTCCTTTCCGAACAGGTCCCCCTGTCCCCGGATCCGCAGATCCTCCTCGGCCAGTCTGAAACCGTCGTTCGTGGAGGCGAAGGCGGACAATCGCTCGGACGGCGCATTGCCCGACTGGAACGCGACGCAGTAGCTCTGATCGGCCCCTCGTCCCACGCGGCCCCGCAGCTGGTGAAGCTGCGCGAGTCCGAAGCGCTCGGCGTCCTCGATGAACATGACCGTGGCGTTCGGGACGTCGATGCCGACCTCGATCACGGTCGTGGCGACGAGTACTGACACGTCGCCAGCGAGAAACCGTCGCATGACTTCATCCTTCTCGGCACTCTTCAGTCGGCCGTGGAGCAGTCCGACCTCGAAGTCCGCGAACCTCTTCGACAGCTGCTCGTGCATCGATGTCGCGGCCCGCACCTCGAGGACTTCCGACTCTTCGATGATCGGGTAGACCACGTAGGCCTGCCGCCCTTCTTCGAGCTGACTTCGAAGGAAATCGAACGCGGCCTCGCGGCTGTCGGGCCCCCGCACCCCGGTCACCACCGGCTTTCTGCCGGGGGGCATCTCGTCGATCACCGACAGGTCGAGATCGCCGTACAGGACGAGCGCCAGGCTGCGCGGGATCGGCGTCGCCGACATGACGAGCGCATCGGCGCATCCTCCCATCTCGCGCAGGCGACGTCGTTGCTCGACTCCGAAGCGGTGCTGCTCGTCGACGATCGCGATCCCGAGCGAATGAAACTCGACGGTATCCTGGATCAAGGCATGCGTTCCGACGACGATGGCCGCCTCCCCCGACTCGATACGCTGCAGCGCGTACTGCCTGGCCTTGCCCGTGACCGACCCCGTGAGCAGCACGGGCTTCGGACCCAGCGGTTCCAGGAGGTCGGTGAGCGTGCGCATGTGCTGCTCGGCGAGCAGCTCGGTCGGAGCCATGACACACCCGAGACTGAGCGCCGGTCAGCTCGAAGGGCAACGCGTCCAGCAGACCGCGCGTCAACTCATCCGCCGCGACGAATGCGATGCCCTCCACGTCCCGTCGCAGCCGCGCTCGGGCGCGCGCGTGAAGGAGTTGCAGATAGAACAACTCCTCGAACGCCAGCCGCCGCCGGGCGGGCTCGATGGCATCCAGCGACGGGGGACGGTGAAGCGTCTCGAGCGCCCCGGCGAGATCCGGTAGCGTCAGTTCGTCACGCCACGACTCGGGGAGCGAGTCCCGCTCCGCCAGATCCGTGATGAGCGCGTCGAGGTTCTCATCGACGATGCCGCGGACCTGGCGGTGCGTCAGACCCTCGGTGGCGGGATAGACGGGGAAGACCTGCCCGTCCGCGGACGCGGCCCGCGGGTCGCCCGCGTCCTCCGTCTCCCCTTCCCTGGAGAGCACCGTGTGCTCCCTGGGCTGTATCTGGCGTCCGTGAAAGAACCGGACGGGACCGGAGACGAGCAGCCGGTCGCCGCGCGCGATCGTACGATCGAGCCACGGCTGTCCCGGCCACGAGCATTCGATCTGTCCCGTGTCGTCGCGAAGAACGACGCGGAAGACGCGCAGCCGCCGTCGAGTGGGAATCACGCCCTTCGACACGACGGTACCGATTACCGTCGCGTCGTCGCCGGGTCCCAGCGACGAAATCGTGTCCACGGTCGTCGCGTCCTCGTAGCGATGCGGCAGGTGATACAGGAGGTCCCGGCCGGTCTGGATGTTCATCTGCGCGAGGCGCTCGGCCCGGCGCGGCCCGACGCCCTTCAGGTACTGTACGGGTCCTGAAAGCAGCGATCGTCGCGGCACGTCACTCCCCGGTCGGCCCCAGCAGTTTCTCCACGTACTCGTCCGGCGTGAACGGCTCCAGGTCCTCGAGGCGCTCGCCGGTCCCCAGGAACCGTACGGGGACGGACAGCTCTCGCGCGACCGCGACGGCCGTACCGGCTCTCGCCGTGCTGTCGAACTTGGCGAGCACGAGACCGCTCAGCGCGAGCGTCGACCCGAACTGCCGCGCCTGGTTCAGGACGTTCTGGCCCGACGTCGCGTCGACGACAAGCAACCGTTCGTGCGGAGCCCCGTCGACCTTCCGCGAGACGACGCGGTCGATCTTCACGAGCTCGGCCATGAGATCGGTCTGCGTGTGCAGCCGACCCGCCGTGTCGATGATCACCCAATCCATGCCCCGTGCCAGTGCCGCCTCCACCGCATCGAACGCGACCGCGGCCGGATCGGCGCCGGGGCCGCCACCGACGAACTCGATCCCCATGCGCGTCGCCCACTCCGAGAGCTGCTCCTGCGCCCCGGCCCTGAACGTGTCCGCCGCGGCCAGCAGAACCGAGTCGCCCCGTGCGGACAACCGGTGCGCGAGCTTCGCCACCGAGGTCGTCTTCCCGACGCCGTTAACGCCGAGAACGAGGATCACTCCCAGACCGTCACCGCGCGCGAGTTCGCCCGCCTCCGTGCCCGGAAGCTCCGTCCCGGGGGTCCGGAGAATCGCGCCGATCTCCTCGGCCAGGAGCGTCCTGAGCGCCGACGCCGAGGTCACACGACCTCGCTCGCTCTCCCGTTCGAGAACCGCGACGAGATCCATCGCCGTCTCCACACCGAAGTCTGCCTCTAGGAGAACGCGCTCGAGACGCTCGATCGACTCTTCGTCGATGCCTCCCTCGACGATCGTGTTCACGTCGGTGAGCGCGAAATCAACGATCCTGCGCCACAGCGAACGCTTTCTTTCGAACTTGAAGTCGCTCATCTCAGACCGATCCGGTGTCTCCAGACCCACTCGATACAGAGCAGGATCACGGCGAGGACGAAGGGCCACACGGGCCGGGGCGTGCGTCCCTCGATCGCTGGACGCGTCTGTACGACGGGTTCGATCGCCGCGGGGGCCGCCGTTGCCGCCGGCAGCAGCTCGAGCGGGTCGGGGACGATTTCCAGCGGCCGCTCGAAGTTGAACGGGCCGTCGGGGCCCGTGGCCTCGATCTCCATCCGATACCGCCCCGGAGGGAGCCCGGAAGCCCCTACCCGCTCATCGGGCGTCGGCCACGTCTGCTCGAAGACGGCGGTCCCGTCCTCGTCTTCGATCCTGATTCGCATATCCGTCGCGCCGGGCCGGACACGCCACTCGAACGGCCGGTCCGGGCCGGGTACCGCCACTAGCGCCGCGAGCTCGGACGTGGCGTCCTCGACGAGCCACCCGACGACGCCGGCGAAGACCCCGTCGTACACCCGCCTTGCCGACCCGCCTCGAGCCGCCCACCTCCACCAATCCGCCCCGGCAGCCACCGCCCAGCGGGCCGACCCGCGCTCCGCGGCGATCATAAGCGGCCGCCCCTCTCCCCGCCGGTTGCGGCTCGCGTTGAGAACCGCCCATGCGCCCGGCTCGTCCACCGCGTAGAGCTCGGTCACAGGCGGGAGCGGATCGAGCTCGACCCCGGTCAGCAGCGCCGCCGCGGGACTCGGGGGAATCGGACCGGAGGCGTACCACTCCCCCGGGACGGGACCGGTCAGCCGGACGCCCGTTCCGGGAACGTCGCCGGGGGCCCGCGGAAGGACGAGGACCCGGGGGTGCGACTCGAGGGCCGAGGAGAGCCACCCCGGGAACGTCGCCGGATCCCCCTGGGCGACGAGCAACCTCGCCCCGGACAGCGCAGCCCGGACGGCGTCCTCGCCGACGACGCGTGGGTTCGCTGCCATGTCGATGAAGCGGCCGTCCGCCAGCTGCAGAAAGCCACGGGCTCCCCCGAGGACCAGCCGCTCAAGAGACGGCACGAGGAAACGCGCCTCCCAGTCGGGCGCGAGCGACACGAGGACAGCGCCCGTGGCAGACTCGGAGATCTCGATCCAGGTCGGGATCCGATCCGAGACCCCGAGCGGATCCGCCCCCTCCCCAAGGGCGACCTCGTATCGACGCCACGCGGACGGTTCGCCCGGGTCCAGGGGAACGAACTCGAGCTCGGTGACGAGCGCGCGTCCCGCCGTCGGTCTGGCGACCCGGCTCCGGGCGAGTCGTGTGCCGTCCAGCTCGAGGTCGACCGTCACGCTGTCGTCCGACGCCACACCGGCGGCCCTGATCTCCACCGCGACCCGGACGGTATCACCCGCGCGCGCTCGCTGCGGAGATCGAACAGCCGCGATGCCCGCGCGCGGTGTCTCGTCCACCACCCGGATCTCGCGCACCCCGAGCCCCAGACCACGAGCGACGTCGAGGGCTTCCACCCGATCCGTCCAGTGTCCGTCCGACACGATCCACACGCTGTCGGCACCGCCGAGGCGCGCGGCCTCCAGGGCGGGTCGTACTCGCGATCGACGCCCCCGTGAAGTGACCGAATCGAGATCGCCAACGGGGACGCCGACGACGGCGTCCCCGAAGGTGTAAAGGCGATCAGGGCCCAGTCGAGACACCTCCGACAGGGCCGAGTCGAGCCTGGTGGAGGCGGAGCCTCCAGCCCGAACGGGGAGCTGCATGCTCGCCGAGGCGTCCAAAAGGACAACACGCTGGGGGCTCCCGATGACACGTCCGCGCAGCGCCGGGAGCACCAGACCCGCGAGCATGAGAAACAGCGCCGCGGTGCGAAGGGCCGCGGGCCCGAAGCGACCCGGCACCCGCTCCTCGCGCGCGCCGTAGGCCCACGCGACGAGGCCGATCGCGGCGAGCGCGGCGACGGACCAGAGTAGCGGATTCACGGGATTCGGCGGCGGGTCAGTCCTGCGTCCTCGCCGTGCCCGAGGCGACCGGCATCTCGAGGCGCTGGAGCAGCGAGAGCGCATACGCGCTCTGCGCCATGAACAGCTCGCGGTGTTGGTTGGCCACCGGCTCGGCCCGCGGGAACTGCATCCGGGCCGGGTTCACGTGGCTTCCGTTGCGGAGAAACTCGTAGTGCAGATGGGAACCCGTCGCGAGGCCGCTCGACCCGACGTAGCCGATCACCTGCCCCTGCTGGACCCGGACCCCCGAACGCACACCGCGAGCGATCCCGCTCAGGTGGGCGTATCGCGTCCTCAGATTGTTCGCGTGTCTGACCTCGATCGCCGTCCCGTAGCCGCCCCAGGCCCCGGCGCGGGTGACGACGCCGCCACCGGTCGCGAACACCGGTGTGCCTCGAGAAGCGCCGTAGTCGATCCCCAGATGGGGCCGGTTTCGGCGCAGCACCGGGTGGAATCGTCGCATGCTGAAACCACTCGTGACACGTGCCACGTCGAGCGGCGCGAGAAGGAACTGGCCACGGAGCGCCTCGCCCTCCTCGTCATAGAACTCGATGGGCTGGGACTCGTCGGGCTGGAAGCGAACGGCAGTGAGGAGACGGCCCCGGTTGCTGAACTCGGCGGCGAGAATGCGCGCTACCCGGAACGTGCCATCCGGCCGAACCTCGCGCGCCGCGACGAAGCGGTACGCGTCACCCTGCCGGAGATCACGCCAGAAGTCGATCTGCCACGCATAGATCTGTGCGAGCTGACCGAGCAGAACATCCTTCTGGGCATACGTGAAGTCCGCCCCGTCGCCCAGCATGGGGACCTCGTAGAGCCCGGTGGCTCCCGCAACGCCGGCCACGACAATCGTATCCCGCCGGATTCGAACCGAATCCAGCCGTGCGCCCCAGGATGCATCCACACCCTCGCCGGCCAGCAGATGTAGCGTTCGATCGCGGTCTAGCTTCAGGCTGATCCGGCTCAGCGAATCATCGGGCCGCATCGCGAACGTGATCTCTGTGCCCGGCCGCAGACGTCTGGGACTCTCGTACTCGCTGATGACGCCGACGAGATCGACGAACGCGTTGCCGACGATCCCGTGGTTCTCGAGGACCTGACCGAGGGTCTGGCCACGCTGAAGGCTTTCGACGACTTCGATCGGCGGCGGAGGGGTGGGTACCTCCACCAGCTTGATCGGCTCAGGTCCCCCTGAAGAGCGGAGGAATACCCAGGCGAGACCCGAACCGATCAGACCGACCGCGAGGGCCGATCCCACTCTCCTGTCGCGTAGCAGCTCCAACCAGACCACCCGTTCATCTCGCGTGCCTCGTCTGACGGCTCGCGATCAGTCCATCTGTCGCCGGATGAAGGTCGGGATCTCGAGATCCTCGAAGGCCTCCGCCGGATCGGTCCACGGCTCGTCGTTCGTCGTCGCGGCCGGCATCTCCACTACCGGCGGCTCCACGCCAGGTTCCTCGACCAGCTGAGGGCCTTCGTACCGCGATCCGATCACGATCGGATCCGAGCGGATCTCGGTGATCGTCTCGGTCTGGACCGGAAGCGGTTCGTCCTCCTCGACCGGCTCGCCGAATCCAGTGGCGATCACCGTGACGCGGAGCGATCCCTCGAGTTGCTGGTCGTGAACGACGCCGAAGATCATCTCGCCGTCCTCGCCCGCAGCTTCCTGGATGATCGAGTTGACCGTGGTAACCTCATCGATCGTGAGGTCCGGGCCACCCGTGATATTCACGAGTACGCCGGTGGCGCCGTTGATGGATACGTTGTCGAGGAGGGGAGAGCAAATGGCCTGCTGGGCCGCGTCGACCGCCCGCTCGTCCCCGCTCGCCCTGCCCGTTCCCATGAGTGCCGCCCCCCGATTCGACATGACCGTGCGCACGTCCGCGAAGTCGACGTTGACCTCGCCCGTGACGCTGATCAGGTCCGAGATCCCCTGCGTCGCATGCAGCAGCACCTCGTCGGCCTTCTTGAGGGCCTCCCTGAACGTCGTGTCCTTCCCGACGACGGCGAGGAGCCGCTCGTTGGGCACGACGATCATCGTGTCGACGGCGCGGCGAAGCTCTCGCAGACCCATCTCCGCGTGCCGCATGCGCTTCTTCCCCTCGAAGTGAAACGGCCGGGTCACGATCGCGATGCAGAGCGCGCCCATCTCGCGCGCGATGCGGCCGATCACCGGAGCCGATCCGGTCCCGGTCCCGCCACCCATGCCCGCGGTCACGAACACCAGGTCTGCCCCTTCGAGAGACTTCCGGACCTCATCCTCGGTCTCGGCGATCGCCTGCCGGCCGATCTCCGGCCGCGCGCCCGCCCCGAGACCTCTCGTGAGTCGCTTTCCGATCTGAATCTTGATGTGCGACTCGGACTGCTTGAGGGCCTGCGAATCGGTATTCACCGCGATGAACTCGACGCCCTCCAGCTGCTCGTCGATCATCCGGTTCACCGCGTTGCCGCCGGCACCACCCACCCCCACGACTTTCATCCGCGCGTTGCGCGCGAGGTTGTCGTCGAACTCGAAGACCATTTGCTCCTCCGCTCCCCCGGTCCCGTTCACCGCCCTAGAAGAAATCGCGAATCCACCCACCAACCCGCGCAATCGCGCGGGTCGCACCCGCAATACCGCCACTACTGCGCTGCATGCTGCCGTACATCGCGAGGCCCACCCCGGTGGCGAACACCGGTGATGCGACCGCGTTCGTCGCCCCGGCCAGACCCGCACCGGGCACCCCGAGCCTGACGGGGAGATTGAAGACGGACCGAGCGAGCTCGACCGTCTGCGGAGTGCAGACGCCGCCCCCGGCGAGAACGATCCCGGCACCGAGCCGGTCCCTCACGCCCGCCTCATCCAGCTCCTCGTAGACCAGTCCGAGAATCTCGTCCAGCCGCTGCTCGATGATGTGTGCCAGGAGCTCGCGTGAGACGCGTCTCCCCGCCCCCGTCGATGGTCCCGACACTTCGAGCTGTTCCTCCGGATCCACCGAGCTGCGGCGCGCCGAGCCGTGGCTCTCCTTGAGCCGCCCGGCCTCTTCCTCCGGGACCCCGAGTCCGCGCGCCACGTCACGGGTCACCGCCGCCCCGCCCCACGGCATCGTCGCTACGTGAAGCAGACGTTTGCCGCCATAGACGAGAACATCGGTGGCTGCCCCACCGATCTCGATAAGCGCGACGCCGGCGTCCCGATCGCCGTCATCCAGCAGGGAGAGCCCCGAGGCCAGCGGCGCGATCACGAATTCGCCCGCGCGGTACCCCGCCCGATCGACGACCTTCGCGAGGTCGCGGCACACTGCGGACTCGGCGGTCACGACGCAGACGTCTGCTTCGAGCCGGGTCGCGACCATCCCGACGGGGTCCTGTATGCCGCCCCGTCCGTCGACCGAGTACTCCTGACAGATCGCGTGGATCAGCTGTCGGTCGGGCGGGATCGGCACCGCCTGCCCGACCTCCTGCACCCGTCGGACGTGTGCCGGCGTGATCTCCGCGCCAGACACCGCGACGACTCCGCGCGAGCGGGACGTCCGGATGTACGTGCTCGGAACGGAAATATAGACGCCATCGACCTCTCGCCCGGCCATGCGCTCGGCTTCCTGGACCGCCTCCCGGATGGACCGCGTCGCCGCTTCGAGGTTCGTGATCGCGGGGCCGTTCATCCCGCCGGCGCGGCTCACTCCGACCCCGAGCAGCTCGAGCGGCTCTCCCGGTTCCCGGCCCGGACGACTCTCCGCCACCACCGCGCAGGTCTTCGTCGAGCCGATATCGATCCCGGCCAGGACCCCCGTACCGCTGATCATCTACCGTCCATCGGCGTGAGGACCACCTGTCGTGAGTACCGCGCGTCCGCTCGCGCGACGCGTGCCGCCTCGGTCCGACCGAGGGCCAGCGCCACGCGCTGTAGGGCTCGCACGGGCCCTTTCGACGGGAGCAGCACGACCTCGGCATCGGCTGCGGGCAGCATCGTGAAGCCGTATCCACCGCCGGTCGCGGGACCGATCTCCGACACCACCGACACGAAGCCGGGATCGACGCGGACCAGTTGATCCAGGACGCCGGCCATCTCGCGCACGGCCGGTTCCAGCACGACGTCGTCCTCGACCTCGGTGACGCCGCTGATGATCGGGAGGTTGAGCCCCGCCATGAACGGTTCCACCGGGAGCACGACGCCGCCTCCGTTCACGGCCTTGAGTTCCGGAGTGGCGACCAGCGCGACCGGGCGCTTCTCGACCACGATCACGGAGAGGGCGTTGAGGCCTTCGCGCCGGACCGTCGCTTCCCGGATCATCGGGTGCTCGCGGACGCGTCGCTCGAGGGGGTCCACGGAATCCCACACCGAAGCGTCAGCCTCGAGCGCGAGGAGGTGGTTGATCTCGTCCGGAGCGACGTGACGGGTCCCGAGGATCTTCACGTGCTCGACCTGGAACGCGGGGAGCGTCGAGAGGAGCCGCGGCATCCACTGGGGTACGCCGAGACCCATGACACCGGCTGTGGCGATGACGAAGAGCCGACGTCGCCCGCGACGGGTGAGGCCGGAAGGAATCCAGCCGCCGCTCACGAGGCCCCCACGAGTTCGAGCTGATCGGAGGTGAAGCCCCAGAGCCGGATCTCGGGCTCCAACAGGATCCCGAGTTGCTCATGGGCCCGCTTCCGGGTCTCGATCATCAACTCCACCACGTCCACCGCCCTCGCCTCCCCAAGATTCACGATGAAGTTCGCGTGGCGTTCGGCAATTTGCGCATCGCCGCGTCGCGCGCCCCTCATACCCACCTGGTCGACGATCTCCCACGCCGACCCGTGCAGGCCCCCCGGGTTCTTCCAGGTCGAGCCCACGGACGGGAGCTCGTATACCTGGTCTCCTACTTTACGACTTCTGAAGCGTAAATGCGCCTCCTCCACCAGCATAGGGTCTCCGGGCCTCGCATGAAAGCGGGCGCCGACGAACACCCACGACTCGGGAATCTCGATCCGACGATACCCGAAACCCGCGTCGTTCGGGCCGATCCGGACGACTTCACCGGAATCCGAGACGGCCTCGGCCCACTCGACCCTGTGCCAGATCCATTCGTCCCGGGAACCGGCGTTCATCCGGAGGCCGCCACCGACGGTCCCGGGGACCGCTTCGAGGAAGCGGAATCCCACTCGCGCACCCTTCCGCGCGGCGTTCGCGAGGGCCGGCAGGCGCGCCGCTCCTCCGGCCTCGATCGCCCCTTCCTCGACCTTCATGTAGTCCAGGCCCGGGCCGAGCAGCAGCACGGATTCGGCGACCCCGGCGTCGGCGATCAGGACGTTCGCGCCGGTCCCCAGAACGAGGTGTGGGCGCCCCTCCATCTCCCGGATCGCCGACACGACGCCCTCCACGTCATCCGCCATGCCCAGCCGGGCGGCCGGACCTCCGATGCGGTAGCGGGCGAGCCCGGCGAGCGGAACGTTCGATCGCCACTCCACCCGGGAGGTCACTCGCGACCCCGACCCGATTCGGCATGCGCGGCGGCCTCCCTCGCGATCCCGGTGACGTCACCCGCCCCCATGAAAGCGATGACAATGCGACGGCCCAGCCCCGCGGCCTGTCGAGCGAGCTCGAGCGCCCCCTCGCGATCGATTGGCTCCGCACGACCCGTCGCCGTGATCAGATCGGACGTGACCCCTTCGATCGGCTTCTCGCGCGCAGGATAGATCGGCAGCACGAACGCGTGGTCCGCCCCGCCCAGGGCCGCGGCGAAGTCGTCCGCGAAGTCCCGGGTGCGAGTAAAGAGATGCGGTTGAAAGACCGCGTTCAACGTCGCCGAGGGGTATGCGGCCCGCAGGGCCTCGATCGACGCGGCCACCTCCGTCGGGTGGTGGGCATAATCGTCTACCAGCGTCACCTCGCCCCACGTCCCCAGGATTTCCAGGCGCCGCCCGACACCCGGGAATCGCGCCACACCGGCGACGATTCCCGCCGGATCCCCACCCAGCGTTCGGGCCACGGCGAACGCACCCGCCGCGTTCTGCGCGTTGTGACGGCCCGGCACCCTCAGAGCCATGTCTATCTCGCCCTCCGCCCAGACGAGGTGCCAGCGCTCGTGCGAGTCGGTGGGGAGGAGGCGGTAGTCAGAAGCTTCGGCGAAGCCGTACGACCGGGCGCCGACCATCGACTCGCCGAGGGCGCGCGCGCCCTCATCGTCGGCGCAGTACAGGAGGCCCGGGCCACCGCCGGCCCGACTCGCGAAGTCCCTGAACGCCGCACGCACGCCGTCGAAGTCACCGTAGATATCGAGGTGCTCCGCCTCGAGCGAGCTGACCAGCGCGACCGTGGGGTCGAGTTCCAGAAACGAGCGATCGTATTCGTCCGCCTCGACGATCGCGGGCCCGTCGCCCAACCGGGCATAGCCACCCCACACCCCGACATGCCCCCCGACCATCACGGTCGGATCGAGCCCCGCCTCCTCGCAGGCGTACCCCGTCATCGCGGTAATCGTGGTCTTGCCGTGCGTTCCCGCGATCCCCGCGAGGGGGGCACCGTTCAGAGCCGCGCCCAGGGCTCGTGCGCGACGCAGCACGGGGACGCCGCGCGCCCCTGCCGCCCGCATTTCGGGGGCGTCTTCCGGCACGGCCGAGCTCCGAATGACGAGATCGGCGGCTTCGACGTGGGAGGGATCGTGATCCCCCAGGAAGCGAATGCCCCGGTCGGTCAGATCGGCGACATCGCCCGCCGACCGGTCGCAGCCGCTGACCTCGTACCCGAGGTGGTCGTAGAGAAGCGCGAGCCCCCGCATCCCGGCCCCACCCACGCCGACGAGGTGAACGTGCCCGCCCTCGGGAGGAAGGTCCGCGCGTGTGGCCAGCCGGAGCGTCACGTCGCCTCCCCTGCGAGTTCGAGAACCGCAGCCGCGATCTCCTCCGCGGCGTGCGGACGAGCCCGTGTGCGGGCCGCCTCGCCCATGGCCGCGAGCGCTTCGGTGTCCTGGATGAGGCCGAGACAGGTCGCCCAGAGATCCCCGCTCCGAAGTTCGCCCTGCGGTCGCACCACGGCGGCTCCCGCATCCGAGAGCGCGGTGGCGTTGATCGTCTGATGATCGGCGGCGGCCGTCGGCAGGGGAACGAGAACCGACGGCACGCACGCGGCACACAACTCGGCGACCAGCATGGCCCCCGAACGGCTGAGCGCGAGGTCGACATGCCCTAGCTGGCGGCCGAGACCGGCGATGAAGGGCTCGACGCGAATCCGGTCCGCCACGCGCAGCCCGGCCACGCGCTGCTCCAGCGACTCCGCATGCGCGCGTCCCGCGATCCAGACAACGGTCAGGTCGTCGGGCCAGGCGGCCGGCTCCACCGTCTCCAGATCGCCCAGCAGGGCCTCGTTGACCCCGAGCGCACCCTGGCTCCCACCAACGACGAGCAGGACGCGGCCGGCAGGCCATCGATACGTGTCACCGTCACGCGTGGCGGCGACCGGGTTCCCCGTGTCGTGGATCCGCGTGCCCGGACCGACGGAGAGACGTGGCCGGGCCTCCGGATATCCGAGGTGGATCTGCCTCGCACTCTTCGCCATGAGTCTCGTCACGAAGCCCGGCTCGGCGTTCTGCTCCTGCAGCACGATCGGCACGCCCGTCAGCCGCCCCCACGCGAGAGCCGCGCCCGACACGTACCCCCCGGTTCCGACGACGACGTGCGGGCGAAAGGACCGGAAGACGGAGGACACGCCGGAGATGACGGACGGAGCGGTCGCGAGCAGCCGCCAATTCCGCCACGGCTTCGCACGCCGTATCGGCTCGAGGGGGAGGAGGCGGTGTGGGTACCCGGCGTCCGGCAGAACGGTGGATTCGATCCCCCGTCGACTGCCCACGAAGTAACACTCGGCCGACGGGTCGAGCCCATGGATCGCCGCGGCGATGTTCAGGGCAGGGTACAGATGACCTCCCGTACCGCCGCCCGTGAACAGAATCCGCGCGCCCGCCACGTCAGGCGCTGCGCTTCGACGCGATGTTCAGGAGAACTCCCGTCACCCCGAGGGCTACGACGATCCCCGTCCCGCCCGCGCTGATGAAGGGCAGACTCACGCCGGTCGTCGGAAGCACACCCATGGTGATCCCCATGTGGAGGAACGCGCCGAGGGCGACGATCCCGGTCAGCCCGATGGCGAGCAGACGCCCGAACAGATCGGGGGCCGACGAGGCGATGCGAAACCCGAGGAGGGTCCAGAAGAGGAACGCCCCCAACAGGATGGTCGCGCCGATGAACCCCCACTCCTCCGCGATGATCGGGAAGATGAAGTCGTTCTGCGGCTCTGGAAGGTACTGGAGCTTCTGAGTGCTCTCGCCGAACCCGACCCCGATCGCCCCGCCCGAGCCGATCGCGATGCGCGCCTGCTGAAGCTGATACCCGACCCCTGTGAGGTCCGCCTCGGGATTCAGGAACGCCATGATCCGCTTCAACTGGTAGCTGTTGCTGCGGATCGAGAACCACAGGAGCGGGATGGCCGGCGCGGCGAGCATCGCGAAGTGGCGAAAGCGCGCGCCCGCGGCGAACAGGACCGTCGCCGCGAGGGCCGACGTGATGAGAGTGGCCGACAGATGCGGCTCGATCAGGATGAGCCCGATCAACGGCCCGAGAACGATGAGAAACGGAAGAAGGCCGTCGCGGAAGGAGGGCAGTCTGTCCTGCTTCCGCTCCGCCAGAGCCGCGACCCAGATGACGATGGCGACCTTGGCGATCTCGCTCGGCTGGAAGGTGACCGGCCCGAGTGTGATCCACCTGCGGGCGCCGTTCCGCACCGGCGCGATCTCCGTGGTCCAGGGCAGCACAACGAGAATCAGCAGGAGCGCCACGGAACCGAGTATGGGCCAGGCGAGCTTCCGGTAGATGCGATAGTCGACGAACGACGCGATGAACAGGACGACGGCGCCGGCCGCGGCCCGGGCGAGCTGGTTCACCACGAAATAGCTGGCCGGCAGGCCGGCCTGCTGGGCCGCGAACGAACTCGCCGAATAGACGGACAGCAGTCCGACCAGAACGAGGCCGCCGGTGAGCGACAGGAGCGCCCGTCGCACCCACGCGGGCGAACCGGTCGAGGTCTGAACGGGAGCGAGCCCCCAGTCGAGCGTCGCCTGGGTCATGAGTCGTCCTCCGTGTCGAGCGCCGCGACCAGTCGTTCGAACGTGTCTCCTCGCACCGCGTAGCTCGGGAACATGTCGTAGCTCGAACAGGCCGGAGAGAAGAGCACCACGTCACCCGATCTCGCTTGCTTCCGCGCCCTGCGCACCGCGTCTTCGAGCCCGTTCGCCAGATGCACGTCCACGGAAGGGCCGAGCTCGCGCTGGATGATCGGAGCGCTCTCGCCGTAGGCCACGACGGCCCGAGCCTCACCCACGCCGGGCAGCAGCGACGTGTACGGTTCACCCTTGTGCCGGCCTCCGAGCATCACGACGAGCGGTCGATCGTACGCCGCCAGCGCGACTCGCGTGGCCGAGATGTTCGTCGCCTTCGAGTCGTTCACCCACAGCACGCCGTCGACCTCACGGACCGGCACGAGCCGGTGGGGAAGCCCGCGAAAACCACCGAGCCCCCGCCCTACCGCCTCCGGTTGGCAGCCAGCCAGTGAGGCGGCGAGCCCGGCCATGAGCGCGTTCATCCAGTTGTGACGACCGGGGAGCGGCAGGTCCTCGGTGCGCATCCACCGCGTCGTGACGCCACCGACGCGCTGCGCCAGCCAGCCGTCGTCGACGAACGAACCGTCGCCTTCGGGCGCGTCGAGCGAACTCAGGTAGTGTGAGCCCGGGACCCCGCGCGCGAGGTCCATCACCGCCGGGTCGTCTCCGTTGAGTACCCAGGCGCTGTCGTCTGTCGCGTTCGCGAAGAGGCACGCCTTGTCGGCGTAGTACTTCTCCAGACTCGCGTATCGATCCAGGTGGTCGGGAGCGAGGTTGAGCAGCACCCCGATCGCCGGGGCGAAGGTTTCCAGATCGGCCAGTTGGAACGAGCTCAGCTCGACGACCGCCCAGTCGGGCTGGTCGGCCATCATCGCGACGTCGGAGAGCGGCCGACCGATGTTTCCGGCCGTCACCGCGGAGACGCCGCCCGTCTCGAGCAGGTGTCCGCACAGCGCGGTCGCGGTGGTCTTTCCGTTGGTGCCGGTGATACCGATCACCCTGGAGCGAAGGCTCCGAAACGCGAGTTCGATCTCGGCTACCGTGCGCAGGCCCGCATCCGAGACCGCGCTCCGGACGTCGGTGCGAGGGTCGATGCCGGGACTCGTGATGACCACGGCGGAAGACAGGATCCGATCCATGTCGTGCCCGCCCGCCTCGGCGCGTATCCCTTCGGCGCACAGAGACTCGGCCGCCTGCCCCTGACCTGATCCGGACCCGAAGTCGCTCGCGTACACGTCGCCCCCGAGGGAGTGCGCGAGCCGGGCAGCGGCGAGCCCGGAGGCTCCGAGCCCGAGAACCGCGACGGGATCTCCCCGTTCGAAGAGGGGCATCAGCGCACCTTCAGCGTGGCCAGGCTGACCAGCGCGAAGATGATTCCGAGGATCCAGAACCGAACCACGACCCGGGTCTCCGGCCATCCCAGCTTCTCGAAGTGGTGGTGGAGCGGTGCCATCCGGAACACGCGTCGTCCCGTCCCCGTCCGTTTCTTCGTGTAGCGGAACCAGCCTGTCTGAATGATCACCGACAGCCCCTCGAGGACGAACACGCCGCCGACGATCACGAGCAGGAACTCGGACTTGAGGAGCACCGCGACCGCGCCGATCGCGCCGCCGAGCGCCAGCGACCCGGTGTCACCCATGAAGACCTGGGCAGGCGGAGCGTTGAACCACAGGAACCCGATCGCGGCACCCGCCAGGGCCGCGCAGAAGATCGCCAGCTCACCCGCGCCCGGAAGGTAGAAGACCCCCAGATACGCCGACGTGTCGATCCGACCCACGGCGTACGCGAACAAACCGAACGTGATCGCGGCGATGGCGCTCAACCCGGTCGCCAGGCCGTCGAGCCCATCGGTCAGGTTCACGGTGTTCGCGCTTCCAGCGACGACGATCGCGACGAACAGGGGGAAGAGGGCCGGAACGATCACCACGCTCCAGTCCTTGAAGAACGGCAGCATCGTCTGTGTCGCGCCGTACTCCGAGAGCGGCATCGCGAGAAGGAGCCCGCCGAGAGCCAGACCCAGGATGAACTGCCAGATCAACTTGTACCGGGCGATCAGACCGCGTGATTCGTGTCGGACGATCTTGAGGTAGTCGTCCATGAACCCGATCGCGCCCATCCACGCGGTGACACCCAATGCGATCCAGACGAAGGGTCGGTCGAACCGCGCCCACAGGACGGTCGGCAGAACGACGGCCGCGAGGATGATCAGCCCACCCATCGTCGGAGTACCCGCCTTCTTGAGGTGGGTCGACGGCCCCTCCGCCCGCACGACCTGTCCCCAGCCCCTCGTCTGCAGCCACCCGATCACGCGAGGGCCGACGAGAAACGCGGTCAGCAGCGCCGTGACCATCGCCCCGGCCGCGCGGAACGAGATGTACTGGAAGACATTGAACAGGATGTGCTGGTCCGCGAGCGGAAAGAGCAGATGGAACAGCATCAGCGAGTTTCTCCAGTCAGACGTGCGTTGCCGACTCCGAATCGATTCTCCAGCCAGCCCAGGACTCTCTCGAGACGCGCGCCGCGCGACGCCTTCACGAGCACCACCTCGTCGCCACGCAGCGTGGCGGCGAACGCCGGCCAGGCCGCCTCCGGGTCCTCCGACACCTGGACGAGCGGACCGGCTTCGGACACGCCCGCGAACAAACCGGTGGCGGCGATGCTCTCGAATCCTGCGGCGCGCAGCTGCTGCAACACCGACCGGTGCGCAGCCGCCTCGTGGTCGCCGAGTTCGAGCATCGAACCGACGAACGCGGCGAGCCGTCGCCCGGGGTAGAGGTCGCGGCACTGTGCGATGGCCGCCCCGAATGATTCAGGGTTCGCGTTGTAGCAGTCCGCCAGCACGGTCAGGTCTCCGACCCGGACGACGGCCCCGCGATGCCCCAGCGGGACGTAGCGCGCGAGGCCGGTCGCCGCTGCCGCCATCGGAACATCGGCAGCCTTCGCGATCGCGACCGCCATCAGGGCGTCCCGCAGATGGTGCTCTCCACCGGCGGGCACATCGAACCGCTGTCCTTCGAAATCGAACGACACGGCCTCGGCACCCACCACCGAAGTCTCGGGTCGGACGTCCGCTGCGGCCCCGAGGCCCGCGACCAGCGTGTCGGGACGAAGCTCGCGCGCGGCCTTGTGCAGCATGGCCGGAAGTTCGCCGACGACGACGGTCCCGGCGGGTGAGGCGCCTCGCACCAGGTCCAGTTTCTCGTCCAGCACGCCGGCTTCGTCTCCGAACGCCTCGAGGTGGGCGGCACCCACGGTGGTCAAGACGACATCGTCGGGAGCGGCCAGCGCGGTCAGGCGACCAATCTCGCCGGGCTCGCTGGCGCCGATCTCGAGCACCCAAAACTCCGCGTCCACGGGCGTCCTGAGGATCGAGAGCGGGAGGCCGATCTGGCTGTTCAGGTTGCCCTCCGTCCGGAACACGCGGTGTGAGCCGCTCAGGGCGCAGGCGATCATCTCCTTCACGGTCGTCTTGCCCGAGCTTCCCGTGACACCGACGACCCGAGCCGTCGCGTCAGCGCGGACCCGAGCCGCGAGACGGGTGAGCGCCTCCGCCGTGTCATCGACGGCGAAGTACTCCAGCGGCAGGTCGTGATCCTCGCGACCGCTGGTGACGATCGCCCCGGTCGCCCCGGCCTCGGCGACCTGCGCGAGAAACTCCGCCCCATCCACGCGCTCGCCCCTGAGCGCGACGAACAGATCCCCGGGCGTCACCGACCTCGAGTCGATCGAAACCCCTCCGAACATTCGTTCGGAATCGGCATCCGGGAGGCCGAGGGTCTCGCGGATCATCCCGGAGCCCAGCTCGCGTGCCGCCGTCATGCGCCCGCCCCCACCAGCAGTTCCTCCACGATCGCAGCCTCGTCGAAGGGGAGGCGCTCGTCACCGATGAGCTGGTAGGTCTCGTGTCCCTTCCCGAGCAGAACCACCGCGTCGTCCGGGCCCGTCTCGGAGAGCGCCCTGGCGATCGCGTCGCGACGATCGAGCACGATCTCGTATCGCCCCGGGTCGATTCCCTCCACGACCTGGGCGCAGATCTCCCCGGGGTCCTCAGAGCGCGGATTGTCCGTCGTGACCAGGCTCAGATCCGCCAGGCGGGTCGCGATCTCTCCCATGATCGGACGTTTGCCGGGGTCCCGATCACCTCCGCACCCGAACACCGCCACGACTCGGCCCGGCACCAGGCCTCTCAGGGTTCCGAGAACCCGCTCGTACGAGTCGGGCGTGTGCGCGTAGTCTCGAAATACCAGCGTGGGAGAACGGCGGAGAACCTCCATCCGCCCGGGAACGGAAGGAGCCGAGGAGAGGCGTTCCGCGACCTCCGCGACGTCGCGACCCAGACCCCAGGCGACCGCGGCCGCCGCGAGCGCGTTGCTCACGTTGAAGTCGGCGGGCAACGGTAGCGAGACGTCCGCCTCCCCGTCCGGCGTCACCAGGGTGAAGTCCGTACCACCCGCGAAGAACCGGGCGTCGACCGCCCGAACATCGGATCCTTCCGCGAACCCGTAGCGCAGCACTCTGGCGTCCGCGGGTCGCAGGTCGCGCCACTCGGGCTCGTCGGCGTTCACCGCGCACACACCGCCGGTCGAGAGGAGCTCGGTGAGCCGCACCTTGGCGTCGCGATACGCGGTGAGGTCGGCGTGATACTCGAGGTGCTCGCGACTGAAGCTCGTGTAGGCGATGGCGGCGAAGCGCAGCCCGTCGATCCGGCGCTGGTCGAGGGCGTGCGACGAGGCTTCCAGGGCGACGTTCACCACCCCTTCGTCGCGGAGCCCCGAGAGCATCCAGGCGAGGTCGATCGGGTCGGGCGTGGTCAGGGATCCCTTCCCTACCCGGCCCTCCGCGTCGACGACTCCGAGCGTCCCGACCGCGGCCGAGGGTGCCGAGTCGGCCAGAAGCCAGCGAACGAGCCACGTCGTGGTGGACTTGCCGTTCGTTCCCGTCACGGCGGTCACACGCATGTCCGCAGCGGGATCTCCGGCGAACAGCATCGCGAGGTGCGCGACGCCCAGGCGACCGTCCGGTACGACATATTGAGGGATCGGCACATCGAGTTCGCGCTCGACCAGGGCCGCCGTCGCCCCCGCCTCCGCCGCGGCCGCGACGAAGTCGTGACCATCGACGCGGGTGCCCGGGACAGCAGCGAAAAGAGTGCCTTCGTGAACGGCTCGCGAGTCCGACGCGAAGCCGGAGAATTGCGCGGGCGGTTGTCCGACCCGGAGGGGCGGCATGCCGCGGTGCAGGAGTCTCTGCTCGACTCGTTCGCTTGAGATGGTCAGTTGTGGCACGCGGTGCGTCTTCCGGGCCGGCTGCGTGATCGAGGCACCTGAACCGAACCCGGCCGCATGACGGAGGTCATCCGCCGCGGCCGAATCCGTAAGAAAGACAGGCACGGCCGTACCCTGGCTGGAACCGGGTCATCATCCACATCCCCACACACCCCCCGGCCGCACCTGTCGTTTGACGTTGGCCTCGATTCCTTTAGTCCGGCGTCCCGCCTTCCTGCGCTGAAGTACCGTCGGCCGATTGAGCCACCGCTCCCTGAGCGGCGTCGCACCCGGCTCTCTATCCGTCGGTACGGCTATCCCCCGCACCGAGCACTTGTTCCGATGTTCCCCTGCCGAAGCCTCTCGCCGGCTACCTGAGCACGACCTTCTCGCCTTTTCGCAGCTCGATGCCGGGCGACGGCTCCTGCGACTTCACCGTAAGGCTCCCGGACCACTCGACCTTGAGCCCGAGATCGTGAAGTCGCGACGCCGCCGCGCGGACAGGCAATCCCCGGAGGTTCGGGACCACCACTGCCCTCGTATCGAGGCCAGGGGGGCTCCACGACTCACCGGGCAGATCCACCGCGAAGATGAAGGGCCCCTGGTCCGACGTCGGATCCCCACCGGACCAGCGACGCGGCTCGACGTCCGAGGCGACCAGCCTCCGATCGACGGCGTCCACCTCGGCGGCGAGCGCGGCCTGGAGGGTCGCCTGACTCGTGGGAGCCGCGATCGCTCCACCGTAATAGGCCCCTCGCGGGTCCTCGAGGCGGGTGAGAATCACCACCCGCGGGTCGTCGGCCGGCGCGTAGCCGACGAACGATGCGCGGTAGCGCCCGGGAGGATAGACCCCATCGACGACCAGCTTCGCGGTCCCGGTCTTCCCGGCGACCGAGAGCCGGGCCATCCCGGCCAGCTTCGCGGTCCCTTCGCTGACGACGTTCGCCAGGACCTCGCTGACCGTCCTCGCGACCTCCGGACGAACGACCTGCCTCACAACCGTGGGCTCCGCTGACCAGACGACGTTCCCGGCCGGGTCGCGGATCTCCTTGATCAACGTGGGACGCATCAGGCGGCCGCCGTTCGCGAGGGCTCCGTACGCCGAGACGAGCTGAAGCGAGGTGGTCGCCATCTCGTAGCCCATCGCGTGCGATGCCGGACTCAGGCCCGACCATTCGGACGCGCGCGTGAGCACGCCGCCCGACTCGGACGGGTACTCGATCTGGGTAGGCATGCCGAAGCCGAAGTCGCGCAGGTACCCGTGCTGCTTCGACGGGCGCAACCGATCCGCGAGCTTGGCCGCGCCGACGTTACTGCTCTGAGCGATCACGTCGCGGACGGTGAGCTCATCGAACCCGTGAACGTCGGTGATCACCCGTCGGCCGTCCCGAAGCTGCCCACCTTCGACGTCGACGACCTCGTCGAGATCCACGAGGCCTTCGTTCAGCAGGGCCGCGAGCAGGAACGGCTTGGCTGTCGATCCGGGCTCGTAGGCGTCCGAGAACGCGGGCACGGTACCGCCGGCAGCCCCCTGCTTCTCGCTGGCGGCGGCCAGGATCTCGCCGCTGCGCGGGTCGTAGATGAGGATGTCGCCGCCCACGGCCTCGGTCTCTCCGAGGGCACGGGCAAGCTCGTTCTCGGCGATCCGCTGCAGTTCGGCGTCGATCGTCAGAACCACATCGTATCCCGGCCGCGGCTCCTTCAGCATCGCGTCACCAGGTCGATACTCCCGGCGCTTCGCGTCGACTCGGATTCTTCGAAGCCCCGGAAGTCCGCGCAGGTGCTCGTCGAGCTCGAGCTCGAGCCCGCTCTGGCCGGCGCCGTCGGGAGCGATCCGCCCGATGAGGGGCATGGCGATGCTGCCTCGCGGGTACTGGCGGGCCGGGTAGGCATCGAATCCGATACCGCCCGAAAGGCTCGACTCGAGGCGCGTGCGCTCCTCGTCCGTGACCCCCGTCGCGATCGGCTCCCAGCCGTCGGTAGAGGCGAGCAACCTCTCCCTGCGATCCGCGGTGATATCGATCACGTCCTCGATCGCCGCAACGGCCTCAGAGCGATCGATGTCGAGGTCGGCAACGGAGAGGAACGCCTGGTACCGGGTGTCATCGGAGACGAGAGGCTGTCCATCCCGGTCGAGGATCTCTCCGCGGCGCGCGGGGATCTCTTTCTCGCCCCAGCTCTGCGCCACCGCGGCCGTCCGGAGCTCGTCTCCGTGCAGGAACTGCAGGTATCCGAGCCGGGCCGCATAGAGGGTCGCCACGACGGTGAATCCCCATGTCAGCGCACGATGCCGCCGGGCATGCGTTGCCGGCGACACGGGTTCGGAGCGCCCGTCGAGCGCCTCCCGAATCCTGTCCCCGGTCATCTGTAGTCCGAACCGTGTCACCCGGCCACCCTCCGAGTACCGATCCTCACGCGCCGTTTACCGGCTCGCGTCCGCCATGTCGGACGCTAATCCCACCCCTGACCGACCTTCGTCGTCCGCGTCGGACAGGTGGTACAGCTCCCCGTCCCCTGCGCGCCGAAGACCGATCCGCGCTGCGGCTTCCACCATTCTCGGGAGAGCCCCCAGCGAATCCACCCTGGCCTCTTCGCCCGCGAGCTGGTCGAACAGGATCAGTTCGCGCTCCTCGAGTCGATCCAGCTCCTGCGAAACCCGTCGGCCTTCCTCACCCCTGCCGACGACCGCGGCCAGCGACAGAACCAGCAGCACCCCTCCGACCGCCGGTAACGCCCACCTCCTGAGCGTTCGACGGCGGACCTTCTTCGGGGTCGCCCGATCCGTCTCTAACTGCCAGAGTTCTCCCACGCTCTCAGCCGTGCGCTCCTTGCCCGCGGATTCCGGCCCACCTCTTCGTCCGTGGGTCGCTCCGGCCGACGCGTCAGTACGCGCCCCAGAGACTTCCCCCTGCACCGGCACACCGGTATCTCGGGAGGACACACGCAGTCCCGGGCCCATTCACGGAACAACTGTTTTGTGATTCTGTCTTCGAGAGAGTGGTAGGAGATCACGACGAGCCGCCCACCCACCGCCAGCCGCTCGCGTATCGACTCCAACCCCTCGCGCAACGCGTCGAGCTCGTCATTCACCGCGATCCGGACCGCCTGGAACACTCGGGCCTTTTCGCGCTCGGAGGCGCTTCTTCCCAGTACCGCGGTCAGCGCCCCCACGAGATCGTCACTTGTAGAAAACGGCCGGGTCTTCCTCCGCCTCACCACCTCACGTGCGAGCGCCCTCCACCTGCGCTCGTCCCCAAAATCACGGAAGACCCGACCGAGTTCCTTTTCTGCTGCAGTGTTTAGAAGGTCGGCCGCGGGCTCTCTATCTTCGCCGGTTGTCCCGCCCATCCGCATCCGCAACGATGTGCCCGGACGAAAAGAGAACCCGCGAGCCGTTGTATCGATCTGGTGAGACGAAACGCCCAGGTCCAGAAGGGCCCCCGCCAGATCATCTATTTCAGTAGTGCTCTCCAGCGTTTCGACATCCCGGAAGTTCCCGAGAACGAGCTCGACCCTGTCTCCGTACTTCTCGAGCCGTCTCGCCGAAGCCTCGATCGCTTCCGGATCCTGATCGATCCCGATCACCCGCACGTCCGACTCCGCCTCTAAAAGACGGACCGCGTGCCCCGCACCGCCGAGTGTGGCGTCCAAGAAAATCCCCCCACGCTCCGGGCGCAGGAACCGCAGCACTTCGTCCGGCATGACCGGCTCGTGCTGAAACTGCTTCTCGGTCACCTCTCTCGACTCATCATCATCCGCCGAACGTGCGGTGATCGGGTCGATCTATCTCGAGTGCTATACGAGCACCGACTTCATGTGTCGATCGAAGGCGTCGTCATCTGAATCATCACCCGTCGCCTCCTCGAACCGCGCCGGATCCCAGATCTGGATCTTGTTGATCGCCCCGATCACCCAGGCTTCGTCCGACAGGCCCGCCGCCTTTCGCATCCTCTCGGGGATCAGAATCCGTCCCTGTTTGTCCGGTACCACTTCCACCGCATCCGCCGTGATTCGGAGCACTTTGTGCCTGTGCTCCGGCTGCCGCTTCATGTAGTCGAGCAACTCGGCCTGGACTGCTTCCCAGGCGTCATCCGGATACAGCGTGAGGGCTTCGGGTTGCGTCTGAATGAGGACAAAGGGATCCGATTCGCGGCCTCGCCGGAACTGCGCCGGAAGGCTGATGCGGCCCTTGGGATCCAGCGTATGCAGGAACCTGCCAAGAAAACCCGCCACGATTGGCCTTTGTCATCGATTTCAGGGTGTCCCTCCCAAGACGACCCACTCCACCCACCGGGACACACCATACGATGCATCGATGTGCCATGCAACCCCACTTCACCCCACTTCTCCCCACCCCGTGAAGCGAAGAAACGGGCCCGACCCACTCGACCGGACCCGCTCCCCTTCGAGCCCGCTAGCGCGGGCTCATCTGCGCGTCAGCGCTGGCAGGACTTCTCGATGATCTGCTCCTGCCGGTACAGCTGGACGTCCACCGCCTCGCGAATCTGCGCCTGGTTGTTCGCCTGATACTGGCCGGACTGCGCCAGGTGACCGCCAACGGCCTGGAACGCGGCGAGGGCGGCGCGGGCCGGACCACACGCCTCGGCATCCTCGTTGCCCGAGTCCAGCGCGGTCCCGCGCTGATAGTTGCCGTAGGCGATGAAGAAGTGGATCTGCTGCGACGTGTCGGGCGCTTCGGCGAACTCCGCCGCGACCGTGAACAGCGCGATCGCCGCCTGGTATTCGCCCTGCTCGAAGTGATCCTGGTAGCCCTGACCGAAGAGGGCGTTCGCGATCTCATCCGAGTTCGCACCGTTCGCCACGGCCGTCCGGAAGTCCGTGATCGCGCCGTCCGTGTCACCCGCGCGCAGCTTGTAGAGCGCCACCCGCTGGTAGCCACCGGAGATGTCAGGGTCGTTCTGCAGGGCCTTGGTGAGCTCCTCGGCGGCCGAAGCGTAGTCCTCCATACCGCTGTAGACACCGGCCCGGGCGTTGTACACCGACGCGAGCATCTGCTCCTTCGACTGGGCAGGCGCCTCCGCGCCCTCCTCCGCCGGAGCAGGGTTATTGATCAACTCGATCGCGCGGTCGGAGAACGCGAGCGCGGCGTCGAAATCGCCGATCATCGCGTTCGCGTTCACGACGTTGGTGAGCATCGTCGGCTCGACGTCGTTGCCCTTGATGTCGAGAACCCTCCCGAACGCCTCCACCGACCGACGGATCGCCGCCTCGTCGGTGACCGTGCCGTTCTCCTGGCCGGCGCTGAGCGCCACGTTTCCGAGGTAGGCCCAGAGGTCGCCGTTCGTGTCATCGATCGCCACGCCGTCCTCGAGGATCTGCATCGCCTCGGTGAAGCCGCCCGCACTGGCCAGCTCGAAGGCGATCTGGAGCCGGACCGCCGCGTCGTCCGGATTGAAGTTCAGGTACTCCTGGTAGTACTTGAGCGAATTGACGCGATCCCCCAACTGCGCGTACACGTACGCGAGGGACTGGAGCCCGTCCGTGTTCGACGGATCGGCCGCGACGGCCGCCTCGAGGTCCTCGGCGGCGGCGCCCCACGACTCGGAGAGCATGTGGGTGCGTCCGCGGAGATAGCGGGCCCGATCGCTGTTCGCGTTCATCTCGAGCGCCCGGTCGCAGTTCCGCAGCGCGTCCTCGACCTGCTCGGACGACAGGTACTCCGAGCAGAAGAGAATCGACTGCAGGTACTCGACCTGTTCGGAAAGCCCGTCGATGATGATCCCGGCGGCCTCGCGATCCTGCCTGCGGTCCGGCACGGAGAACGGCTCCACCGGCAACTCGTCCTGCGTGCGCGGATCGAAGAAGCTCACGTTCACGTTGATGCCGTTCGCATCCTGCTCGGCCGTTCCGACCATGACGAGGGCGGCCTGCATCTGCGCCGCGACCTGTCGCCATTCAATGGGGGAGAGATCGTCGGCCTTGAGGTCGTACTGACCGAGGAAGTCCTTTACGTCGCCCTCCTCGAGGGCCTCGTACGTGCCGAACCCCTCCATAGCCTCGCGAACGCGCTTCGCGACGTCCTTCCCGAAGTTCCCGTGGACGCCTTCGCCGACCATCAGGGGCGCGACGAGGACCGAGCGGTCGCTCGCCTGCGCGGCGACGTCCGACACCGTGAGCGCCGTGAGGAAACCGGCAACGGCGACTGCGCCGGCCAGCGAAAGGGCAATGCGTGAGCTTCTCATTTAACGATACCTCGGACCGAGTTTACGCCCAGGAGCGGGCTCCGACGCCCGCCACCCTCCATCTATATGTCCGCGACGCCTCCAAAACCACACGTCGGCGCCTGAAGATTAGCACGTCCGTTTAACGCGGCATGGCCTTCGGCGCAAGCCGCTCGAGGTTCGCATCTATGAGAAACGCCCGCCACACATGGGTTTCAACGATGGCGGACCACTCAAAATACAACCGTTGAGAACCAGGCTCAACGCTCTCGACTGCATACACACGAATCCCGCTCGGGATCCGTCACGCCAACCGACCCCCGAACACGTCACCGGTCGCCCCAAAGGGCTCGAAACGGGCTACCTCCGCCGCCGGGATCGCGCCCTGCCGCTCTTGAGGTCGAGAAGGCGCGGGACGACGGGCCGGGTCGGTTCGTCCGCGAGGATCCTCCGCGGATTCTCGAACACAAGCTCGGTGACCCATTCCTCCGCGTCCCTCCCAGGCCCAGACCCGTCCGGCGCATCGGGATCTCTGGCCGTTCGGAGAAGCTCGAGGGCCGCGCTCCATTCCGTCGCCCCGCGCGCGTGGTAGTCGCTCGCCACGCACGTCACCCATCCCCGCGCGAGCAATTCGGCGGCGACCTGGCGCGGCCCGGGCCCGTACCCCCCGGAAAGCGAGCGGGCGTTCACCTGCAGCCGAGCACCCTCCGACACCCATCGCGCCACGCGGTCGAACGCGGACTCGATCCCGAAGTAGCGCTCCGGGTGGGCGAGGAGAGGTTGCCACCCGGCGTCGCTGACGGCGCGCAGCTGGTTTCCGGCGAACGGCGGTAGTTGAAACGAACCGAATTCGACGAGCACGCTCGCCGTACCCATGAGGCGCAGCCGGTCGTCCGCGAGATCGGCGATCGGAGCATCGAGCTTGAACTCGCACCCCCGGACGACCTCGATCGACAGGTCGGAGGCCGCGATCGCGCCCGAGAGTTCGTCGTAGGCCTCGTCGAAGAGCGCGAGCCGGTTCGCCGCGCGAGCCGCTCGCTCGAGCAGCGAGGCACGGAAGTGGGGTGTCGCGGCCACGAGCTCGACACCCTTCGCCTCCAGGGCCCGCAGCGCCGCCAGCGACTCCTCGACGTCCTGGGCGCCATCGTCGACGCCCGGCAGCACGTGGGAATGCAGATCTATCAGACTCACGGACGCTCCCCCCGATTCAGGCGTTGCTCCGCTCGGCGATCTTCTGCTTCACACACCCCGTGAAACGCCCGAAGACGACATCGGCGACCGACTGGATCACTCCCCCGCGTCCAAACGAGGCGAGGCGGCCGGCGAGACTGACGGTCTGCGAGACCCAGACGTGGGTTCCACCCTCGGCTCCCGGCCTGAGGTTGCTCGTCATCGTCATCTTCACGCTGCCGATTCCCTTGTCGTCCCTCCCCTCCCCCGTCATCACGACGTGGTGATCAGACGGGTCCAGCTCGTCGAAGCGAATCACGCCTTTGAAGACAGTCCCGATCGGACCGAGCTTCATCCCGATCTCGCCCCGAAACGTCCGGTCGTCGATCGCGTCGAGAAGCGTCGCGCCGGGAAGGCACGAAACGATGCATTCCGGGTCGGTGAGGAAGTCCCACACCTCCTCGACGGGCTGCGGAACATCGAATTCCTTTTCTATGTGAATCGCCATCGACCTCTGGAAGGCTGTCGGGGTGTCCAAGCGGTATAATGTCGGGGTGCACCGGACCCGGCGCGGTCCGGTGGGAGCGGAAGCTGGAGGGATCGGGGGAAGGTCGTCAACCCGGGGCCCTCCGCGGGCACCCTCGCGAGGGATCGAGACGTGCGACACGAGATCGAGGAAGTACGAGACGGACTGGGAGCCGAGGGCTACATCGCCGGGCGTGGACTGGCCACCACGGTGCACCTGGCCCTCGCCCTGGAAAAGCCGCTGCTCGTCGAAGGGGCGGCCGGTGTGGGAAAGACCGAGATCGCGAAGGCCCTCGCCTCGTGGCTGAGCCTCGAGCTCATTCGGCTGCAATGCTATGAAGGGCTGGACGCACACACCGCTCTATACGAGTGGAACTATCAGAAGCAGTTGTTGCGCATCAGGCTCGAGCAGAACGAAGCCACGCCCGAGGACCTCGAGCGGACCATATACGGAGAGGAGTTCCTCCTCGCGCGACCGCTTCTTCGGGCCATCCGCAGCCCCGATCGCGTCGTACTGCTGATCGACGAGATCGATCGGGCGGATGAGGAGTTCGAAGCCTTCCTTCTGGAGGTGCTCTCGGACTTCCAGATCTCGATTCCCGAACTGGGGACGATCACCGCCGCGACCCGTCCGATCGTGATCCTCACCTCGAACGGAACGCGGGAGCTCTCCGACGCCCTCCGGCGGAGGTGCCTCTACCTGTGGATCGACTACCCCGATCGCGACACCGAGCTCACGATTCTGGCGCGACGCTTCCCCGACCTCGATGCCGAGCTGAGGACCGACGCGGTGGATCTCGTCCAGCGACTTCGAACCGAGCGGCTGTCGAAAACCCCGGGCGTCGCGGAGACGCTCGATTTCGCTGCGGCACTCGCTGCGACGGGCGCCGAGACCGTCGATGCCGAGACCGTCGATGCGACTCTGGGCACCCTGATCAAGGACCCCGGGGACTACGCGGGCCTGGACCCAGACAGGATCCACGCGCTACTGGACCGCTCCGGCGCCGACTCGTGACCGGCGACCCCCACGGGGGGCCGGGAAGCATTCTCGACGACCCGAACGCCTGGATCACCGCCCTCGCGGCGGCGTTGAGGGACGAAGGCCTGGAGAGCTCGCTCTCCGAGGCCATTCTCGCACGCAACGCCGCGGGGCTGCTCGACCTGTCCGACCGCCTCGACGTCCATCACGGACTGCGCGCCGCCTTCTGCTCGCGCGAGGCGGACCTGCCGGTCTTCGACGCGTGCTTCGAGCGTCTCTGGCGAGGAGCCCCACGTCTCCCCGACACCCCATTGCCCCGCCCGGGCAGGCACGGGGTGACGCCGGACGTTCCTCTCGGCAGCGCCGGTCGCCCTGTGCGAGCCGAGGCCGGAGACGAGGGGCGGGGTCCCGCGATCGGGGGCGCGTACAGCGCGGCCGAGCACCTGGCGAGACGTTCGTTCTCCGCGGTCTCCGACAACGAGCTCAAGGACCTCGACCGGTGGATCGAGGGGCTGCTGATCCGCCTCTCGACCCGCCGGAGCCGACGTCTCGAGCCCGGCGGCCGCCGGGGCCCCGTGGACCTGCGCCGCAGCGCGGCCCATGCGGTGCGGACGGAAGGCGAGTGGCTCCGTCTGCTACGCCGAAGACGAAAGCGTGAGCCCCCGAAGGTGGTCGTGTTGTGCGATGTCAGCGGATCAATGGAACGCTACAGCCGCTTCCTCGTGCAGTTCATGCTCGCGACAGGTCGGGCGACCGACATCGAGACCTTCGCGTTCAGCACGCGGCTGACCCACCTCACACCGTGGCTCGGCCGCACCCGGGTGGACGAGGCGCTCGAGGAGCTCCGGGCGAGGGGCTGGTCGAGCGGCACCCGGATCGGGGAGTGCCTGGCCGACTTCGTCGAGCGCCATGGCCGGGCGATGCTCGGGCGACGCACGCTCGTCGTCATCCTCTCGGATGGGCTGGATCAGGGCGAGATAGAACCCCTCGAGCGTGCGATGCAACGGATACAGCGTCGCGCCCGCAGGGTCGTCTGGCTGAACCCGCTTCTCGAAAACTCACGCTACGCGCCCGAAGCACGGGGGATGCGGGCGGCGCTTCCGTACATCGACGACTTTGAGTCCGGGCACAGCCTGGAGGCGTTGAGGAAGCTGCCCGAGATCCTGCGACTCTGAGTTGGGTGGAGGGGTGAGGGGAGCGGTCGCCCGAGGTCGAGGTGACCCCGGGCGCAGCCAGATCTGGTTGTTGCGGCGGCTCGCACCCCGGTCGAGGTGGGTCCGATTACGGTCGGACCAAGCTCCGCGCCACCGCTCCCGAAAGCCCGCGGAGGGCTTCCGAACGAGTCCGTTTAGACTCGGACGCGATCCTTGAGGCCCTTGCCGGCCTTGAACGTCGGGACGGTCATGGCCGGGATGTGGATCGACTGGCCGGTCTGCGGGTTACGGCCCATGCGCGCCTTCCTGCGACGGGTGCCGAACGTACCGAAGCCCGTGACGGTGAAGTCGCGGCCCGCATCGAGCTCGACGGCGATGATGCCGTGACCCGAGTCGGTCGAGAAGATGCAGTCGATCACTTCGCGAGCCTTGGCTTTGCTCAGGTCACACTTCCCCGCGAGCTTCGCCGCAAATTCGTCCTTGGTCATCCTAGATCCTCCCCTGGTGTGGTGAGCACACATAACCGGTGCGAGCACCCGAAAAGAAAGAGAACAGAAGCGCGATTGCAAGCCCTCGAGGTGGCGTTTCTTCAATAACCACGCGGAGTTCCAGCGTTTCGAGCTTCCGCCAGACGACCTGAGTTACGGATAACCTGTTACCTGCGAACGACTTATGACGCCCGAGAGTTGGTATCGCAGTCTGCATGACGCCAGTGGGGAGATTTGACGCTATCTTGGGAACAGCCCCATTTGACGCGGGTTTTCCGGCGTTACGACGGCGCCGGGAGGCATGTTCTACAACCCTCCCGGCGCGGATCCCGAGGGAGAAGAAGATGGACCACGCGGTCTCGCTCGTTCAGGCGTACCTGCACGTGAACGGATACTTCACCGTGGCCGAATACCCGGTTCTGACGTCCATACCGGGCGGGGGATATCAATCGGCGACCGACATCGACCTCCTCGCGCTACGGCTGTGCACCGCGGGCGGGATTGCCTCGGCTGGAGATCACCGCCAGGTCGAGCCGTTCGAGCCGGACCCCGAGCTCGCGATTCCTCGCGCCACGGCGGACCTTCTGATCGTCGAGGTGAAGGAGGGTCGCGCCGAGCTCAATCGGGGTGCCAGGGACCGCGCGATTCTGGCAGCGGTGCTTTCACGCTCCGGGCTCGCACCTTTCGAGGGTCAGGAGCGGAGCTTCCGGGACCTCGAGCGGCGCGGTGAGACGCGTTGGGAGGGCGACGTGAGCGTTCGCATGCTGGCCTTCGGATCCATCGTCGATCCGAAGATCGTGAAGGGATTCCGCGCGATCTCGCTCCCGCACGTCACTCGATACCTGACCGAGTACATCACGACGAACTGGGACGCGCTCCGGCATGCCCAGATCCGCCAGGAGGCCTTCGGACTGCTCGCCTTGCTCGAACAGGTCCGCCGGGTAAAGCCCCCCGAGGGAGAGGAATGATCGGGTCGGGGTGCGCGACCCGAACCGCACGTTAGGTTGACGCTGGAAAACGACTGCCGCCAAGGAATCGCCGCATGAAAGCCCCTTCGCTCACGCTCGGAATCGAGGAGGAGTACCAGGTCGTCGACCCGGAGACCCGGGAGCTGACGTCCTACATCACGGAGATCCTCGATTCGGAGCACGTCGTACTCCGCGAACAGATGAAGCCGGAGCTCCACCAATCCGTCGTGGAGATGGCGAGCACCGTATGCGAGACCGTGCAGGACGCCCGGGCCGAGGTCGTGAAGATGCGGCGCCTGGTGTCGAGCAAGGTCGCCGAGAGCGGGCTGAGGATCGTCGCGGCCGGGTCGCACCCGTTCTCGAACTGGACCGAGCAGAAGATCACCCCGCTCGAGCGGTACATCGGGCTGCGTGAGGACCTGCAGGAGGTGGCCGCGCGCAACCTGATCTTCGGGATGCACGTCCACGTGGGGATCGAGGATCGCGAGTTCCTCATGGATGCCATGAATGTCTCCCGGTATTTCCTGCCGCACGTGCTCGCGCTGTCGGCGAGCTCGCCGTTCTGGGAGGGCCGGCAGACCGGGTTGCACTCGTACCGCACGATCAACTGGTCGAACTTCCCGCGCACGGGGCTCCCGCTGACCTTCGATTCCTACGGCGAATACGAGTACCTCATCGAGACCCTCGTGCGGGCGAACACGATCCCGGATTCGAGCAAGATCTGGTGGGATGTCCGACCGAACCACTCGTACCCGACGCTCGAGTTCCGGATCTGCGACATGTGCACGCGGGTCGACGAGGTTGTCTGCATCGCGGCGATCTTCCAGGCGCTCGTCGCGAAGCTCTGGAGACTCCGGCGAGACAACCTGACGTTCCGCCAGTACCCCGCGACGCTGATCAACGAGAACAAGTGGCGCGCCGCACGATACGGCGTAACGGGCAACATGATCGATTTCGGGAAACAGGAGGAGAAGCCGGCCCCCGAGTTGATTCGCGAGTTCATCGGCTGGTTCCTGGACGACGTGCTCGACGATCTCGGGTCGCGCGCGGAGGTGGAGTACGCACTTCATATCCTCGAGCACGGCAGCAGTTCTCAGCGCCAGGTGGCCGTTTTCGAGGAAACCGGAGAACTCTCGGCCGTGGTGGACCACCTCATCGCAGAGACCGCCGAGGGAGTGTAGCCCGCGTAACCCGCCGCCCGGGACCGTTTTCACGGGGTCCCGCTGGCACCCGCCTTGCTCCTCCCCTCGCCCGGAGACGTGCTGTCGGGCGACCGGGGGGACCCGCGGAGACGAGGCTTCACGCCCGTTTCAACCCACCCGCAAGCCCGGTGGCCCGTCGCCTTCGAGCAGGCCTCGATGGGCGAGGTCTGGCAATGCGCCAAAACCTTGCAGGACGAGTGAGTGTCATGCGCGATTTGTCGATGGACGACGGGTTCGGACTTCCCGAGATCGAGGGTGATCTCAACGACATGGACACCGGGGGAGTGAACGTGGACGATGCGGATGTGAGCGACATGGCCGTCGAGGGTCTCGATGTCGGTTTCGACTTCCTCCAGGACGTCGATCCGATGGCGGACGCGAACGGTGCACAGTCGGAGGAGCCGGCCGCCGATGAGCCGGACGGCATGACCGAGGCGGACGTGGCCGAGTTCCGGTCCAGGTGGGCCGACATTCAGGCCAGCTTCATCGATGATCCTCACCGGGCCTGCGAGCAGGCAGACAACCTGGTGGATCTCGTGCTGAAGCGGCTGACCGAGCGGTTCGCGCGTGAGCGCAACGACCTCGTTCGGACCTGGGACCGTGGCAGCGAGCCGACCGACACGGAAGATCTCCGCGTCGCAATCAAGGGCTATCGCGGGCTCGTCGACAGGCTGCTCGAAACCGAGCTGTAGGTCGAAGCCGGTGAAGACCGGCTGACACTCACTGTGCGTACGGCCGACGCCGCGTCTCGAGCGCGTCGTCGGCCTTCGTGCGTATATTTTCTATCCGCGCGCGGGGCCTCTCCCCGCGGGAAGAACTTCAAGGAGTCGTTCCGATGCATGCATTCGCGAAGCTCGGTCGAACGCTGGCCCTGGTGACGGCACTGATCGTCCCCTCGACGGCCTGCTTCCAGATGGAGTACGCCATCAACCTCGAGGAGGACCTCTCGGGCGAGGCAGACTTCGACATCGCCGTCGATCTCGACAAAATGGCGTATGCGATGGCCTCCGCGCAGAAGGCTTTCATGGGAGACGGCGGCTCGCCCACCGACGAAGAGGTCGACCAGGCGCGCGAGGAGCTGCTGTCCCAGGTGGACTCGGGCGTGCTCGAAGAGGACAACCTGCGCGGGGAGATCGAGCCGGAGCTTCCACCCGGCGTGACGCTCGTCTCGGCGGATCAGAGCCGCGACGGTCTCCGGACGGAGATGTCCCTACGGCTCGCCTTCGACGACATCCGGTCGCTCAACGACGTGGATGTCGGCCCCGACGGCGGGTCCTCCGGCGCCGAACCCTTCGGGGGCCTCGAGATCGTCGACGAGGGCGACACGTTCGTGATTCGGAACGAGCCGATGAACCCGATGGAGGAGCTCGAAGAAGAGACCGGTCTGCCCGACGGGATGAAGGGCCTGGTGGAGACGATGTTCAACGAGTTGTCGATCGCCTTCACCATCGCGGCCCCGTTCGAGATCGTCGAGCACAACGCGACGAGCCGGGATGGGAATCGGCTGCGGTGGGTGTACGACTACGAGTCGATGGCCAGCGGGGTCGAACACCAGATCTTCGTACGCTACCGCAGGTAGAGGCGTGCGCGGCCGCCCCGGCTCATGACGCCCCGGAGGGATCGCCCCCGGGGCGCAGCCGGATCGGACTGAGCTTGTCGGGGCGTTTGCCGTGGACGCCCGAATAGAACTCGCGGAGACGGTCCATGTCGGCCTCGCTGTCTCCCGTGGGGACGATCGCGGGGCCGAACCCTCCGACCTTCTTCTCGTAATCCACGAAGCCCAGCACGATCGGCACCCCGGCCCCGTTCGCGATCCAGTAGAACCCGCTACGCCAGAACCCCTTCTTGCTCCGGGTGCCCTCCGGGGCGATCACCAGCTTCAGGTCCGGGTCGTCCTCGAACCAGGTCACGACCTCGGACACGAAGTCCTTCGTGGTGGACCGATTCAGCGGGATGCCGCCGAGGCGGCGCATGAACCAGCCGAACGGCCAACGAAAGAGGGTGTGCTTGCCCACCCACTTGCAGTCCGCACCGAGCGACCAGAATGCCAGAATGGCGAGCGGGAAGTCCCAGTTGGATGTATGGGGTGCACCGATGATGACGCACTGGCGGGGGGCCTCCCCCACCATCCGCCACCCGATCAGCCGCAGTATCGCGTTGCCGATTCTCTGCATGGTCTCCCCGTCAGATCGTCCCGGTCAGGGGACGACGAACTCCGTTTCGGCCATTATCCAGTCGCAGCGTGAGGCGTGTTCCGCTCTCGTCAGGTCCCGGGCGACCGTCGTCTCATCCAGCAGGATCTCCACGCGCAGCGGACGCGGTGGACACCCTCCGCCCGAAGCGCGAATCCACATCCGATCGCCCGGATCGACGCCACGCTCGAAATGCCACTCTCCGACGATGTCGGATGCCCTGAGCACCCCTTCCTGATCGAGGTACTGGACTCGACACTCGTCGCTGACGCTGCACGAAACACGGTACCGGGCGGTGTGCGTGTACGTTCGTTCGATGACGCCTGCCGAGGCGCAGCCCGCGGCCAGGATGGCCGCGATGCAGGCACCCGCCGGAAACCGACGCCGCCGACCGGCACGTGTGCACGTCATCGCGGACCTCCCGTATCTTCTCTCCTTGCGGCGTGCCGACCGCGGCGCTGCCCGAGCCACGCTGATGAAACCGCAGGAGAACCCCTTGAGCAACCCTCTTCGTCCGTTCGTCCTCTCGCTGACCGCGCTCGCCGCCCTTTCGACGGCCACCGCGGGGCAGGACCGAATCCGCTCGTTCGAGCTCGCGGACGGGTTCACGGTCCTCTCCCCGAACGAGGGGTCCGGGAACACGATCGTGTTTCGGGGAGGAGACGGGACCTTTCTCGTCGATACCATGGCCGACTCCATATCGACCGATCTCGTGGCGGCGCTCGGCGATCTCGGGGTCGATGACGTCCGGTACGTCGCGAACACCCATTGGCACCAGAACCACCTGGGCGGCAACGACCGGTTCTCGGAAACGGCCGTGGTGTTGGGCCCCGGAACCCTCCGGTCCCGGATTCAGGAGGACCAGACTCTCGAATTCCTCGTCCAGCAGACGTTCCCCGCCCTGCCGGAACCGTTCTGGCCGACCGTGACCTTTTCGGACCGCGTGTCCCTGCATTTCAACGGTCAGACGATCGAGATCCTCCACGTGAGGGGACATACCGACTCCGACGCGATCGTGTACTGGCCCGAAGCCGGCGTAGCCGCCACCGGGGACCTCTGGAGGCCCGAGGGATGGATCGCTCCGGATCTGGATACCGGAGGATCGCTGCAAGGAGTCGAAGCAGCCCTCGCGTCCTTTCTCGAGCTGCTGCCGGACGACGTGACGATCGTTCCCGGCCACGGACGTCCGGGAACCGTCGAAGAGCTCCGGAGCTACGTCGAGGGCCTGCGGCTGACGATCGACTACGTTCGCGTGGCGACGGACGCGGGCAGAGACCTGAGACAGATCATCGACGAGATGCCGCCCGAAATCGCGAATCGGTTCGGACGGTCCGCGGCGCGCTTCATCGAGGCCGCGTACCGCGGGGGCGAGTGAATCCGACGGCACGGCCGGTGCGTAGTGTACAGGTGTCCCAGTCGAACCGGAGGAATAGCGACATGGCGCAGTGCCACGGCATGACCAAATCGGGCGAGCGTTGCAAACGTGACGCGAACGAGGGATCGGAGTATTGCGGGTTCCACGGTGATCAGGCGGAAACGACCACGGACGAGGCGTCCGGTGGCGGTGGCCGTTCGGCCGATCGACCGACGGATCTGATTCTCGTCGGGGCCGTCGCCGTCGCACTATTCGCGCTTCGGCGGGTGTTGAAGCTCTTCTGATCCTGCCGGGACCTGACGGATGCAGAAACGGGGCGCCCTCTTCGGAGGACGCCCCGTTTTGCGTAGCTGGCGTTTCGCGTCTAGCGCTCGATCAGCCGGATCGTTCCGTCGCCCACCCGAATGCGGAGGTTCGGTCCGCCGCCGTTCAGCTGACCTTCGACCCGCCGGTCCTCGATCGTCGCCGGAAGGGCGAACGCCTCACCGAGGACGAGCTCGCCGCCGATGATCGATACGTCGGCCGCGAGAGACGACGGAGCGTACAGGGTGACGTCACCGTCGCCCGTAGAGATCTCGACGCCCTGGAAGCTGCCGACATGCAGCATCACGTCGCCGTCGCCGGTCGACGCCTTGAGCGCACCGGACATCTCGGCGATCACGATGTCGCCGTCGCCGGTGCGGACCTGCACCTGCTCGGCCTCGAGCCGGCCAAGCGCCACGTCACCGTCACCCGTCTGGATCTTGATGTCCGCGCTTCCCACGCCTCCGACCGCCACATCGCCGTCACCCGTCTGGATCATCACTTCGGGCCCGAGCGCGCCACCGAGCGCGATGTCGCCGTCGCCCGTGTTGAGCATCACGGAGCCCTCGACCGACTCGACAGCCACGTCACCGTCACCCGTGCGCACCTGTACATCGAACTGCGTCGGCACGGTAACCATGAGCGTCCCGTCGAAGTCGTCGTGCCGCCCGCGATCGTTGCCCTCCGTCGTGATCTCGAGGCCCTCGCTCGTGCGCTCTACCCGGAAGCCCATGGCCTCGAGGGCATTGCCTGATACGCCCTCGCCCTCATCGAGGTCGAGGCGGACGGTGGCCTCTCTGCCGGACGTGGTGGAAACGACCACGTCGAGGTCGGAAACCCGCACGACGAGCAGTGCCCCGGGAGCTACGGCGAACGACTCATCGAAGAGCATGCCGCCCGAGTACTCGTACTCGTAGTTGTGTCCGGAGCTGTACTCGGAGCTGTAGTGCCGCTCGCTGAACACGCCGCGGACGAAGGCGCCCGCGAACACGAAGAAGACCCCTGCGATTACGAGAGACAATACGAGGTCACGCTTCGAACGAGTCTTGATCCATTCAATCACTGCTCACCTCCAGGGGCGGTATTACGGCCATGCGGATACGGGTCTATACGTGTGGGACGTTTGAGAGGGTTTCGATGGTTGTAATGGGCGAGGAGCGATGGGCTACGACGTTCCGAGTGGCCGAAAGACGGGGGGCCGCCCCGCTGGACCGCGGGGCGGAAGTTGTCCTTGATACTCCTGCTTCAGCAGAAGGTCAGTTCCACCAGAAGCTGAAGTTCAGGTTCACGTAGTACGTCAGAGCATCGTTCGCGAACGTCGTGAGCGAAACCTCGGGCACGAGCGCCCACGCCTTGCTTTCGCCCAGATTGATCGTGTATCCCGCTCCGGCGGTGAAGGCGAAGTACGTGTCTTCGATGTCCCAATCGACAGCCGCGTACCCCAGACCTGCGCCTCCGAGCGCGAAGAAGTCGCCAGCGCCCGGAAACCAGAAGCCCTGTAGCTCCAGCGACCCTGCCTGGACCGTGACAGAACCTTCACTCTCGTTCCAGGTGTTCGTACCGGCGGCCAGCCGGAAGCTGGGTGAGACCGTGCCTCCGAGACGACCGGCTCCTCCCCAGCCACTCTCGCTTCCATCCGCGCCACAGTCGAAGCAGTTGAGGGATGCCCATCCAAAACCGACACCTCCCCAGAGGCCTCTTCGGTGGTGCTCCTGAGCATCCAGAGCGCCCGCGGTGAGCAGTAAGGCCGCGATGATCAGCGTGGCTTTCTTCAACATCCGAGCCTCCTTCCAGTCCGATTCACCTCTTCCGATGCTGGGAACCGGTCTCTCGGCCCCATCACCCGTCCGCCTCGTGGAAAAGCCGGAACCAGGGCTCTGCGAATCGTGGAGAACGGAGGCGCCCTTGATAGACATGCAGCTTCCCCAGGAGAAGTACCGACTGGAAGGAGGCGGGTATCATGCCCACGGCATCATCTGGCGCGAACCCCCCGGGTCCCCCTACGCCCCCTGGCGATCCCAGCGTTCCTGCTCGAGGACCTGCTCCGGTGAGTGGGCCGAAGTATCCCGACGAAGGGGCTCTTTCGCGCGGCACATTGTCCCCAACTGCCGGAGGATCTGCGGAGCCAGGCTCATTTGGGCGAAGAGGGATGGGCTGCGACGCTCTGCGTCCGCCGATCCCCTTCGAGCAGGCGGATCGAGGGAATGACACATGGGGGGATGACGCATGGGCGAAGAGGGATGGGCTACGACGCTGCGCGTCCGCCGATCCCTCTTCGGTGCCCGATCGACACCCGCATCATATGGGCGAAGAGGGATTCGAACCCCCGACTTCCTGCTTGTAAGGCAGGCGCTCTGAACCAGGCTGAGCTATTCGCCCGAGTTCGCGACAGGATCCTGCCGCGGCGCACAATCTGATTGTACCGATCGAAGAACGCGAGCAATCGCTCAGTGTCCTCGTGTCACATGCCTGGACAGCTGGCGCCACTCGACAGGCATCCGTGGGGTCCACTCCAGCGGCGTAGAGAACCTCGATCTGTTTAGCGGATGTCGTCGGTTGTGATGTCGAACCAAACCCCTCACCGGCAGCCTAAAGGTTCTGCGACTCTGCTGCGGACATCGTAGGCGGGGCGCGCGAAGCGCGGGAGACTACAGCTGGGCCGTCAGCAGCAATCGCTTGTTAGAACGCATAGCCCGAAGCTTTCCGCGGCTCATGAGACAGGCAGGCGTGACTCCATCCGGGCGAGCGCTTCGCGGATCGAGGCGAGCGCGCCCAAGGTGTTACGGTACGAGATATAGAATTCGCCGATGATGCCCCTGAAGCGTGGGGACGCAAGGAGCGCGAATGCCTCCGTGGGGCGGGTCTGCCAAGGCACCTCGGTCTGCAGGTGGCTCATATCGACTCCCTCGGACCCAAGGTAGACGGCCAAGTCCGCGATCGCCGGTGCGAGGAAACTCTGCTCACGCTCGAGGTTGGCGATTAAAGCGGGGAACGCGGTTAAGTCGGCCGCCAAGGCCGGATCATTAAGGAGTTCGAAGTCGCCGGAGTTTATGAGACTTCCAACCGCGCCCAAGGGCGCATCATAGCTGGCCGCCCCGAACGAGACCGCTCCGACCAGGGAATCAACGACAGACTGAGCCTCCTGCCCCGCAGGGACATCCTCGTACCTGAGCAGGTCTTCAGCGGCACTTCGTCCAATGGAGTGATAGCCAGCGACGCGATCGATCTCGTCTTTCGCCAAGGCCATGTCGCCGGCAAGTGCCACGAGCATGGCATCGCGACGTTGCCTTTCCGCTCGGCCGTCCCAAGCCGCATCGACGCCGAACGCAAGCAAGATCGAGGCGACGATTACCGCTCCCTCTACTAGGATGCGCGGCCACGGGATCTTTGGTGTTGAGATGACCAGCTCCTCGAACGCGTTCTAACCGACTTGCGATTCTGCTGCGCGACCAAGATGCGGACCGCGAGCGAAGCGCGCGAGCTGGGCGCTTACCGCGCCAGTAGCAATCGCTTTTGAAGTGTCGGTGTGGTTCGACGACCCATGGAATCGGCTCCATCGCAGCTCTGATCTGCACGAAGCGATCTGGTGGGCTCTCAGGGACGCGGGCATCACGATCGCCTTTCCACAGTTGGACGTGCACTTCGATTCGGAAACGATCGCGGCTTGGCGAGGGACGACATGAGCGGGCCCACGAAGGGCGTGCGCTTGTCCCGCCTTGGCCGCTACCAACCTCCAGGCACGGCTCCAGGAGTCCTGGCTTACGACCCTCCCGACCCCCCCCCGACGACGACACCTTCCAACCAACCCTAAACGGGCCCGGCGAGGGCGCGCCGGACATGAGGTGCCCCCACCGCGTCTGTTAGGCCGCACCCTCCGCGAGAATCTGCCGGACGACCGCTTCATCACGAAGGTCGCGATTCCACCAGTGGGCGCAGTTATCGCCGCACCCGGCTCTCCGTTCCGAATCAGCCACGCCGAGGATTGAGATTAGCAGTCGGAATGACTTCTGACGTTCCGCGTCCGGCAGGTTTCCAATCTTGCTCAGGGCTTCGGGCGGAGGCTTCCGCAGCATCAGAACGCAGGGCGTGTAGGTCACGCGGAGACCACTGGAACGGATGGCCTCCTCAACGTGCGTCGATGTCGGGTTCATAGCGTTGACGGTGATGACCTCAGGGCCTTCAAACCACTCGTGACGGAGCGCCGAAGCGTTCGGGGACTGGCTAGGGGTTGCGCTCCACGCCTCCGGGATGCTCTCTCACACAGGCCGAGAAGCCAGCCCGTCCCACGGCGGGTTGTTTCGCCCCGGTACAGCGAGTGGGGCGGAATGCCCCTCCGCCAACCAACCCGGGTGGGGTCCGCTCCTTCGACCGCTGGGCGCGGGCGTGCAGGCCGGCACGGATGTTCCGCTACAAAGTAGGAGAAAGCGGGGCAGACGAACGTCGAAGGAGCCGCGGATGTGCAGCCGAGGACTGGGCACGATCCTCCTTCTTTGGATCTGTGCTTGTGGAGGAAGTGATAACCCCACCGGCGCGGGTGGTGATCCGCCGAGCGTCGTTGGCACATATCAACTCCGGTCCGTCAACGACGGTGACCTGCCCGCCCCCTTCATTGAGGAAGGCCAGCGATTCGTCGAGGTGACCCAGGGCACGCTTGTACTTCGTGCGGACCGCAGTTTCGAGCATACCCTAGGACTACGGGTCACGGAGGGTGGGCAGGTGTCGACGCAGAGCCGAGTGACGACCGGTGGCTGGGAACCGTCCCGGGACAACCTCTTTCTCGTTCCCGAAGGGTGCGGGTGCTCGGACCTCGTGGCGGTCCTGGTTGACCGGCTGGTCTTGGATGAATGCCAGACGGGAAACTCGCTCGAATACGTGAGGTAGCGCGGGCGACCGCGAGCGGTCTTGCTCCAGACCCGCGTAGACACCTAGGGCCCGTGGGAAGCCCAAGCCTAGTCTGAAGTGTCCGCACTGGCGAGGTAGAACCCGACCTATCGCTTCAGACGCTCGAACCAATCGATCACGGCACGAATGTGGTCCGGCGGGTCTGTGGCCCCGGGAAACGATGGACCGTGGCCGCCACCAGGAATCCGGAGCAAGCGAGCCTCCACCTCGTGCTCCTGCAACGCAGCGAGCATGAGTTCCGATTGGTGGTATGGGACGACTTCATCCATGTCACCGTGGAGAAGCAGCGTCGGAGGGTCGTCGCTCGAAGCGTGGTTGACCGGTGACGCCTCCCAGCACTTTCGGCCCACCTGCGACTCAACGTCCCGCGAAGGGCGAGCCCCGATCATCAACACAGATGTCATGAAGCTGAAAGACCCATCGGCATGAGTCAGGTCGGCTCGGGCTGCCTGTGCGACGACGGCCTGGACCTTCGCGCTCACCCGATTGACGGGATCAGGGCCGTCTTGATCCCCTTCACCATCTAGCACGCCTAGTTGGAGGGCCAGGTTTCCCCCAGATGAACCGCCCATGGCCCCGATTCGCTGCGGGTCAATGCCATACTCCCCAGCGTGGAATCGGATGAATCGGACGGCCCGCTGCACATCTTCCAGTGGAGCAGGAAAATGGAATCGTGGAAGAGCTCGGTGAGTTAGGGAAAAGACGGTGTAGCCTGCATCCACGAGCGGCGACCGCTGCGACTCGCCCCGTTCGGTCAGAAGGGCACCATCGTAAGACAAAGGCCTCGTCCAACCACTCCCGGCAATGTATACGATGCCGTAGCCATTCGGATCTTCGGGATGGTAGACGTCCATCACCAGGGCCAGACCAGACCACGTGCCCACGACAACGTTCTTTTCCACCCTGCCCTGAGCCGTGACCGCGGCAGGCAGGAGGGTGAGCGCTGCGGCCACGAGTAGCGGCGAGCGAATGGTGGACATGATCTTCATCTCCTTGACTCGCAATCCCACGGTCGGTTCCGAGCCATCCAACTAATACATGGATTGCTGGACGGGGATGTCAGCAGTCGCCCCTTCCCTTAATCTGAACGATTCACGCTAGGAGCTGCATCCCCAAAGGGACAGTGGGTCGATCTAATCGGATTGGGGGGTCGGGGTCGGCGATCTAGAGGGAATTCGGGTGGCGTGGTTTGAGGGGTGGTCCGGTGTCGGCGGGGCTTCGGACGCTTGCTTGGGCCGATCTGAATGGCGAGAAACGCTCAGGATCACGCCGACGTTGGCGAAGATCTGAATCACACCACCGACGCTTGTCTGCTTCATCTCCGGACCTCTCGCTCTCACGGACGGTCCTTGCGGCGACCCCAGGCTATGCCTCCTCGTCCGCCGATGTGGAACCTTCGGCTCGCTCGTTCATCGCTGCTGGCGAGGTATTTGTGCCCGGCGCGCCTGCTCCGAGCTCGGCCCTGGCGACGACCTCTCTAAGGAGGTAGTCCGGCACGTTCACGTATTCGACCGCCTTCCGAAATCCCGGATAGGTGGCGTAGTAGATCGCAAACGTCTCCAGGTTGTGGTCCCAGTATTCGGCGGGGATCGAGGAGGTGTCCCTCGTGCGGTACAAAGCGATCAAGACATTGCCCCATTGAGCCACCAGGACTACGAACCGCTCCCGCTCGACGCGATCGAGCGCGTCGAAGTTGTCGTTCCCGCGACACCAGATCTCCGCGGTCTCCCCGTCGGAGGTGAGCGCGACCGTAAACTGGTTGAGTGATTCCGTGATCCTCCAGGCTGTTTGATCACGGGTCTCTCGGATGCTCTGCCGTACCTGGATGGACAGGTAGAGTAGAGTGACAAGGACGGCGATCACGCCCGCGAACTCGCCGATTCGCGCTAGATCTTCAAGACTCATAGTCCCCTCGAGGGCATCGCTGCGGTCCGGCCAGAGACCCGGAGCCGCCCGCGGACTTTGTTAGGTGCAGTGGCGGAGGCCAGACCCACTGACCTGATCAAGTAGCGGCCCCCACCGAACTTCAATCTGTCCAACGAATCGGCCAGTTCATTCGCATCTTCAAATCGATGTGCGTTGTGGATCAGGGTCCAAATCGCCAGCCAACTATGCAGCAAGAAGCGACTAACAACCTCCGAGTCGACTGCGTCGACACCGTGATGAACGAATCGACTTCTAAGGCCGTACGCCCGTTTCACATCCTTTGCGACGGCTAGCCATCCCTCCAGTTCCTGTGTGACGAGGAAGGCCACGCGATCGGACAGGGCACTTTGAATCGGCTCGGTTTCGTTCCGAAGAAGCACGGTCTCTAGGGCTACGGTCGAATACAGGAGTCTCTCGGACACATCGCCCCGCAACCCGCCTAGGGAGAAGAGAACCGTCCCGTGACGTCCAAGGGTCTTGTTCCTAACTCACCCTACTCGGCATTATCCCCTCAATTCCGTCGCTCTAGGTCTCAGCTCCGCCGAAAGCCGACGCGACGAAACTCATGGCTGCGATGATGAGAAACGACATCAGAGCCGTCACATATCGAGTAGGGGCGGCCGGGGTCGGGGCCATCACGTTCCACCACAGCAGCACCTGTCCCACCACGTTGGCCACGACATCGGGTGCGAACGGCAGCTTTCCGAAGGTCGGCGGGTGACCGGCTCGGGACACGCTCCGGGACCAGACGATCCAACCAGTCAGGGCTGTCGGCGCGAAGATCACGCTGCTGATGCGCCAGACTTGAGAGTCTGAAGAAACCAGCCCCGCTACCATGAGCGGCAAGAACGCCCCGAAGAGGACGGCGATGCCGATCTCGGCCACGCCGCGCAGACGAAACCGTTGGAGTTCCGAACGATTCGACCTGAAAACAACCACGATCGTCGAAAACCCAACGAATGCTGCTGCAATCTCACTTAGAGTGAGCAACGCATCGTGTTGTTCCACTGGCAGTCTCCCATATCTCTCTGGATAATGTCTTTGGGCTGACCGTGGCTGTCGTATGACTCGCGTATTGACGAAAAGACGTTGCGTAATGATGCCGGCGTTGGGTGCATCTGCGCCATTCGACACTCCCACGGCGACGCCTGTCTGTCGGCTGGCGTCCCCTGTCTACGCCAGGGCACTGGGTCGCGGTGAGCATGCCCCAGCTCTCGAACGTGGTGGGGCCCGAGCGACCCGCACCTCCTGGATTCACGGACCTGGGGCTGTTCGTGGGGCTGTCGATATACGGATCACCCCCGGAGACGACGATCGAAGTACGGGATATGATCCGTACTTTCCCGTTGAAATACGGAGAAATGCCGGGAATCGGGGGATCTCGGGGCCGCTTGTAAGGCAGGTGCTCTAAACCAGGCTGAGCTATTCGCCCGTGACTGAGGGACAACATAATGGGGGCGAAGAGGGATGGCCTCGCTCCCTCGGCGAGCTTCGGTCGGCTGACGTCGAGCTTCGGTTCGAACCCCCGACTTCCTGCTCGTAAATGCAGGCCCTCCGGATGTCGACGGGCTTCCCCTCGATCTGGTCTTGAAGGCTCCCCGACGGTAGTGTCTATGGTGGATTTCGCTCAGGGAAGCAGTGCCTTCCCGTGGCGGCTCCGCTTCAAGACCGACTTAGCGGGGACCTCTCGTTGAATTCCGGCCAACTCTGGCCGGCACGATTCCGTCGCCTCCTCTGAGCCCAACTCGAGGAGTGACCGTGTTCCGAGATCCGCAATCCATCCCGTCGCGTCCGTCCCGTGGTCCGAGACGGCCCCCAGGAAACGACCTGACGACACACCCGTCGCCAGGCAACATCGACGGGCAACCACCCCGGGCCGCAACAGCCGTCGTCTACTGCGAGGCCAACTTCGGCGCGAGCGACGGAAAGACCGCCAACGGGCTCGTCCGTCACTCGGACAGGTATGAGATCCTGGCGGTCATCGACAGCGAGAAGGTCGGTCTTGATGCCGGCGCGGTACTCGACGGCAGACCGAACGACACGCCCATCTGCCGTGACCTGGTCAGCGCACTGGAGCACGTCGGAGGTGTGCCGGATTACTTCATCTTCGGGATGGCCCCCTCGAGCGGCCTTCTGTCGCCGCACGAGCGCCGCGTCGTGCTCGAGGCGATGGGGCTGGGCATCAACGTCGTCAACGGTCTCCACGAGTTCCTGAACGACGACCCGGAGTTCGCCGCGGCGAGCGTGGAGAACTGCGTGGAGATTCTCGACGTCCGAAAGCCACGGGCCAAGAAGGATCTGCGCATGTTCAGCGGTCGCATCAGCGAGGTCACCTGCCCGCGCATCGCCGTGCTAGGCACCGACGGCGCGATCGGCAAGCGCACTACGGCAACGATCCTGACGCAGGCTCTCCGCGAGTGCGGCCTGACCGCGGTGCTGGTCGGAACCGGCCAGACCGGTTTGATCCAGGGTGCTCGCTACGGAGTGGCGCTCGATGCCATTCCGTCGCAGTTCTGTTCGGGTGAGATGGAAGCCACCGTCGTCGAAGCGTTCGAAGGCGAGGGTCCCGATGTGATCGTCGTCGAGGGACAGGGCGCGCTGAGCCACCCTGCCTACCTCACCTCGACGTTCATTCTCCGCGGTAGTCGCCCGGAAGGCGTGGTGCTGCAGCACGCACCAGGACGGAATCGCCTCGGCGACTTCCCCGCGCTGGCCATGCCAACGGCCGCGTCCGAGATCCACCTGATACAGACCTTTGCCGACACGAAGGTCATCGGTCTCACGATCAACCACGAGAACATGACCGACACGGAGGTCACCGAAGCCATCGCGATGTACGAGGACGAGCTCGGCATCCCTGTGACGGATGCGCTGACCTGGCCGCGCGAGCGCCTGGTCGAGATGGTTCTCGCGGCCTTCCCCGAGCTGAAGGAGAAGCTGCCCGCCGTCGCGCGATGAGCACGCCGCGACTGGAGATCGACCTCGGCAAGATCCGACACAACGCGGCCGTCCTGGTGGGACGGCTGGCCGACCGCGGCATCTCGGTGTCGGGCGTTACGAAGGCGACGCTCGGATCACCCGAGATTGCCGGCGCGCTGGTTCAGGCGGGCGTGAGTTCGCTCGGCGACTCTCGCATCGAGAACATCGAGTCGATGCGCCGCGCGGGAGTGCGTTCCCCGATGATGCTCATTCGCTCTCCGATGCTCAGCCAGGCCGACCGAGTCGTGGCGCAGACCGACGTGAGCTTCAACACCGAGCTCGATGTCATCAGGAAGCTCTCGTCCGCGGCCCGGCAGGCCGGGCGGACACACCGCGTTGTCCTGATGGTCGAGCTTGGGGATCTCCGCGAAGGCATCCTTCCGGGCGACGTCGAGTTCCACGTGCGCGAGACGCTGCGCCTGCCGAACATCGCGCTCGAGGGCATCGGCGCCAACCTGGCCTGCCACAGCGGCGTGGCGCCGGACAGGACGAACATGGTCGAACTGTCCGCGCTGGCCGACTCCATCGACACGACCTTCGGCCCGGTTATCGGCCTCGTGTCCGGGGGCAACTCCGCCAGCATCGAGTGGGCCTTCAGCGGCGCGGACATGCACCGAATCAACCATCTGCGTCTTGGCGAGTCCATCCTGCTCGGACGCGAGACCCTCCATCGCCGACCCATCGACGGATTGCATACCGACGCCATCACGCTCGTCGCCGAAGTGATCGAGTCGAAACGCAAACCGTCGCAACCATGGGGCGAGATCGCGCAGACCGCGTTCGGGGACAAACCGACTGTCGTGTATCGGGGCGACAGCTGGCGGTTGATCCTCGCCCTCGGACGGCAGGACACGGATCCGGACGGCCTCCTTCCGCCTCCCGGAATCTCGATCCTCGGGGCCAGCAGCGACCACCTCGTCGCGGATGCCGGCCAGGACCGCCTCTCCGTCGGCGTGGAGGTCGCGTTTCAGCTCGACTACAGCGCGCTAGTTCGCGCGATGACCTCCCCATTCGTCGCGAAGCACGTCACCTCACACGCCCGGGACGTCGCCCTGTAGCGGCTCTCGCCGGTGGCGCCGACGGCACACAAGGGCACCGCAAGGCCGGTACCGTTCCCGCACCGGCCATCCCTCACAGGTGCTTGTAAGGCAGGCGCTCTGAACCAGGCTGAGCTATTCGCCCCTAGTCGCGACAGGGTTCTGCCGCGGCGCCCAATTTGATCGGATCCGTCGAAGAACGCGAGCAATCGCCACGGGTCCGGGCGTCACATGCCTGGACAACAGGCGCTAGAAGCAGGCGGAGGAGCCTGACGGAGGCCGACCTAGGATTCTCCGCATCACATCCGGGGACTTTTGCCAGTACTGGACCGACCGCACTTTGCCACGATCTCGTCGCCACGAACCACCTGACTCAAGGAGGCCCATGTTTCGCATCCGTAGCGGGCACCTCGGCCTGGCCCTCTGCTGTCTGACGCCCGCCGCAGAGCTGGTGGCACAGCAAGGCTTCACTCCTGGCACCTGCGATTTCTCGAACGTACCGGGCTCCGTCTGGTGGGGGACGAAGGAGCAGATGACCGTGCAGGAACTGGTCTCCCATATCGCTCCAGTCTACTGGTTCTCTCCTGACGAGCAGCTCCTATATGGACCACGGGCCGCTCGGACCCGCACGGGTCAGTCGGGAACGTCGATTCGGATTCCCGAACCCCTCCCTTTCGACGAGCCTTCTCCCGATCGGCCCGTCGTCTATTACCAAGTGGAAGAGGTAGTCTCGACCAGCGGCTCGCCCTATGACGGCGTAGCGCTCAACCAGGAGGACATCGGGCAATCGATCATCGACTTCCGAACGGTTGGCGCTTTACGGATTTCCTACTTCGCCTACCTGAGCGAGGAGTGGGGCCTCGGTGCGCACCTACACGATCTGGAAGCCGCAGAGTTCCGGGTCACCGTCCCTCGCACGGGCTTCGGCAGTTTCGAAGAAGCGAGCTGCAAGGAGACGAACTACGTGTTGATGGTCACGGTGGTCAAAGCAAAGGCTCACGGAATCGTCTGGTTTTGGAACGTCATCGACGTGGACGACCAGACCAAGTTCCCCATGCACCTGCTGGTCGAGGAGGGTAAGCACGCGCTTGCCACCGACAAGAACAGCGACGGCGCGTACACGCCTGCCTACGATGTTAGCCGCCACGTAAACGACGCCTGGGGAGTGCGCGACATCATCAGCACGGGGGCGCTGTTTAGGGGCGGGTACGAAGCATGGATGGCCAAGGACCGACGACCCGAGCACAGGGTCTACCCCCCACTCCCAGAGGAGAGCGAAGCCCGGTCGGACTTCGCCAGCACGGGCGCCTACGAGCTTCCTCACGTCGAATACGAGCTGAGGCCCTTGCCGCCGTCAGAACTGGCGCTGACCAGCCCCAACGTCCCGGAGCCGGAGGGCCTCCACTACTACATCTCCAAGCATGAGAGTCCAGGCTGGCCGGAACTGGATACATCCGCTGACCCGGTAGAGTTTGAGGAGTGGTTTCGGGAAGCGGAGGTCCTACGATCGTTCGGGATCGCGGCCAGATACGACGGCGACCTGGGCGTCTCGTTCACGTTCCCTTTTCTCATTGTCAAGAATGTAGAGGACCCGTTGACCGGCGGGTTCATCGTTAACCGTGTCTACCTGAAGAGCACCGAACTGGCGGACTTCGGGTGGATGGCTCATTACACGACCTCGGCATCGCGCTGGATCGATGGTTACCTCGCGGCGGGGGTTGAGGTCGCCACGTATGACTCGACGGAGCTAGCCCGTGCGGGGATACCTACTGACGAACAAGAGCCGGACGGGACCGTACGTCGCACCGACTTCACGGCTGAGCTGGGGATCAAGCTGAGGGCCCAGTTCTCGAGCTTTCTGACAGACTTCTGGGGCCTTCGCGTCGGCGTTCAGAGCAAGGGTTTCGCCGACATCAATCGGCTCAACTTCGTGATCGAGTTCGGGGCTGGTGTGTGGTAACCCGACTGGATGGTCTCAGAACGAGAAGATTGCACCAACCGTGAAGGTGTCCAGCGGCAAGAGGTCGATGTCAGGGCGATTGACCTTGTAGCGGCGATGACCTGCGCAGAAGTCCAGCCTGATCCCATCCTACTTCTGCATGGCAAGCACCCCGAACGACCCGTCTTCCTGCCTCCCTGATAGACGCTTGGTTAGGAGCACGTGCGAGTGAGCTGGGGCCCGCCAACTGCCCCAACCCTCAGACCCTGAAGAACACAAACGCCAGCACCAGCGTCACGACGGCGTAGCCAACCGGGAAGGCCCATCGGCAGACCCGATCAACGCGGTCTCCGATCTCCACTCGATCGCCCTTGTTCAGCTTGTCCACGACGATGTTCACGATCGCGCCGGCGGCGAGTATGAGAAACGTCGCGATCATGAACACGTCGAGGAGCGTTAGGTACGAAGCCTTCGGGACGCCCTCGAGGAGCACGAAATAGTAGGCGACCACGCTGAGGATCCCGATGAACGAGATGTTGATTCGGTTCGAGATCGTCTCCTCATCCATCCAGAAGACGCTCCAGGTAAGACAGACGAGCACGACGAGCGGGAAAAGCAGGCTCACCAGAACATGGAGAGGTCGCCGCCTGAGCTGGATCGTCACAACGAACTCAGACATCGTCACCAATCTGTCATCGAAGTATTCGATCTCGATGGGTCTTTCCGACATGAGAACGGCCTCACGCGCCCACTCGGCGATCCCCAGGTTCTGGTTCCAGGTCGCCGCTAGCGCGTCGTTAGGTATCAGAACCACCTCGTCCCTCTGGTAGTGGAACGGGTGGAAAAAGACCTCGAGGCTCTGTCGATCGAACGGGTACCGGCGGAGATCCATGGGGGTCTCGACACGTGCAAAGAACGTCTCGGCGTAGACGACCATGCCATCCGGCCACACCCCGACGGCCATGTTTGTGGGTTGTCGATCTCCGATGCCGTTCGGGATATCGACGTGCGGCCGCCAACCCTCGAACAGTTCCGTCGCGGCGTAGTAGCCCTGGTAGATCTTGCGGGGCGCCCGTGTGTAGTCCCCCACGACCCAATCGCCCGGCTCGAGATCTACGTCCGTCGGGTCGTACGCCAGACGGGGGTCCAACCACTGCAAATAGATCGATCCATCGAACTCGATCGTCTCGTCTCGCTCTGATACCGCGGTAAGGTTCAGGAGATTGAACCCGATCTCGACCTTTAGGGGACCAACCCCGGGCGGCGGTCCGCCGAGATACACGTCGTCCTGGGCTCGCAGAGGTGCGGCCAGTGACAGAGCGGCCAGATAGAGGAATTGCGCGGCATGTCGGCCCATGGTGTACGGCTCACGAAATGAGGTTGGTCGCGTCTCAGGACCCGAAGGCGAGTATGACCCCGAGGGTCAGCGTGTTCAGTGGCAGCAAATCGAGGTCGGGGCGCTCGACCTCATAACGACGATACCCCAGGTAGAAGTCGAGCCCGACGGACCCCCACTTCTGCAAGGCGAACACCCCGAACGAACTGGCCGAGTCTCCGTCGAGGCTTGCATTCGAACCGGAACTGTAATCGACCGAGACCGCCGTCTCGCCCATCGTCACCGCCTGAAACAACCACCCGGCCTTGATGACCCCGGCGGAAGCGACTCTATCGTCGGCAGCCCGACCCCGCGTCCCGCCACCTGACACGCTGAGCCCGGTCCGCTCGTGCCGGACCGTCAGCCCGAGCTCTGCCCGATAATCGAAGTCACCAAACGGCTCGTGGAGGTAGGTCGCAGCCCCTCGAATGAGCCAACCGCGCACCGAGGGAAAGACTCTAAGGGCCGCGTCCCAACGCGAGTCGGCCCCCACCGACCCCGAGAGCTGGAATACACCGGCCAGGCGTGGAGAGTCGTATCTGAAACGGTCCGTGAGCAGGAGACGTTCGGTGTCAGCGAAGTGATCGCTGACCTGGACAGCACTCAACTCGCTCGTCGCCCCGTCGACGAACTTCATTCCGGGTGCGAGGTTGCCACTTGCCAGCAACGCTGCGGGCGCGGTGCCGGACAAATCGATCTCCGGCACCACCCAGGCCGCCGCGAACCCGCGACCGAAGCTGGCAGTCCCGAAGCGCTGGTGCTCGATCACGAACTCGGCGGTGCGCACGGTGAGATCGGTTCCCGGGTTGGGCTGGTCCTGACTGACCCTCGACGCCCGGTTGCTCTGCACACCCACTTCGAGGGCGCCACGGATCAACCACGCCCCGGAGATCTTCACGGCGTCGACGCGAGCCATGGTCGGCCCCTGATCGGAGTCCATGAAGAAGCCCTTCCGCTCGACCCCGTCCGCCACGCTCATCACCACACGGTGTACACGACCGCTGAACGTGACGGAAGTGCTGTCGGGCTGCTCGTCCTGGGCGGCGACACAGGTCGGACCAAAAGAGAGGCACGCGAGAGCGAGCCAGAACCACGGCATGTTCATCGCCGCAACGTGGAGCACGAAACGCTTACACATCTCTCAATTGGTCGACGATCCGGCATCCGGGGTGACGCAGCTGAAGCTGGAGGCGTCCCGTGTGTCGCCCACGCCGTCGTATTGCGCTACCTGCGGAAACGCGCAGACCGGCCTCGACCCATCGGGCTGCAGGTTCTCGTCGAGCCAATGCGCGATCACCTGGTCCGGCGCCTCATCGGACTCGACCCAGTTATCGATCTCACTGAGGAAATTGACCGACGACGGCCCCGGTCCTCCGAAACAGTGTTCGACGCCCGGCATCAGGAACATCCGCACGTCTTCCGCGGCGGTCGCGTCACGCGCGAGGACATCCTCGTAGTAGTCGACGAAGGCGTTCGAAGTCTGCGCGTTGTCAGACCAGCCGTTGTAAATCAGGAGCTTGCCGCCGCGCTCGCGGAATGCCGACAGATCCGTACTTGTCGCGTTCAGGGTTTGTCCGACCCTCGTCGCATCCCGCTCGAACGTGTCCCAATCGTAGCCGGCGTAGCTCCATTCGGGATCGTTGTAGATGAAGTACCTCATGATCCCGTTACCGAAACCGTAGTAGGCGTTGGGTTCGACCGGGGCTTCGAAGGGTCCCATATCCACACCCGCCTGAAACTCCCCGTCCGCATCCAGGTACTCCAAGCCCCCGGTCAGCCACCGAGACCAGCCTCCCGGCGAGCTCTCTCCCCCATATGGAAAGCCCGGGTACAGGGATCGCCCCTGCGAATCGCGGGGTCCCTCGTAAACGACCCGGACGGCCGCGAGCTGCTCCGCGCTCAGGCAACGATCGGTCTTCTCTCCCTCGCACAACAGCGTACCAACATCGAACGCGCATTGTCGGGGATCGTTGAGAATCCCGTCTTCGATACCGTCCTGAGCATCGCACATCTCGAGATAGGACGACTCGATCAAGCGCTGCTCTTCAGGCCCCACGATCGCCCGCTGCAGATCCGAGGGGTCGGGATACATTGCCGCATTGATCTGGCTTGCAAGCGCGGCGATCCCCGTCCAGTCGAAGGCGGGTGAGCCGGCCACGATGCCGTCGAAGTCCTCCGGATAGCGCTGAGCCTCCGTGAACCCGTGGCCCCCGCCGCGCGAGCACCCGGTGAAATAGCTGCGGCTGATCTCCTGATCGTAGTAATCTTCGATCAACGCCTTGGCCGTCACGGCCGTAAGGTGTACGGCCAGATGCCCGAAGCTGACGAGGCGCTCGAGATTGTTGTAGGCCCACTCCGCGCTGAGGGGATGCCCGGCGTGGCCCGCATCAGTGCCGACCGTGGCGTAACCGGACTGCAACGCCCCAAACGCGAGCGCACTGTTCTGCACCGTCCCGGCGAATCCTCCACCACCGCCCATCACGAACTTCCCGTTCCACTCATCCGGCAGCAGTAGCTCGAAGTTGGTCTCCGTCCCGACGACTCCGACGACCATACAGTGTGGGGCTGGGGCGGCCTCGTGCGACGCCGACACGATCCGCACATCAGGCAGCGGAGGCAGTGACTCGAGATCACACACGGGGGGGCTATCGCCATCGTTTGACGCGGTTTCGGGAGACTGGCATCCCGTCAGCGAGCCGATCGTCAGTGCGAGCCACGTCGCGCCGAGGAGTCGGGTGGTTTGCTTACTCATCATTAATCCGTGTCGCCTCCGTTCAAGTCCGCGCGGCGCATGGCGAAGACCGGTCGTGGGCGTCCGCCGCTCGGGGCCGGTACTCCGCGCAACCTCGGGTGGACGGCGGGTGCAAGCAACCACGTGTCCACGAGCTCGGCTCGGCTGGTGCGGCGAAGTAGAACTGGGGCTGTTCGTGGGGCTGTTCAGATACGGCGAAACCCCGGAAACGACGATCAAACTACGGATCTAATCCGTACTTTCCCGTTGAAATACGGAGAAATGCCGGAAATCGGGGGATCTCGGGACCGCTTGTAAGGCAGGCGCTCTGAACCAGGCTGAGCTATTCGCCCCTGTCGGCGCCGAACTTCCTCAAGTCTGTTGGCGATTGCAGGTGGCGGCCCCTGGGCACTCGAGTTTGCGTTGGCCCTCGGGCGGAGAACTTGAGGCGGTCGTACCACTCAGAGACGTCACCGGCTCCCTCTCCCGAGGCAGCGGGTCACGGCGGGCGACGTCAACCGCCTAGCGCATCGTAGGATTGTTGGATAAAGGGAGTCACAATCTCTATGTCTTCCATGGAACTCACGGTGAACTCAGCATCACCAGTCCCGAAGTGGCCGATGTTGGTGACATCCCGATACGTGGACGGCCTCGGTTCCGAGATGTCGGACGCCTGGAGCTTGAGGAAGACGTTCAACTTCTTCTTCTGGATCTCAACGCAGACGATGTTCTGCGACGTGCGATAGCTGACGTAGAGCTTCTTCGGCGCTTCCTCGATGGAGGAATCCATGTCGAGGATGAATTGCTGCAGCTCGATGACAAGCTCACGAATCTCGTCGGGCTTCCCTTCTAGGTGCTGCTCTAGGGTGTACGAGCTGGCGCGGCCGTCACCAGCTCCACGCTTGCTCGTGCGCGGCGTCTTGCCACCGCCGGATGAGCTGGAGGCCGTCTGATTCACCGTCTCAAGATAGAGCATGCCATTCTCGAACCGCCGATATTTCCAGAGCTCGATGTTCGCACCCATCTTCTCGACCGCGAAGAGATCGTACTTCTTGTAGCCAGGAGCAATGCAGATCACCCGGACATCGGA
>JBDHIO010000002.1:0-197431 GCA_039587355.1 Gemmatimonadota bacterium | reverse complement strand
GTTTCTCGTCGGGTTGGCGGGGACGGGGCCTCTCGAGGCCCAGGAGCGGGAGTTTCCCGACCGTGGCAACCGCGGATTCCACTACGCGATTCACCCGGCGTTCTGGGCCGCGAACATCAACGGCGACGTGACCGTGAACGGCAGCTCGATCGCCGTTCACGACACGGTCCTCGACGCGGGCTTCCAGGGCAGCGTGGAGGCAGGCAAGGGCAGGTGGAAGGGGATCGGGACCTTCCAGGCCTCGAGCATGAACGGCAACTCCCTGATCGAGGGGCCGGATCTTCCCGACGACACCTTCGGTGACTACAAGTTCAACTTCACGATGGCGGAGTTGTTCGCCGCCGTGGAGTTCGGGTCGTTCGAGACGGCGCAGGCTCTCGAGTTCCTCGTCGGCATGCGCTACGTGCGGCACAGCCTCGACGTCGCTCCGGGGCCCGGGACGTTCGTCGCCCGGGAGAACTGGGTCGAACCCGTCGTCGGGGCGAGGTACTACGCAGAGATGGGGCGCTCCTTCTGGGTCACGATCGACGGGAACATGGGCGGCTTCGGGATCGGTTCGAAGGTGGCGTGGGTAATTGGCGGCACTCTCGCCGTGCGCGTCACGAAGCGCATCGACGCGACGCTGGCGACCCGCTTCTATCAGACGGAATACCAGAACGACAACACCGGCTACCTGTGGGACGAAGGCATGGTCCAGGGATGGCACATTGGCCTTCGGTGGAAGGGGTAGCGCGATGAGACGAATCGGACCGAATCTGGCCGCCGTCGCGATCGCGTTCCTCCTCGCGGTCCCGCTTCACGGGCAGTCCGCGGGGGTGGCGGAGAAGCGACTCAAGCCGCTGCCGCCGCTGACGGACCTGGCGGCGACGCCCTTCGATGCCAGTGGTCTCCAGACCGGTCGGACGTCGGCGCCCGACGACCAGGATGCCGAGTTCTGCTGCGATCGCACACACCTCGGGCTCACGCTGATCGAGATCGGCACGGTGATGGTGATCCCCTGGTACTTCAACCGTCACGTGTCCGACGACTCGACCGCCGTGCTATCCCTCGATAGCTGGGAACGGAACATCCGCGAGGGCTTCGAGTGGGACCACGACAACTTCAAGACGAACATGTTCGCCCACCCGTACCATGGCGGTCTCTACTTCAACGCCGGTCGGTCCAACGGGTACAACTTCTGGCAGTCGGCTGCGTGGGCGTGGGGCGGCAGCTTCATGTGGGAGATGTTCGGCGAGAACAATCCGGGTGCGATCAACGACTGGATCGCTACGGCCGTCGGCGGGATCGCGATCGGAGAGATGTTGCACCGGGCGTCCTTGACCGTGTGGGACAACAACGCGACGGGCACCGAGCGCGCGCTACGCGAGATCGGCGGGTTCTTCCTGAACCCGATTGGTGGCGCGAGTCGCCTGTTCCGCGGCGAGATGGCGAAGGTCGGCGACAATCCGGAGGATCGGTATCCCAGCAAGATCCAGACACACCTGAACGTCGGCGTTCGGCACGTCGGGTCCGGCGGTCGCGCCTCGACGTCGACCGGCGGCACAGCCCAGTTCTGGATGCAGTACGGTGACCTGTACGAAGACCTCGATCACCCGTTCGACGCCTTCCGCGTGAACGCGTCGATCAACGGGCGGAACGAGGAGAACGGCCTGGGGCTTCTCCAGATCCGTGGCGGTCTGTGGGGAACCCAGCTCAGTCGATCCGACCGGGTGCAGCATACCTTCCGGATCGAGCAGCTCTTCAACTACCTGAACAACCGGACGATCGAGACGGGCGGATCAGCGGTGGCCGCGTCGTTCAACTCCCGCTGGTTCCTTTCGGACGACTGGAGCCTCACGACGCGAGTCGCCCCCATGGCGCTGCTGATCTGGGGCGTGGATTCCGAGTACTCCGATTTCACGAAGCGCGACTACGACTTCGGAACCGGCGGCGGGCTCACGTTGGGGACGGGCTTCCAGCACCGGGGCCGATCGATCGTGCAGGCGGACATAGCGACGCTGGCGCAGCGCACTCTGAGCGGCGCGGCCGGGACGCATATCCAGTCCTTCCTGATCACCCGGGCGACTGTTCCGGTCTTCGGGGCCTTCGGCATCGGAGGCGAGTACTGGCTGTTCATTCGGGACAGCAACTACCGCGACTTCCCGGACGTCTACCGACGACACCCCGAATTCTCGGGCTTCGTTACCTGGGATCTGCGGTAGCGTCGCTGGCTCCAGACGCCCGGTGGCAGGGCGCGGCGGCTAGAACCGAAACGTGTAGTTGATCTTCGCCGTGGCGCCGCGCGACAACGTCTGGAACCCGCGCTGATTGGGGTCCTCGATCAGGTCGTCGCCGAAGTCGCGCCAGTTGTGCGTGTAGACGACGTAGATCTCGTTGCCCGGAGTCAGAATCCAGCGGAGCCGTGCGAAGAGACCCAGCACGTCGCTCACGTTGTCGAACTGGACCTGGCTCGTCATCCCGACCCACGGGCTCGGGTCGAACCCGCCCTCGAACCTGTACAGGTTCGTCGTGAAGTCTCCCCCGGACAGGCTCACGTCGTTCCGCTCGAACGAGCCCGTCAGGTTCACGCCCGGAGTCGGGCGAACCGTGAGGTTCCCCTCGTAGCGCCTGCGGGTACCGTCCCAGAAGCCCTCGAGGTTCATGTTCGCACGGACGGAGACCACCCGTCGGCTGGCGGTGCGCCCCCTGAACTCCCAGCCCCAGTTCGAATACTCGCCCGGCTGGACGATGATGCCGTCGCTGATCTCGAACTCCCGGTCCAGGAACTCGAAGGTGTTCTTCGCCTGGACGGTGATGTTGTCCCCGCTTTCGAAGTCCAGGTCCAGGAGGCTGAAGTCCCAATTCCGCTCCTCGAGGATGCCCGAGCCGAGGCCCCAGAGGGCACGATACTGGACCGAGAAGTTGATCTGGCGAATCCAGTCGATCGCGGGCCGTGGCGAGTAGCCGATCCGCGGCTCCACGCGCCGAAAGTCGTTTCGGTTCACGAACCCGACCGCGGGGTCGTAGGCTGAACCGAATTCACGGTAGGACACGTGGCCCGACCACAGGTCGTTCGGGTAGTTCAGGCGGAAACCGCGCGATGTGAGGTCGTTCCAGCCGGGGCGTTTCTCGCCCGGCTCGAGCGTCTTGTCCGGTTCGGGATCCGAGTTCCAGACGTAGAAGGCCTCGACCTCGAAGTTGTTGTCGCCAAAGAACCGCCGGGTATTCAGCACGAGGTCCACACCCACGGTGTGTCGATCGTCGGGGGCGAACCCCGTGGAGTCCCGATGCGTCCCACGCCTGGTGTAGATCATGCCGATCGACGATTGCTCGAAGACCTGCTGGCGCACGCGCGCGACCGTGAAGTCCTCATTCTCGACGCGGGTCATGTCATCGTCGGAGAGCACCTTCGATCCGGTCCGCATCTGATAGAACCCGATCTCCGTGGATCCGACCTGCCCGGTGAGCCGCGCCCCGAGGTTGATCGGGATCGGCTCGCCCCCCGCCAGCCCGATTCGCCGCGAGAAGAAGGGACGGGGACTGCTGCGCGGCGCGAACTCGAATACGCTCGAACCCTCGAGGAAGAAGTCGCGACGCTCCGGGAAGAAGAGCGGAAACCGCGTCAGGTTCACCCGCCGCTGATCGGACTCGACCTCGGCGAAGTCGGTATTGAAGCTGAGGGACCCGCGGAGGCTCGGCGTGATGCTGTAGTTCAGGTCGAGGCTGGCGTCCGCCGGGAACGTCGTGGGGTCGGAGTTCGCGGGGGTGTTCTCCCAGGATGCGATCGCCGAAGGTCGGGCCTCCAGCCCGATGCCCTGGGTCATGCCGGTGAGGCCCGTCAGCACGCCAGCGTTGACGAGCCGGTTGAGCCCCTGATTGCGACGGTGACCCCGCCACAGGACCGTCTCCTGGTACCGGCGGATGGACCGCTGGAAGTTGATGCCCCAGGAATCCGAGTTCGGGTCGAAGTTGACCGTCCGGAACGGGATACGGATCTCGGCCGACCAGCCGTCCTCCAGTCGCCGGGTCCGCGCCTCCCAGATGCCGTCCCAGGAGCGATTCACTCCACCGAACCCGCCGCCTCCTCCGTGTCCTCCTCCGCTCGATCCGGTGATCAGCCCATCGGACATGGCTCCGGCCGGATTGATCTCGAACTGATAGCCCGTACGTCCATCCCGAAACGTGTCCAGGACCCACGCGAAGGTGTCGTCGCTGTAGAGAAACGCGTCTCGCTCGCGCTGGAAGGCGATGACCTCGTCGGGGTCGTCGAACACCATCACGGCGATGTAGAGGTTGTCCGAGTCGTATGCGACCCGGACCTCGGTCGGCCACGACGGTTCGCCGCCCTCCACGGGATTCTGCTGCGTGAAGTCGCTGACCACCATCGCCTGCGACCAGAAGGCTTCGTCGAGACGGCCGTTGAGATCCACGTCCTGGTCGTCGGACAGTCGAAACGCCTCGACGGGCGGCCCGTCCTCCGCCTGCTGGGCGGAGAGCCCGGTAGCAGCGTTGAAGGCGATGGCGCACGGTGCGAGCGCACGGATCACATGGCGACAGGACGGTCTCACGTCAGTTCTCCCCCGGATTCAACCCTAGACCGTCGCTCGTCACACGGCGCGGACCACAACATGGACAGCCGGGGCGGGAGGGGCGTTGAATCGGGTGGCATCGGCAGAGTTACACTGTGCGTCCGCCGACACCGCCCGGGCTGTATGGTGCGGTGCGATCCGTCTCGCTAAGGTGTGATCGGAGGCTCCGATTCGCCCGGACTTGCCCGATCACGTGCGACCGTACGGAAAGCGAAACAACGCGATGTCGACTCGCCGAACACTCTCCTGGTTCTCGTCTGAACTGCCCGCCGCCGTCACCATCATGCTCGTGGCCCTGGCACTTCAGCCTGTGCTCGCCTCCGATGGGGGTCTCGTGGGGCAATCGGAAGAGATCGTTCTGAGTCGTAAGCTCCCGATGCTGAACGACCACCGATTTCTGACATCGAACGTCGTGCCGGATCCGTTCATCACGACGAACATTCGCAGTACACTCGGCCTCGGATTGCTGCTCGACGCCAGGGTTCCGTTCATCGGAGTCGACGGCGAGGAAATCACGACGCTGGAGGGGGACATCGGGGTCGGCATTCTGGGTCTCGCGTTCCAGCAGGCGATCACCCCGTGGCTGGCGGCGAGAATAGGGTTTGGTGGTGCGTTTCGAACCGGCACGAACGGCGAATCGCTGATCGCCGAGGGGCTGAACGCGGGATACCAGTTCATGCTCGGTGCGACGGCCCAGCTGATGAGCACGTCGAACGTCGTGGTGTCCGCGGTGGGCGACTTCAGCAGCGACCAGCTGTTCGCAATGGATCCGTTCGGCTTCGCCCAGACGATCGTCGACCGCTGCAGGGACGCGCCGTCCATCGAGGAATGTGACCTCGAACTCGAAGACGGAGAGGAGTTGGTCAAGAGCGGTAGCACGAACTCCGTGTCGGGCGGACTGAGGGTGGCCTACAGCCCGGCGGCCTGGTTCGGTCTGCTGGGGCGAGCCGAAGTCGGGTCGAGCCAGCGCATCGACAAGTCGCGCCGGGCTGTCGGCGACTTCGGTGTCGCCACTTCCATCGACGCGGACCCACTCTGGAGTGTGCCGCTCGGCCTGCTACTCAGCTTCAACCAGCAGACGTTTGCCGGTCGGGGCGAAGGTGTGGCCGAGGCCGCGACCCGGTTTGGCGCGGGTGTGTTCTATACGGGCCGCAGCGAGTTTCTCGTGGGGGTCGAGGCCACGTTCGGCAAGGTGGACCTGTCCGGGCAGGAGGGCAGTAGCGTCCAGAGCTCCTCGCTCGTCTTTCGGATCGAGTACATCTTCTAGCGCCCCAGAACCCGCCGAAATCGACGCAGAACAGCGTCTATCTCCGGGGAAACACTGCGTCAGCGCGTGTCGGGTGACCGCTCGGCGGCCCTCCCGGCGATCGTGAGCCACGCCTCGAGTACGCTTCGCTCCTGCTCCTCCGGGCCGTATTCGGCAGCCAGACGGCGCCCGGCTTCCATCTCTGGCTCCCATTCCTCCGGGTGCTCGACCGCGTGTTCGACGGCCTCCACCACCCCCTGCAAGTCACCGAAATCGAACAGGCAGCGGTCCGGAACGGCGTCCGACATCGGAGATCGACGATATGCGAATACCAGCGTCCCCGACGCCATCGCCTCGAGCATCAACAGGGGAAAGCCCTCGTGCATCGACAGGAACACCAGGACTCGCGCCTCGCTGAGCGCCGCGGCGACCTGCGAGTGGGTCATGTTCTCGAGCGTGACGAAGTCGATCGGACGGCCCGCGCGCTTCGCTCGGGTCAAAAGAGTCTGCACTGCGCTCGCAGTGTCGGCCGCGTTCTTCTCGCACCCCCCGTCGAGCCCGCCCGAGACGACCAGGCGGCGTTTCTCCACGGGACGGAAGCGAGATGAATCCACGCTGTTCTTCACGACGATCACGGGGCACGCCGGCTCGGCGAGTTGGGCGATCGCGGCGTTCCCACGGGAAACGCACATCACGGCGAGCAGTTGGTCCGACTTCCAGGGGTCGGGGTCGCGGCGCTCCAGACCCAGGCTCCGCATCGTGGTCGAGATGGCCTGGGAGAACGCGACCTTCTGTTCGCCCGGGATCTGATGGATCGAGGCGATGTTGCGTCCCGGAATGACCACGAAATCGCGGTCGGACCTGATGTTCCCCTCGAAGTCTCGCTGGAGGGCGATCAGGGGGCGAATCTCATCGCCGGGTCGATCCGGAAGGCCGTCGCCCAGGAACGGGAACCGACGAGCGGCTCGCCCCTGCGAACGCACTGCCGTCGCCTCGATGCCCGCGTTCCGGAGGATGGCGCAGTGCTCGAGGACGACCCGCTGCCCGCCCCGAATCTGGTCGAGCCGGGACCGCCCGAGCATCCCGTAGAACCACACGCGCCGTCCACCGAGCGCACGCTGCAACTCGGCGCGGAGCGCCTCCACGCTGCCTAGAGCTCCACCAGCCAGCCGTGACGGTCCTCGATGCGTCCCGACTGGATGCCTTGAAGCTCCCGTTTCACTCTCGAAGCGACCGGGTCGGACAGCGTCGGCAGGGTTACATCCTCGCCCTCCAGCCCGAGTCGCTGGATCGGGGCGATCGTCGCCGCCGTGCCCACGCCGAAGGCTTCGGTGAGCGTTCCCCGGCGGGCCCCGGCCATCAGCTCATCGACGGTTATCCGTCGCTCCTCGCAGGGGACGCCGAGGTCCGCCATAAGCTGGATGACGGACTTTCGCGTCACCCCGGGGAGGATCGTCCCTCCGAGCGGAGGAGTGATCGCGACCCCGTCCAGGACGAAGAAGACGTTCATGACGCCGCATTCTTCGACGTACCGGTGTTCGATCCCATCCAACCACAGGACGTTCGTGTACCCCGCGTCCTGCGCCTCTCGCGTCGCGAGCAGCGACCCCGCGTAGTTGCCGCTGGGCTTCACGTCCCCCGTGCCGCCGGGAAACGCTCGCACGTATCGGCGGGTCGTGGCCAGCGAAAGCTCGCCGTCCGAGAAGTAGTTGCCGAACGGGCCGCTCATCATGACGAAGAGGAAGTCCGTACCGGGTTGCACGTTGAGGTTCGGATTCGTGCAGAAGTACGTCGGTCGGATGTACAGGGCACCATGTTCCGGATCCGGGACCCATTGACGGTCGAGATCGACGATGCCGTGGAGGGCCTCGAAGAACATCTCCCGCGGCACAGGCGGCATCGCGAGACGCGTCGCGGTCTTGTTCATGCGATCGAAGTTCTCCTCCGGACGAAACGCCACCGCGCGTCCGTCCGGGGTCCTGAACACCTTGAACCCCTCGAACAACGAGATCCCGTACTGAAGTCCCCTGCAGGACGGATGGATTGGAAGGGGTCCGTAGGGTCGGATATCCCGCTCCTGCCACTCCCCACCTCCGTACCGCGCGACGTACATGTGATCCGCGAAGACCGAACCGAACGGCAGGTTCTTGAAGTCTACGTCGTTACGGCGGGATCGCTCGATCCGGGTCGTCGGAACGGCCGCCGTGGTAACCGGGACATCGGACATTCTGCGTCACTCCTGTGGTCGGCCCGGCAACATAGGCGGCGATGGCCGGATCGAAAGGGTTAGACGGGTCAGGCGTCGCCGACCGGGCACGAGCGTACCGGGGCGCTCGCGAGGCCGACGGGGGCCGCATCCGAGAAATAGTCGAAGGCGAGTCGGGTCATCTCGGCGATCGTCCGCTCGCGTCTCCACGTGGAACTCCGCAAGGTGTTCACGAACGCGGCCACGATGAGGTGCCCTCCGTCCGGCAGGGAGATGATGCCGACATCGTTCACCGCTCCGGCCATCGTGCCGGTCTTGTGGGCCACCGGCGTCTCGGGAGGCAGCAGGCCCTTCAGCCTTCTGGCACCGGTTCGCGTCCCGGTCATGATGTCGAGGAGGCGCTGGTGGGAGTCGCTCGTCAGCCCCGCGCCACCGTGCAGGGCCAGCAGAAGCTCCGCCATTCCCTGAGGGCTCGCCGTGTCCCGGGGGTCGGTCACGTATGCCTCGCGCGCCGAGTCGCGGTGCGCCTGGGGGAGGGCATCTCGCATCCGGAAGTACTGATACCGATAGAGTTCGGACTCCGGGACCGTATCGGGAATCCCGGAGAGGTCCGCGAACGTTCGAGCCTCTGACCGATGTACGTCCACTTCGTCCACGCCGAGCTCGCGGATGCGTCGCGTCGCGGCGTCCGGTCCGCCAGACATGTTCAGGATCACGTCGGTGGCGCTGTTGTCGGAGGAGCCGATCATGAGCCCGAACAGGCTGTCGATCGTGATGTGGACGGCCCGTCCGCCCGACCAGGCGGCGAGCCGGCTGCTGCCCGGCCGAAAATCGGTGATGGGCACGCGAATGCGCTCGGACGGTTCGATCTGCCCCCGATCCACGAGCTGGAGGTACCGGAGAGCCATCGGGACCTTGGAGACGCTGGCCATCGGGAACCGCCGTTCGCCGTTGAACGACACGCTCATGCCGGACTCGATGTGGAGCGCCGTGAAGCCCACCTCGCCGTTCACCCGGCGGGCGATGCGGCTCAATGCGCTGTTGATCGAGTCCGGGACCGAGCAGACGATGGGGAAGGAACGCGCGGGGGAGCCCTGTCCCTGAACCGGGGCTGCCACGCAGCACAGGATCGTCGCGAGTCCGACGCCAACCGCCGCTTGCAACACCGCATTCTTCATCCACCCCTCCACGCCGCAGTTGATTTCCTCATGAGACGCCCGGACGTCCTGCAAGGATGTCTAGCTCAGAGCGCGATCGTCCACCAGTGGGCGCGCGTCCCCCGCAATCGTCCCGGCCGGTACCGCCTCGACGATGGCCCGCACCTTCGTGCTTTCACGGACCGCGCGAGCGAGCTCCTCGGTGTCCGGCTCCTCGCCGGCCGATTCGACCAGAATCGTGAGGACGTCATCTCGCCCGTCCGTCGACACGATGCCCTGGAATCGCTCGACCCCGGCCTCCCGCGAGAGGACCGCTCCGAGCTGCCGCGGGTGTACGAACATCCCGCGTACCTTCACGCCCTCCCCGACTCGACCCAGGAAGCCCACGAGCCTCGGAGTGGTCCGCCCGCAGGCGCACGGGCTGTGATCGAAAGCGGACAGGTCTCCGGTTCCGAATCGGACGAGGGGGTACGCGTAGTTGGCGTTCGTGACGACGACCTCGCCGGTCTCACCTTCCTCGCACGAACGCCCCGTCGACGGTTCGACGATATCCAGCACGACGCGAGGAGACACGTGCCAGCCCTGACGGGTCTCGCACTCGTACCCCAGGATTCCGGCGTCGGCCGTCCCGTACGCCTGGAAGACCTCGATGCCGCATTCGTTCTCGAGTCGGGCCCGAACGGCGGGGAAGAGCGGCCCCCCGGTGACCAGGGCGCGCTCGAACGGGTGTCCGTCATCCGTCTCGGTGGCTCGCTCGACCAGGGTCTCGAGAAACTGGGGGGTGCCGACGTAGCCCGTGACGCCCGTCCGCCTCGCCACCGCGACCTGCTGCACGCTCTCTCCGACGCCGCCGGGAACGACGACGCAGCCGACCGCGCGCAGCCCCGCGTCGAGCATGTGCCCGCCCGGCGTCAGGTGGTAGGAGAGCGTGTTGAGCACCACGTGCCCGGGGCGGAAGCCGGCCGCCCAGAGGGCCGGTGCCATTCGCCAGAAGTCTTCCTCCCGTCCTTCAGGGTCCGAGATGCCCCCTGGAGAGGCGTAGATCCTCCGCAGCTCGGCGACCGGTACCGCCAGCATGCCGCCAAAGGGCGGGTCGGAGGCCTGCAGGTCCGGCAGGTCGTCCTTCGCGAGAACCGGGATGTCGGACAGGTCCGCCACGGTCTCGATCGTCCCGGGGTCGATTCCGGCGGCGTCGAGGCGGCGCCGGATTTCGGGACTGTGCGCGTACCCGTATCGGATCGCGTGGGCGGCCAGCCGGTCCTGCGAGTGGTCCCACTCGTGGTGCGTCTCGGCCGCGGACCAGAAGACTCGTTCGCTCACGAAAGCCACCTCTTCCGCCTGCGGTAGTGTTTCACGTCCCGGTACGAACGGCGCCCAACGTCGCCCAATCCGAGGTAGAACTCCTTCACGTCCTCGTTCGCGGCGAGGGCGTCGGCAGCGCCCTCGAGCACGACTCTGCCGCCCTCGAGCACGTAGCCGTAGTCGGCGATCGACAGGGCGAGTCGGGCGTTCTGCTCGACGACGAGAATCGTCGTTCCCTCTTCGTCGTTGATCCGTTGCACGATGTCGAAGATGTCGCGGACGAGCAGGGGAGCGAGGCCCAGAGAGGGCTCATCGAGCAGGAGCAGTCGCGGGCTCGCCATCAAGGCTCGACCGACCGCCAGCATCTGCTGCTCCCCGCCCGACAGGTAACCCGCGTCCTGCTTCCGACGCTCACCGAGACGGGGGAAGTAGTCGTAAACCCGCGCGATGCTCGCCGGGATCTCACGGCGGTCCCGTCGAGTGTAGGCTCCGGCGATGAGGTTGTCCTCCACGCTCAGGTGTTCGAAGACCCGCCGACCCTCGATGACCTGGAAGATGCCGCGGCGCACGACCTCATCGGCCGCCAGCCCGCGGATGTCGTCACCGTCGAACCGGATCGCTCCGTCGGTGACCTCGCCGCGCTCGACCCTCAGAAGGCCCGAAATCGCCTTGAGCGTCGTCGTCTTCCCCGCGCCGTTCGGTCCGAGAAGGGCGGCGATGCTGCCCTTCCTGACGGAGAGGGACAAGCCGCGCAGAACGAGGATTACGTCGTCGTAAAGAACCTCGACGTTGTTGAGCTCGAGAAGCGGCGTGTCGGCTCCGGCCGTTGAAGCGGTCATCGCGGGCCGCGTCAGTCGCGGTCTGCGGCGGACATGAAGTCGGAGATCGGCGTCCACGATCCGTTCTCGACCCGGAACATCCGCATGCCCGAGGCTCCGCGGTGGTCCTGGGGCGAGAACGAAATGGGGACCGTCACGTCGCCCGTATCGAAGTTCGAGATCTGCTCGAGAGCGGCCCGGATGCTCTCGCCCGTGAGGGGGTCACCGGCCTCGACCACGCGACGGATCCCCTCGCCGAAGATCATCGAAGTGAACCAACCCTGCGTGTAGGCCGTCGTCCGGTCCGTCGCCTCCTCACCGCGCGAGGCGAGGTAGGAACGTAGGTCGGCGAGCCCCGGCGCATCGACGGATGGGGGCGGATACGGCATTCCCCCGACGACCCCCTCGGCGGCCTCGCCCGCGAGATCGACGAGCAGCGCGTTCGCGCACCAGTTGAGGCAGACAACCTGGACGTCCAGCCCCAGGCTCCGCGCGTTTCGGACGGCCACGGCGGTCGGCGCGGACGTGTTCTGGAAGACGATGTACTGGGCGCCGGACTGCCTGATTCGCGTCATCTCGGCCGTGAAGTCGGTCGCGCCCCGCGGCATCTCGTAGAGTTCCACGTCGACGCCTACCCGATCCGCGTACGCCTCGCCGAGTTGAGTCCAGGGCGAGAGCCCGAACGGGCTGGCGTTGTGCAGGAGCGCGACCGTGGGGCTCCCCGTCCTCCCGCTCGCCGCGAAGTCGGCCACGATCCAATCGAGGGATATGAGAAACTGCTGGCTGTACGACGTCGCGACGAGGAAGTTGTACGGGGCCTCCGCCGGGTCTCCCAAGCGGTGCGACAGCGAGGCCGAGCTGAACGGGATCCGGTCCTCGGCGACGCGGGGCACGAGGGCCTCGGTGTCTCCCGTGCCCCAGCCCATGAAGACCACGGCCCCCTCCTGGACGAACTGGCTGTACAGCTGCTCGGCACGGTCGACCTGGTACGAGTAGTCCTGGAAGATCAGGTCGACCGGTCGCCCGCCGATCCCGCCGTTCTGGTTCGTCCAGTCGACCCAGCCGCGGACCGCGTCGGCGTAATCGGTTCCGATGTCGGACGTCGGACCCGTGAGATCGAAGATCGCCGCGATCTTGATGTCCCCGGTTCCAGTGTCCTCCGGGACGTCCCCCCCGCAAGCCAAGAGCAGGCCCAACCCTGCCGCTCCGAACCCTGCCCTCAACCGACGTGCCTTCATGGGACGAGCCTCCGTGGATTCGTTCATCCGCCGCGTGACCCGCCGCGGCGGTACGCGAAGGGCCAGACGTGGAAGTAGTCTTTCACGTTCCGCCACATCTTCGACAGCCCCTCGGGCTCGAAGATGAGGAAGAGGATGATCACCAACCCGAACACCGCCTGCTGGATGTTGGGGAGCTGCACGGCGACCGCGGGCGCCGAATCCTGCAGAGCGCGCCCGAGATTCGTGATCGCGGCCGGAAGCAGGGTGATGAGCGCCGCGCCGAAGAAGGCGCCCCGGATCGAGCCCAGTCCGCCGACGATGATCATCGCCAGGTAGAAGATCGATGTCTCGAGCGTGAACCGCTCCCACGTCACGATATTCCGATAGTACGCGATGAGCCCGCCGGCGAGCCCCACGATGAACGAGGACGTCGCAAAGGCGAGCAGCTTGGTCCGGAACACGTTCACGCCGATCACGCTCGCCGCTACGTCCTGGTCGCGAACGGCGACGAATGCGCGTCCGATCCGGGAGCGAAACAGGTTCGCGGTGAAGACGGCCGTAAGCAGCGCAAGGACCGTGACCACCCAGTAGAAGTTGAAATCGGAGTTCATTCGCGCCCCGAACAGCCGGGGCGCCGGGATGACGAGCGCCTCTGTGCCACCCGTCAGCGCGGTCCAGTGCGTGACCACCCATTCGACGATCTCCTGCGCCGCCAGGGTCGCGATCGCGAGATACAGCCCTTTCAGCCGGAGCGATGGGAGGCCGAAAAACGTGCCGACCGCGGCGGTCAGGATGCATCCTCCGAGAATCGAGACTCCCCACGGCAGCCCCAGACGGAGCGTGAGCAGACCCGCGCCGTAGGCCCCGACGGCCATGAACGCGCCCTGTCCCAGGGACACCTGTCCCGTGTACCCGACCAGGATGTTCAGTCCGATGGCGCCGATCGTCGCGATTCCTATCTGGTTGGCCAGGTTCAGCCAGTAGGGAGACGCGATGAACGGGAACACGAGCAGGAATGCGACGAACAGCGCCATTCGGGCACGTTCGACGGGGGTGCGCCGGAGCCGCATGTCCGACTCGTACGTGGTATGGAAGACTCCGCAGTCGAGGGCCATCGTCAGCCTCGCTCCCGCGCGGCGCCACGAGCCTCAAACACGTTCGATGATCTCTTTCCCGAACAGCCCGTACGGACGAACCATCAGGACGAGAACGAGCACGATGTAGGGTATGATCAGGTTGAGGCCCGCCCCGACGTACCCACCGACGTATACCTCGAGCAGGCCGATGATCGCTCCGCCCACGACGGCCCCGCCGATCGAGTCGAGTCCCCCGAGGATCACGACCGGGAACACGCGCAGCCCCACGGCCGACACGTTGCCGCTGACCCCGACGATGTTGCCGAGCATGATGCCGCCGACCGCGGCCGTCACCGCGGCGATTGCCCACGCGACGGCGAACACGCGCGGGATACTGATCCCCATGCTCAAAGCGGCCATCTGGTCGTCCGCGATCGCCCGCATCGCGATGCCGTCCCGAGTTCGCCTGAAGAACACCGCGAGAAGCACGAGGAGCAGCAGCGCGATCGGAATCGCAATCAGCCGATCCGCGCTGACGATCGCCGGCCCGATGTGCACTTCGTTCGTCGGCATGAACGGCGGGAACGCCCGCGGACGGGGCCCCCAGATCGCGTTGACGATCGCACGGAGGACGCTGGAAAGACCGACCGTGACCATGATCATCGAGATGATCGGCTCTCCGATCAGCGGTCGCAGGACGAGTCGCTCGATGGCGAGTCCGATGCCGATCGCTACGACGAGGGTGAGGAGTACCCCGACGGTCCACGGGAGGCCGAGCTGGACGACCGTGAAGAAGGTCAGGTACGTGCCGAACAGCAGAAGCTCGCCCTGGGCGAAGTTGATCACGTCGCTCGACTTGTAGATGACGACGAAGCCCACCGCCGCCAGAGCGTAGATCATCCCCGTGCTGAAACCGGAGACCGTGAGCTGAAGGAAGACCTCCATCAGCCCTCCACCGCCGCATCCGACAGCGTTTCGATCCGGAGCTCGTGGTTCATCGTGGCCGTGCGGCCGTCCTGGTACGTGATCTCGGTATCGACCGTGACGGAGCCCTCGGTCCCGTACAGTGCCGCGATGAGGTCCTCGAACCTCTCCGCGATGTACCGTCGACGAACCTTACGCGTGCGCGTGAGCTCGGCGTCATCGGCGTGGAGCTCCTTGTGCAGGAGAAGGAAGCGCGTGATCCGGGCGGCGGGCGGCACGTCGGAGTTCACGGTGACGACGTGATCACGGATCAACTCGTAGATCTCCTGCTTCTGAGCGAGGTCCGTGAACGTCGTGTAGGGGATCTGCCGCTTCTCGGACCACTGACCTGCGTTCTCGAAATCGATCGCGATCACGGCCGTGACGTGTGGCCGGTCTCCGCCGAAAACGACGGCCTCGCTCACGTAGGGGCTGAACTTGAGCTTGTTCTCGATGAACTGAGGTGAGAACGAGGTGCCGTCCGCGAGCAGCATCACGTCGTCCAGCCGGTCGATGACCACGAGGTGTCCGTCATCATCGAGGTACCCGGCATCGCCTGAGTGGAGCCAGCCTTCGCGAAGCGTCTCCGCGGTCGCCTCGGGGTTCCGGAAGTAGCCGCCGAACACGGCAGGCCCCCGGGTCAGGATCTCTCCCGTCTCCGCGACCTTGACCTCCATGCCCGGGAGCGGGGTGCCCACGGTCTGGAATCGGATGTCCGAGTCTCGGTGTACCACGGAGATGCCCGCCACCTCGGTCTGACCGTACAGCTGCTTGAGGTTCACGCCGAGAGCGTGATAGAAGCGAAAGACGTCCGGCCCGAGTGCCGCCCCGCCCGTGTAGGCGAAACGCACGCGGCTCAGGCCGAGCTGGTCCCGAAGGGGCAGGAGGCCGGCGAGGTCGGCGAGCAGACGTCGGAACCGCAGTCCTCGGGACGGACGGGTTCCGGAGAAACGGGCGCCTGCCCATTCCACGCCGATCGCGAACGCCCAATCGTGGGCGCGGCGCTTCAGCCAGGTGGTGTCCTCGATCATCACCTGCACGTCCGAGACGAGGTTCTCCCAGATGCGGGGTGGTGCGACGATCACGTGGGGACCGATCTCCTGCATGTCGGCCCGGACGGTGCCCGTCTCCTCGGGGAAGTTCACCGTGAGTCCGGCGAGCAGGGCGGTGGATACCGACATCATCTGCTCCCCGATCCAGGCGAGCGGGAGGAACGACACGTACTCGTCCGTCGGTCGCATCGGATCGATCTGCTGCAGCCGGGCCGCCATCTCGATGAGGTTCGTGTGGGAGAGCATCGCGAGTTTCGGCCGGCTCGTCGTCCCCGACGTCGTTCCGAGGATTGCCGTCGCGTCGGCGTCCAGCGCGGCGACCCCATCCTCGAACGCGGCGGGAGCCCGTTCGTTCGCGGCCCGACCGAGGTCTTCGACCGCGGGGAACGCAACCAGGCCGGGGGCCTCGTAGCCGAGAAGTCCGCGCGGATCGTAGAAGACGATGTGCTCGAGCTTGGGGAATGCGTCCCGGACCTCGAGAAGCTTGTCGACCTGCTCCTGGTCCTCCGCGACGACGATCCGGGCCTCAGCCACCCGCAGTACGTGGGCGATCTCGTCCGCCACCGCGTCCTGATAGATGCCCAGCGACAGCCCGCCCGCGGCCTGCGCCGCCAACTCGGCGATGATCCACTCCGGACGGTTATCCCCGATGATCGCGACCCTGTCACCGGGCTCGAGACCGAGCTCGCGCAGACCGAGCGAGAAGGCCCGGGTCCGCTCGGCGTACTCGGCCCATGTGATGGGCTGCCAGATCCCGTGCTCCTTCTCCCGTAGGGCCACGGCGTCGCCGCGCTCGGCCGCCTGCTTCAGGAGCAGTCCCGGCAGCGTGGTCACGGTCCGACCACCCCCGCCTCGGCGTGTTCTTCTCCGAGGTAGGCCTCGACGACGGCCGGGTCTCGCCGGATCGCATAAGGTGTGCCCGACGCGATCACGCGTCCGAAGTCCAGGACGATCACCCGGTCCGAGATATCCATGATCACGTCCATGTCGTGATCGATGACGAGCGGTGTAACGCCCCATTCCTCGTGGACATCGAGGATGAAGCGGGCCATCGATTCCTTCTCCTCCGCGTTCATGCCCGCCAGCGGCTCGTCGAGCAAAAGAACCTCGGGCTCGAGCGCGAGCGCCCGACCCAGTTCAACCCTCTTCTGGATTCCGTACGCCAGGTTACCGACGGCATCGCGCCGGTAGGGCTCGAGTTCGAGGAAATCGATGACGTCTTCGACTTCGCGCCGGTGATGGATCTCGATCCCCCGTTGACGGCCCCAGAAGATGCCCCCCGACAACACGCCGCCTCGCATGTGCACGTGTCGCCCGAGCGTGATGTTCTCGAGCACCGTCATGTGCTTGAACAGCTCGATGTTCTGGAAGGTGCGAGCGACGCCCAGGCGGGCGATCCGGTGCGGTGGCAGGCGGGTCAGCTCGTGACGGGTCCCGTCCGTCGCCACGAACGAGATGCGCCCCTCCTGCGGGCGATACAGACCCGAAATGCAGTTGAGGATGCTGGTCTTGCCCGCCCCGTTGGGGCCTATGAGGGCGAGAAGCTCTCCGTCACGGACGTCGAGAGAAACGTCGGAAAGAGCGGATACGCCCCCGAAACGCAGGGTGACCCGCTGGAGGGCGAGACGGATGGACGGCGTGCCCTCCACCCGGTTCACCCGACGGTCCATCCGTCAGCGACCGGCTCGAACCGTGAAGCTGAAGTCACCCCGGACCGTGTGTCCGTCCTGGGCCATCGCGCGCCAGTGGATGGCGTAGGTCCCCGCCGTGAGCGGCTCGCCCAGGGCGAGCTCGATCAGCTGGTCATTGTCCGGGCTCACCTTCGCCTTGCCGGCATCGAGCGGCTCGCCGCCCTCGGGAACGACGCGGATCGAGGTCCCGGACATCTGAGGAGCCTGCGTGAACCACAGCGAGATCTTCGACACGTCCGCCACCGTCTGGTCCGCCTCGGGCATGGACCGCTCCAGCGCGAGGTGAAGCGATGCCGGGACCTCGTCGAGGGCTCGGGCGGTATCAGCCTTCAGCGGCGTCGACGACGCCGCGGCCGCCACCCAGACGAGACAGGCCATGATCGTGGATATCGTCAAAACGCGTGTGCGCATGGTGCAGCTCCTGGAAGTCGTTGGGACCCGGACCAGCCGGGGCGGAAAACGCTATCCGGCCCACGGGGCGCGAGCAAGCGCCGGCTTGCCCCTCCGGCGACGTGGCCCGACGATCAATCCGTCCGCCCGGAGCCCCGCACGGGATGAGAAGAGCGATCGTTGAAAACCGCAGCGCTGTTCCCGCTCCTGGCCATCGGGGCCCTCGCCTACGCGGGGCCCCTGGTTGGTCCGCATTCAGACGGGGAGTCGGCCCGCAACGTCACTGGGTCCGCCCTGTCCGTGGACGCCGATTCGTCTGCAGCTTTCCCGATCGAAGACGAGGCGCGGACGGCGCTTCAAGCCGTCTTCGAGCCGGGGCACAGTTTCTACTTCACCCGGGCGGTCTATTCCGGCGGGCGTGGATTTCGGGGACGCGGGTCGTGGTCGACCGACTATCCGAAGGCCGATCGCCAGTTCCTGTTCATCCTCCGGCGCCTCCTTACACTGCTGGATGCGTACGAGTGGGAGAACCCGGTCAGGCTCGACGATCCGGAGTTGCGGCGTTTTCCCTTCCTGTACGCGCTCGAGGTCGGATACATGGACCTCACGGAGCCCGAGGTCGAGGGCCTCCGCAGCTATCTCGAGGCCGGGGGATTCCTCGTTATCGATGACTTCTGGGGACCCAGGGCCTGGGCGAACTTCGAGTACCAGATGTCCCGTGTGCTGCCCGGTCGCAGGATCGTCGAGTTGCCGATGGATCACCAGATCTTCCACCAGTTCTACGACATCGACGAGGTGCTTCAGGTCCCGAACGTCGGAAACGGGACGCGCGGAGGGCCGTACGCGGAGTGCTACAACTGTCCGCCGCGCGTGCTCGCGATCCTCGACGATGACGATGGGGTGGTCGAGGAGACCGACCGGATCATGGTGGTCATCAACTTCAACACGGACCTCGGCGATGCATGGGAATGGTCCGAGAACCCGTACTACCCGTTCGCCGAGTCGACGTACGCCTACGAGCTGGCGGTGAACTTCATCATCTACGCGATGACTCACTGAGAGCCGTCGTCCCCGCGTCGCCCGCTTTCTCGACAACCTCGGCCAGCAACGTGGCGACCTGATCGGCCGCGGTCTCGGGACGCAGCGAAGCGACCCGTAGCTGCCCCCTGTGGAGCAGCCGTGCCACGAGCGAGCCGTCCTCGAGCGTTCGCGTGATCGCGTCGGCGAGGGTCGCCGGATCATCCGGCGGGACGAGCACTCCTGCGGCCCCCGCTTCCAGGGCCTCGCCCATTCCGGCCGAGCATGCGGCCGCCACGATGGGTAGCCCGATCGCATGAGCTTCGTTCACGACGTCCGGAAGGCCCTCGGTGCGACTGGGGACGGCGAGCACGTCGGCTCGGCTCATGTACGCCCAGGGGTTGGGCGAATGACCCACGCGGTGTAGCCGATCATTGACGCCCAGCGAACGCGCGAGAGCTTCGAGCCGGGCGGCTTCGGGCCCATCTCCCACCAGGATCACGTGGGCGTTCATGTGGGCACCCAGCCGTGACAGGGCGCGGACGAGCGTATCGAACCCCTTCGCGCGCACGAGTCGTCCGACTCCGAGGATCACGGGGGCTCCGGGGGGCATGGAGGGCCAGTCGGCGGGCTCCTCTCGCGCAGCCTCTCGCACCCGTTCGACGTCGATCGGCTTCGGAACCACTGCCAGGCGATCCCGGGGCACTCCGAACCGCTCCTCGAGGTCCTCGGCGATGCCGTTGGAGGCCGCAATGACGAGGTTCGCCTGCCGAAAGAACCGATAGGAGAACCATTCGTAGAAGGCGCGCCACACGGTCCCGTGCTCGAACAGCAGATTCTGGGACAGGGTCTCATACGAGCTCAGCACGACAGGTATGCGGCCACGGGATGCAAAGCGGGCGCACATCGCGATGACGTGCGAGCGGTGTCGAAACGAGACGATGGCGCTCGCGTTCGTCAGCCGGGCGAGCTCGGTGACTCCACGCGTGCGACGCCACAGGCCCAGCGGTCCGCGGACCCACCGAAGCCACCACGCGCCGGAAACTGGTGGCCCGGGGAGGACGTGCAGGGGGCGATCCTCGCGGAGGAACTCCTGGAGGTCGGCCGCGTCGCGAGTCACCACCGGGATCGGCCGGGGGGCCTCGATCCGATTCACGAGATCGACGTAGCCCCGGCGGACGCCACCCTGTCCAATGTCGCGAGCCAGAAAGATCGCGGGCCGGGGGGTGTCGTCAGTCATGCCGGGCGAGCCGCCGCGACGACCGGCCTCCGCTTCGATGGTACGGACGAACGGCCCACCAACCTCCCCCTCAGCTGGACTCCGTTGTTTGCCGACCCGGCAAAGTGCCCCGAGAATGTCCGAAGATAACCCACGGCAAGAGGCTTTGTTCGATGAGTGAAAAGCGAGACGCGGAACATCCGGGAGGGATCAGTCGCCGTACGGCGCTGAAGCTGGGAGCCGCCGGTGCCGGAGCGGCGTTCGTCGGGGGCTGCGCGCCCGGAGAAGAACAGCCGGGCGACTCGACGGCGGACGTCCCGTTTACGAGACCGGCCCCCGCGGAGTTGCTCGCCGCCGCCCCGATCGAGACCGTCCGAGTCGGGTTCGTCGGCGTCGGCGGGATGGGCTCGGTCCACGTTCGCAACCTCCTGGACATCGAGGGAGTGGAGCTGCGTGCCGTCTGCGACATCGTGCCGGCGCACGCCGAACGTGCCCGGGACTGGGCCGTCGAGAGTGGCCAGGAGGCCCCGACGCTCTATACCGGAGGGGAGACGGACTTCGAGAGGATGTGTGGCGAGGAGGACCTCGATCTGGTGTACAACGCCACGCCGTGGGAATGGCACGTGCCGATCTGCCTCGCGGCGATGGAGACGGGAAGTCACACCGCGACCGAGGTGCCGGCCGCGTACACCCTCGAGGACTGCTGGGCACTCGTCGAGGCTGCGGAACGACACTCGAAGCACTGCGTCATGATGGAGAACGTGAACTACGGGCGCTCGGAGATGCTCGTGTTCAACATGGTTCGGCAGGGGGTGCTCGGGGAGATTTTGCACGGCGAGGGCGGGTACCTGCACGATCTGCGGGACATCAAGTTCGCCCCGGACGGGGAGGGGCTCTGGCGCCGGGCTCACTCGATGGTACGGAACGGGAACCTCTATCCGACCCACGGCCTCGGACCGATCGCGAACTGCATGGACATCAACCGTGGGGACAGGTTCGCCACGCTAGTCTCGATGAGCGGACCCTCACGCGGGCTTCAGGAATACGCGCGCGCGAACTTCGAGGAGGGCGCGCCGCAACGCGGCGAGGAGTTCGTGCTGGGGGACGTGAACGTATCGCTGATCCAGACGGCGAACGGCCGGACGATCTACGTCGGACACGACACGAACCTCCCGCGGCCCTATTCGCGGATCAACACGGTTCAGGGCACCCGGGGCATCTTCCAGGGCTATCCCGACCGCGTGTACGTCGAGGGCCGAAGCTCCGGTCACGCGTGGGACGACCCGAACGAGTACTTCGAGGAGTTCGAGCACCCGTTGTGGCGGGAAATGGCCGGCGTGGGAAGCGGCCGCGGCCACGGGAGCATGGACTACCTGGAGGACTACCGGCTGATTCGTTGTCTCCGCGAAGGGGTGCCCACCGACATGAACGTGTACGACGCCGCGGCGCTGTCCGCGGTGTGTGCGCTGTCCGAGATCTCGGTGGCCGAGGGTAGCCGTTCGGTCGAGTTCCCCGACTTCACACGGGGTCGTTGGCGGACGTGGCCGAAGTTGCCGGTAGTGACGGCCTGAGCGGCCGGGAGCAGCGACCCCGCTGGCCCGCGTGGCTGGCGCGCGCCGGGGCGCTGGGGAGCATCGGACTGCTGGCGTTCGCTGGCCTGCGGCTTCTGGACGCGGCGGGTTTCGAGTTTCGTTGGAACACGGAACCGGGTGATGTCCGCGTGTCGCCGACCGGCCGCGCCACGCGCGAGGTAGGGGCTTTCGATCCTAGGGCCGCGTCCGCCGTGGAAGACCCGGGCTCGGCGTCCGACTCGCCGATCGTGTCCGGCTCGCCGCGCATCGTGGCGACGGCGCTCCAGCCGCCCGAACTCGACGAGGCCCGGCTCCCTCCGGCAGGGGAGGGCGGTCGGGCGATGATCGATTTCGAATCGTTCGGATCGGGAGAGGACGCTTGCGCGCCCTGCGACGTGTCCGACGAATGGGAGGTGCAGGGTCTTCTCCTCTCGTTTCGGTCCTGGACCGCCGACGCCGATCGCCCCTTCGTGCTTGATGGCAGCGAGTATCTCCCTTCCAGCGATGGCATCAGGGCGCTCGGGCCTCCGTTCCGCGAGGACAGAGGCCTCGAGGTGGGCGTGATCCGGATGGATTTCCCGGAGCGGCCGAGGTCCGTCACGTTCGCCGTGTTCGGTCCCGACATCGTGCCGCACTTCGACATCACCGCCTGGACCGGGCAGAGCATCGTCACCGCAGCCGTGGATCGAGCTGTCGGCCGTACCTACGATATCGCGGGCCGCGGCCTGTTCCGGGAGGAACTCATAAGCGTACGGGTAGAGGAGGGGATCGACCGGATCTCGCTGGATGGCTGGGGGCCGCCGGGGCACATGGTGCTCATCGACGATCTGGTGATTACGCCGTGAGCGGACGGCCCTCGTTCGAACCATCCCGAGAAGCCGCCCGGCGCGCCCTCGACGGTTTTGAGGAAGCGTACGGGGGTGGCGCGGCCGGTCTGGTCCGGGCACCGGGTCGCGTCAATCTGATCGGCGAGCACATCGACTACTGCGGGCTCACGGTGCTCCCCATGGCTCTGCGGCGCGCGGTGTGGCTCGCGTACGGCCCGCGCGACGACTCCGCGATTCGGGTCGCGACCGAGGCGCCGGGACTCGCGGCCTGCACGTTCGAGGCGAGCCATGCCATCCCACCGGGGCCGACCGGGGACTGGGGGAACTACGTTCGCGCCGCCATTCAGGCGACGGTCCCGTATACGGAGCCAGTGGTCGGCAGGGGGTTCGACGCCTTCGTCGCGTCCGACCTTCCGATCGCGTCGGGGCTGAGCTCTTCGTCGGCGCTGGTCGTGGCGAGCGCCCTCGCCTGGCTCGACACAAACGGGGTACCGGTCGGTTCGCGCGAGAAGCTCGCGACACGTCTGGCCGAGGGTGAGCGCTACGTGGGAACGGCCGGTGGAGGCATGGATCAGGCGGCGTGTCTCCTGGGCCGGGCGGGGCATGCCCTGGCGATCGACTTTTCCCCACTATCCGTGCGCCACATGCCGATCCCGTCGGACTGGAGGTTCGTGATCGCCCACAGCGGACGGGCCGCCGAAAAGTCAGGAGCCGCCCAAGACGCGTACAACGAGCGGACCAGGGAAGCCGCGGCGGCGGCCGATGTGGTTGCGGCGGCGATGAAAGACCCGGCGGAAGATCGCGGGCTCGATCGGTATCGCGGGCTGCTGGCCAGACATCGGATCGAAGATCTCCTGTCCGCCGCCGCGGCAACGCTGGGCCCCGATCCGCTGAAGCGCTTTCGTCACATCGTGACGGAGGCGGGCCGGGTGCGGGACGCCGTCGCCAGCGCGCGTGATCACGACCTATCGGCCATGGGCGGGGCGATGCTCGCGTCCCACGCCAGCCTGCGGGACGACTACGAGGTGAGCACCCCCGTTCTCGACGTCTTCGTCGAGGCGGCAACGGCGGCCGGCGCCGCGGGGGCCAGGCTCACCGGGGCCGGCATGGGGGGGTGCGCGATCGCACTGTGTGAATCGAAAGCCCTCGACGGAGTCCTCGAGGCCCTGATGGCCGTGGAGGTCGAGCGTGAGGGACAGTCGCTCGTGTTCGAGGCCCGGGCCGACGGGGGCGCCGTGGTCTACCGTGCCGGAGGAGAGGGCGCGCCCGCGACCGGAAGGCCCTAGCCGGCAGGGTCTACCGAGCGATAGGCGTCGATCACCGCTCGTTCGCCGGCGGGTCCCGGCCTCGAGTTCCCGTGCTCCATCCCGAGGATCCCGTCGAAGCCCTTCTCGTGGATGTGTCTGAAGACGTTCGCGTAGTTGATCTCGCCCGTCGTGGGCTCGTTCCGACCCGGATTGTCCCCGATCTGGAAGTACGCGATCTCGCTCCACGCTGCGTCGATGTTGGGGATGAGGTTCCCCTCGGTGATCTGCTGGTGATACAAATCGTCCAGAATCTTGCAGGCCGGGCTGTCCACGGCGCGGCAGATCTCGAACGCCTGAGGAATCCCCTTCAGGAAGAGCCCAGGGTGGTTTCTCGGGTTGAGCGGCTCCAGGACCATCACGAGACCGTGCGGCTCGAGAATGTCTGTCGCCCGGCGGAGCGACTCGACGACGTTGGCCGTTTGATAGCCCATGTCGAGCCGAAGGTCCACGTGGCCCGGCACGACGGTCATCCAGGTCGCGTCGACCCGCCGCGCGACATCCACGGACGCTTCGATCTCGCTGAGGAACTGCTCACGCCAGTCCTCGCGCCCGCTCGCGAGGTTCGGTTCGGTCCAGTGGATCGTGTGGGCGACGAACACGCCCATGCGCATGTCGAGTCGCGACATGGTGGCGGCGATCTGCTCCTGCACCTCGAGGGGACGGTTCCGCATCCCGTTGTCCTCCAGAGACCGGAACCCCTGGTCCGCCATGAACTCGAGCTGCTCGACGAACCCGTCGCCGGCGGACTCGTCGAACATCCCGAAGTGCGGTGCGAAATCGAGCGTGAAGGGTGCATCCAAATCGGGGTCGGTCAGGTTCGCCGCGGCGGCCCGCGGTGCAAGCCCCGCGATCGCCGTGGCCCCCGCCGTGCTCGCGAAGAAAGTCCTACGGTCCATCCGTCCCACCTCGCTCAGTTTGAGACTCCGTCGCGTCGATCACGACGGCTTCGATCGCTCCCAGGTCGCGCGCGAGTGCGATCCCCTCTTGTCCGAGAACGCTCAGCGCCGACGCGAGGGCGTCGGCTCGTGAGGCCGTCGCGGACATCACGCTGACGGTTCGATCCCCCCGGACTCCGACGCCCGAGCCGGGGTTCAGGACATGCGACCGACCGTCGGGTCCGCTCGATCGGTAGGTCGCACCCGAAGTGGCGACCGAGACGTCGTACAGGAGGACGCTCCGCCAGACCGGCTCGTTCCGGGAACTCGTCCGGCGGGTCGGTACGGCGACCTTCCACCCCCGGCTCCCGGGGGGTGGGGCACCCAGACGAAGATCTCCGCCTCCATCCACGAGGACCGCTCGAAGACCGGCCGTCCTCAGGGTCTCGAACGCCTCGTCCACCGCGTACCCCTTGGCTATGCCTCCGAGATCCAGGCGAAGCCCGCTCCGGCGGATCGTGACGGACCGGGTGGTCGCGTCCAGTTCGAGCGCGCGATACCCGACGGTTTCCCGGGCTGCCAGCAGTCGGTCAGCGGAAGGTTCGGTCTGCCGACGCGCGGCCCAGCGCCACAGGCGCGTCAGCGCCCCGACGGTGACGTCGAAGGCGCCCTCGGTGGCCGTCGCGATGAGCTGGGCCTCGGCCAACACGGCCCACAGGTCGTCCGACACCGGGACTTCCGTCCCCGTCGGCCACCGCTCGAGCCGCCGGAGGTCGCTTTCGAACCGGTAGTCGCTCAGACGCTCGTCGAGCTCGTCCACGCGCCGGAAGGCGCGTTCTGCCGCCGCTCGGGCCCGCCCTTCGTCGTGGTCGACGATGACGATGCGGAACAGGGTTCCCATGGCCTCGTGCTCGAACTCGAGGCGCGACGTGCCGTCCTCGCCCGCCGGTCGAAACCCCGTTCCGACCAGCGCCAGGAGTGTCGCCGCGAAGACGGTCGCGGGTCGAGGCACTGCAGCGGCCGTCGCTCGCTCAGAGCGCGCGAGTGATACCCGGGACGGGGATGGTGTACTTCCCGTGTGCGTCCGGCAGCACGGGCGGATCCGCGTCCCACGCGTAGGTGGCCGGCATGAGGTCGAGGTCCGAGGCCAGCGCCTCGTCCCACTCCACGACTCTGCCGGAATACGTCGCCATCCGCCCCAGGATCGCGCTCATCGTGGCCACGGCGCCCCGCTTCGCGTCGGCGTACCTGTACTCTCCCGCGGCGATCGCGGCGAACAGCTCGTCGTGCTCCACCTGGTACGGATTGGCGTCCTCCGAGTCGTCGTGCTCCCAGAGCACCGAGCCGCTCGAGGAGAGGATGAGCCCGGGCCGCGGCGCGATCCCGTTGCTCCCGTGGAAGCCCTCGGAGACGCGGTTCATGCAGTCGGGCATGTGCCGGCACTGGCTGAGCACCCGCCCGCCGTTCTCGTACTCGAATTCGACGAAGTGGTGGTCGTAGATCTCGCCGTGGTCGGCGCCGGTCCGGACCTGTCGGCCCCCCTGCCCCTGGGCCCTCACGGGCGGGCCGTCGAACACCCAGTTTCCGACATCGATGTTGTGGATATGCTGCTCGACGATGTGGTCGCCGCACAGCCAGTTGAAGTAGTACCAGTTGCGCATCTGGTACTCCATCTCGGTCTGTCCGGCCTCCCGCGGGCGTACCCATACGCCGCCGGAATTCCAGTACACCCGGCCGAGCACGAGGTCGCCGATCATCCCGGCATGGATACGGTCGACCCACTCACGGTAGACGGTCTGGTAGTGTCGCTGCAGGCCCACGACCACGTTGAGCTTGCGCTCCTTCGCGATTTCGTGGACCTCCAGGATCTTTCGGATACCCGGGGCGTCGGTGGCCACCGGCTTCTCCATGAAGACCTGCTTCCCGGCTCGAATCGCCGCTTCGAAATGAAGGGGGCGGAATCCCGGCGGGGTCGTGAGGATGATCACGTCCGCGTGCGGAATGACTTTCTCGTACGCGTCGAATCCCGAGTACCGCCGTGATTCGGGGACATCGATGAGCCCTCGGATGTCGCCATCCGGCCCGAGATCGGCGGCGAGGTCCTCTCCCGTGATGTGGCCCAGACAGCCGGCGAGACGATCGGGGAAGGCGTCGCCCATCGCGACGAGCTGGACGTCCTGTCCCGACGACAACGCCTGCACCACGGCGCCCGTGCCTCTGCCTCCGCAGCCGATCAACCCGATGCGGATCGGGGCGGCGCCGGGTCGGGAGCGAACCGTGCGTCCGGCCGGCAGAGGGGTGAGCGCGGCGGCCGACGCGGTCGTAGCGATCGGTGCGACCGCGAGGGATCCCAGCGCGGCGGCCGACGCCTTCATGAATCCGCGCCGGTCGACGCCGGTGCCGGAGAGAGGCCCTCGTTCGTTGCTCATGTCTTCACGTCCTCCTGAAGTATCCTCCGAACGTTCCCGAGACCGGACGCAGGCGCAACCCGCGTCAGTTCCCGTCGCCCAGGACGTCCGACCAGTACGCCCGGATCGACTCCAGCGACCACTCGCCCGCGGGCGAAACGAGACGCAGCCCGACGTGGGGCGAGTCGGTGTTCCACCAGCGGCTCTTCGGAATCTGAGGGTCACGTCGCTTCCAGCGCATGGTGCTCTCGAGCCGATCCGCGCACCTGAGCTGGGCGGGCTCGTCGTCGAACGCTCCACCCCGGACCGTGCGGGGGTGAGCGGAAGACGGGCGGGCCCAGGGGTCGAGCGTTCCCGCCTCCAGCGAGGCGTAGAAACCCGCGCGGTACTCATCCATCGTCCACTCTGCGACGTTGCCGAGCATGTCGTGAAGGCCCCAGGCGTTCGGCCGCTTCCCTCCGACCGGATGGTGAGCCTCGTCGCCGTTCTGCGCGAACCAGGCGAGATCGGCGAGGTCTATCGGCTCGGCCGATCCGTGAGGCCCGGCAACTCCCGCCCGACAGGCCATCTCCCACTCCGCCTCGGTCGGCAGGCGGTAGAGCCGTCCCGTCTTTTCGGAAAGCCACCTGGCGAACTGCAGTGCCGCCCACTGCGTCATCCCGACCGCCGGATGATCGCCCTGGCCCAGCCCGTGAGCCGGGTCCTCGTACGGCGGGCTCGGCCGCGTCACCGCATCGACGTCGAGCCGATGCCCCGGGACATCCGTGGCATCGCTGTCCAGTCGGCGGTTGCGAAATACCGCGAACACATCGTGTGTCACCTCGTGAACGCCGACCCAGAACGGGCCGATCTCGACCGCACGAACGGGTCCCTCGTCCGCGTCGCGGCCCGGCTCGTCCTCGGGGCTGCCGAGCTCGAGGCCCCCACCGGGGACGAACGCCAGTTCGAACGAAACGTCCGTGCCGGGAATCGTCTGCGTGATGCGGTCACCCGCCGCCTGGCTGGCCGCGGGCGTTTGTCCGGACAGCGGGAGCGTCGCGCCGATCGCACCGAGCAGAACGATCCGCAGCGTCGTGCGAATCGCCATCATTCGAACCCGATCCTGGGCAGCGTGCGGAACAGGCCGTATCCGGCGGCCGCGGCCGCGACGAAACACCCGATCGCTCGCGCCCCGTGGCCGTAGAGGGCGAATCCTGTCCCGAAGAGGGCCGAATACACGGTCGCACAGCCCAGTCCCCAGGCGAGGAACGCTGCGGATGCCGCACCGGGCGCCCTGTCGTCTGTATTCACCGCGGCTCGCCACCCCCGCGGGTACGGCCGGATCCGGTCGTAGAACCCCTGGAGTGTCTCGGGCCGGTCGGGAGGTGTCAGGAACGTCACCGCCAGCCAGACCAGCGTCGTGATGCCGACACCGACCAGGAGCTGGACGGAGGGGTCGAGCGGTGGTAGCCCCGCCCGCTGGTGGCCGAACTGGAACCAGAGCGCCACGAAAAAGGACACGACCATCGCCGAGATCTCGCTCCAGGCGTTGATTCGCCACCAGAACCACCGCAGCAGGAAGATCAGCCCGGTGCCGGCCCCGATCTGCAGGAGGATCTGGAACGACTGCATCGCGCTCTCGAGCCAGAGCGCGACCATCGAGGCGAGTATGACCAGCACGACGGTCGACATGCGCCCGACCAGCACGTAGTGCCGCTCGCTCCGGTCCCCGGCCACGAAGCGTCGGTAGACGTCGTCGACGACGTACGAGGAGCCCCAGTTCAGGTGTGTCGAGATCGTCGACATGAACGCCGCCGCGAGGGACGCGACGACGAGGCCGAGCAGCCCGTGAGGGAGAAACACGAGCATGGCCGGATAGGCGAGGTCGTGACGGATGATCGATGGATCCAGGTGGGGGAACGCGACGGCGATCGAGTCGAGGGTCGGGTAGACGACGAGCGACGCGAGCGCGACGAGGATCCAGGGCCAGGGTCGGAGCGCATAGTGGGCGATGTTGAACCACAGCACCGCACGCATCGATTCACGCTCTGTGCGCGCCGCGAGCATCCGTTGCGCGGCGTATCCGCCGCCGCCGGGCTCTGACCCCGGATACCAGGTCGACCACCACTGCACCGCGACCGGGATGAGGAAGACCGTTGCGGCCGTCCGCCAGTCGGAGAAGTCGGGCAGGAGCGACAGGCGATCGCTGATCGCCGGGTTGGACACGAGCGCGGGCAGCCCCCCGACATCGGGGTGGGTCACCGCGAAGTGCGCGGCCGCGAGCGATCCGATCATCGCGACGACGAAGAGCAGAAGATCCGTCACCACGACGCCCCACAGCCCGGAAGTTGCCGAGTACAGCGCGGTGACGGTGCCGGCCACGATGACCGTGGTAAACGGATCGGCCCCGAGTAAGACTCCCGAGATCTTGATGGCGGCCAGCGTCACCGTCGCCATGATCATCACGTTGAAGAACACGCCCAGGTAGATGGCCCGGAACCCCCGCAGAAACGCGGCCGGCCGCCCGCTGTAGCGCAACTCGTAGAAGCCGACATCGGTGAAGACGCCCGAGCGCCGCCACAGCTTCGCGTAGAAGAACGCCGTGCACATCCCCGTGATCAGCTGAGCCCACCAGAGCCAGTTCTGGCTCACGCCCCCGTTTCGAACGAGGTCCGTGACCAGGTTCGGCGTATCGGTCGAGAACGTGGTCGCGACCATGGAGGTCCCGAGGAGCCACCACGGGAGTCGTCGTCCACCCAGGAAGAACTCGTGGGTCCCCGACCCGGCGCGTCGCGCGAACACGAGTCCCACGCCCACGGCCACGAGGCCGTAGAAGGCGAGGACACTCCAGTCGAGGCCGTTCAGTTGCATGTGCTCACCCCGGTCCGTGGCTGCGTCGGTCGTCGAACCATTCCCGAAGGTCCGTAGGATAGTCTCCACGGGCGACCGACGTGGCGACCCCGGAGACCAGCGCGTCGAGATCCTCCTCGAACGTCATGCCGTACGCCTCGGTCTCTGAGGGGACCACGCAAACCCGCGCCTGTCCGGTGCCCACGAGTCCCCCCACGGCCTCGCTGAGCAGGAACTCGTTCTCGAGGGGGTCCGCCAGCCGCGCGTGGAAGCGCTGAAACGCCGCCCACAGCTTCGCGAAGATCGCTGGCTGAAACGCCCAGAGATTCATGGAACAGAGAATCTCGGGCTTCATTTCGAGCTTGCGACCCTTCGTCCCGGTGCCGATGAACACTTCTCCTTCCCGGACGATGCCCCGGACCTCCTCGAGGTGCTCGAGCTGCATCGCAGCATCGACGGTGCAGATCGCGCGATTGACCCCCCCGCCGTCCGAAAGGGGCGTCCGGTCGAGCTGGTAGCCCGCGAGGAAATGCCGTGGGTCTCCCATCATCCGTGCATCGCGGAGTCGGCGAACCAGTCGCTCGATGATCCCCGGCCCGTAGAAATCGTCCGCGTTCAGCACCAGGAAAGGCTCGCGGATCACCCGGCCGAGCGTGATGACGGCGTGACCGGTTCCCCACGGCGCCTCCCGATCGGCGGGTGGTCTGAACCCGGTGGGAACGTCGTCGATCCGCTGGGCGACGATCACGACGTCGACGGATGGGCCGAGTCGGGCGGCAATCTGCGCCTCGAAGAACTGCTCATCGCCCGGGGCCGTGACGAATACGACTCGCCTGCACCCGGCCCGAACGGCGTCGTAGACGGAATACTCGAACAGCGCCTCGCCGCTGGGCCCCACGGGCTCGAACTGCTTCGGCCGTCCGAATCGCGTCGATCGGCCGGCTGCGAGGATCGCGAGGGTCACTGACATCGGCCCATTGTACCCCGGCAGGCGGAACCGGGATAGCTTCCAGGCGTACTGCAGCTACGATCTGGACAACTCCAACCCGACATTCGATTCCAGTGCCAGCCTGTCTCACAATCCGACGCCCTCCCGGGGCTTCGCGTGCAGCCGTGTTCTTCGCCGCAGCGTGCCTCGTCGCATCCCTCACCCGACCCGGCGGCGTGGCGGGACAGTCCGGCGCGGGCGGGCCGGGCCAGCCGATTCCGCACGTGGACGATTTCCGCCACGATGGGAACGTCGGTGAGTGGAGGGCGCGTCCCATCGACCGGATCCTCCCGTCGGTCGGTCGTATCCCGCAGGCGCTGCTCTGGGTCGGCCAGGTCGACGAGGGAATCGTGGTCGCGGCCGAGATCCGGGCAGGTGTCGAGCCCGACGAACGGGCGACCCTGCGGATCGGACTACGGGGTGGTGGGGACGTCGCACTTCCCCCTATCGGCTGGGGACACCAGTTCGGGTTCGTGACGCTCGAGGAGGCGACGGACTGCGAGGTCCGCGAGTTCGGCGAAGACGAGGCGGCGTGCGCGGCCTGGTTCACGCGGCAGCAGGAGTTCAGGGCCGCCCTGACCCCGCTGTTCGAGCGCGAGTGGCGGCTCCAGCTGGCCGCCCCCGAAGAGGTGCCCGAATCCCATGCTACATCAGCGTTCGGACGTCTGCCCGAGCCCGCGCGCGCGGCGGTGGGAGCGTTGGCTCCGAGGGGGCGTCCGGTGGCGAAGACCCGCGCGATCGTCGGCACCGAGGGAGGCGTGGGCCTCGAGGTTCTGATCCCGTGGTCGGCGTTCCCGCCCGTGCGTGCCCCGCTTCTCGAAGCCGTCCATCTCGCACTCGATTGGGCGGAGCCCGGTTCGTCCGGGACCGAGGGCTCGGCCTGGTTGCTCGCGGCGGGTCTGCGTCCCCTGCAAAACCCCATTGACCACATCATCACGCCCTGTCGATACGGGCTGGCGGGGGTCCTGATCCCGGGGGGGGACGGCCGGTTCTCGCGCCCGACATCGGATGGCGCCGTCTCGTACATGATCCCCGAGAGCTCCGGGGACCTGAGACGCCTGATCGTCCTCGACAACGTCGCCGAGGGGTATCTCTACGACCCGACGCTGGAGACGTGGTCGCCCGCGGCGTTCGAGCCGGAGATGGAGGTTCTGGATGTCGGGCGGGGGGAGCGGGTCTGCACCCCGGTTCTGGCCTTCGCCAAGGACGGAGAGCGGGTTGGACCGGAAGACTGGACGGAGACGGGCGAAGGCGACTGGTTCGGTCTCCAGGTCGATCCACGCGAAATCGACGTCCGTCGGCTGGACGACGGCAATCTCCTGGTGAAGAGCGGCGCGCGCGTCGCGTGGAGCTACTTCGGTTCGGGGCAGTGCGGCGGTTGCCCACGGGTCGGAATCGACTTCTTCCACATCTCCCAGCGCACGGGCCGGATCACGCCGGCGATGCGCTTTCTCGAGATAGCCGAACCTACGGTTCGCGACATCGAGATCACGGTCTCCGAGGATTGGCGGACGGTGACGATCTACCGTTCCGAGCCGCGACTCGAGGGGGACGTCATGACGGTGGACTGGGGACTGACCCGGTTCTGCATGACCGAGTCGATCGAGGCGCCCCTGACGTTCGAGATCTGTGGTGAAGAGAGCGGCGTCGCCGAGCCCGAGGACCGGCTCCGACGACGCTACGGCGGCGAACCCGGGGCTTGACCGCTACCAGCCCCAGCCGGTCCGATGCCTCGGCCGCATGAAGTGCTCGGGGATCGACACACGGTTCGTGATCTCCGCCGTCCGCGGGTCGAGCCGCAATTCGCGCGCTGATCGAACCGCGAGGTTTCCGAGAAGCACCATCTGAGTCAGGGGTCCGGCGTGGTCGGGGAAGTTCGAGCCGGCGGGCGTCCCGCCCTTCGCCGCCTCGACGAATTCCGAGTACACCCCGTCGGTTCGGGCGTAGGTCTGCGCGGGTGGGTTCGCACGGATTTCAGCGTCCCGCTCGGCATCTAGCAGGCGGGGGTTCTCTCCATATATGCCGGCGAACATCTTGCCCTCGGTCCCGACCCAGATCTGCCCGCTTCCTTCGATTGGCCAACGCGCGTTGTCCGAGATCTCCTCGGGTCGCGGCGGCGAGAGGTTGCCGTCCCGCCACACGACCTCGACCGCGGGGCGCGTACCCCGGGCAGGGAAGTCGTACTCGATCCTCGACGCGGCGGGGGCAGTCTCCGCGAACAGCGTCGTCGACTCCGCGGACACCCGTTCGGGTGTCCCGAGGTCCAGGGCCCAGAACGCCGCGTCCATCGCGTGACAGGCGATATCGCCCAGGGCGCCCGTGCCGAAGTCCCACCAGCCACGCCAGTTGAATGGCGCATACGCTGGGTGATACGGGCGATCGGCGGCGGGTCCGAGCCAGAGGTCCCAGTCCATCCACGGGGGTACGTGGTGGGCCTCGGTCGGCCGCTGAATCGCCTGCGGCCAGATCGGGCGGTTCGTCCAGTACTCGACGCGCTGAATCGTCCCGATGGCGCCGGCCTCGTACCATTCGCGGATCTGGCGTGTGCCGTCCTGGGCGTGTCCCTGGTTGCCCATCTGCGTCGCGACGCCGGCCCGTTCAGCCGCGCTCATGAGCTCGCGCACTTCCCAGATCGTCGTGGCCAGCGGCTTCTGGATCCGAGTCGGCTTGCCCATCGAGAGCGCCAACATCCCGGCGACCGCGTGGGTGTGATCGGGAGTCGAGATCACCACCGCGTCGATGTTGTCGCCGTCCCGCTCGAGCATCTCGCGAAAGTCGCGATAGCGCTTGGCGCCGGGGAACGCCGACCACGATCCCGCCGCCATGTTCTCGTCCACATCGCAAAGGGCGTAGATGTTTTCGCCGGTGCTCGCGATGCCGCGGACGTCACCGCCTCCCATCCCGCCCACGCCGATGTGAGCGACGTTTAGCGTGTCGCTGGGCGCGCGGTGCCTCGGCCCGCCGAGTACGTGGCCTGGCACGATCGCGAAGCCGGCGCTGGCGGCCGCGGCCGTCTGCACGAAGCCGCGTCGGGAGAGTTCGGGGTTCGGTGATGGCGCTGCCATGTCGCAATCCTCTGCTGACGTTCACGCGGTGAACCACAGTATGTCCGGAAGGGACGATGTGACGCCAGCAACCCGCCTGGTAGGCCGCTAGGCGAGGCCGAGCCGGTCGAGCACTTCGGGCGGCGGCCCCTCGAACGCGCCCATGGGCGTGTTGCCGACGAATCCCAGATCCGACATGCCCTCGTCCGTCGTCCAGAAGGCCGTCGCGGTGAGATCCCTCACGCGGTCGAAGAAGCGGGCGGCGGCGCGCAGCTCGGGGGCGGCGTTGGGGAGATAGCAGATGCCGTCGCAGATCCGCGTGTGTTGTTCCGTCGTGAGTGCCGCGAACCGCGCGCCGAATCGACTCGCCGACTCGCGCTCCAGCCAAGTCACGCCACCCCTGATGAGGACGAGGTCCCGTTCGTTTCCTTCGTAGGGGGCGCTGACCCACTCGTCGATGAACTCGTGCGCCCCGAGTTCGGCCGCCCCCGGGGACCGCTCGTCCGCGGGCAGGATCACATCGCAGAGGGCCGCGAGGGTGTCGAGCTCGTCGTCGGTGAGAACCAGGTCCCACGGAACGACCGGAGAGATGAGATCCGGATCCGTTGGCGTGCCGGCGGCTCGGGGGTTTCCACCCTGGCTCGGTGCGTCCGCGGGGCCCGCATCCTCGTTGGTCCCGGCGGAGTCACCCGGCGCACAGGCGGCGGCCGGGAGCGCGGCCGCCCCCGCAGCAGAAGCCGCGATTACCTGGAGCGCGCGGCGTCGCGTGACCTTCCTGGTGCGGTCCGCCGGCTCCGTATCCGGGGCCTCGACGCCCCGCTTTTCGTGCTCGTCCAGGCTCATCCCAGGTTCCCCTGTCTGAGTTGATCGACGAGATACTCGGCGGAGCGCCAGGCGATGGCCATGATCGACAGGGTCGGGTTCTTGTCCGCGTTCGAGACGAACGGCCCGCCGTCCATCACGAACAGGTTGGGAACCTCCCACGCCTGGCAGTACTGGTTGAGCACCGAATTCGACGGGTCATCGCCCATCCGGACGGTGCCGACCTCGTGGATGATCTGTCCCGGAGCGGCGATCGCGCGAGCGCCATCGGTCTGCACCGTCGACAGGACGTTTCCGCCCATCTCCTCGATGATTCCGGCGAACGTCTGCTGCATGTGACGCGCCTGATTCAGCTCGTGCTCGGACCACTTCCAGTGGAACTTCAGCACCGGAATGCCCCACTGATCGACCGTTTCGGGGTCGATCTCGCAGTAGCTGTCGTCGTTCGGGATCATCTCGCCGCGGCCGTCGAAGAACATGAACGAGCCGTAGTACCGCCGGCACTCCTCCTTGAACCTCTGCCCGTAGGCCCCCTCCGTGAGGGGGTCGAGCCCGCTGAACGCGCCGTAGCCCGGCATTCTCTGCCCGCCGCCGAACTCCACGTGGTAGCCCCGGGCGAAGTCGAGTCCGCCGGCGGCCTGCTCCCCGTACAGCCACCACGGCATGTACATGTGCATCGCCGACGCCCCCTCCTCCGCATGACGCGGCAGGTTTTCGAGGGCCGGAATCTGGCTGTACACGCCCGCTCCGACGGTGTCCATGAGGTACTTACCGACGAGCCCGCTCCCGTTCGCGAGCCCATCGGGGAAGAGCGAGCTCTTCGAGTTGAGGAGGATGCGAGCCGACTCGCAGGCACTCGCGGCCAGGACGACGACCGGGGCCTCGGCGCGTTCGTCGCGCCGGGTCGTCCGGTCGATGTACTGCACGCCGTTCGCCTTCCCTCTCGCATCGAGGGTCACCTCGCGAACCATGGCGTCTGTGACGATCGTGAGGTTTCCGGTGGCCAGGGCGGGGGGAAGACACACGGTCGGCGACTGGAAGTTGGCCTTGATCGAACACCCGCGTCCGCATGGCGTCGCCCAGAAGCACGCGGCTCGCGAGGCCATCGAATCGCGGGTCACGCGGCGCGCGAGTTCGTTGTCGGGCCAGAGGTACCGCGAAAGCCGGTCGGCCTCCTGCCGGCGCGTGAGGATCGCGAGGTGCGCCGGGATCACCGGGATCCCGAGCGGGTCACACGTCTTCTTCGTGAGCAGCTCGTACGCCCGCGGCGCCGGCGGTGGCTGGAGGATCCCGTCGCCCGAGTCGGGGGTGTTTTCGAGTCCCTCGTTCGATCCGTAGACGCCGATCAACGCCTCCGTGCGGTCGTACCACGGGGCGAGATCCTCGTACGTCATGGGCCAGTCGAAGCCGAGACCGTCCCGGCTGTAGGGCTTGAAGTCGTAGTCGCCCATGCGGAGCGAGATGCGACCCCAGTGGTTCGTGCGTCCCCCGAGCATGCGGGCGCGCCACCACATGAAGTTCGCGCCGTCGGCATTCGTGTACGGCTCTCCGGGTACCTGCCACCCGCCATCGACGGTCGCGTCGTAGAACCCGAACGGCTTGTGTTCCGTTCCGGCGGCGCGGAGCGGGGCCTCGCGGGGAAGCTGGAACATCGGAGTCTCGGAGACCGGGTCGTAATCGCGCCCGGCTTCGAGCATCAGGACCCGCACACCGTGGCACGCGAGGACGTAGCCGGCCATGCCGCCTCCGGCACCCGATCCGACGATGATGACGTCGTACTGTTCCTGGCTGCGGCGCATCATCAGGCCGCGCGGTGGAGAGGCCCGGTCAGCGGTCGCGCTCCGCCCTGGTCCAGTAGACCGGCGAGTCCGTGCGCGAGAACGTGAAGAAGTGCGTGTTCTCGTCCAGGTGCGGCATCTCGGCGAACAGGAACTCGGCCCGGATCGTATAGGTGCAGAGCTCGGTCTCCTGCTGCCGGTACGCGTCGCACTCCTCCGGCGTGAAGCCGGTGGGGCAGGAGACGGTCATGATCGGGCGACTCGCGCACTTCGGCTCTTCCCTCAACACCTTCGACGGAATGTGCTCGCCCGAAACTGTGCAGTGGAGCTTCGGTACGTGTAGCTGAACGAACTCGTCCGCCGCGCCCGGCCCATCGAGTTGCAACTCCAGGACCGCCCGTATCCCGGCTTCCGTGGAATCCACGGCGAGACGCCCGTTGTCCACCGAGGCAACGATGAGGGGGTTTCGTACCGGCTGGAGGCTCGCATCGTAGATGACCGGCGCGCCGCACGCGCTGACGACCACTACGGAAAGAAGAGCCTTGCTGGCGTTTCTGAAGCTGCTCATACCCTGTACCCGTCCGGCGATGAGGTCCGCCGCGTTCGAGGACACTGAAACAAGGCTAGCCTTCACTCTCAGCGGTGTCCAGCGGTCTTGCCGCCCAATACACGCGGAACGAAGCTGCACGGGCTCACTCGGCTGCCGGATCGCGTGCAGGAACCAGGAGAACCGAATGACCAAACGACAACGTGCCATGGGCTTGGCCGCACTGGTGCTCCTCGCGACTGCCTTTCCCGGGGCCGGCGAGGCTCAGGTGCGCGCCCGGGATCTAGGGATCCCTTTTCAGGGTGATCCGGGCCCGCTGAACGCGATTACCGACGTGGCGGGGCTCCAGGTCGGACACACGACGATCATCCGGGGGGATGGCGATCTGGTCGTCGGGGAGGGGCCGGTTCGCACCGGGGTGACGGCGGTACTTCCGCGTGGTCGAGACGACAACGAGCCGGTGTTCGCGGGCTGGTACTCGCTCAACGGAAACGGCGAGATGACGGGCACGACCTGGGTCGAGGAGTCCGGCTTCCTCGAGGGGCCCGTCATGATCACGAACACCCACAGCGTCGGTATCGTGCACGACGCGGTGATCGAGTGGTCGCGGGATGCGGAGATGAACCACCCCCTGTCGCCCGGCATCTGGTGGAGCCTGCCGGTCGTGGGCGAGACGTGGGACGGGTGGCTGAACGATATCAACGGATTCCACGTCACCAAGGAGCACACGTTCTCGGCGATCGAGGGCGCGACGGGAGGGAGCGTCACCGAAGGATCGGTGGGCGGCGGGACCGGGATGGTCTGCAACGGATTCAAGGGCGGGATCGGGACCTCGTCGCGGGTCGTGAGCGACTACACGGTGGGCGTACTCGTTCAGTGCAACTACGGTCGCAGGCCGGATCTGCTGATCGCTGGAGTGCCCGTGGGAGAAGAGCTCGTCGATTGGGCCGGCGCGCCGGAGGATGATGACGGGCCGGAAAGCCCGGACCCGCCGTCCGACGTCGGATCGATCATCGTCGTCGTCGCGACCGATGCCCCGCTGCTCCCGCACCAGCTCAAGCGGATGGCGCGCCGAGTCCCCGCGGGGATCGGTCGCATGGGTGGCTACGGGAGCAACAGCTCCGGGGACATCTTCATCGCGTTCTCGACCGCGAACGACGGAGCCTGGAGTCGGGACTCCAACACGACCGTGGAGATGGTGTCGAACGACGCGATCTCCCCGCTGCTCCAGGCCGTTGCGCTGGCGACGGAGGAGGCGATCACGAACGCCATGGTGGCGGCCGAGACGATGATCGGACGGGATGGCAACCGGGTCGATGAACTGCCGGAGTCAGAAGTGCGGCGAATCCTCGCCCGTCACGGGCGACTCATCGAGCGATAGGCACCGTTCGCGGCGGCCGAAAGGAGATGCACATGCGTTATCCACGAACCGGGGGGCTCGCCCTGCTCTTGGCAGCCACGGCCTCCGGATGCTCGACGGGAACGGATTCGGCCGGTACACCGAACGAGACCGAGGTACAGGGCGGCTTTTCGCAGTACACGATCGAGCAGTTCCTCGGCACCACCGGCGTTTTCGGGACGAGTTTCTCGCCCGACGGCACGAAGATCCTCGTGAGCAGCGACGAGAGCGGGATCTTCAACGCCTACGCGGTGCCCGTGGACGGCTCGGCACCCGAGCAGCTCACGGACTCCGAGACCGACGCGATCATGGTGGCGGGCTACTTCCCTGAGGACGACCGCATCGTGTACAGCTCGGATCAGGGCGGGAACGAGCTGTCGCATATCTACGTGCGCGAGGCGGACGGTTCGACCATCGACGTCACGCCGGGCGACGATCTGATCGCGACCTTCGGCGGGTGGGCGGCCGACGATCAGTCGTTCTTCGTGATGACGAACGAACGGAATCCGTTGTTCTTCGACGCCTACGAGGTGGCGACCAACGGCTACGCGCGAACGTTGTTCTACCAGAACGACGAGGGCCTCGACGTCTCGGCGATCTCGGACGACAAGCGCTGGCTGGCCCTTTCGAAGACCAATCTCTCGTCCGACTCGGACCTGTTTCTGTTCGATCGCCAGACGGGTGAGCGGCGGCACCTGACTCCGCACGAGGGGGACGCCACGTACTCGGCCGTCGCGTTCACTCCCGACAATTCGTCGCTCTACCTGACGACGAACGAGGGCGGAGAGTTCATGCGTCTCGCGATCATGGACCTCGGAACGGGAGAGATGCAGACGCTGCTGGACCCCGGTTGGGACGTGTTGGGCGCCTCGTTCTCGAAGAACGACCGGTACATGACCGTGGCGATAAACGCCGACGCGGAGACGGATCTCCGGCTCTTCGAGATGCCGGGCATGTCCGAGGTGACCCTGCCCGACATGGGGGACCTGAACATCGCGAACGCGGGGGTCTCGCCGGACGAATCGAGGCTGGCCATGTACGCGTCGTCGTCGCGCACGCCGGCGAACCTCTACGTCTCCGAGATTGGCCGTACGCCGATACGTCTGACGAGTTCGTTGAACGCGGCGATCGATGCCGGGCACCTCGTCGACGGAGAGGTGGCGCGCTTCGCCTCGTACGATGGTCTCGAGGTGCCGGGGGTTCTCTACAAGCCGCATCAGGCGTCGCCCGGCACTCCCGTCCCCGCACTGGTCTGGGTGCACGGCGGACCCGGAGGACAGTCTCGCGTCGAATACAACGGGTTGATCCAGTATCTGGTCAACCATGGATACGCCGTCTATGCGATCAACAACCGGGGGAGTTCCGGGTACGGGAAGACCTTCTTCGGCCTGGACGATCGGAAGCACGGGGACGCGGATCTCGACGACGTGGTGGCGAGCAAGCAGTTGCTCATCGACACCGGCTGGGTCGATTCCGAGCGGATCGGGATCATCGGCGGTAGCTACGGCGGGTACATGACCCTCGCCGCTCTAACGTTCCGCCCCGAGGAGTTCGCGGTGGGCGTGGATATCTTCGGGATCTCGAACTGGCACCGCACCGTGAACAACATCCCGCCGTGGTGGGGATCGCAGAAGGACGCCCTCGAGCACGAGATGGGGGACTTCGACGACGACGAGTTCTTCCGCGCGAAGTCGCCGATCTTTCACGCAGACCAGATCGTCCGCCCGCTGATGGTCCTGCAGGGGGCGAACGACCCGAGGGTACTTCAGGTCGAGTCCGACGAGATCGTCGATGCGGTGCGAGCGAACGGGGTCCCGGTCGAGTACGTCCTGTTTCCCGACGAAGGCCACGGGTTCAGGAAGAAGGACAACCAGCTCGAAGGATATCGAAAGATCCGCGAGTTCCTCGACCTGCATCTGCGCGAGCTTCCCGGCAGCCGTCAGGTCCCGGGGGGCGCCGACGGATCGTGACGGTCCGGGCGGGGCCGTCGGCGGTCAGAGCGGGTCAGCGCCGCCGGCGCGAGATGAGGCGCAGCAGGAGGAGAAACCCCAGGACGGCCCCGACGAGCACGATCGGGTTGTCCTGCAGGTAGTCGCCGAACGATTGGAGCCCGTCTCCGACTGAACGGAACGCCATCTGCAGGGTGACACCCACGTATTCGGCGGCGGCCTGGATCGGTGCGTTGAGCATGATTCAAGCTGCGTACCCGTCACCACCTCGACAACAGCGAGTGTCCTCGGGTCGCTCCAGAATGTGCGGTGGCGGAACCGGGCCGACATTATTGTCCGGGGTGGTCACAAGGGTCAGAGGAGGCGGTCAGTGGGTAGATCAGCGTTCGGCAACGCGGCGCGCAGGACGGTGCTGCTCGTTTGTGTCGCGCTCGGAGTGTCCGCGTGCGCTACGAATCCGGCGACCGGGCGCCGCATGCTGTCGCTCATCAGCGAAGGGCAGGAGATCGAGATGGGGCGGTCGTACTCGCAGCAGGTCGAGTCGACGATGTCCCTGTACGACGACGCAGAGGTCCAGGCGTACGTCGATCGAATCGGCCAGCGACTCGCAGCGACCTCTGAGCGGCCCGATCTCCCCTGGAGCTTCAAGGTCGTGGATGACCCGGTGGTCAACGCGTTCGCGCTTCCGGGTGGGTACATCTACGTGACTCGCGGGATCTTCACGCACTTCAATTCCGAGGCGGAGCTCGCCGCGGTCGTCGGACACGAGATCGGCCACGTCACCGCCCGGCATTCGGTCGAACAACTGAGCCGTCAGCAACTCGGTGTGCTTGCGCTCGGCGTGGGCTCCATCCTCAGTGAGGATGTCCGACGTTTCGGCGGCGTCGCGCAGGCGGGTCTCAGCGTGCTGTTCCTCTCTTACGGCCGGGATGACGAGCACGAGGCGGACCTGCTCGGAGTGCGGTACGCCCTTCGGGACTCGTATGACCCGCGAGAAGCCGCTGACGTCCACGAGATGCTCGGGCGGCAGACCGAGGCGGCCGGGGGGTCCGGAGTGCCGAGCTGGTTGTCGACCCATCCGAGCTCGGCGGATCGCATCCAGCGAATCCGCGCGCTGGTGGACACAATACCGGCGGCCACCCTCGCGGCCACGCGCGTCAACGTCGACGGGTTTCTCGCGGTCCTGGACGGAGCGGTGTACGGGACGAACCCGAGACAGGGGTTCTTCCGCGACGCTGAGTTCCTGCACCCGGATCTCGAGTTTCTCGTGCGCTTCCCGGCGGGTTGGGCCACCGCGAACCTCACCCAGGCGGTACTCGCCCGAAGCCCCGAGGACGACGCGATCATCGAGTTGACGGCCTCTTCGACGGAGGGTCACGCAGCGGCCGCCCGGGCCTTTTTCGATCAGGACGGCGTCCGCGACCGCAACGTCCGGTCCGTCTCGATCCACGGCGCGGCGGCGACTCGTGGGGATTTTCGGGTCCAGACCGAGCAGGGAACCCTCGAAGGGATCGTCACGTTTCTCGAATTCGGAGGTTTGACGTACCGCATTCTGGGATACACCCGTGAGGGAGCACTCGAGAATCGCCGTGGGGTCTTCACCGGAACCATGGATTCGTTCGACCGGTTGACCGAACAGGCGGCCCTCGACGTGGAACCGATGCGCATCGAGCTCGTGACAGTGCAGCGTGAGACGACGCTGCGCAGAATGGTGGACGGGCGGCCCAGCGAGATCGATCCGGAAGCGCTCGCGATTCTGAATGGTGTGATGCTCGACGCCCCGATCGAACCGGGTCGCACCATCAAATGGGTCGTCGGGGAGCCCCCGCCGGGAACATAGGAGGCCGTTGAACAAGTGGTCGCGCGTGTCATGAGCGTGAGGACGAGCGGACTGTTGGCCGCGCTCGTGGTGTGGGGCGCGTGCGGCGCGCCGGCCAGCGAGCGGGCGACGGGCGAGCTGGCTGCGGCGGTGGAGCGTTCCTTGGCCGGCGGTACGGCATCGTTCGACCATTCCCCGTGGGACTCGCTTCTCGCTTCGGGGACGAATGAAGGGTTCGTCGATTACGCCTACATGGCCGGTCGGGCCGACGACCTGTCGGCATACCTCGCATCGCTCGCGGCGGTCGACCTCGGGTCGCTGGCTCCGGCGGACCTGATGGCCCTCCTCATCAACGCGTACAACGCGTTGACTGTTCAATCGATCCTGGACCATCCGACGGTGTCCTCGATTCGCGATATCGACGGTGTCTGGACCGAGCGGGAGTGGGACGTGGGCGGGCAGTCCGTCACGCTCGACAACCTCGAGCACAACCTCTTGAGGCCCTTCTTCCGCGACCCGCGAATCCACTTCGCGGTGAACTGCGCTTCGTATTCATGTGCTCCGCTGCCGGGCTGGGCGTACACGGGCGCCGAGCTCGAGGCCCAGCTCGAGGAGCGTAGCCGCGCGTTCCTGACGAACGAGGACAACGTCCGGCTCGACGACGGCACGCTCGTCCTGTCGCGCTACTTCGACTGGTACGGCGGGGACTTCGTCGAGGAGGGGTGGGAGCCGCGAGCGGAGTCCATCCCGACCTTCGTGGCGCGATACGCCACCGACGAGGTTCGAGAGGCGATCGAAGCCGATCCGGCCCTCTCCATCCGCTTCGAGGACTACGACTGGGCCCTGAACGCCGCGACTCCGCCCCCGCAGGCGTCGTCGAGCGGGGAGGCCGGCTCGAACGGTCGGACCGGAGGGCTGTCGGGGCTGCTCTCCTCGTTTCAGAGCTGGGTCACCGGCTTCGGTGCGCTCGCCCCAGTGGTCTACGCCCTCGGCTATGTGGTCTTCGTCGTGCTGCTCGTCCCGGGAGGTGCGCTGACACTGGGAGCCGGCTTCTCGTTCGGCTTCGGGATCGGCTTCGTGGTCGTCTTCATCGGAGCGAACATCGGGGCGGCGCTGGCGTTTCTCGTCGCGCGCTACTTTCTGCGAGCGCGGGTGGAACGCTGGCTCGCCGGTCGTGACACACTGAGCGCGATCGACCGGGCCGTCGAGGAGCAGGGGTGGCGGGTCGTCGCGCTCACCCGGCTTTCGCCCGTGTTCCCGTTCAACGTGCAGAACTACTTCTACGGCCTGACGGGCGTCTCCTTCGGCGGATACGTGATGGCTTCGCTGGTGGGGATGCTCCCGGGAACCCTGCTCTACGTGTACATAGGCGTCGCAGGCGTCGGGGTCGCGCAGGCGGCCGGCGGAGCCGCCTCGTGGGGTGAGACCGCGCTGCTGATCGCGGGTCTTCTGGCCACGTTTCTCGTCGTTGCGCTGATCACTCGCGTGGCGAAACGGGAGCTCGACCGCGTGACGTCCTCGCCGGAGGCGCGAGCCGCCGCTAGTTGAGCGAGCGGTCGATGAAGCGGATCGCCTGATCCGCGTCGCGGCGCGAGAGGTCGACCGGGATTCCATCGGGCGAGCCCTCTTCCAGCCAGCGGCGAATCATCAGGCTGGGGACGGACTCGACGGGGGACAGAACGCTCGGGGCCCTCAACTCCGCCACGCGTATCGCGTAACATGCGTCCTCGACGGCGTCGGGCCAGCCCGCATCCCAGGTGACAGTCCTCCTCTCCATGACGCGCCCCAGAGCCACGGGCTGCAGGACTCGCGTCTCGTCGTCCGCCCCCGGCAGAACGATCAGCCAGGATCGGTCGCCCCCGTCGTCCTCGAGTACGAACCGGTACTCCTCGAGTTCCTCGAGCCAGTCGATTCGGGCCTGGTGAACGGCGGCCTTCTCGAAGTCGAGCCGGGCGGATGCGTCGTCTCGCTTCTGAGTCACCCGGTCCTGCAACGCCCACGAGTACGTGGAATCTGTCAGGAGGCGGGTCGCCGCCTCCGCCTGCGCCCTGTACCTGTCGAGGCCGACGGCACGGGCGCACGGGGCAGTGCAGAGTCCCAGGTCGAACTGAATGCACGGGGTCATCTCGTAGTGCGGGCGAACCGGCTCGTGGCAGTTTCGCAGACGCACGATCTTCTCGATCAATCGCTTGATTCGCTCGGGGGCGCGGCGTCCCCAGAATGGGCCCGCGTATCGGGCTCCGCTGCGCCTCGGTCGCCGAACGATGCGCAGGCGAGGGAACGGCTCGTTCCACCGAAGCTCGAGGTAGTATCCGGAGCCCCTTCGCTTGAGCGCCCTGTTATAGGGCGGGCGCTGGCGAATGATCCGGTCAGCCTCCTCGAGCCGGGCCTCCAGATCGCTCCCCGTCGGGGTCGCCGTCACGGTGCACGCGATGCGCAACATCTCGGACAGGCGCGTGTCGTCCGGTCCGCCGCCGTAGAAGTAGCCGCGAACCCGCCGTTTCAGATTGACGCTCTTCCCGACGTAGAGGGGATGGCCCGAGGCGTCGCGAAAGGCGTAGACGCCCGGCGATGCGGGCAGGTCGGCCGGAACCCAGTCCGGGACGGGTGTCGCTCGAGCCATGCCGTCAGATCGAGAGCGGGCGCGGTTCGAAGTCGGGGTCGAAGCCCGAGTCCGGAAGCCAGCGGACGTCTGCGAGTGTCGCCTCCGGTCTCGTGCGCGGGGATTGGATCCAGGTGATGGACTCCGACGCGTACCCGGTGACCCCGGTGACGATCTCGGGGTCGAGCGTCTTGCCAGCGAGGATGCGCAGGTACTCCGATGCCGCCTCCGCCGCGAGGGCGGGTCGGTGCGCGCGCTCGGTCCTCAGGGCGTCGTAGGTGTCGCAGACCGCGATGATGCGGCTGAACTGGTGTGGCGCACGCGCGAATTGGAGCGTCGGATAACCACCCGTGCCGCGCCACGTGAGGTGGTGCTCGTAGGCGACCACGGCCGCCAGCGAGAACCAGGCTCCGGAGTCCATGAGCACCCGGGCGCCCGCCTCCGCGTGCCCCGTCTGCAGGGCCCTGCGTGCCTCCGAGGCCGGGTCATCGCCGAGGGACCGTTCGTCCAGCCGGACCCGCCCGACGTCGTGATAGAGACCCGCGACACCGAGCGCGCGGACCTCCGCATCGTCGAAGGCGAGGTGCCGCCCCACGCCCATGGCGAGTAGAGAGACGTTCACCGCGTGAATCGTCGTGAACTCATCGAAGCGGTCGAGGCTTCGACCGGTTGCCGCGGCAAGTCCCCGGCCGAGCGAGCGAACGAGGATCTCGATCAGGTCTTCGGTCTCCCGGCGAGGCACCTGACCGCGGTTCGCGGCTTCGCCGTGGAGCCACCACGCCCGCTCGGTCTCCTCCTGCAGGCCGAACCCGGCGGCGGGGGGCACGACGGCCGCGGGCGGCCCGCCGGATGGCTCCCCCGGAGCGGGGCCCGGTTCGATCGGGGCCACCGGGTCGGCCGGCGCGTCCCCGGCGGCCTCTTCGACGGAGACGAATCGGCCGGCCAGGGCAGCGACCCACGAGCGGAAGGCCTCCGTCTCGTCTGGCGGGGCCAACTTGACGACCTCCGCGGCGAGCAGACGCTGCCGCCATGGCCAGTCCACCGTTCCGGCGAGAGCTCGCCCACGCCAGAACACATCGCCTTCCCCGATCTCGAACTTTGCCGCCGGGTCGGCGAGGCGTATCGTCTCGACGTCCTTTCTCGCCGCCTCGAGAAGTAGCGCCAGCTCGCCGGACTCCATCCCGTCGCGCGTCACGACGTCGAGGAGGTCCGACAGCGTCTCGAGGAACCTGGCGGCCTCTCTCATTCTCCCCGCGCCCCGCCTACCGCGGCCCGAATGTCGGGGTCCCCGGATTTGGCCGCCCGCGCCACGAGCTTCCGGCTTTCGGAGGTCCCGTCCGGGAGCGTCGAGAGAGCCTGGAGCGCCGCAAGCATGACCGGCGACTTGTCGGCCAGCTTGTTTCGCCCGAGACCGCCGCCTTTTCGAACGAGTTCCACCAGAGGCTCGATTGCCGCGGGATCGCCGGCCCGACCGAGCGCGCGTACCGCCATGAGCCGCAGTTCCGGAGAGACGTCTTCGTCGCGAACCACTCCCGCGAGAAGGTCGATCGCCTCGGGCGGACACGACTCGACGGCGGCCGCGAGCCCAAGGCTGCGAGCCTTCCGGTCCGTGTCCTCGAGGAGCCCGCACACCGCGCGGTCACGCGACCGCGGGACCTTGAGCATCAGCTTGAACGCCTCTCGCCGGACGATCGGGTGCGAGTCTCCGGCATGGTCGCCGGGGGACCACCCCGAGGGCCATTCGCTGATCTCCCCCATGAGGGCGAGCATGTTCCGGCGGGCGAACCAGCGATCGTCCCGCAGTCGCCGAATGATCTCAGGGGCGATGACCGGTGCGAGCTCGACGAGCCTCGTGAACAGCCGCTTTCGCTTTGCCAGCGAATCGGTCTCGGTCAGCAGGTCGAGCAAGAGACCCGCGTCGGCGGCTTCGATGCGCGTCAGAATGCGTTCGAGCGTCTCGAGATTCGGGTTCTCGGAATCGACGAGCGATCGAAGGCGCGCGGGTGTGACGGCGCGGTGCCAGGCGTCGGCGGCTACCCAGGATCCGGATGGCGCGACGCGCAGGATCTCGAGAAGGTTCTCGATCCTGTGGTCGGCGAGCTCGTCGATCGCGTCCCATACGGGATCGGGCGCGTGACCGAGCTCGATCGCCATCATCAGCAGTCGCTCGGGTCCGAGCAGCTGTCGTGAGGTCTCCAAACCGCTTCCTCCGCTCACCACACCGCAGCCTCACCGGGGCACAACGTCCGTGTCACCACGATCCGGACGGGGACGCAAACTTGATGTCCGCCTCCATCGGAGAGCAAGGAGCGTATCTACCTGCGGGGAACGATCATAGGCGCAATATTTGCACGGTCGTGCCGCCAGCCGAGACTCCAACGAATCGCCGATACATGATCGCTCTCATTACGGGACTCACCGGACAGGATGGGTCGTACCTCGCGGAGTTCCTTCTCGACAAGGGGTACGAGGTGCACGGTGTCGTGCGCCGCTCCTCCGTCGAGAAGTACGACCGTATCGCGCACATCACCGATCGCATCACCCTGCATCAGGCGGATCTGCTCGACCAGCTGTCGCTGATCGAGGTGATCAGGGACGTGGGCCCGCGGGAGGTCTACAACCTCGCTGCCCAGTCGTTCGTGCCCACGTCGTGGAAGCAGCCGTTGTTGACCGGGGAGTTCACCGCCCTCGGCGTGACCAGGGTGCTCGAGGCGATCCGCGCGGTGGACCCGGGCATTCGGTTCTACCAGGCGTCGTCGTCGGAGATGTTCGGCAGCGTGCGCGAGACGCCTCAGAACGAGCAGACGCCATTCTATCCGCGCAGTCCGTACGGGGTCGCGAAGGTATACGGGCACTTCATCACCGTGAACTATCGCGAGAGCTACGACCTGTTCGCGGTCAGCGGGATCCTCTTCAACCACGAGAGCCCGCGTCGAGGGCTCGAGTTCGTGACTCGGAAGGTCAGCTGGACGGCCGCCGCGATCGAGCTCGGCATGGCGGATCGGCTCACGATGGGGAACCTGGACGCGAAGCGGGACTGGGGGTTCGCCGGCGACTACGTCGAGGCGATGTGGTTGATGCTCCAGGAGGACGACCCGCACGACTACGTGGTCGGCAGCGGAGTCATGCACTCCGTGCAGAACGTCCTGGAGATCGCGTTCGACGAGATCGGACGCAATTGGGAGGACTACGTCGAGATGGACCCCTCGCTCATTCGGCCTGCCGAGGTCGAGCACCTGTGTGCCGACGCGTCACTGGCGAAGAAGCGGCTCGGGTGGGAGCCGAAGGTGACGTTCGAGGAGCTGATCCGGATGATGGTGCGGTCGGACCTCGACTTGCTCCGCGAGGGTTTTTGATGAGCCGGATCCTCGTCACGGGTGCCGCCGGGTTCATCGGCAGCCATCTGTGCGAGCGGCTGCTCCACGGCGGACACGACGTCGTCGGCCTGGACAACTTCGACGAGTTCTATGATCCCGCCGTCAAACGACGAAACGTCCGGGGTCTGCTCGATTCGGATTCGTTCGAGCTGGTCGAGGCCGACATTCGGGACGCCGGAGCCCTCGACGATCTGCCGGGGGACGTGTCATCGATCGTGCACCTGGCGGCGCGCGCCGGCGTGAGGCCCTCCATCGAGCAGCCGATGCTGTACCAGGACGTGAACGTCACGGGTACTCAGCAGCTGCTCGAACTCTGCCGGCGGCGCGGAATCACGGACTTCGTCTTCGGGTCGTCGTCCTCGGTGTACGGGAACAACGAGAAAGTCCCGTTCTCGGAGGAGGACCCGGTCGATCATCCGATCTCCCCCTATGCCGCGACCAAACGCGCGGGCGAGCTGCTGTGCCACACGTACCGGCACCTGTTCGGGATCGGGTGCGTGAGCCTGCGTTTCTTCACCGTCTACGGACCGCGGCAGCGGCCGGATCTGGCGATCCACAAGTTCACCCGGCTGATGACGAGCGGCGAGACGATCCCCCAGTTCGGCGACGGGACGACGAAGCGCGACTACACGCACATCGGGGACATCCTTCAGGGGATCGAGGCTTCGATCGCCTGGCTTGCCCAGAATCCCGGGGCGTTCGAGATCGTGAACCTCGGCGAGAGTCAGACCGTCGAGCTCTCCACGTTGATATCGCTGATCGCCGGATCGCTGGGGGTGGAGCCGCGGATCGAAAGGCTCCCCGGTCAGCCGGGGGACGTTGACCAGACGTTCGCCGACATCTCGAAGGCGCGCCGCATGCTGGGGTACGATCCGCAGACGCCGATCGAACGGGGCATCCCCGAATTCGTGGACTGGTACCGCCGGGGCGCGCTTTCGGGCTAGCCGACCTCAGGTCCGGACCCGTGCAAACAGCACGAGACCCGGCGCGAGGAAGATCAGGTTCGGCAGCCAGGCCGCCAGGTCCGGCGACAGGGCACCTCCGGCCCCGAGCGCTTCCGCGATCCGCGTGAAGATCATGAACAGGATCGTCGTCGCGAGCGCGATCCCGATCGACTGTGGAGCCCCTCCCCGACGGTTCGAATGCGCCAGTGGAAGCCCGAACAGAACAATTACCAGGCACGCGAACGGGAAGGCGATCCGCTGGGCCCGCGACATGTGCAGCCGGTGCGGAGTTCCGCCAGAGGCTTCGATCGCCTCGATGAACTGCCCGAGTTCAGCGTAGCGCATCTCGTCGGGCTCCTTGGGCTCCGCCCGGAGCGCGGCCGGGGTCTCGTCGAACTCGCGCATGTGCAGTTCGCTGAACTGGTAAGAGCGCTCCGTGTCGTGGGTCGGGAACCGCCGGAGCCACCCGAAGTTCGCGACCCATCGCTGACCGGTGGAATCCCACCGCGCGGTGTTTGCCGTGACGTTGAGCGTCGGGTTCTCGGGTCCGGATCCCTCCCGCTCGATCTGAATGTCGTCCATTCGGCCCTCCTGCGTGTCGAGCCGCCGGACCTTGTACACGAGCCCGTGATCGCCGCGGAACACGAACGACATCCGGATGGTGCGACTGCGCGTCACCTCACGCTGGAGCGCTTCTTCCGATCGCCGGTTCGATACCGGGACGACCTCGGTCAGTGCCAGCGCCACTCCGCTGAGGATCGTGGCGAGGAACAGGAGCGGCGCGGAGAGCCGGTAGAAGGAGATGCCTCCGGCCTTCACCGCCGCGACCTCGAAACGGCGGGTCATGGTCGAGATCGTGAACACGGAGGCGAGCAGGGCCGCGATCGGGAACGCCAGCAGGGATTGATACGGGAACTGGTACAGGTAGTGGAGAATGAGTTGCCCGCGCGTGACGCCCTCGTCGATGAACCGATCCAGGTTGTCCGTCAGATCGATGACGATGAACAGGAACGGGACGCCGAGCACGCACACCGCGAAGATCCGGCAGAACTGGCCCCCGACGTACCGGTCGAGAAGTCTCATTCGTGGACACTCACGAGGAGACCCGTCTCGCCTGGAGCAGGGCGATGAGACCGACCACGCCGAAGAGCACGTTGGGTCCCCACATGGCCCAGAGCGGGGAGATGAGCCTCCGATCCGCGAGCTCCTCGCCGCCGACGAGCGAGACGTAGTAGGCGCCGAAGAACACCAGGCTGACGCCCACGACGAGCGCGACGCCGGCCCGTGGGTAGCGGACCGCGATGGGGGCTCCGATCAACACGAATACGATGCAGGCCGCGGGGATGGACCCCTTCTTGTGGATTTCGACCCAGAACTTGTTGATCTGTGCCTGCCCGGACAGGTCGCGCTGGTGGTACGCGTCGAACCGGTTGGTCGCGTCTACCGCCGCGACGAAGCGCTCGGCCGCGGCTCGAGCGAGCGCCCGCGCCGAGTCCGCCGACGGTGCCTGTAGCTTGGTGCCCGGGTCGACGATTTCTTCCCCTGCTCCGGGTGGTGATCGCGCCCCGTCCTGACGAAGCGACTCGAGTCGTTCGGCAGTCGGGTCCGCTGCCTCGAGCGGCGAGCGCGCGGGGTCGTCCACCGGATTGCCTTCTATCTCGCCCGCCGCCTCGAGAGGCTCGCTGAACCGGGTGAGCCGTTCCGCGAGCGCGATCGCGTATTCCTGCGACTCGGCTCGAGCGAGGGCGACCCTCTGTTCGCCCTCCACGACCATCTCGTGCATGTCCTGGATGTTCATCTCGCGATCACTGCGGTAGCTGTTCAGCGTGTCGCGCTCGAGGAGGTTGGACACATCCTCCACCTTCATCACCATCCGGTGGAACTTGATCCGTTGAAAAGAGTGCGGGCTGTCTTCGACGCGTTCCTGCAGCGTCCCGTCGAGAAGCGTGAGGTAGAGATCTTCGCCGCCTCCACCAAACGCCATGCGGCCGCTGTCGGCGTAGATCGTCCGGCTTTTGCTCCCTCGCTCGTCGTAGATGACGACATCATCGAACGCGCTGCGCTCGCGATGGATCGGGCCGGGTTGCACGTACAGCCGCGACGGGAGTACCTCGTTGATCGTTCGTTCGCGTAGATAGAACGTCGGCTTCTTGCGACCGATGCTCGTGAGCAGCGCCTGGAGCGTGTGATTCGACTCGGGGAGAATCGTGTTGTTGAACCAGGTCATCGCCCCCGCGAGAATCGTGGCCGCGACCATCAACGGAGCCATGATGCGGATGAGCGACACGCCGCTGGCGCGGATCGCGGTGATTTCGTAGTTGCCGGCGAGACGGTTGAACGTGTAGAGGACCGCGATGAGCACCGCCATCGGCAGGGTCTGGGCGAGAATGAACGGTACCGAGTACACGAAGACCTCCACGATCACCGTCCAGTGGAGGTCTTTCCCGATCAGGTCCGCGAACCGCTTGCTGACCTGGTCGAGCAGGAGCAGCAGCGTGAGCCCGGTCACCGCGAAGACGAACGGGGCCACTTGGAGCCGCAACAGATAGCGTGTGAGGATGCTCATCGATTCGAGAGTACGGTCCCTCTTCCCGTTTGTCAGCCGTTCCTGAGGCCGGAGATCAGTACCGCCGAGGCGGTGAGGAGGTCCGGGCGTGCTTGAATCCGCCGACATGACCGGCCGGCTCGACCTCGATCGGCCGCCGGATCGAGTCGCCCTCGTGCGCATGAGCGCCATCGGCGACACGGTCCACGCAATCCCCGTTGCGGCCTCCATTCGCCGCGCGTGGCCGTCGTGTCACATCACCTGGGTGATCCAGCCACTCCCGCACGAGCTCATGCGCGGTCGTCCCGATGTCGACGAGTTCGTGCTCTTTCATCGGGAACGTGGCGTAAGGGCGTATCGTGACTTCCGCCGAGACATCGCCAACAGGTCCTTCGATCTGGTGCTCGACATGCACCCGTACTTCAAGGCCGCCGTCGTTACCCGGCTCATGGATGCTCCGCTCCGCGTGGGGTACGACCGCGCCCGTTCCCGCGATCTGAGCTGGCTCGCGACGAATCGCCGGATTCCGGCACGTCCGCCGGGGCACGTGCAGGATCAGTACTTCGAGTTCCTCGACTACATCGGCGTGCCGACGGTCCCGGAATGGGACTTCCACTTCACTCCGGAGGAGCGCGAGGCGCGCGGTCGCTGGCTCGAGAAGGGCGATGGGCGTCCGATCCTGGCCGTCGCCACCCGCTCTTCCCGGCCGGAGAAGGACTGGATCCTGGACCGGACGGCCCGGGTACTGGATGTGGCCGCTCGGGACTTCGGGTATCGCACGATCCTCGTTGGGGGACCGTCGGCCGGGGAGGCGGCGGATGCGGCCCGTTTGGGGGACCTCTGCCGACACCCACCGGACGTCGAGTTGCACCGTGATTTGCGGCGGATGACGTGGCTGCTCGATGCGAGCGACGCCGTTCTGAGTCCCGACACCGGCCCGCTGCACATTGCGGTGGCGCTGGGCACCCCTACGATCGGTCTGTTCGGGTTTACGGATCCGAAGCGTGTCGGACCGTACCGCCGCTTTGCCGATCTGCTCGTGGACCGGTATACCAGACCCGGTGAAACGGAGCCATCTCGGGTCACGCGGCCGGGCAACATGGAGTCGATCTCGGAGGAGGATGTCATAGAGAAGCTGGCAGTGTTGAGGGATCGGTATCGGGGCGCGGGGGACTGAAGTGCCGGAAGCCACGCAGGGCGTTCGGGCAGGGAAGATCCTCTGGGTGGACGATGAGGTGGACCTCCTGCGTCCGCACCTCATGCTGTTGCGCTCGGAGGGGTACCAGGTCGACGCGATCATGAACGGCCAGGACGCGCTGGAGCTTCTCGCGAGCAGGACGTACGACCTCGTCCTCCTCGACGAACAGATGCCGGGTCTCAGGGGCATCGAGGTGCTCGATCGTGTCCGACGCACGTCGCCGCGTCTTCCCATCGTCATGGTGACGAAGAGCGAGGAAGACTCGACGATGCACGAGGCGATTGGGCGGCGAGCCGACGACTACATCGTGAAGCCGACGAGTCCCCGACAGGTCCTCTCCGTCGTGACGCGGCTACTCGCGGGCCCGGCCCTCCGACACGAGCAGATCGCTCGCGATTTCTCCCGACGTTTCGGGGAACTCCGGGATGCGTGCTCCACCGCGCGTTCGTGGACCGACTGGTCGTCTCTCTACTCGGAGATGATCGACTGGGATCTCAAGCTCGAGGAGGCCCAAGAGAGCGGGCTCCGCGACATCCTCGACACGCTGGTGGTGGACCTCCGCCGGGGGTTCTGCGACTTCGTCGCGGATCGATACGGCGAGTGGGTGCACGAGGGCGGCGAGGAGGGTCCGACTCTGTCCGTCGACGTGCTGCGCCGCATGTTCAGCCCCCTGCTGACCGAAGACCCGGCCTCGCTGTTGATCGTCATGGACTGCATGCGGCTGGGGCAGTGGCGCGCGATCGCGCCACTGGTGTCGGAGTTCTTCGAGATCGAGGAGGAGCTCTATTCCTCGATTCTCCCGACGGCCACGCCGTATGCGCGAAACGCCCTGTTCAGCGGTCTGTTTCCGGATGAGCTCGCGGAATTGCGCCCCGAGTGGTGGGAGCGCGGGGACGAGATCGGATACAACTCGTTCGAGGATGAGCTGTTCGATCGCCACGTCGCGGAGCTCGCCGGTGGCCGGATGCCGACGCACTACGAAAAGATCTTCTCGGCGGGCGAAGGCGATGCTATGCTCGGCCGACTCGAGGGCTATCTCTCGAGTCCCTCGGCCACGGCGCTCGTCTTCGGATTCGTCGACATGCTGACGCACGGCCGGTCCGAGTCGAGGCTGATCTGGGAGATGGCGCCGGATACGAGCGCGCTCCGTGCCCTGACGGTGAACTGGTTCAAGCGCTCCGCGGCGTTTCGCGCGCTCCGGATCGCGGCGCAGCGGGGAGTGAGGGTCCTGCTGACCACGGATCACGGGTCGCTGCACTGTCACCGACCCGCGACCGTCTACGCGAAACGGGACGCCACGGCGAACCTGCGGTACAAGTTCGGGGACGATCTGCGGGTCGAGAATCCCTCAGCCGTCTTCGCGACGTCCGACGCGGACGAGCTGCGGTTACCGCCCGGCGGGTTGAAGCAGACGTACGTGCTCTGTCGAGAGGACTACTTCTTCGTCTATCCGACGAAGCTGCGGGAGTATCAGAACCGGTATCGGGACAGCTTCCTGCACGGCGGTGTCAGTCCGGATGAGATGATCATGCCGGCGGCCCTGCTGACCCCGAAATGAGGATCCTCGAAGAAGCCCCCTTACACCTGGTCCTGTCGTACCTGAGGCCCTACCGGGCCGCGTTCGCGGCGTCGCTGGTCCTCGGCGTTCTCGGATCCGCACTCGACGCCTTCGGCATCCTGCTCCTCATCCCGTTTCTCCGTTCGCTCTTCGACATGGGGGCGGTCCTTCCGGGCGGGGGGAGGAACTCCGCCGAGCGCCTGATCGAAACCCTGTTCGGCTGGATTATCGGGGATTCCGAGGGGCTCGCGGCGCTGCGGCTCGTCTGCCTGGTGGTCATTCTCGTAACGATCGTCAAGAACGTCTCGTTGTTCGGCGCGACGGCCCTGTCGATTCGCGTCGAGGAGTCGCTGATTCGCGACCTTCGGAACGCCGTTCAGGCGCACATGCAGCGCCTTCCGCTCGCGTTCTTCGGCAAGGACAAGACAGGACAGCTCATCGCGCGGGTGGAGTCGGATACCCGCGAAGCTCGCCTGATCCCGTCCGTGGGGTCCATGTACGTGCGGCACGTGGCGTCCATCCTGGCCCACGTCGCGGGGCTGGTCGTCCTCTCCTGGCGGTTGTCGCTCCTGGCCCTCGTTCTCATACCGATCATGATCTTCGCGTTGAGGCCGATTCTCGGACGCCTGCGATCCGCATGGACTCGCGTGTTCGACTATCGCGGCGAAGTGACGAGCGCGCTCCAGGAGAACCTCACCGGCATGAGGCTCGTGAAGGCGTCGGGCACGGAGGATCTGGAGGCGAGGAGATTCGCCACGCGCTCCGCCCGGTTCGCTTCCGCGAGCATGAAGACGAACATGGTGGGGCATCTCGCCTCGCCCGTGTCCGAGACGCTCGCGTCGATCGTGGCCCTGGCGCTCGTGTGGATCGGCGCCGGTCTCACGCTCGGGTCCAATGGTCTGGGACCGGATCAGTTTCTCGCCTTTGTCACTCTGGCGCTGCGCGCGATCTCGCCCATCAAGGCGCTCTCGCAGCTGCCGCCTCAGTTCCACCAGGGCATCGCCGCGGCGGCGCGTTTCAAGGAGATCCTCGAAGAGGACCCTGAGCCGTCGGGCGGAGGAATCGAAGCGACCGGCCTCGAGTCCGAAATCCGTTTCGAGGGAGTGACCTTCTCCTACGGCAGCGACCTTCCGGTCCTCCACGATGTCGACCTCGTGATCGAGCGCGGGGAGATGGTGGCTCTAGTCGGGCAGTCGGGAGCAGGCAAGAGTACGCTGGTCGACCTGATCCCGAGGTTCGCCGATCCGAGCGCGGGCAGGATCCTCATCGATGGGACGGATATCCGGGACCTCACGCTGGCTTCGCTGCGGCGTCTCGTCGGACTCGTCAGCCAGGATACGGTGGTGTTTCACGACACCGTTAGCGCGAACATCGCCTACGGCGAGGCCGGGGGCCTGGACGACGCGGTTCGCGCGGCAGCCCGGGCGGCCCACGCGGACGGGTTCATCGAGGAGTTGCCGGAGGGCTACGGGACGGTGCTCGGAGACCGGGGAACCCGCCTCTCCGGCGGGCAGCGGCAGAGGATCGGCATCGCGCGTGCCGTGCTTCGTGATTCTCCCATTCTCATTCTGGATGAGGCGACTTCGGCCCTCGATTCGGAGAGCGAGACGCACGTGCAGGACGCGTTGAGCGAGCTGTTCCGCGGGCGGACGGTGCTAATCATCGCGCATCGGCTGTCCACCGTGCGGGCGGCGGACCGGATCCTCGTCCTGGAGGAAGGACGGCTCGTCCAGGAGGGGACGCATGACGAACTGCTGGCGCGCGACGGGGCGTACGCGCGGCTCTTCGCGAGGCAGCTGGAGCAGATGACACCGACATCGTGAACGAGATCGAGATTCGTGCCTGACCGTTCGATGCTCGGTCGTCGCGCGGGAAGGGCGATCGCTGGCCTGGCCCACGCGGGGCTACGCGTCCGTCGGCGTGTCGTCGAGACGCAGATTCGCGAGAGCTTTCCGGATCGAGATGATTCTTGGGTCAAGCGGACGGCGAGAGCCTCCTACCGTCACTTCGGCGAGGAATTTGGCCTGCTCGCATCCGGCGTCACAGCGGTCCGGGGGGCGCTCGGCACTGTCCGCGACCCGGGGGCGGCGGCCGATATCCTCTCGAGCATCGGGGGCGGGAATCGGGGTGCCGTCATCGTCACCGGGCACCTCGGAAACTGGGAGCTGGCCGGGTCGTACCTCGCGAGTGTGGGGGTGCCTCTGACGGCGGTCGCGCGCCGGCAGGCCGGTAGATTCGGGTCCAGGCTGAGCGCGCTACGATCGGAGATAGGTCTGGAGGTCCTCGATCAGGATGCGGGCGTGCGGCCGCTCTACCGGGCTCTTCGGAGCGGTCGTTGCGTGGCGCTCGCGGCGGATCAACACTTCTGGGCCGGCGAGCCGATCCCGTTTCTGGGAAGGCCCGCGATGTGGCGATTGGGCCCGGCGCGCCTGGCAATCTCGGCCGGAGTCCCGCTGGTCTTCGGGAGCCTGGTGCGTGAAGGCAAAGGTTACCTTGTCGAGGTGAAGTCGATCGCGGAGGAGGCCCTCGAGGCGGGCGACGCCGTGACGGCGACGAGGGTCTGGGTGTCTGTACTTGAGGAGGCCGTGAGGGAGCGACCCGAGCAGTACTTCTGGTTTCATCGGCGGTGGAAAACGGGGGGCTTGGAACAGTGATCTACATAGGCATTCCGGTACACGACGAGCGGCACACGATCGGACCCCTTCTGTGGCGGATTCGGGAGTTGCTCTATGGGGAGCGACGCGAGTTCCACGTCATCGTGGTGGACGATGCGTCGTCGGACGGGACCGAAGAGGTGCTCGAGAAATACACTCGCGTGTTGCCCATGACCCTGATCCGCAACGACGCCTGTCTGGGATACGCGACGACGCTGGAGATGATCGTCCGCGAGGCCGCGGCCCGGTCCGGGTATCCGAAGCGGGATGCTCTCGTCACGATGCAGGCGGACTTCACGGATGCTCCGGAGTGTGTGCCGGAGATGATGCGACGGTTCGAGGGCGGTGCCGACCTGGTCACGATCTCGCCTCCGGCGGCCGGCCCGCGGCCGCAGCGCCTGATCCGGGCGGGCGCGAACCTGCTCTCCCGCGGTCTGCGGATCGCCGAGGAGCCGCACGACCCCTATGCGAGCCTCAGGCTCTACCGGCTATTCACGCTGGGTCGCGCGCTCGCGGACGCGGGCGAGGGGAACGCGTTACTCGGGCAGAAGGGCTGGGCCGCGAACGCGGAGCTCCTGCTGAGGGTCCTCCCGACCGTCCGACGCGGGGAGGTCATCGATCCGTCGCCGACGCGTGTGCGGCGGTACCGCGAGAGCCGATTCCAGCCGTGGCCGCAGCTCAGGGCCCTGATGCATGCGCGCCGGGATCCATCGATTCGCGAAGCGGCCGAACGTGCGAGATCGGCCGCCGCGTGATGCGAGCGCGGATCCCGCTGGTGGCGCTGGCCATCGGCCTGTCGTTCAGCGCCGGGTCGGCCCAGATGGCCGACGAATCGCTCCCGGATGCCGGCCCCTTCGTCGCCGAATGGCCGTTTCTCGTCGGGGAGAGCGCCACGTACGACGTCACGTTCGGCCCCATCCGGGTCGGACGGGCCTCGCTGGCCATCGAGGCCCGGGAGCGTGTCCGCGACACGGAGGCGTTTCGGCTCGCGCTCGAGCTCGAGGGCGGGCCCTTCTTCTACAAGATTGACGACCGCCAGGTCGGCTGGCTCGCCACGACGCCGTACCGCTCGCTCCGCTTCGAACAGATTCTCGACCAGGGCGGGTACGAGCGGCATCGCCGCTGGGAGATGGACCACACCTCGTCGACCTACGTTCGCGAGGACTGGGACGAGCAGGCCGGTGGCTATCGGCCCCATCCGGAAGACCGGGACATCGAGATTCCGCAGAACGCGCTGGACGAGATCTCCTTTCTCTACCTGGTGAGGACGCTCCCGCTCGAGGTGGGAGAGGTGTACAGCTTCGACAACTACTTCCTCGAGCGCGGGAACCCGATCGTTGTCGAGGTGCTGAGACGCGAGAGCGTTCGAGTCCGGGCCGGCCGCTTCGAGACGATCGTGGTTCGGCCCGTCATCCGGACGGACGGCATTTTCTCCGAAGAGGGCGAGGCCGAGGTCTATATCAGCGATGACCATCGCCGCGTGATCGTGCAGCTGAAGTCGAAGATGAAGGTCGGAGAGATGAACATGTACCTGAGCGAGCTCGAGCCGGGCGACGGATAGCCGCGTTGCGGCGGCCGTTTTGGCGTCTAGCCCAGGCGCGGGGTATATTCGCGCCACGCAGAACAAGACTGAAACCAATCAGGAGGTGCCTTGGGAAAAGGTGGATACGTTCCGAATTCGATCGATCGGGCTCGAGATGAGCTCTTCAGTCATATTCGTCGTTGCGGTGTGTTGGAAGCAGAAGATGATCAGCGTTCCGAGTGGTTCGATGACACCATCGAATACCTCGGGGAGCGCTATCCCGAACTGACTCCGGACGAGCTCGTCGCCCTCAGGGCCATCGGGGAGCGGTACTGCGCCCCCGCGATCTCGCACGGGGGTCGGGCTGCCGCGGCGAAGACCGAGGCGGACGAAGACGTCGAGGAGAACGCGGCAGAGAACGCGGAAGAGATCGAGGTCGCGGTGGCGACCGCCGAGGAAGTCGTGGTCGAGGCGGTCGGTGCGAGCGAAGAGGAAGTGATCGATACCGGCGAGGTAAGCGCAGCCTGAGCGAGCTTCCGTCCCCGGACGACCCGGGACCTGAACGGGCCGGCATCAGCCGGTCCTTGCTCGACTGATGGACTCAGGAGTCGTCCTCCGGCTCCTGGCCGTACTCGCCCTCGTCCTGGCGAACGGGTTCTTCGTCTCGGCGGAGTACGCGCTCGCCAGGGCACGCCGCACGCGCGTCCGCGAACTGATCGACGCGGGGTATCGGAGCGCCGTACGTGTCGCCCGTGCCCAGCAGGATCTGGATCGTGCGATATCCGGGACCCGGCTCGGGGTCACGCTGGCGACGCTGACGCTCGGGTGGATCGGCGAACCGGCTATCGCCCGGGTCATCGAATCCCTGCTGATTTCCGCCGGAACATCGGCGGCGCCCGCCGTCGTGCATGCTCTGGCGATCGTCGTCGCGTTCGTCCTGATCGTCTACCTCCACATCGTCCTCGGTGAGCTCGCTCCCAAGACCGCGGCCCTGCTGTATCCGGAGGCCGTGAGCCGGTTCGTCGCCGGACCGCTGAACGGGTTCAACCGACTGATGGCGCCCTGGATCTGGTTTCTGAACCAGTCATCGCATGTCGTGCTGCGCCTCCTCCGGCTACCGGCGACCAGTGCGTTCGACCGGGTCCACAGCCCGGACGAGATCGAAATGCTCGTGAGCGAGAGCCAGCGGAGCGGGGTGGTCGAAGAGGACGAGCAGGCGATGATCCAGGGCGTGTTCGAGCTGACTCGAACCGTCGTGCGGGAGGTCATGACGCCGCGTCCGGACATCGTCGGCGTCGACGCGGAGGCGTCGATCGGGGTGATCCTCGAGACGGCGGCCGAGTCGGGCTTCTCGCGATTCCCGGTCTTCAGGGAATCGCTCGATGAGATCATCGGCATCGTGGTCGTGAAAGACGTGCTCGGCCGGGTGGTCAGCGGCGACGACGGCGCCGGAGCGTCGGCGGTGATGCGTGAGCCGTTCTTCGTCCCCGACACGAAACCGGTCGACGATCTGATCGCCGAGTTGAGGCATCGAAAGACGCACATGGCGGTCGTCCTGGACGAGTTCGGAGGGACCGACGGGATCGTCACGCTGGAGGATCTGCTCGAGGAGATCGTCGGCGAGATCTACGATGAACACGACATCGCGGAAGACGACGTCGCCGTCCGACCCGACGGCCGCGTGATCCTCGACGGAGGCGCGTCGTTCTCGGAAATCGTTGATCGGTTCGAGCTTGGCGGATTTGAGAATGCCGACGAATACGACACGATGGCGGGTTACGTGCTCGCGACGCTGGGCAGAATCCCCGAGGAGGGAGATTCCGTCGCGATCGGCGAGGCCGAGTTGCGCGTCCTCGAACTCACCGAGCGGCGGATCACGAGCCTCGAGCTTCGAGGTGCCCGCGAGCGGTCGTCGCCGACCGACTCGGCGAGCTCGGAAGCGTCGTGAGTCGCGTCTTCGACGGGAATTCGGCGGGGCCCGCAGTTCGCGCGGAGTTGCTCAGAGGGTGCTCGGTAGCGTATAAGAAACGCGCGGATCAATCGCAAAGTCGTTCAACCGAAACCCGAACGTTCGAGCGGTCATCAGGGTGATCGAACCCGGCTACTGGAACGGGGATCAATACGACGCCGAGGCTCAACGCCTCTACGAAGCCGGCGAATACGACCAGGCGCTGGATGTCTTGAAGCGTGCGCTCGGTCGCTACCCGGAGTCCCCCGAGCTACACGTCTCTCTCGGCTACACGCGTCTCGCGCGAGAGGAATTCCCGTGGGCGCACAACGCGTTCGACCACGCGTTGTGGCTCGATCCCGACCACGAAGAGGCTCTCGCCGGCATCGGGGAGGCCAAGCTGCGGCTCGGCGACCGGGCCGGCGCCTTCCGGGCGTTCGATCTCCTCATCGAGATGGGATACGACACCGACGTCGAGCTCATGCTCTGTGCCGGCCGCAGTCTGCTTCGGGAGGGGCTGATCGATCGGGCGGAGCGGTTCTTCCGACTCGCCCGACAGGCGGACCCCCTCAACCCCGATGTGGCGCTCGATCTCGCGTATGCGTCCTACCGCGCCGGCGTGACCGACGGTGCCCTGAACTGGAGTCGCGAGGCCGTGCGACTCGATCCCGGGTTCTCGGATGCGCGAGCGTTGTACGGGAACATCCTTTACGAGCTCGGCGAGTTCGCTTCCGCCCTCGAGCAGCTCGAGCGGATTCCCCCGACTCAGGTGACGGATCCCGTCGTCGCGTGGAGGCTGATCGAGCTGAAGAGACGCGTCTACGACCTTGCCGAGAACGCGCCAGAGCTTCGGCCGTACATGCTCGTGCTCGAGGAACTGGCGACCGAGCCAACCCCCGAGGAACGGCTGCTCGCCGAGATCGAGTCCGACGCCGCGGGGCTCCGTTCGTCGTGGGTGCGTGCCCAGCTCGACCTCTTCGGACGGCCGCCGGAGGTCGGGCTGGAGGAGTCGCACCGCGTCAGATCCGCGGATGGGATCGTATTCGAAGGGGATTGGGACACCATCGTCCGCACCATGCGGGACCGTCGGGATCCCACGAAGTCGCTCGCCGACTTCATGCGGGCGGAGGCCATCAGGCTCCACGACATCACCGGTGGTTCGGTGTCCTTCGAGAGTCCGCGAGCGTTCATCGAGGACTCGGCTCGTCTCGGGGCCCTCGAGATCGAGCGCTGAGAGACCTCTCCGGAAGGACGAATCCATGAAGGTGACCTCGCCGGACAGGCTGGCCCGCCTGCTCCACGACCGACTCGCGGAGGCTGGAGATCCCGGTCGCGCGGTCACCCTCGCGCGGCTGCTGGACACCCACCTGTCCTACCCCGTCGCGCGCGCGGCGCTGGGGATGGCGGGGAAGGGTGAATACGATGTCGCGCTCCTCGGTCTCCTGGTCGATCGATCGCTCCTGCAGGTGGACCCCGCGGTCGAGGCGGCGGCGAGGCGCGAGCTCGAGGGGACGGAACCCGGTCTGGGGTTCGCGCGCTCGCTCGCGGACCGACTTCTCCGACTCCGACGGTCGACGGATGCTCCAGAATCGCTCGAGGGGGAGACCGACGTCGCATCGCTCGTCGATCGGCTGATGGACGAGCCGGTCGAGACCCCGACGGACGACGTGGACCCTCCCGGGCCCGAGGCGATCGAGCCCGCGGCGGAGGAGGCCGCGGACGTGCCCGTGCCGGTCCAGACGACGCCGGAGCCGTCCGAGCCGATCTCTCCGGCGCCCGAGGTGGAGCCAGGCGAGACGGAGCCCGCTTCGGAGATCCCGGCGTCGCCGGCCCCCGAAACGGACGCGAACGAGCCGCAGGCGGAGCCCGACCCCGAGCAGTCGGCGCCGTCCGTACCGGCGCCCGGTCCCTGCTGGTCCTGCGATGCCGAGCTCCCGGACCGCGATGGGCTGAAGTACTGCCCGCACTGCGGCTCGGACCAGGAGGCACCGCGCTGCACCGCCTGCGGCGATCGCCTCGAGCCCGACTGGTCGTTCTGCCCCCGGTGCGGGCGCTCGCTCGCGCCGTGACGCCGATTCGAATCGCGGTGATCGGCGGGGACGGTGTCGGTCCCGAGGTCACCGAGCAGGCCTGTCGGGTCGTTTCCGCCGCGGCGGAGCGCGGTCTCGTCAATCCCGCCTTCACGGAGTTTCCTCACGGGGCCGAGCACTACCTGAAGACGGGTGAGACGCTATCGGATGAGACGTTCGCGACGCTACGGGACGAGTTCGACGCGATTCTGTTCGGGGCCGTGGGAGATGCGCGCGTGCCGGACGGCCGTCACGCGCGCGACCTCTTGCTCGGGCTGCGATTCCGGCTCGACCTCTTCCTGAATCGCCGCCCTGCGAAGCTCAGATCCGCCGTTCTGTCGCCCTTGAGGCGGGCGGACCAGGTACCGATCGACTTCGTGATCTACCGCGAGAACACCGAGAGCCTCTACGGCGGCATCGGGCGTCTGGAGCATGAGGGCACACCCGAGGAGGTGGCGACGAGCGAAGGCGTCGCCAGCCGGCGGGCGGTGGAGCGGATCGTCCGGCTCGCGTTCGAGGACGCCCGCGCCACCGGCGCGAGGGTGACGCTGTCCGACAAGGCGAACGCGGTACCCCATATGTATGGACTGTGGCGGCGGGTCTTCCTCGAGATCGCTACCGAGTACGATGACGTCCCCTCGGAGACGAGGTACGTCGACGCGTTGGCGATGGAGATGGTTCGGGCACCCGAGCGTTTCGGGATCATCGTCACGGACAACCTCTTCGGGGATATCCTTTCGGACCTCGCGGCGGAGCTCGTCGGAGGTCCGGGGCTGGCCCCTTCGGCCAACCTGAACCCGGGCCGGCATGGTCTCTACGAGCCGGTCCACGGGAGTGCCCCGGACCTCGTCGGCTCCGGCAAGGCCAACCCGATGGCGGCGATCCTCAGCGCGGCGATGCTGCTCGCCGACCAGGGGGCGGTAGAGGCCGCGCGACTGCTCGATTCCGCCGTCGATGCCGCGCTGGCCGACGGTCCGCGGACACCGGATATCGGCGGGTCGTCATCGACCGGCGAGGTCGGCGACTGGCTGTGCGAATGGGTCCGGCAACACGGGGCCTGACCCCCTCGCCTCCGGCGTTTCCCCCGATCGGGCCCCTCTGCGCGAAGTGCTCCCGTTCGATACTTTCAGACGCTGAATGAAAACACGTATCCGTGTGCATAGAGGAGTCCATCGATGAGCGGAAATGGGAACGGCATCGTCTTTCTGTCGGCCGCCAGAACGGCCATGGGCACGTTCGGCGGAAGCCTGAAGGACAAGAGCGCGATCGATCTCGGGGTCGTCGCGTCGGAAGCCGCGGTCGAGCGCTCCGGCGTTCCCGTCGCGGATTTCGGGCACGTCATCTTCGGGAACGTGATGCAGACTTCGGCGGACGCGATCTACATGGCCCGTCACGTCGGGCTTCGCGCAGGGCTCCCGATCGAGACCCCCGCGCTCACCGTCAATCGACTGTGCGGCTCGGGGTTCCAGGCCGTGATCGACGGCTCCCAGGAGATCCGGCTCGGTGATGCGGACGTCTGCCTCGTCGGCGGAACGGAGTCGATGAGCCAGGCTCCCCACATCGTCCGGGGCGCCCGCTGGGGGCTCCGTCTGGGGCCCGCGGGTCAGCTGGAGGATTCGCTCTGGGAGGCGTTGACCGATCCGTATTGCGGGTTCTCGATGGCCCAGACGGCGGAGAACCTCGCAGAGGAGTATGGGATCAGTCGATCCGAGGTCGACGAGGTCGCGGTCCGCAGCCAGAAGCTGGCAAAGGATGCATGGGACGAGGGCAGGTTCGCCGATGAAGTGGTCCCGGTGATGGTCGGCAGAAAAGGGCGCGAAAAGGCGTTCGACCGGGACGAGCATCTCCGTCCGGACACGACGATGGAGGGCCTCGGAGCGCTCCGCCCGTACTTCAAGGAGGACGGTCTCGTCACGGCCGGAAACGCCAGCGGGATCGGAGACGGTGCCGCGGCGCTCGTGATGGCGAGCTCCGAATACGCCTCGAGCAACGGGCTCGAGCCCATCGGCCGCCTGCTGTCGTCGGCGGTCGTGGGCGTGCCGCCACGGATCATGGGGATCGGACCCGCGCCCGCGTCCCGGGCGGCTCTGGAGCGAGCGGGACTCACCCTCGATGACGTGGACCTCATCGAGGTGAACGAGGCGTTCGCGCCGCAGTACGTCGCGGTCGAACGCGAGCTCGAACTGGACCGGGACAAGGTGAACGTCGATGGGGGCGCGATCGCTCTCACCCACCCCCTGGCGATGACCGGAGCCCGCATCACGACCCACCTGCTGCACGAGCTGAAGCGTCGGGGTGGAGGCATCGGTCTTGGAACCGCCTGCATCGGCGGAGGACAGGGCGCCGCCGTGATCGTTCAGGTCGAGAGCTAACGCGAGGGGGTCATGGCCTCGCCGGCGGCCGCCTGGTCGTCGTCGGGACCGTCGAGCCGGAGAGGTTGCTGTGGAACCGTTTCTAGCGGTGCTGGCGGGCGCGGGCGCGATCGCGCTCGCAACGAGCCTTCGGATTCTGAAGGAGTACGAACGGGGGGTCGTGTTCCGGCTGGGACGCGCGCGTCCGTCGAGGGGGCCCGGACTGATCTTCCTCGTCCCGTTCGGTATCGAGCGCATGGAGCGAGTCAGCCTCCGGATCATCGCGATGGACATCCCGCCGCAGGATGTCATCACGCGCGACAACGTCTCGGTGAAGGTGAATGCGGTCCTGTACTTCCGAGTGTCCGATCCAATGCGGGCGATCCTCGAGATCGAGGACTACCTGTTCGCGACCTCGCAGCTCGCCCAGACGACGCTGCGATCCGTGATCGGGCAGGCCGAGCTGGACGAGGTGCTGGCCGAGCGCGAGAAGTTCAATCAGATCCTCCGCGACATCATCGACCAGGGAACGGACGCCTGGGGCATCGACGTCACCGGCGTCGAGGTGAAGGACGTCGACCTGCCGCAGGAGATGAAGCGCGCGATCGCCCGGCAGGCCGAGGCGGAGAGAGAGCGGCGGGCGAAGGTCATCAGCGCCCAGGGCGAGTTGCAGGCGTCCGCGAACCTCCGGGATGCCGCGAAACAGCTCAGCAAGTATCCGGCTTCGCTGCAACTGCGGTTCTTGCAGACGGCCACGGAGATCGCCGCGGAGAACAACTCCACGACGCTGTTCCCGTTGCCGATCGACTTCGGGTCGTTCAAGGGGCTGTTCGGCAACCTCATGGGTGCGCCCGACGCCGCCGCCGCGGTAGACGACGCGGCGGCACGCGCCGCCGCGGTTGAGGACGCGGCGGCACACGCCGCCGCGGTTGAGGAAGCGAACTTCCTTACCGGAAGCGAGGAGCGGACGCTGGCGTCCGTCGACGAGGCGTCGATGCTGCCTTCCGGAGACACGGCCGCCGCGCCGGCCGCCGAGCGCGAGACCGTCGATCGCGGGACCGATGCCGCCGACTGACCACCCCGGCGCCGAACTGCCCGAGCCCCCCGGGTCGGGCCCCCCGCCGGCCCATCGCGCGGAGAGCGGGCCGCCGATCACCCAGGAGCAGCTCGAGCGGGTGATCCGGCGGGCGTCGGACCTCCAGTTCAAGAGTTCGACGCACCTCCCGAGCACTCTCGACAAGGCCGAGGTCGTGCGGATCGGCGAAGAGGTCGGGATCGAACCGCGGCACGTGCAGCAGGCCCTCGCCGAGATCGAGGCGGAAGCGCTCGTGCCGGCGGCGGTCGAGGACGATGGGTTCATGGCGAAATGGGCCGGACCCGCGACCGTCCGCGTCAGCCGGGTCGTCCCGGGGAACCAGGTGGATGTGGAGCGGAACCTGGAGCAGTACCTGAAGGACAAGGAACTGCTCAAGCCCGTGAGAGCGCAGCGTGGCCGATCCCTCTGGGAGCCGGCGGGCGGGCTCGTCTCGTCGATGCGGCGTGCGATGGATGTCGGTGGACACGGCTATACCATCGCGAAAGCGAAGCGTCTGCAGGTCGCCGTGGAGCCGCTCGAGAGCGGCTGGTCCCTCGTCACCCTGACGGCGGACATGGCGAACCTGCGATCTGAGGCCGCCGGGGGCTGGATGTTTGGAATGTCGTTGGCGAGTATCGGCCCGTCGCTGGGACTCATCCTGTCGACCGGCGGCGCGGCGCTGGCCTTCGTCGGCGCGGGAGCCCTCGTGGCGGGAGGACTGGCGACGGCCCGTTTTGCCGGGCGACGGCACCTCCAGAAGGAACGCGAGCGCATGGAGCTCACGCTACTCGGTCTGCTGGATCGACTCGAACGAGGCGAGACACTCGAGCCCGGCGAAGGTGAGCCGTGGCACCAGAAGTTGCTTCGGTCCGCGGGGATCGAAGGCGAATCACAATAACACACGCGAGGAGCGCGAATTGAGCGAGATACAGACGGTCGGAGTGGTCGGGTGCGGTCTGATGGGCAGCGGGATCGCCCAGATCAGCGCGCAGGCGGGGTATCGGACGGTGGTGCGTGAAGTAGAGCAGGGGTTGCTCGATCGCGGGATGGGAGCGCTCCAGAAGAACCTCGACCGCGCTGTCGCGAAGGAGAAGATGACCGAATCGGACCGCGACGAAGTGCTCGGGCGGCTGAACGCGACGCTCGATCTCACCGACCTCGCGGAGTGCGACATCGTCATCGAGGCTATCGTCGAGAACCTCGACGCCAAGCACGATCTCTTCAACAGCCTCGGCGCGATCTGCAAGGCGGCCGCGATCTTCGCGTCGAACACGTCGAGCCTCTCGATCACCGAGCTGGCCGCCGGTACGGACCGTCCCGACCGATTCGTCGGTCTGCATTTCTTCAACCCGGTCCCGGTCATGCCGTTGCTCGAGGTCGTGCGGTGCGGGACGACGTCGGAGGAGACGTTCAAGGCCGCGTTCGCCTTCGGCACCTCGCTCGGCAAGAGCGCGATCGCCTGCCGCGACAACACGGGATTCGTGGTGAATCGACTTCTCGTGCCCTACATGCTCGACGCCATCCGAGCCTACGAAGAAGGCGTGGGGTCGATTCCGGACATCGACACGGGCATGCGACTCGGGTGCGGGTACCCGATGGGGCCGTTCACGCTGGGTGACTTTGTCGGCCTGGACACTCTGTATCACATCACCGAGATCATGTTCGACGAGTACAAGGACGCCCGGTTCGCCGCGCCCTCGCTGCTCCGCCGGATGTTCCTGGCCGGCTACCACGGTCGGAAGACGGGGAAGGGCTTTTACGACTACAGCGACGACGAGCCGGTGGTCTCCGACTTCGTTCAGTAGGTCCGAGCAGGTCGGGGGCCCGATCCCCGATCGCGAGCGCCGGCCCCGGTCGGGCCGGCGCCTCGCACCCCACCTCAGGGAACCGTGTCGCAGGGTGTCGGCAGCCCCTGCCGACCGCCGGGTTTTCCTTGCGCCACAAGGGTTTCCGGCCTATTTTGCTTCCCCATAATGACGGCCTCCGAAGCACAGTCGGTTCGCGCCAATTTGGCGCACGCAACGCCCCATCTCGGACACCTGACGCTGCACAATTTTCGGAACTTCGAGGAACTCGAATGCGAGTTTCCGGGTCCCGGTGTGGCGATCATCGGACCGAACGGTTCGGGGAAGACGAACCTGCTCGAGGCGATCTACTACCTCGAGGTCTTCCGGTCGTTCAGGGGAGTCCCGGACTCCCAGCTCGTGAGGTTCGGGCAGGACGTGTTCCGTATCGAGGGGACCATGTCGGGTGACGCGGGAGTCGTTGCCGCGGCGTACGACAGGGGCCGCAAGATCAAGAAGGCGGAAGTCGGAAGGCAGGAGGTGGAGCGGGTGTCGGATGGGATCGGGAGGCTCGGGGTGGCCGTCTTCCGTCTGGAGGACATCGACATCATCAGGGGCGGCCCGAAGTCGCGCCGTCGGTTCTTGGATGTCTCGCTGTCCCTCGCCGAGCCGACCTACCTCACCGCGCTCCAGAAATACCGGGTCCTCCTGGGTCAGCGGAACGAGGCCCTGCGACGCGGTGTGTCGCAAGACGAGCTCGCCGCCTGGTCGGAGGGACTGATCGAGACCGGCGCCCGGATCACGACGACGCGTCAGCGATGGGTGATCGAAGGCCGCGAGCGCTATGCGCGGTACTACGAAACGGTCTCGGACGGTGACCGGGCCGATGTCGTGTACTCATCGTCAATCGCGCGGGGGGCGTCGCTGCGGCATCCGTCCGATGCGCCCGAGGAATCGGACGTCTGGAGGGATCGCTTCCGCGCGGCACTGGCGGAGAGTGCGGATCGTGAACGGCGCCGGGCCATGACAGTGGTCGGTCCGCACAGGGACGATCTGCGGTTTCCGCTGGAGGGTGCGGAAGGCGCCAGGGACCTTCGGGGTTACGGGTCGAGCGGACAGCAGCGCACGGCGGCTCTCGCCCTGCGGTTGCTCGAGGCGGATCGGTTGCACGAGGGGCTGGGCCGGGAGCCGCTGTATTTGCTCGACGACGTATTCGCCGAGCTGGACGAAGGGCGCTCTCGGCGACTGCTCGACCTGTTCGAAACGGGCCGGTCGGGGCAGGTGATTCTGACGGCGCCCAAGACGGGCGACATCGAGTTGCGAGGCGGGGATCTGGATCGTTGGCGTATCAAGAACGGACGGCTGCTGACGTGATGGAAGCGGCCGAACGGCGGAAGCGGAGGCCTTCACCGGTCGGGACGTTGCTGGACGATGTGTTCGAGCGCCTGGGAATCCGTGAGCGCATCGAGAAGGCGAAGACGGCGGACCGGTGGACCTCGATCGTCGGTCCGCACATCGCGCGGGTGACGAAGGTCGGGCGCGTGCGAGGCGGGACGCTCTTCATCGAAGTGTCCGGTGCCGCTTGGATGACGGAACTGAACATGATGCGTCGGACACTGCTCCGTCGCCTAAACGAAGATCGCGAGCGCGGACGGATCGAGAAGTTGATGTTCGTGCAAGCGGAGGACGCAGGAACCGTCGCGCCACCACGGCGTGGACGGCACTCGACGGGAGGGGTTGATGGCTAGTTCGCCGACCACGAAGAAGAAGCCCTCGGACAAGGGCGAAGGATACACGTCCGGACAGATCCAGGTTCTCAAGGGGCTCGAGGCTGTCCGCAAGCGACCGGGAATGTACATCGGATCGACGTCCGGTCGGGGTCTGCACCACCTCGTCTACGAGGTCGTGGACAACTCGATCGACGAGGCGATGGCCGGGCACTGTTCGCAGATCGACGTCGTCATCGGCGAAGACAATTCGATTCGGGTGACCGATGATGGCCGGGGCATCCCGGTCGACATCCACCCCACCGAGAAGGTCCCGGGCGTCGAGCTCGCGCTGACGACGCTCCATGCCGGTGGGAAGTTCGACAAGTCGAGTTACAAGGTCAGTGGTGGTCTGCACGGCGTCGGCGTTTCGGTCGTGAACGCCCTTTCGGAATGGCTGACCGTCGAGATCAAGCGCGACGGCTTCGTGTGGCGCCAGTCCTTTGAGAGAGGGATCAAGGACGGGGACCTCGAGAAGGGCGAGAAGACCAAGGAGAAGGGCACAGAGGTCGCGTTCAAGCCGGACGCCCAGATCTTCACCGAGCTCGAGTTTCGCTTCGACACGCTGGCGGGCCGCCTTCGTGAGATGGCCTATCTCAACCGCGGCGTCCGGATCCTGCTCACGGATGAGCGGGGTGAAGGGCAGGAGGAGACGTTCCACTTCGAGGGCGGGATCTCCGAGTTCGTGGAGTATCTGAGAGGGTCCAAGACTCCGCTTCACTCCGACGTCATCTACGTCTCCGGTACGCAGGACGACACGGAGATCGAGCTCGCCATGCAGTACACGGACGGGTACAACGAGAACACGTTCACCTTCGTCAACAACATCAACACGCACGAGGGCGGAACCCATCTCTCCGGATTCAAGGGCGCGCTGACCCGCACGATCAACAGCTACGCCACGAAGAACAACGTCCTGAAGAAGTCCGATCCGAGTCTCAGCGGCGACGATGTGCGAGAGGGTCTCGTCGCGGTTCTCTCCGTAAAGGTGATGGAGCCGCAGTTCGAGGGGCAGACGAAGACGAAGCTCGGGAACAGCGAGGTCCGCGGCATCGTCGAGAGCCTGGTCAACGACAAGCTCGGAACCTGGATGGAGGAGAATCCGGGCAACTCGAAGCGGATCATCGAGAAGGCGACGCAGGCGGCCCGTGCGCGCGAGGCGGCGAGGAAGGCGCGGGACCTCACGAGAAAGCGGTCCGCGCTCGAGACGGGGATCCTCCCCGGCAAGCTCGCGGACTGTTCGATCAAGGACCCCGAGATCTCCGAGCTCTACCTGGTGGAGGGCGACAGCGCCGGCGGCACCGCGAAGATGGGTCGGGACCGCGGATATCAGGCGATTCTGCCTCTACGTGGAAAGATCCTGAACGTCGAGAAGGCGCGGATCGACAAGATCCTCTCGAACGAGGAGATCCGCGCGATCATCACGGCGATCGGCGCGGGAATCGGTGAGGAGTTCGATCTGGGTCAGGCCCGATACAACAAGATCGTCATCATGACGGACGCGGACGTGGACGGCGCGCACATCCGTACGCTGCTCCTCACGTTCTTCTTCCGGCAGATGATGGACCTGATCGAGGCGGGCTACATCTACATCGCGCAGCCACCGCTCTACAAGGTCAAGAAGGGCAAGAAGGAGTTCTACTGCTACTCCGACGAAGAGCGGGACGCCGCGATCGACCGGTTGAACGGAGCGGCCGGCAAGGTCTCGATCCAGCGCTACAAGGGATTGGGCGAGATGAACGCCGACCAGCTGTGGGAGACGACGATGAACCCGGATCGGCGCACGTTGCTGCGGGTGACGATCGACGAAGCGACCCAGGCGGCACGCCTGTTCGAGACACTCATGGGTGAAGAAGTCGAGCCTCGTCGCCAGTTCATCGAGAGGAACGCGCGATACGTGAAGAATCTCGACGTCTAACCGGTCGGCGTTCTCGACGGACACGTCGCGAAGGTGATGTGAGCGAAAGCCCCGGACCCCGGGGCTTTTCGCGTTTCTGTTTGAGAGCCGGTTGACCTCTCCGGCGAATCTGTGTGTCGCGGGAGGGCGTTCGGTCCTCCCCGGACACGGGATGGGGAGGATCGGGATGAGGAATTGGACGAGGCGCGCGCGTGTACTGTCGCTCGCGATCTGGGCGGTCGCGCTGGGGCAGACACCGGTGGTCGGCGTCACGGCGGGGCACGCGGCCGCTCGGGACTCGGGAGTGATCAGCTGCGAATCGAAGGTCGACTGCGGTGCGGGCTGCTGGGCGGAGTTCACGCACGGGTTCTGCGTGCAGGCCTTCGAGTGGGAGGGTGCTCTTCGCATCGGGTCTGTGCAGCTCGCGCCGTCGATCCGGGCGGAATGCTCCGTCTGCGAATGCTGGTATGCATACGTGAACGCGGATGGCAACAGACTGCTCAAGCGGAGCACATCCTTGCGCTGCAGCGGCGGATTCCCGGGTGTTGAAACGTATGAGTGACACGCCGTCTGGCGGGACGGCGACGCGAATCCCCCGCGGTCGCGTGGGCCTCGCCCTGGGCGCCTGGGTGCTGTTCGTGTCGTGTGGCCTCGCGGAGGACACCGCGCGCGATGCCGCGCCGGGTGATGGGCCCGAGCGAATGCTCGTCGCCGGCGATCTCATGAGCCGGTTCCCGGCTGAGGTCGCCGGCACCACGGGGCCGGTTATCGAGTCTGCGCGCGGCCTCTCCGTGGCAGGCGATCGCTTCCATGTCCTCGATGGTATGGCGCAGCGCGTTCTCTCCTTCGACCTGGATGGGATTCTGCTGGGAGACCCCATCGGACGCCCCGGAGCAGGTCCGGGGGAGCTGACCGCTCCCATGTCGCTCGCGGTCGCACCGGACGGGGATGTGTGGATCGCGGAACCCGCCGTGGGCACGCTGTCGCGGTTCGACCCAATGGGGTCGATGGTCGGTGAGTTCCGGACGCCATACCCGCCGGTGAATTTCGGTATCGCTCGGGACGGATCACCCCTCGTCCCCACGCTCAGTGCCCGAACACTGCTCGCGCGTGTTGCGGAGGGCGGGGCCGTCGACCTTCCGATCGCTCCCGATGTCATCCCCGAGGAACTGACCCGGGGCCCGGGCGATCGGATGTCTCTCGACGGACTGCTTCTCGAGGGTTTGCCCGACGGGTCGATCGCGTTGTTGCGCAACCGGCACGGGACCGACTTTCGGCTCTGGCGGGTCATCCTCGATCGAGAAGGGAGCCGCATCGCGGACGTGGTCCCGGTGCCGTTGCCTCGCTGGTTGTACGCGATGCTCGACGAGGAGACGGAGGCGGTCCGAAGAACGGTGCCACCGGAGTTCGCGACCGGGGAGTTCATGGTTCCATTCAAGGGGATGCATATGGACGGGAGCCGGCTCTGGCTTGTCCCTTCCCCGAGCGCGCGGCTCATCGCGCTCTCGGTGTGGCCCGGCGAGCGCGTGGGGGTGACGGGGGCGCCGGAGGTCTATCGGGGACTGGTGGACGCGGCGGTGTCGGGCGATCGTTTGATCGCACTATACGGTACGGAAGTACGGGTCTACCGGTTGGGGGAGAGCCGGGAGACGCGTCCGTCACACTGATCCCGAGAGGGGGCTGGCATGGAGGGTCGACGCCCGGTCGCGAAGGACGCGCTCGTCGTAGCGGACCACCCGTGAGTGATCTGATCCTACTGGCGATCGACCAGGGCACGACGTCCACCCGGGCGATCGCGTTCGATTCTTCGGGCAGGCAAATCGCCGTGGCGCAGCGTGAGTTGCCGCAGGGGTTCCCGCGGCCTGGCTGGGTGGAACACGACGCAGAGCGGATTCGCGACGACGCGCTGGAATGCTGCCGCGAGGTCATCGCGAGTCTGGAGAAGGGTGCCGTCGGCGTCGCGGCCATCGGGATCACGAACCAGCGTGAGACGACCGTCGTCTGGGAACGTTCGACCGGAACGCCGATCCACCCGGCGATCGTCTGGCAGGATCGCAGGACCGCCGGCGCGTGCCGGCGGCTACGAGAAGAGGGGCACGAGGCCGTCGTCCGGGCGCGAACCGGCCTTCTGCTCGATCCGTACTTTTCCGCGACGAAGCTCGCGTGGATTCTCGATCACGTGGACGGGGCTCGCGACGCGGCCGGCCGGGGCGAACTCGCGTTCGGCACGATGGACACCTGGGTCCTCTGGAACCTCACCGGTGGCGCCGTCCACGCCACAGACGTCTCGAACGCGTCCCGCACGATGCTCCTCGATATCGACGAGGTTGCCTGGTCCGGCGAGCTACTCGATCTCTTCGACATCCCTCGCACGCTGTTGCCGGACGTGCGAGACTCTGCCGCGGACTACGGCCGGACACCCCCGGATCTGTTCGGTGCCCCGATCCCGATCCGCGGAATCGCCGGCGACCAGCAGGCGGCGACGTTCGGCCAGGCAGCGTTCGCCCCCGGGGCGATGAAGTGCACATACGGGACCGGTGCGTTCGCTCTGCTCAACACGGGGTCACGGAGAGTCGATTCGCAGAACCGTCTCCTGACGACGATCGCCTGGAGCCTCGACGGCGAGACCACCTACGCCCTGGAGGGGAGCATCTTCGTAGCGGGTGCCGCGGTGCAGTGGCTCCGCGACGGCATCCGCATCATCGACTCGGCGACCGAGACCGAGGACCTCGCTCGCACCGTTGACGATACGGGCGGCGTGTACGTCGTTCCCGCGTTCGTCGGACTCGGCGCGCCGTACTGGGACTCCGAGGCCCGGGGGGCGGTGGTCGGGCTCACTCGCGACTCGGGTCGAGCCGAGGTCGCGCGGGCGACTCTGGAAGCGATCGGGTACCAGACGCGCGACCTCCTCGACGCGATGGCGGCCGACGGAGCCGAGCCCTCGACCCTTCGCGTCGACGGTGGGCTCACCGCGAACGAGTGGGCGATGCAGTTCGTCGCGGACCAGGTCGGGATAACGGTTCAGCGGCCGCACGTGACGGAGACCACTGCTCTGGGAGCCGCGAGCCTCGCGGGGCTCGCGAGCGGCGTCTTCGATTCGACGGCGGATGTCGCGGCGACCTGGCGACTCGATCGGGAGTGGGAGCCGGCGATGGAGGAGGCTCGCCGGGCCGATCTCTACGCCGGCTGGCGCGTCGCGGTGGAGCGGGTTCTGTCGGCCGGCCGGGCCGGCCAGACGGATCCCTAGGAAGTACATCGTGCCCCGCACGGGAGGCTCGCACTGCAGCCTTCTGGCGAGCGTCGCCCACGTCCCGTATTCTCGCGCATGACGCAGACCAAACGACCGACCAGCGCCGCCGCCGAGGAGATTCTCGGCGGATACTTCCCCGTCCTCGATCACGGATTCGTGTCTCTCGTGGACTACATGGGGACCGACGAGGATGTGGAGAGAGCGGCCCGTGTCAGCTACGGATACGGGACGCGAAAGGTCAGCGCGACGCGCGGCCTCATCCGCTATCTCCGGCGTCACGCTCATACGACGCCCAGCGAGATGGTCGAGTTCAAGTTCCATTGCTCGATGCCGATCTTCATCGCGCGTCAGTGGATTCGGCACCGCACGGCATCGGTGAACGAACTCAGCGGGCGCTATTCGCTGATGCCGCTTCTGTTCTACGAGCCCACCTCGTCGAGCTTCGCGCTGCAGAGCACCGTGAACAACCAGGGGCGCCAGGACGAACCGGCCCCGGCCGAGCTCTACGAGGAGTCGATCGAACGCTGGGAGCGGCTGCGGGCCGACGCCTCGGAGACCTACGGCTGGATGATCGAGGAGGATGTGGCGCGGGAGCTCGCGCGCATCGATCTGCCGCTTTCGACCTACACCCAGTGGTACTGGAAGATCGACCTCCACAACCTGCTGCACTTTCTCCGACTCCGTGTGGATGATCACGCGCAGTTCGAGATCCAGGAGTACGGGCGGGTGATGGCGGGGATGCTCCAGCGGGTCGCCCCTCTCAGCTATGAAGCGTGGCTCGACTACGAGGTCCTGGGCGGCCGGCTCACGGACGCGGACCGGCGGGCGCTGGGCGCCTTGCTGGAGGCGACCGAGGATGGGGTGGCGGCGCGGGACGGGGCAGGTCTCTCCACGGACGCGATGGCCGAGTGCGGGATGTCGGCGCGCGAGATGCGTGAGTTCAAGGAGAAGATCGCCCCGGGCGAGCGCCCGGACTTCAGTCTCGACCTGTCGCGAATGAAGACCGCCGAGGAGATGGCCGCGAGTGCCGGGGCCGCGGTTCCCGTGAGCCCCTCCTAGGAGACGGCCTGGCGGCCCTTTCGGGGGACGACCCGAAGCGCGAACCAGAGCAGCGAGCCGATCCACAACCCGTAACACGCGAGACGGATCGGGTGCCACGAAAGGGACTCGACGGTCGCGGCATCGACTCCGATGCCTCCCATCACGGCCCTCGCGACGACCTCTGTGGTGAACCAGCCCCAAAGTGTCGCTGCCCACAGCATTCCCCATCGCTTCCACGCCGGCGACGACAGGGCGACCGGCAGCATCGCCGAGTTCATGTACCCGACGACCAGCGTGTAGGCGTACATGCTCGAGATCGTGAACGGCCCGGCGACGAGGAGGAGGAACGTCGGCTGGAGCGCGCCCAGAGCCTGATCGCCGAGCCACGACACCGCGATGATCCCGATCGCCGCGAAGGTGAGGACGGTGAGGAACAGCAGGAACGTCCGCTTGAGCGTCCAGAACGTCGTATTCCGACCGAATCGCTCGTAGAAGATGCTTCCGGAGATCCGGGTCACGGTGTCGACGATCCCGATCTGCGTCGAGAACAGGATGAACGACCCGCCGAGCAGGAACGCGATCCGGAGCCATACGCCGCCGGCTTCCTGAATCGCCTGTCCCTGGCGAGAGACCATCGTGGACTGGTCACCGGCCAGATCGAAATTCCCGACGCCGAGGGTCGAGGTCACGAGCATGCAGGTAATCACGACGCTCACAATGGTCAGCACGACGAACGTGACGAGCAGCTCCTTGTGAGAAGCTCGCATCCAGGCGCGGAAGCGCTCCAGCGAGGTCATGTCGTCCGGATCGAAGACGAACCCCGTATCGCTGATGTCCTCGTTCTCGCCGCGGATGCCGGCGATTCGCCCCTGGTGGATCGCCATTCCGAATCCCTTGTCGCGAATCCACAACGACTGGGCGAGCAGCAGCGTGCCGCCCGTGCCGGCATATGCCACGGCGAGAAGGAGGGTCGGGAACTGGTCCCCGGTCAGGAGTTCGGGTGGGGCCGTCCCGATCGACACGGCGCCCTTCGCCAGGTCGAGGAGGTCGGACGGGAGGAGGCCCACGATGAGCAGCGTGGTCAGGAGCAGCGGGAAGAACCCGAGGACCAGGCCGATCTCGAAGCGCTCCAGCGCGTTGTATACGATCTTCGAGGCGGCGAGCCCGACCCAGATGAAGAGCAGCATCACGATCGCGAGCGGTTGCCACGCGAGCTGCGTGCCCGTCAGGAGGAAGACGATCTCGCCGACGAACTCTCCGGACAATGACGCCCACCCCGGCCAGAAGAAGCTGAACAGCGTCGCGACGAGGAAGAACCACGGCCAGAAGGAGAACCGATCCAGCCGGGCCATACCGCCGAAGACCGACTCGCCGGTGGCGATCGTCCACCGCTCGATCTCGCCGATCACGAGGAATTGAGTGAGCACGCCGATCCAGAACAGCCACCAGATCCCGTAGCCGTTCACGGTGATCAGGTTGGGCCAGAGCAGAAACTCGCCGGCGCCCAGGCCCATACCCGCCGCGATCACGGAGGGCCCCACCAGGTGTCGGACCTTCGGGACGCGCGGCATGCTCGCCACGCGCTTGAATGCCGGTCCGGTGCCTCGCGCCGGATAGCCCGGGTCGTCGGGAGCGTCCTCTAGGTCGCTCTCATCGATCGGGTCGTAGACGCCGGCCCGGTATCTCCGGCCCTGTTCGTCCGTGGCCTGGACGGCATGACCGGAGTCGGGGTCGGTCAACTCACCCCTCGAATCCCATCTCGGTCTGTGTCGTCGTCTCGTCGCCGTCGGATCCGGCCGCGTCCCCCTCGGTGTCGATCGGAGCCGCGGGCTCCGGCTCCGACGGTGCCGTAGGTGCAGACCGGATCGGGTGTACGGCCTCCACCGCCACCCCGGCCGGCAACTCGATCGCCGGCCGCCCCGCTTCGCGACGCGCTCGCGTGAGGATGTCGGCGGCCGCCGTGGTGTCGATCGTCGAGTCCGACCGCTCCCACGCGACGTCGTCTGCCGGGTGCACCTCGAGGAGCCCCACGAGGTTGCCGACCCGCTTCCGTTCCGGAAGCACCATGAGCCCCTTGCCGGCCCTACCCTGCATCTTGAACTCGGTGAACGGGATCCGTTTGCCGAAGCCCGCCTCGGACGCCGCGAGCAGGTCGGAGTCGGGCCGGGGTGCGAGCGCGGAAACGACGACGTCGCCCTTCGGTAGATCGATCCCGCGGACCCCCTTTGCCGACCGGCCCATCGGTCGCATGTCGGCTTCCTGGAACCGAATCGCCTGACCCGCCCGTGTGGCCAGCAGTACATCCCGCGACCCGTCCGTCACGAAGGCGCCGAGGACCTCGTCGCCCTTCGCCAGGCCCGCGCCCTTGATCCCGCCGGCGCGGGCGTTCGAGTACTCCGACAACGCCGTGCGCTTGACCTGTCCCTGACGCGTCGCGATCACGAGGAACCGGTCGTCCGGGAAGCCGTCGATCGGCATGACCGCCGCGACCTCGTCCCCGAGTTCGAGGCTGATGAAGTCATCGAGACGCTTCCCGCGCGAACTCCGAGTGCCGTGGGGAAGGCTGCTCATTGGCAGGACGTAGGCGTTTCCTCTGGCGCTCATCACCAGCAGGGAGTGCGAGGGGCCGCAGAGGAAAGCCTCGCGCGCGAAATCGCCTTCGCGGGCCTCCATGGCCTCCGCGCCCGCGAGACCGCCGCCAGCGCCGGCCGGCTGGGCCTTGATGTACCCCTGTCGACTCACGAGGACGAGACGCGTTCCCTGGTCGCCGCCCCTGGCCACCTTGAAGGACTTCTCGTCCTCCACGATTTCCGTGCGTCGTGGGTCGCCGTATCGCTCGCGGAGCTCGTGGATCTCCTCGCGCAGGAAAACCCGGCGAGTGGCGTCGTCCGTCACGAGCTTCGAGAAGGCCGCGATATCGCTCTTCAGCAGCGCGAGCTCTTCGGCGAGCTTCTTGTGCTCGAGGCCGGTGAGCTGCGCGAGCCGCATCGCGAGGATCGCGTTGGCCTGTGCCTCGGAGAGCTCGAACTCCTTCCGGAGCTTGTTCCGCGCCGAGTCGGGGTTGCGACTGCTCCTGATGATTTCGATCACCCGATCGATGTCGTTCAGCGCGATCAGCAACCCATCGACGATGTGCGCGCGCGCCTCCGCGTGCTCGAGATCGAACGCGGCACGGCGGCGGATGACGTCGAGTCGATGACGTACCCAGCAGTCGAGGGCGGCCTTGAGGTCGAGTTCCACCGGCCGGCCGTCGACCAGCGCCAGCATGATCACGCCGAACGTGTACTTCAGCTGTGTCTTCTTGAAGAGCTTCTGCACCACCGCGTCCGGCTTCGCATCGCGCTTGAGCTCGATGACGAGCCGGATCCCGTCGCGATCGGATTCGTCGCGAAGCTCGGTGATCTCATCGCCCCGACCCGCCTTCACCATCTTCGCGATCTGTTCGATCACGCGGGTTTTGTTCACCTGGTAGGGCAGCTCGGTCACGACGAGGGCGCTCTTTCCGAAACGCCCCTCTTCGGCATGAATGCGGCCCCGCATCTCGAGCCGGCCCCGGCCGGTTCGGTAGGCCTTGTCGATCCCCGCGCGCCCCCAGATGAACCCCCCGGTCGGAAAGTCGGGTCCGGGAACGAGCTTCATCAGGGCCTCGACATCGCAGTCCGGGTTCTGCACGAGGTGATCGACGGCGCCGAGAAGCTCCCCCGCGTTATGCGGAGGGATCTTCGTCGCCATGCCGACCGCGATCCCGTCGGAGCCGTTCAGGAGGAGGTGGGGGAGGCGAGCCGGGAGGACTTCAGGCTCCATCAGGCGACCATCGAAGTTCGGCCGTTCGTCCACGGTCTCGCTGTCGATGTCGCGCAGGAGCTCTTCGGCCACCGGTGTGAGCCGGACCTCCGTGTATCGATAGGCGGCCGCGGGGTCGCCATCGATCGATCCGAAATTCCCCTGACCGTCCACCAGGGGATACCGGAGCGAGAAGTTCTGCGCCATGCGCACGATCGAATCGTAGACCGCGCTGTCGCCGTGGGGGTGGTACCGACCGAGCACGTCACCCACGACCGTCGCGCTCTTCTTGTGAGGTCGCGAGGGGTTCAGGCCCTCCTCACGCATCGCGTAGAGGATCCGCCGGTGCACCGGCTTCAGACCATCGCGGGCATCCGGCAAGGCCCGCTGTACGATCACGCTCATCGAGTAGTCGATGAACGAGTCCCGCATTTCCTGCTCGATGAAGCGAACTTCGATGCGTTCGCGCTGGACGGTGGACTGCGACACGTAACCTCTCCTCCCTCTTCCTCGTCTTCATCCCGGTCCCGGAGCGCCGCGGGGTGCGGTTGTGCCGGTCTTCGGAGAATGTTCGGCAACCTGCCGAACGGCCCGACCCGTATCAAGAGACGGTGGCCGGTGCCGCGGTTTGGAAGCCGTGGGACCCGCGCTAGCTTCAGGCGCGATCCAGGGATTACCTCACGGGAGCGAAGCATATGTTCGGGCAGGCGGTTCGCAGGACGGTGGCGTGCGTGGTCTGGGTGGGCGTGGGAATGACCCTGGCCGGGCCCGTGACTGGGCAGGAGGCGTGGCAGCAGGGGATCGAATACATCATCGAGGCGGAGCTCGACGAGGCTTCGGAAACGCTGCGCGCGCGTGCGCGGTTCACGTACACGAATCGATCTCCGGACACGCTCGACCGGCTGTTCTTCCACCAGCACCTGAACGCGTTCCGACCGAACAGCGCCTGGGCCACCTCGGGCCAGCGACCGAACCCCGACTTCACGAACCTCCGGGATCCCGACCACGCGTTCGAGCGCCTTCTGGGAGCCCGCACGCTGCCGGTCGGTGCGGGCGGATCCGAGACGGTTGGCCGGGCGCTCCGCTGGTCCTACCCGGGGGCTCCGGACTCGACAGTCGTAGAGATCCCGCTGCCCGACCCGCTCGAACCGGGTGAGACCATCGCTCTGCAGCTCGACTGGCTCGCACGTCCGTCCACCACCTGCCGACGCCAGTGCCGCGCGGGGCGACACTACGACTTCGCGCAGTGGTATCCCCGGATCGCCCCGTACGACGAGGATGGATGGGCGGCTCACCCGCTGTACCCTCAGGGCGAGTTCTACGGGTCCTTCGGGTCGTACGACGTCACGCTCGACCTCGCCGAAGACCAGGTCGTCGGTGCGACGGGGGCGCCGATCGAGGGCGACCCGGGCTGGGGCGTCGAGCCGGGAACGCGCGGGTTCTACGGCGACCGGCCGGGAGCGCGTCAGCGCCTGGGGCTGCTCGACATCAGCCGTGAGATCGATCGAAAGCGCGTCCGGTTCTTCGCGGACGACGTACACCACTTCGCCTGGACGACCACGCCGGAGTACATGCACGAGGGCGGCGAGGTGCCGGCGACCGACGAGCGCGACACACCGATCGAGGTGAACGTTCTTTACCGGCCCGGCGACCAGGACTCCTGGGGCAACGGACAGGCCGTCGAGCGAACCGTGTTCGCTCTGCTCTTCCTCGAGAGCGTGTTCGGTCCCTACCCCTGGCCGCAGCTGACGAACGTCCACCGACTGGAGGGAGGCGGCACGGAGTTCCCGATGGTGATCATGGACGGATCCGCGTCCGCCGGCCTGATCATGCACGAGACCGCGCATCAGTACGCTCACGGGATCTTCGGGAACAACGAGTGGAAGGAGGCGTGGCTGGACGAGGGATTCGCGTCCTTCCTCACGAGTTGGGCCTTCGAGGAGAACAACCCGGGCATGTGGGTCCAGACACGCGACCGGATGGCCCCGACGGAGGCCGCGGGCTTCACGCAGCCGATGTCGACGATCTCCGACGAGTTCGAGGGCTTCGGGCTCTACAACTACATGGCGTATACCCGGGGTTCGTTCTTCTTTCGAATGCTGCATGGCCTGGTCGGAGACGAGGCGTTCCGGGAGATCATGCGCGCGTACTACGACCGCTGGGCACTGCGACACGTGACCGAGGAGGCGCTGCGTACGACGGCGGAGGCCGTGACCGGCGAGGACCTCGAGTGGTTCTTCGAGCAGTGGCTGCACACGACGGACACGCTCGACTACGGAATCGGCGAGGTCGAGCAGGAGGAGCTCGATGGCGCGTGGCGGACGGTGGTCGAGGTCATCCGGACAGGCGATGCATGGATGCCAGTGACCCTTCGCGTCGGGGCGGAGGAGCGCCGGCTGACCGATCGCGTCGTGCAGCAGCGCGTGGAGTTCGTTACGGAGTCACGCCCCTCGGAGGTCGTCCTCGATCCCGACGGATGGATTCTCGACTCGAACCCCGCGAACAACAGCGCCGAGATTCCGGAACCGGCTCGCTAGCGCTCGTTCCGTCCGTCGAGGACCTGGATAATGCGCTCGTCGCTCATGACGCCTCCTAGCAGCCGAACTGGCGCAGATGGTGGTCGAGATGCCGCCAGACCAGGACGTCCCAATCTCGTGCGGTCATCGGACCGAATATGGGGTGCGCGTTCCCGAGGCCGTGCGGGGGTGTCGCGCGGTACTCGTCGATCAGGCGGAGAAGCTCGGCCCGATCGCTGTCCCAATCCTCGCAGACCCGCTGAAAGGCGCCCTTCGGCGCCTGCGCTTTCCCTTCGGGCCACTTGAGTCGGTGTACGAGGAGGTGCCGCATCAGGCCAGTCGAGAAGATGCCCTTCGCCACTCTGTCGGTGCCGGTCATGGCGAGTCTGAGCCCATCGACGAGGTGCGGTAGCAACTGGTCGTGGTTCATGACACCCCACGCCCGCTCGCAGTCGGGGCCTAGCCGCCGCAGGCGCGCGACCGTCTCGGCGTGCGCCCCGTCGTCGCGTATCGATTTGTAGCCCATGGCGGTTCAGTCCCGATTGCCGGACGGGTCGAGTCGCGGCGCAACCGACCCCGGGGTGGCGAGCACCCCCGCCTCGATTTGCGGCACAGAAGCGGGTAAATCAATAGCGGACCCCGACGAACCCCGTCGGCGAACACGCTCTTGGGAGAGTCACAAATGAGACGGTCCGTGTTCTCGCTCGCTGTTCTGATGCTGATCATCGCCGCTCCTGGCGCCGCAGGGCAGGGGCTTCAGGACGCCCTCGACGCGCCCCGGCCGATCGAGGCGTACGACTCGGTCTGGATCGAAGAGCTCACCTGGATGGAAGTGCGCGACCTGCTGGCTGAGGGGAAGACGACCGCCATCATCCCGACCGGGGGAATCGAGCAGAACGGGCCGTACGTCGCGACCGGCAAGCACAACTACGTACTGCAGAGCTCCTGTCCGGCGATCGCGCGGGCCCTGGGTAACGCCCTGTGCGCCCCGATCGTGAAGCTCGTCCCCGAGGGCGACATCGACGAGCCGTCCGGCCACATGCGATACCCGGGCACGATCGCGCTCCGGGACGAGACGTTCGAAGCCCTTCTGACGGACGTCGCATCCAGCCTGAGGGTCCACGGGTTCCGGCACATCGTCTTCATCGGGGACAGCGGCTCGAACACGGACGGCATGGTGAACGTGGCCGCAGCCCTGAACGAACGGTGGACGGATGCCACCGCGCACCACATCCCGGAGTATTACCGGTACGGAGGCGGAGCCTTCCTCAGGGACGAGCTGGGAATCGAAGAGACCGAGAACGACGGCATCCACGACAGCTTCGGCATCACGAGCCTGATGATGGTGACGGATCCGACCGTGGTTCGTTACGACCAGCGAGTGAAGGCGGGTCTGGCGAAGATCAACGGTGTACCGATCGCCCCGAAGGAGAAGACCGTCGAGATCGGGAAGAAGCTTCTGGAATACCGGGCCAACCTGACCGCCGATCGGATTCGCGCTTCGATCGCCGCAGCCGGGGAACGCTGACCGCGCGTCCTCCCGAGTCGGTCGCCGTGGTCGGCGGCGGCATCATCGGGTTGATGTGTGCCCACTACCTGAGGAGGGCCGGGGCCGACGTCACGATCCTCGAACGCGACGGCGTCGGCCGTGGGTGCTCGTGGGGCAACCTCGGTTGGGTCTGCCCCTCGATCTCGTCGCCTCTTCCGGCCCCGGGGCTGGGCGTGCGATCGGTCGCTTCGATGCTCGATTCCGATTCGCCTCTCTACATCAAGCCCTCGGCCATGCCGGGGCTGAGCCCGTGGTTGTTGCGGTTCCGGAGCCACTGCAACGAGGCCGATTTCGCGTCCGGGTCACGAGCGCTGACCGAGCTGAGCCGTTCGACCATGCACCTGTACGATGAGCTCGCCGCGGACGGGCTTGAATTCGAGTCGGCCTCGGCCGGTTTGACGTTCGTGTCCCTGCGGCGCGAGGCCCTGGAAGCCGAGAGACGCGTGATCGAGGTGGTCGGGGCCGCGCGAGTCGAAGAGTGGTCCGCCGACGAGCTCGCGAGCAGGGAGCCCGCCCTCCCCCGGACGTTCGCGGGGGCCCTGCACGTGCGCACCGACCGTCACGTTCTCGCGAGTAGCGTGTGTGCGGCCGTCGCCGACGCGTCGGCCCGAGACGGCGTCCGGGTCGAAGAGGGGTTCCGCGTCGATGCGATCAGGGTCATCGAGTCGGGTGTCGTCCTCGAGGGTCCGGCGGGGGCGGTCGAAGCTTCGGCCGTGATCGTCGCGGCCGGGGCGGAGACGGGAGGGCTTCTATCGGGACCCGGACCCCATCTTCCGCTACAGGCGGGCAAGGGGTACAGCCTCACGGTACACGACCCGGCGATTCGGATCCGCAGCCCCCTGTACCTCTGCGACGGCAAGATCGGCATGACACCCTACGAGGGGAGCCTCCGGATCGGGGGGACCATGGAGCTGTCGGGCATCAACCGGACCCTCGAACGCCGTCGCCTCGATTCGATTCGCCGCGTGGTGAAGGGGGTGGTGCCGGAGGCGCTGAATGGAACGAGGGTCGAGGAGTGGGTCGGCATGCGGCCGCTCACCCCGGATGGGCTCCCGGCCATCGGTTCCTGGGGATCCGTGCCCGGCGTCTTCGTGGCTACCGGTCACCAGATGCTCGGCGTCACGCTCGCTCCATCGACCGGAAAGGCCCTCGCACAACTCGTGCTCGAGGGCCGGTCCGAGATCGATCTGGCGCCCTTCGACCCGGCGCGTTTCGAGAGACGGGACTCCTAGCGGTTTAGGGGTTCGGGGTCCTTCAGCACCTCCTCCACCATGTATTCGTACAGGACCAGCGCCTCCCACGGGGTGACCGCCCGATCGGGCATCTGAAGCTCGTACTGCTCGTACATGCCCTTCGCCACCGGGTCGTTCCGGACCATTGAGTCGGGCTGGAGGATCATCCTGTAGACCCAGTCGAAGCTCCGGTGTGGAAGCGTGGACGACAGGTCGGGGGCGATGCGCGCGCGCCCCTCCGGGCCGTGGCAGAACGCGCATCCGAGATCCTGGAAGAGCTCACGGCCGAGCGCCAGCATCTCCTCCGGGTCGGGTCCGACACCCACGGTATCCCCCGGGACGGGACGGGCGGCCGGGGCTGCAGCCAGCGCCCGGGGGCGTGGCGGAGGCCCGGAGCGGTCCGCACTCCAGGTGCCGAGCGACACCACGGCGGTACCGACGGGCGCGGACTCGAACTGTCCGTGAATGCGCTCCCCATCGATGCGTCCGCTGAAGGTCGTCTGGAGCAACGCGCCCGTCACCGGGTCGCGATACTCGTCCAGCTCGCCGTAGATCCACTCACCGCCGGCGCGGACGAACCGAATCGTCACGACCGGCGGGGCCTTGATCGCAGGCAACGGATCGGGGTCGCCGGGGCGCAGATCCTCGACGCGGGCATACGCGTCGTACGACGGGGCCATCAGAACCTCGCCCTGCGCCGTGTCGGCTCCCGCCGACAGGCGGAAGTAGATGCTCCCGTTGCGGCCGGTGTCACGGCTCTCGTACGTCCCGCTCCACTCCCCGGCCAGGAAACCGATCGTCTCGGCGTCCCCGGATATCGGCGCGGGCGGCGGATTGTAGGCACACGTGATCGTTACGGCCGAGATCGGTAGTACGATCGCCCAGCGGGTCTTCACCGTTCGCTCCAATCAATCCGAATCTTTCGAACCGAGGCCGTATCTCGCCACGGCCCGTACGATGTCCGTCGTCGTAACCACGCCGGCCAGGTCCGCGCCCTCCATGACGAGCAGCCGGTGAACCCCGGCCTTCATCATCGACCGCGCTGCATCGCCGACCTCGGCGGTCGCAGGCATGGTCAGCAAGTCTCGCGTCATGACGTCGGCCACGGTCTGGTCCTGGAGCGAGCTCCAGAGCGCCCCTCCCGCGGAGAGCCGGCTGCGCACGCGGACGCGAGCATCGTCCCATGGGTCGGTGAAGAAGCCCGGTGCCGTGGGCGCCGCGGGGTCCCTTGCTTCCTCGTTGAACTCGTCGGTTTCGATTGCTTCGTACCTGGGGACGCCGCGCCCGTCGGCATCGAATTCGATGAGATCCGTGACGGATACGACCCCCACCAGCTTCTCGCCGTCCAGCACGGGTGCCCCGGACACGTTCTCCTCCGTGAAGAACTCCGCGAGCTCCTGTAGGGTGGCGTCCGAGGAGACCGCATGAACGTCCGCGGTCATGATGTCTCTCAAACGAGTCATTTCCGTCCTGCCTGTTGGGTTCATGGTGTACCGTCGTCCCGATCACCGTGCCGGCGAGGATCGTGCCCTATCTCGATGTGCCCCGAGTCACCGATGTAGATCTGTTAAGTCTCAACATAACAACCAGTTACGTGGGTGACGGCCCGTATGTCGGAGCGTGCGGTGGGTGGGGCGCGGGTCACATTGGCCGCGTGGCCGGGACATATTGGCCCGACCGCCGATGTCCGGTACGCGGTCGAAGGGGCGGGAACGTCCGTGTAGCGGGGTTTTCAGGGGGCTGCGCCGTACCCCCATGGCGGGCACATGGTGTGCGAACGGTATGTTGCGGGCGCCGGCAACCCGCGCCGTGACTGACACGGGGCCGGCCCAACGCGAAATTCAGGAGCCGAGCGATGCAGCGCATTCTGGTACCGACCGACTTCTCCCGGCACGCCGCCGCCGCCCTTTCGCACGCGGTGCGATTCGCACACGCGTTCGACGGCGAGGTGCACCTGCTCACGGTCCAGGTTCCGTTCGGACCCACGTCTCCTCTGATCGATGAGTTTCCCGATGAGACGGAAGCCAGGAACGAGCTCATGCGTCTGCCGACGGGCGACGTTCCTGACGTGCGTCAGGTCCGGCGAGGGATCACGGTCGGACCTACGGTGATCGACTACGCCGAGGAGAACGAGATCGATCTGATCGTAATGGGCTCGCACGGGCGCCGTGGCGTTCCGCGGCTTCTCCTCGGGAGTGTCGCGGAAGAAGTGCTGCGGGCCAGCCGGTGTCCCGTATTGATCGTTCACGCCGAGGCGGCCGGCGACCCCGACTCGCTGACCTACGAGCGGATCCTCGCACCCGTGGACTTCTCTCCGATGACGGAGCAGCAGATCGAGGTCGCGACGATGCTGGCGCGGAGGTTCTCGGCGCGGCTCGAGCTGGTCCACTCCATCGATCCGCCCACCATGCCGGACTTCTACATGCCGGCGGGCACCCTGGTGCTGGACATGAAGAACGTCACCGCGACCGTTCATGAGCGTTTGGATGCGCTCGCCGAGCCGGTACGCGGAGACATCGAAGTGACGACGCACATCCTGGTCGGCCGGGCGGTGCGGGAGATCTCGCGACGGGCCAGCCACGCCGATCTTCTGGTGATGCCCACGCATGGGCACTCCGGTCTCGATCGGGCGCTGTTGGGTAGCGTCGCGGAGGGCGTCCTGCGGCGGACGGATTGTCCGGTCTACGCGTTCAAGCCCGACCCCGTGCACGACGACCAGGCAGTCGTCGTCGACGAGGAGTAGCCGGGAGACCTCGAACGCGTGGGAGCCGGGTCAGGCTCGTCCGGTGTCGGGGCTCAGTCGAGTGCCGGGCGCCGGGTGTGCCAGTCTGTCGCTACCTGAAACCTGTGCGCCACGCCGAGGATCTTGTCGTCCGCGAACAGGTCCCCGATGAGCGTCGTCGTCAACGGCTGCTCATGCAACGAGTCCGCGTCGGGGTCGCGGACACCGAAGCCGTACTGGACGATCGCCGCCGGGTGTCCCGTCTCGTTCGTCAGGCCGACCTGGCCACTCCCCGTTGCGAACATGTCGAAGTCTTCCATGGCCTCCGCCATCGCCTTCATGGCGATGAGGCGTCGGCGCTGGGAGTGCACGAAATCCATCGCCAGGTCGTCGCGGCCGCCCCGGAAGCGGCTCATCCGACGGCGCTCCTGATCCGTCGCGTCTTCGGGGATTTCCGGCAACTCGCCTCCGGGGGCGATGTGGAAGTCGAAGGCGGAGGCCGACTCGGCCCCGAGCGCGCTGGACGGCGAGCGCGGCAACTCCGGCATGGGCCGGGGATCGGCGCCGAGCTCGCGAAGCGTGGTGATGAATGACTCCGGCGCGTCCTCGGTGTACCCGATGCGAAGCGACGCAAGGTCGATGGATCTGTCGAAGCGGAAGGGAGCGGTGAGCGATGCCGGGTCCTTTTCGTCCGATCCGTGAATCTCGTTGAAGACCAGCGCACAGTCCTCGATCGTCCGGCACATCGGCCCCGTCTTGTCCATGCTCCAGGCCAGGACCATCCCTCCGTACCGGCTAACGCGCCCGAAGGTCGGGCGAAGCGCGCTCAATCCGTTACGACGCGCGGGCGAGACGATGGACCCACGGGTTTCCGTCCCGATCCCGAACGCCACGCACGCGGCGGCGGTGGCCGATCCCGGACCCGCGGACGAGCCGCTCGATCCCTGCTCGGGGTTCCACGGGTTCCGTGTACGCCCCCGGTACCACATGTCGCCGCGCGCGAATTCACCAGTTGCGAGCTTCGCCATCAGCACGGCCCCGGCCTCGCGAAGTCGGAGCACGACCTCGGCGTCCTCGTCGATGATGCGGTTCTCGAAGTCCGCGGAACCCCAGGTGGTTCTCGTCCCGCGGACAGAGAACAGGTCCTTCACACCGTAGGGGATTCCGTGCAGAGGACCGCGCCAATCGCCGGCCCGGATCTCCGCGTCCGCCTGTTCCGCCGCCTCCCGGGCGTGGCCCTCGAGGATCGAGACGGCACAGAGCAACGCGGGGTCGTAGCGGTTCATGCGGGCCAAGTAGATGTCCAGCAAATCGGTCGACGAGAAATGACGCTCTCGAAGGAGAGCAGCGAGGCGGTGGACGGGAAGAAACGCGACGTCCTCCTCGTCCGTCGGGACCGGCCCGGACCAGGGCTCGATCTCGATGGGGGTGCGTGCGAACGGGTGGCCTTCATGCTCGCGCCAGAGCTTCTCCATCAGCGCGCCCGTCCCCCCCGGGTAGGCCTGGAACTGAAGGGCGGGGGGCTCTCCGTTTCCGAGCGGGATCGCCGCCTCCTGCGCCGGCTGGCGCACGGCGGCCGGCATGGCGGCCGGATCTCCCGAAAGGCCCGACAGCGTCCGCGGGTCCAGGGCGGACGCGGCGGCCCCCGTCGCGGCGACTTTGAGGAAGTCCCGACGTTCCATGCTCATCGTACCCTCCCGGGGGATCGGCGGGGTGCCCGCCTCAGTGATCGTCGTGGTTCAGCTCGTACTCTCGCTGGGCCCGCACGCGCTCGCTCCCCTGTTTCTGGTCGCGCTTCTTCGCGGCGGTGAGGCTACGGGCCTTCCGGCCCTCCGAGTGTACGCGGGGAAGCGAAAACCGCTTCTCCAGGCTCGTGCTGCTGCAGGATGGGCAGGCGGGTGTCTCGTCGCCGCGGATCAACAGCTCGAACTCGTGTGAACAGTCGGTGCAGGTGTATTCGTAGATCGGCATGGATTCGTCCGTGGGGTCTGGATCAGCGCCCGTCTTCGGCGAGCGCCTCGGTAACACGCATCATCGAGCGCGCCAGTTCACGGTGATAGGAATCAGATAACAGCGCACGGCGTTCGAGCGGATTGCTCAGGTGCCCGAGCTCGATCATGACCGTCGGTACCGTCGGTGACTGCAGGAACGGCCACGGTCGCGGCAGAAGCGCCACCGCGGTGCCGCCGGCTTCCATCTCCTCTCCGACGAGGCGCGCGGCACGACTGCTGACCGCGCTCTCCTCCTGGAAGTAGATCTCCGCCCCGTGGACGCTCTCGTCTTCCTGGCCCATCGCGTGAAGCATGAGGAGTAGATCGGCGCCGGCCTCTTCGGCGATCTCCCGACGTCGGTCCCACGCCACGTTGTAGTCGCCCGTGCGCGTGAGTCGGACGTCGAAGCCGTGCTTCACGAACTCCGCAGCCATGTTGAACGCGACGCGAAGGATGATGTCCTTCTCGAGGATGTCTCCGTGAACGACTCCGGCTTCTTCGCCTCCGTGACCCGCATCGATCACCACGATCGGGCGTTCCTGCGCCTGCGCCCCTGCCGTCGAAAGGAGCATGACCGGCATGAGGACCATGATGGCGGCGGTCAGCCGGTTCCTGCCGAGGGTGTTGATCATGTAAACCGTCCAGTCTGCGTTCTGGCTGTCGTCAGGTCAGACGCCCGTCTCGCGATTGAAGTGGCAGTACTCGTCATCGAGCGTCCACCCCTCGGCCACGTAGAGCGCCTGCGCCGGCGTGTTGTCCCGCGCGGTCTCCAGCGTAAGGTACGCCGCGCCCGTCTCGATAGCGTGGCGCAGGGCCGACCGCATGAGCGCCTGCGCGACCCCCCGGCGCCGGGCCGCGGGAGCCACGTAAAGATCGTTCAGCACCCAGGTGCGGCGCATGCGCACGGAGGAAAAGCTCGGGTAGAGCTGGGTGAAGCCAGCCAGCTTTCCATCGATCTCCGCCCCGATGATGTGCGAGTCGCCACGAGAAAGTCGTTCGGAAACGAACGCCCGGGCGGCCGCCAGATCGGAGGCCTGTTCGTAAAACACGCGGTAGCCGTCGAACAGCGCGGCGAGGTCCTCCGCTCGGTCCGGGGTAATCGTGAACGTCCTCAAGCCCCACCTCCTCGAACGGTAACCGTGATCGGCGCGCTCCCCGGACCGATGTTCCCGCTGTCGTCGACTGCGCGGCCGATGATCGTCAGCGCTCCGCCGGCCAAGGGGGGCCACTCGAGCGTCCATTCTTCGCGCCCCGTCGCGGGGTGCCAGGTCTCGCCTCCGTCGAGCGATACCTCCACCCCCGCGACGACGCCCCCTCCGGCATCCCGGGCCGTTCCGGAGATCCGAACGACACCCGAGATCGTCTCGCCGTCCACCGGTGTAAGCAGCGTAGTGGCCGGGGCCGTCTCGTCGGTCGAGGCCACGGCGAGCAGGAGATGCGGCTCGAGGGTAGTGGGCTGAACGCCCATGTCCGCGAACAGGTTCACGGTGGCCTGCTGAATCGTCGCGTCCGGTCCGTGCGGATCGACGCCGACCCGCGTGTTCCAGCCGTTCGCCCGCTCGGGAGGCACGCCCGTCCCGGTATCGTGGTGCGCGTCGAGTCCCCAGGGCCACTGGACGGTGCCCGATCCGAACACCAGCGCGCCGCTCTCGTGCCGATACATGACGAGGTGATGCGTGGCGGTCCCGGAATCGCACGTCGAGCCGTAGTAGAAGCAGGCGAGGACGTTGTCGACCGTGGTTTCGGATAGCCGGAACAGGCCCGGCGGCCGGTGCCCGTTGTCGACGTCCGAGTCCCACTCGTGCCCGAGCAGTCCCTTGAGGAGCACGGCGCGTTCGCCCTCTGCGAGCCCGGCGACCCGGGTGCCCCTCCAGAACCGGAGGCCCCCGTATTCGGCCGGGACGATCAGCGGGTCGTTTCGCCAGGCGTTCACGGCGAAGAGCGTCCCGGTCAGAGCGTTCTCCGGCCACGCCCCCTCCGGGTTGATCGGCCGACCGTCGGCGAACGTCCCCGTCCAGACATCCTCGAGGGGATCGATCTTCGCGTCGTCCTGGGTCTCCTTGTACGTGACGAGCGTTCTGAAGGGGGTGCCCGACGGATCGATGCTGTCTTCCCAGCGGGTCTTCCAGTACACCTCGTTGCCTGAGAAGAACGCGAGGCTTACGCCCGCGGCCCGCGCGGCCTCGACGTTGCGGCGCTGGCTGCCCGACCAGTACTCGTCGTGCCCGACCGACAGAAAGACGCGGTGCTCGAGGATCTCATCGCCCCGCCGGTGCGTGTCGATGCCGGTGGTATAGCTGACGTCGTAGCCGTTTCGTTCGAGCCAGCGAACCATCGGGTATTCCGAGTTGAACACGATGTTCACCGCCCGGTAGTCCCGCGTCTCGAACGGTCTGTTGTAGCTGACCTTGTAGGCCCTGGGTGGGCCGCCGTGGGCTCGGGGCCGCTCCGGGTTCAGCCGGCCATACACGCTGTGCCCGCCGTACCGGTTGTAGGCCTGCCAGGTCATGTCCGACGTTTGAAAGAGCAGGTCCGACCCACCCTCGTCGTCGCGCACGATGAAGTAGATGTGGCTCGCCCGCGGCTCTACCAGCGCGTTGGCCATCACCGGCCGGGTCCGGTACCACTCGGGGTCGTTCAGCGAGCCCCGTGGGAGGGAAGACGGCTCGAAGCGGTCGTTGCGCCACATGCCCGGGGGCGCGGGATCCTCTCGCACGAGGCGAGCGAAGTAGATGCCGGACGTGGCATCGTCCGGCACCTGCCACGACGCGGATACCTCCCAGTTTCCGCAGTCGAATAGACGCGTCTCGGGGTCGGTCAGGCAGTCCGGTTGATCCTGCGGGAGGGAGGCTGACGGCTCGATCGTGTCTACGCGGCGGGCTCCCATGCCCCCGTAGTAGCCCATCCGGTATACGTCGATCCGGTAATCGTCGGAGTCGGTGAGAATCCGGAAGTCGACCGTCTCTCCGGCCGCGATACTCATGTCGTGGCCGAAGCCCTGAATGCTCGGGTCGCCCCACCCGTTGATGTCCCACTCCGTCGAGGGGCTACCGCTGAGACAGTTCTCCGCGACGATCTCGTTCGCCGGCTCGAGACACGGGTCCGCGACCGGCACTTCGCCGGGGACGCATGCGGGCAGCGCGACAAGCGCGGTGGCGAGGGGGAGGGCGCCGAATCTCTTGATCGTCATGACAGACGTTGGGATCGCCCGACCTGCCGGGCAACCCGACGGCCGCCGATCGCGGGGGGGTCAGCGCCGCAGGCCGACCAGGGCTTCGGGAACCAGCTCGCGGGCGACGACCCGGTAGGCGGGACGGTAGAGCCGCCCGAAGGCGTCGCTGTGATGGACGGCCTCGAAACCGGCCGCCCGACGTTCGGCCACGTACGTCTCGAACTCGTCCGTCTCGAGCGGCAGATCACTCGACACCGTGAGACCCGCCGCCGCCTCGAGGGCACATTCGAGGACGTCCGGTCGTGGGGCGACGGCGGTCGCCGTGCCGATGAAGGCGTCCAGGAGTTGCTTCGGGTCGCCCCCGCGCGCGAGGAACGTGCGCAGATGGATGCGGACGGTTTCTTCCGCCCCGCCCAGAGGGTCGATCAGCGGCTCCGCGGGGCCCGCGCCGAGACCCGCGATCTCACGGGTGAGCCAGTCCGCGGCCATGTCTCGGTCGGCGGCGTGGTGCTCGCTTCCCATCGTCGCCTGATGCAGGAGCTTGTAGACGTCGGGTGCCTCGAGCCGCGGGTACCGTTCGACGTGCTTCAGCACGAGCGCGGCCCAGCCGGACGCATCGCACGCGCGCGGTGCCTGAGCCGCGGCCGGCGCTGCCAGACAGGCACACGCTATCGCGATCAGGGCGAGAGCGTGTGCGGAGGTCGTGAGGTCCGGTCGGGCCGTCACCCCAGCCGCACGCCGTTTGGTACCGGCTCCTCGGGCACGGCCAGCACCGGACGGATCCCATCCTCGTATCCGATGTCGAAGAGCATCCCCTCGGACATCTCTCCGGCCATCTTCCGTGGCGCCATGTTCACGACGAACAGACTCTGCCGGCCCTCGATCTCCGAGGGATCATCGCGCTCGCCCTTCATGCCGGCGAGGATCTGCCGCGTGTGGTCCCCGAAATCCACGGTGAGCTTCACGAGCTTGTTGGAGTCGGGGACGTCTCCGACCGCGACGATCGTCCCGACCCGGATGTCGAGCTTCTCCAGGTCGTCGATCGTGATCGGGTCCTTGATCGGCGCCGTCATCGTGTCGCCCGGAAAGCCGTCAGAAGCTCTGCTTCGCGTTCCGCCGAGAGCCCGCTGCGGAGCTGTGAGCGTCGCTCTTCATCGAGCGTGTTCCACCAGTCGAGCGTGTCCCGCGCGGTCTCGCCGATCGGCCGCGTCCGCAGCCCGTGCGCGAACGCCTTCGACCCGTCGATCTGGTGCATCCCGAGGTACTCGCCTCTCGGGGCTGTCCAGTATGTGATGAACGGGGCGCGGTTCTCCTCCAGGAAATCGGCATCGACCCACTCCAGCGTTGCGTCCGAACCGACGGCGACCCCGACATCCTCGAGGAAGGGGCCCATCGTCGTGGGCTCCTGCGGGCCAACGGCGTTGAACGTCCCGGAGGCGCGCTGCTCGACCAGATCGATCATGAACGTGGCGAGATCACGAACATCGATCTGCTGGATCGGGTCCGAGGGCGCGCCGGGCGCGAGCACGTCGCCGCCGCGGGCGAGCCGCGCGGGCCAGTACGTGAAGCGGTCGGTCGGATCCTCGGGTCCGATGATGTACCCCGGACGGACGACCTGGTGCGTGTCCGGGTAGGCCTCGCGGGCCACCTGTTCCGAAAGCGCCTTCAGGGCCCCGTAGGTCGCCCCGTTCACCTCCTCGGTCGCCGGATCGTCAATCGTCCCGATCGGCCCGTCCTCGGCTAGCGGGGCGGTCTCGTACGGCAGGTAGACCCCGACCGAGGAGACGAACACGTAGGCGGCGACGGAGTCGCCCAGCACCTCGATGGACTGGCGCACCCAGCGGGGGAGCGTCGCCGAGTTGTCGATCGCGACGTCCCACGAGCGGCCGCGCAGCGCCTCGAGGTCATCATCGCGGTCCCCGATGAGGGTCTCGAGCTCCGGGAACATGTCCGGATTCCGTTGGCCCCGGTTGAACAGGGTGACCTCATGCCCGCGAGCCACGGCCGTATGCACCTGGTTCGGCCCCAGCCAACCCGTTCCCCCCAGGATCAGAATGCGGAGGGGATCGCTCGAGCCCTCACCGGCCGCGTCGTCTCCCGCGGGCGTACATGCCCCGAGGCCCACGGCCGCGCCGGCCAGCGCCGAGGTCTGAACGAATCTGCGCCGAGTGTACCTCACCCGTCCTCCGTTTCGATTTGACGACCCGATTCGCTTCGGGCCTCGCGAGCATTGAGGAGATCTCGGATCCGGTCGCGGAGCTCGGCCAACGCCCGGGTCTCGCGTCTGACCGCCGCTCCGATGGTGAGTCTCGGGACGGCGTACATCGCCGCCATCGCGACCGGGACGAGCAGCAGTCCTGCAGGTCCCGCCGGGACCGCGGCCGAGACGGCGATCGCCCCCACCACGCCCGTCACGCCCGCGACCCCCGCAGCCCCCGCACCGGCCTCCCGGAAACTGCCCAGCATCTCCACGCGCGTTCCGGCCGCCGTGCGATAGACGTTGACGTTGCGGCTGCCGTAGCCGTCCTGGTCCATCCATTCCAGGTCGGCTCCGCGCCCTCCGACTACTCCCTGGCGCCCGAGGGATGCGCGGATCAACCGCACGAGTTCGGTCCGTCCGTCCTCGTCGAGATCGCCGTCATGCTCGATCTCGAAGCGAACGCTCGTCGGCGAACCGACGAATGCGTCGAGCCGCGAGGATGGTACCGTGCGGCTCAGCGCGCGCGCGGCTTCGCCGACCCGATCCGGATCGATCGCGGCTTCCGCCGCGATCTCCTGCACCTCCTCGAGCGTCAGGCCGCGGCCCGGACGTGTTCGGGTCAGGTCGCCGGTCGTCCGGGGCTCGGTGGCCCTGCGCAGGATCTCGCCGACCTCCACCTCGCTGAAGCGACGATCGTCGGTCATGGCGACGGAACCGCCGGGCCCGGACGCATGGGAAAGCCCGTCATCCGCCCTTGTACGACTTCTCTTCGAGAATGCTCGAGCCGAGGTGGAGGTTGACCTCCCGCTTCGCGGCGGCGCGTCGATCGTTCGTGACGTACACCGCCCGCGCCAGCTCGATGAAGCGCGATCCGAACTCGCCGCGCGCCTCCTCCTCCCGGATCTCGTCCTCGATCTCCCAGAGGTCCTCGTTGATCGCTTTGAGCCGGGAACGCACGCCGGCGACGGTGCCGTCCTCCGTCACGCCCTCGCTCCAGACCCGGCTCAGCAGCTCGAGCTCGCGGGCGACGTTCGCGACCTTCTCCGGGTCGTCGATCCGCTCCGACTTGATTTCGAGAATCGTGATCTTGTCGAGCAACTCGCCCGGTGACACCGGGACCATGAGCTCAGTCATGCCTCGGTCCTTCTCTGTGGTCGGTGGCGGTCGCGCCGTACTGGCGGCGGGCCCATGCGGGGAATCTACGCGGTCGGCAGCGGCTCGCTCGCGACGTCGGAAGGTGGCGCTCCGTCGTCGACCAGCTTGCGGCGGAACTCGAGCTGGAGGAGCCACCAGCTGACCGCGGTCTGGATCACGATCGTGGCCACGGACAGCATCCACAAATGGCGGAGTTCGAACCCCGGTCGACCGGAGATCCAGATCGCAGGTATCGCGAAGGTCGCCAGACGGGTCGCCCCGGCGATCAGCGCGGGAACGGTGTTGCCGAGCGCCTGGAAGACGCCCGAGAACGTGAAGATCAGCCCGGTCGCGACGAAGTTCCACGAGATGATCTGCAAGAACTCCGCGGCGATCGTCACCACGGCGGGGTCATCGGTGAGCCAGCCCACGAGCGCTTCCGGGCTCACCTGACAGAGCAACGTGAGGGTCAGCATGATCGCGCTTCCGACGAGCGACGCCGACTTGAGCGTGCCCCGGACGCGGTCGAACCGTCCGGCGCCGAAGTTCTGTCCGGCTACGGGTGCCGTCGCGAACGCCACCGCCATCGCCGGCAGGAAGATCGCCTGCATGACCCTTGAGCCCACCCCGAACCCCGCCTGCGCCTCCGCGCCGAAGCCACGGATCGCCCAGTAGATCACGGCCATGTACACGAACATCAGGGCGAACTCGCCACCGGGGGGGAGGCCCACCTTGAGGATCCGCTTCCACGCGTCGAGGCGAGGCCTGAGCATCGAGATGTCGAAGACGACGAAACGCTCGAGCTTCACGAAATAGAAGGTCAGCAGGACGACCGCGACGGCCACCGAGATCGTCGTCGAGAGGCCTGCTCCCATGATCCCGAGCGGCTTGCCCGTCACCCATCCAGCAATCATGAACGGCGCGAGGATCGCGTTCAAAATCACCGTCGACACCTGCACGATGATCGTCGGCTTCACGATGCCCGTTCCGCGCAGAGCAGACCCCATGGAGATCATCGCGAACTGGAGCGCGAGCGCCGGGATGAACCAGTCCAGGTACGTGAGTCCCGCATCGACCGTCGCCTGGTCGGCTGCGAGCGTTGCCATGTACCACCGGCCGAGCCCGTACCCGACCGCGAGCGTGAGAGCGGCACAGACAGCGGCGAGGAGCAGACTCTGGTTGAAGATCAGGTTCGCGTCCTCGCGGTCCTTTCGACCGCTTGCCTGCGCGATGAGCGCCATGGTCCCGACGCCCAGCACCTGGGTCAGCGCCATGATGATGAACTGGATGTTGCCGGCGGAGGTCAGGCCCGCGACCGCGGTCTCGCTGATCTGGCCGACGAAGTACAGATCGACCAGATAGTACAGGGTCTGAAAGACCATCCCGATCGCGATCGGGATGGCCAGCTGCGCGATGTGTCGCGGAATCGAGCCCTCGGTCAGGTCCTGCATGGCTACCCGGACACCGGGTGAGGGGGAGACGCTGCGCTCAACGGCCCCTGGTCTCGGCGAGTACCGTTCGGAGGGAATCGGCCCACCGGGCCATCCGTCGGAGGTCTGCAGCGAAGACCCCCTGGTGACGCATGTGGACCCGGAATTCCGGAAGGAGGTGACCGTCGGGACCGTAGAAGGCGTCGGCCCCGAGCTCCGCCCGAGGCTGGATCTCCCGTTCGCTGAACGCGACCTGCCGTTGATGGTTCACGTGTACGCCGACGAACTCGTTGTAGAACCACCCCAGATCCATCAGCAACGTGGGCTCGATCCGGTTCGCGGTTCCGGACGCCACGGTCGTTTCCCACGCAGGCGTCGGCGGTCGGAGCGCTCCGGGGATGACGTAGTCGGCCGGCATCGGCCGCACTCCTTCCGCCGTAGATACCTCCCACGACGCGATCCCGTCTTCGATCGCCTCCGCGTGTACGACGGTGCGACCGGAGAAGTGGCCCAGCTCGAAGACGATGGCGTCCACCGCCTCGTCGAGCTCCTGCAGTTCCTGACGATCCTCACGGTAGTTCTCGACGAAGAACGCCGCGCTCACGCCGATGAAGATCACGACCAGCTCGGTCAGCGTCCGCCCGGCCGATCGTCGCGTCGGGCCGGTCACGATCCCAGCTCCGCTTCGATCAGCTCGATGAGCTCGTGCTGCCTTTCCGTCAGGTCCCGCATGGATTCCGCTACGAATTGCTGGTAGAAGAGCCTCAGGCCCATCAGGCCTTCCAGCCGCCGATCGACCGTCATCTCACGGGCGGGCGAGTCGTCCAGCTCGGGAGGAGACCCTTGCGTGGTGATCCGGTCAAACACGTCCCCGATGCGGGCCGCCTCCGACAGGACGGGAAGAAGTTGAACATGGGTCAGATCGCGGATCGCTTCTTCGTCCTCCCTGTTGTCACGATACGCCCTCTGCCATGCGGAAAGGGCGTTCTTGATCCTCCGGCTTCGGATCAGCTCCAATTCGCCGGAGGAGACGGCCGCATCGAGAATCGTGGTGTTTGCGTCGTAGGTCGGCACGCTCACGAGCGAGCCGATCTGGTAGACCGACACGAAGATCGTCGCGCCCTCGGGCTGCTCGACGAGACGGCTCAGGACGTCATCCTGCCGCTGCAGAAGGGATTCCGAGAGCATGGTCTTGAGCTCCAGGTCGTTCTCCGAGTCGCGAAGATCCTGGAGGATGCCGGATAGCAGCGCGCGCTCACGCTCGTTCTCCTGACGGTCGTCCCACCAGGCGTCGATGGCGAACGCGGCGAGGATGCTGAGGATGATGACCAACCCCTCCGTGAGGAGTCGTGTCGGTTTCGTGTCGGCCATGCGAGTCAGTCCCGCTCCTGCAAGGTCCGGCGATCGCGTCGCCGCCGACGACCCTGGAGGACTCTCAGGGCCAGTCGGCTCTCCGGGTTCCAACCTACGACGAGCACGAGATACGCGAGAAGCGCCGACAGCAGGGCCCACGGGATGAGGAATCCTTCGAAGGTGTTGTCGACCGCGAGTTCGTCATCGGCGTAGATCCGCTGCCGCTCGTACCGATAGAAGGGCAGGGGGATCGCCAGGCTCGTCTGCCTGCGCGAATCGGCGGCCGCGAGAAGCTCTTCGTCTTCGCTCGTGTTTTCGAAGCGCGCGATCGGGTCTTCGGCCGAGCCGAGAGCGACCGCGCCGATGATGATCGACGTCCACAGCCAGCGCAGTCGTCCGTGCGACAGTTTGATGCTCCCGTACGAGACTCCGGGAAACGAGCCACGCCGCCAGATGTTCAGGAGGACCGCCAGGACGACCAGCAGCGCGATCGCCGAGAGGATCTTCCCCGCGAGTATGAACCCTGTCACATCGGGCAGATCGAGATCGGCCCGGACCTGCGGTGCGGGTTCGATCATCGCTTCCCGCCCGCATTCGGTTCGAGCAGTTCGATGAGGCGGTACATCTCGCGCGATGCGGCCTCGTGCGAGGGGATCACGGCCTGCACGAGGTTCTGCCTGCGGTAATCGAGGAGGTTTATGTACTCCTGGTCGCGCACGAGATCGTCGTAGTCGAGGGGGGTCGCGCTCTGGTTGAAGCGGAGATCCCTGAAGCGTCGGAGGTAGTGCGGTCGCATCGCCGCGAGCACGATGTTTCGCTCGAGCTCCATGCCCTGCTCGAGACTCGGGTACGTCCTCTCGTACACCCTCGCGATCGCGGATCGGAGCTCCGAATCGGACACGAGATCGAGCCCCTGTGACTTGAGGGACTCGAACGCGGCACGATTCAACGCCACGGGTCGCAGCCCGTACGACGCGCCGAAGGATGCGTCCAGTGAATCAGCGTACCCACCGCCGCCGGCGATATGCGCGAGAAGGGATGTGACGCGATCGCGCTGTAGGCGCTTCACCGCGAGTACGCTGTCCACGCCCGCGACATCCTCGACGAGCGCCTCGCGGATCTCGCCGAGGATCTCCCGCTCGCGCTCGCGCTCCTGTCGCTGCTCCGCCCAATCGGATGCGGCGAGGGCGAGCAGGATCCCGATAACGATCAGGAATACCTCCGCAACGGCCCGGCGCACGCTCTCGGCCCGGGTAAGGCGCGTTACTCGCATCGGCTATGCACCTCCCTGGATCCACTTCCAGAGCATCGAGAGGATCGCCGCGCCGGGATCCTCACCCAGTACGGCGTAGACTGCGAACGATCCCAGAATCCCGTGCGCGATCCCGATCGCCCAGAGATTGGGGAACCGGCGGTACATGATCGTGAAGGGGAATCCGGCACCGGCGGTCAACGCAACGAGCCACAGTCGCGGGTAGTGCGACGCGCCGAACAGGAGCGCGGCCACGAGCGACACCAGAAGGATGTTGGATGTGAACGCGTAGACGTTTCGGGCCAGCAGGTTCTGGAGGGCGAACTGTTGGGCGGCGCCCCAGATCGGGTAGAGCAAAAGCGTGAGCCAGAACGTGTTCGGAAAGTCGATCGTCCCGACGGTCGACCCGATCCACAGGACGATCGCCGAACCGATCGCGGCGAAGGTCAGATGAGGGACGATCGTCTCGCCGAAGTTGTCCCACCGCATCCCCCAGGCGCGTAGCATTCCCGGGTGCCGTTTCGCCCGGGCCACCAGGTAGACGAGGAAGCCGACCGACACGGCCGCGCTCACCCACAGGGCGACGGCCTCCGAGAAGAAGAGCTCGGTGACGACGTGCAGGGCACCCGCGAGGACGACCGCGATCAGCTCGCCGCGGCTCCCCCGAATCAGCTCGAACGAGTCGGGGCGCGCCAGTCGTCAGGCCTCGTACATCGTCTTGCCGCCGACGACGGTCCGGACGATCGGAATGTCCTTCAGGACGCTCGGGTCGACCACGTGCGGGTCCTGCCCGAGGATCACGAAGTCCGCGAGCTTCCCGGCCGTAATCGTCCCTTTCACGTTCTCCTCGTGCGAGGCGTACGCTCCGTGATAGGTGCAGATGCGGAGCGCCTGTTCGATCGAAATGCGCTGGTTCGGCCCCCACTGTTTCCCGCGGAAGTCGGTACGCGTGACCATGCTCTGGAGGGCCATCATCGGCTCGTACGGACCGGGCATGTAGTCCGACGCCGGGGCGACCATGATGCCCGCATCGAGGAACGTCTTGTGGGCGAACATGCTCTCGAGTTTCTCGTCCCCATACTCTCCCCACTTGTCTCCGTGATAGTATACATAAGTGTAGAAGGGAGTTGGGATTGAGCCCGTAGACTTGATGCGCTGCACGAGGCTCGGATTGACGAGCGTGCAGTGCTCGATCCGGTGCCTGGGGTCGTCGCGCGGCCAACGCTCGAGGGCCCGTTCGTACGCGTTCAGGACCATGTCGATCGTGACGTCGCCATTCGCATGGATCCCGATCTGCCAGCCGGAGCTGTGCGCCTCGTCGACGGCTTCGTAGATCTCGTCCTGCGTCATCGTGAGGATGCCGTAATCGTCCGGTCGCCCGACGTAGGGGGTGCTCATTCGCATGGTTCGCTCGGAGGCCGAACCGTCGGCTCCGTACTTCACGGCCCCGATCTGGAGCCAGTCATCGCCGAACCCGGTGCGGATCCCCGCCTGGTTCAGCTGACGGAACAGACCGCCGTTCGGGAAGAAGTACATCCGGAACCGCATCTCGCCGGCGTTGTGTGCGTCCTGGAGCGCGCGCAACGACCCGGCGCCGCCGCCGGTCTGGTGGACCGTTGTGAGCCCCGCCTTCGTCATCTCCTGGGAGATGAACGCGACGCCGGCCTGCTGCGTCTCTCGCGTCACGGGCTCGCGCTGACCGACCCCGTTGAACGCGCCGCGGGCACGCTCGGCCACCTTGCCGGTGAGCTCGCCGCCCTCGCGGTAGAAGTGGCCGCCGAACGGGTCGGGTGTGTCCGCGGTCACGCCGGCCAGGTCGAACGCGACCGAGTTGTAGACACCGGTGTGGCCGCCGCGGTGTCCGACGCTGGCGGGGTGGTTCGGAACGGCCTCGTCGAGGTCCAGGCGGGTAACCGGCCGATCGAGCTTCGTGTCGTCGTACATGTAGCCTGACACCCAGTAACCGGGCGGCGTCTGGGTCGCCTTCTCCGCGAGGGCCGCCTTCACTTCCTCGACGGTCGAGAGGTTCACGTTTACACCAGTCAGTTCGCGGACACCCGATGGATGCGAATGGGCGTCGATGAACCCCGGCGTCACCGTCATGCCGCCCGCGTCGATGACTTCCGTGTTTGGCCGCGCGAGGTTTTGGATCTCGTCATTCGAACCGACGGCGATGAAGCGTTCGTCCTTCACCGCGAAGGCCTCGGCACGAGGCTGCCCGTCTTCGATCGTGTAGATGTTCCCGTTCAAAAGGATCAGATCCGGCTCGGCTCCGCCGCCCTCGCTACCGGACGGTCCCGGCGCGCAGCCGCCGAGTGCGAGCGGAAGCGCGGCTGCTGCCGCGCCTGTGGTGACGAACTCACGTCTGGTCGGACACATCTGGTCCTCCGCGGGCTACCGGTTCAAGTCAGTGCAGTACGATGGTGGCGACGAGCGGGCGGTGGTCGGACATGACGGGCTCGTCGAGCAATCGCTGCTCCTCGACGTGCCAGGCGTCCGTCGGACGGTAAACGATGAAGTCGATCTCGCGGTCGGGCGCGTATGAGGGAAACGACATGTGGTCCGCTCCCTTCGGCGCGATCGTCCAGCCGATCGAAAGGTGGTCCATCACCTCGGACCCGGGCGTGGAGTTGAAGTCGCCGGCCAGGACGATGGGCGCGGTCTCGCCTCGCAGATGGTCCTGGAGGGCCATGAACTGGGCGAGGCGTTCGGCGTTCGTGCCATAGAGGTGAATTCCGATGACGATCGCTTCCCGTCCGGACGCGGGCGACTGCACCCGGACCGCGAGGGCGGACCGGGGCTCGGGACCGTCGGGCAGCGTCCAGTTCGTCGCCTCGGTCATGGGCCAGCGCGAAAGGACTGCCATGCCATACGCACCGCCATCGTAGTCCATGAACCGTCCGAACGCGGCGGACATCCCGGTCAGGTCGGCCAGGGCCCGCGTCTGGTCGACCATGCCGGTACGGACCGTCATGGAGTCGACCTCCTGTAGCGTGACGATGTCCACGTCGAGCTCTGTGATGAGATCGGCCACGCGCTGCAGGTCGACGATGCTGTCCATCCCCTCTCCGTGGTGGATGTTGTACGCGAGAACCTTCAGCGGCTCGCCCTCGATCGCGGGCTGACCGGGCGCGCACGCGAGTGCCCCGAACCCGACGGCCGCCGCCACGCCGGCCCACATGAGCGGCCTCACGGTGTGACTCGCCGCCAGTTCAGCCGCAGCGCTCGTTCCGGTGCCGGCAGCAATCGAAGCAGGTCTCCGTCGAACTCGAAGAACCGCTTCACCGTCGTCCCGCGCCGCTCGGGAATGAGGTGGCCGACTCGATGATGGGACACGGTGCCCTCGGTGAGGTTCACTTCGTAAGAGCCGTAGTAGGCCGCGTTACCGCCGGACGTTTCGTTGGTGTCGGGTGGTGGAGGACTGGCGGTCAGCTGGACGCGCATCGTCCCGTCGGCGCCGTACATGATGTAGCCGGACGGGTCGGTCCACGTTTCGAGTGGCACCCACTCGCCGTCCTCGCTCATTCGCTCGAACGAGTCGAGTTCGTAGCGGCCAACGAACTGGGATGGATCCCTCAGCACCCGGTCGTATACCGCGTGCGAGCTGCGCCGCGTTCCGTCCTCGGCGATCCGGATGTACTCGTTCTCGATCGTGTTTCCGTCGGCCGACAGGACGTTGATGATCTCCTGAGAGACGCGCCCGTTTCGCTTGTTGGAGATCTTCGTCGTCCGCGCGTCCACGAACTCGACGGCGGTCTCGGCGTTCTGCTGGCCGGAGACGGACTGGAACTCGCCGTCGAACATCGTGATGTAGCCCCACTCGCTCGCCTCGCCGTCACGGTTCGTGGACCTGACGGTGATCCGCATGCCGCCGTCACCGTAGGGTTCGTACGTCATGATGTTCACGGACGGGGGCGGGGCATCGGATCGCAGTTTCCACACGCCGAACCGCGGGGAAGGGTCCTGGGCCGCGGCCGTCGGAGCGGTCAGGCCGAGAAGGAGCAGAGTGAGGGAGAAGGTACGGACGCGCATCGATGGCTCCTGGCTCACCTACGGTTGGGACGGGAAGCGGTTCACGACCGCGCCGGCTTCATCGTAGAAGGTGAGACTTCCGACGACGCGGGCAAGGCTGTGGGGCCGGCGGGAGGTCAGGACCGCTGTTCGTACCAGAGGGCCAGGCCCTTCCGGCTCTTCACGGACCGCGGTCCACGCAGCACGATGGATCCGAGGACGCCGAACACGTAGAGGCTCGAGTGATCGTGGAGCTTCCTCGCCGAGGTCTCGACGCGCTCCCGAAGGACGACGAAGCGTCCCTGGCGCTTCAGGGCGCGGCTCATCCAGATCTCCTCGGCGGCGTAGATCGTCTCGTCGAACCCTCCCGCTGCCTCGAACGCACGGCGGGTGCAGAACAGGAAGCTGCCGGCCGCCCAGCGGACGAGGCGAAACGTTCGCATGAGGACCCAGACGAACGCGCGCCACTGAAGCGCGACCGGCTCTTCCCAGTCGACCATACAGCCGCCCCCGGCCGCCCCGTCGTCGAGCGCTTCCGCGGCCGCCCGAACGACGTCGGCGTTGACCGTCGTGTCGGCGTCTACGAAGACGATGTAGTCGCCCGCCGCCGCGCGGGCCCCGGCGTTGCGGGTGCCGGCGATCTGGCGATTGGAGCAGGAGACGACGCGCGCGCCATGCGATTCGGCGATCGCAGCGGTGTCATCCGTGGAGGCATCGTTCGCCACGACGATCTCGTACGGTCGACCGAGTGCCGCGGCCGACGCGTGGATCGCATCGAGCGTGGCCGGCAGAAACGCGGCTTCGTTGTATGCGGGAACGACGAACGAGATCAACGATCCTCCGGGTCTTCGTGGACGGCCGCCTTCGTACACCGGTGCGGGTGGATGGGTCGGCCTACTCCGGCGCAGCCTGCCGGAGTGCCGGCCACCCCGGTCGATCGCCCGCTAGTCGTCCGGGGCCGTCTTCCCGGCCAGATAGGCGTTCGGGACGTTCACGCGGGGTGCCACCGACCGCCCCGCAGCCACGAGCAGGGCCTCGACGTTCGCGGCGATGTCCTCGGGCTCGCGGTGGAACTGCGGGAGCAGGCCGCACTGCGCGAAGGAGATCGGTGTGAGGTCGTAGAGCGTCGTCTCCCACGGGAAGCCGACGCCCCACCGCAGCCCATCGATGCGCACGTCGGTCCGGGCGCCCGCCTCGATGAGGACGTGCATCGTCTTCGCGCAGTGGTCGAGGTTCGAGCACACCGCGTGGAAGATCGGCGTCTGACCGCCCAGGCCATATTCGTCGACCCCCGCACGGGCGTCCGGGTCCGCCCCCTCCTCGATCAGCGCCCGGGCGGAGTTCGCCGTTCCGAACTCGGCGGCGATGTGGAGCAGCGATGCCTCGGCCAGGTGCACATACGTGGTGACGAGCGAGAACTTCCGCCGGACCGCGGTCCGATCGGCCCGTAGGGCCGCTTTCACCGTAGGCGCGTCATCGAGGAGCACCGCCCTCAGCGCCGGGTCACGGATCTCGCCGCCGGCGCCCACGAGAGCCCGGACGCACTCGGGGAAGCGGGGCGACCGCGCGTACATCTCGATCATCCACTCCACCGGGGTTCGTCCCCGAATGGGCTCGTTCGGGTCGAGACCGGCCGCGAGAAGACCCTGGATCTCTCCGACGTCGTGCGTCTCCGTCCAGCCAACGAAAGCCTCGCCGAGATCCAGCGTCATCCTCGATCCCCGTTCAGCTCGATTCCGTGTTCGTTCAGATACGTCTCAACGGCCGCCACGGCCTGTTCGAGCAGCACGCCGTATTCGTCGAGCAGGTTCAGGTAGTAGAGGTTCCAGCCGACGTGCAGCCGATTCACGGTCTGGCGCATTCGGACGAACTCGAAGTCTCCCGCCGGACCGAACCGGTCGTTGGCCGAGTCCCAGGTGCCGGCGATCACGAGCGTGAAAGCCGTACTGAGGTCCGTGTCGTAGTACCGCCCGTTGTATTCAAGGCGCGGGATCACGTTCTCGTAGAGATTCCCCAGGAGGGTCACGAGCTCAGGGGCTTCGAGATCCGGGAGCTGGCCGGCAGCCACCATCGTGTTCCAGGAGCCTTTCCGAGGGAACAGGGTTCGATTCTCGATTTCGAGGCTTCTCAGGCTGGCGGTCATCGAGTCGCCGGGGATACCCGACGGTTCATCCAGCCAGCGCAGGATCGCGGCATAGTGAATCGAGAGCCCCTCCTGCGCCTCCTGGATATCGCCGAGGTCGGCTCGGTCCTGACGGACCTCCAGCAGCAGTTGCCCCAGCGCCTCCGTCGCCTCCCGGGTCTCTCGTCGATCCTGCGCCCGGCCGTCGAGAAAGATCGCGACATATACGGAACCGAAGATGAGGAGCGCCTCGGCGATGATCCTGCTCCAGGGGCTTCCGCGGGTGACGTCGCTCACTGAGCGGCCTCGCTGAGCGCCCGGGCCAGGGCCTCGTCCCCGCCCACGACGGGGAGCGAGAGCGTCGTCCCGTCGAGGTCGACCGTGAGCTCCGCGCCGGGCGTCGGCCACAGCGTGAAGTCGCGGTCGCTCGAGAAGATCATCAGCCCGATGTGCTTCCCGGCGGGGATCACCTGATCGTCCGGCTGGAGGTCGAACGAGAACTCGACGAACTCGCCCGGCTCCAATGGTCGGCCGCCGGTGTGGCCGCCCCGGTTCTGCGGGTCCGCCCAGCCGCGGGTGATCACGCTGTTTCGCACGTTCTCGTCATCCCAGGGGAGGGCGACGAGCCAGACGGACAGGTTCACGGCCGGTTGATCCGCGGCCATCTTCACGGTGATGCGCGGCGTGCCGGAGAGGTGCACGTCTTCCCGAAGCTCCGGCGTCAGATACAGGAGCCGGTGATTCGTCCACTCCGCCTTCGCCAGCGTCGCGCCGTCGAAGGAGACGTTGTCTACGAGCGCCTCCGTCCCCTGACCGGACGCGCTTCCCATCGACAGGGTGCCGCGTCCGATCCCTCCGCGCTCCAGGTGCAGCGCAACGGGTCCGGCCTCGGGATTGGGATAGTCGGCGTACGGCGTGGGCTCGAGACGGTTGTCGTCACCCCGGACGATCCACGCCTTCGGGTCGTTCTCCACCCCGTTCTCGACGTCGTAGAGGTACCGCGTAAACCACCGGTTCATCATCTCGAGCGGCGGCGGTCCGCCGTGCCCACCCTGGTGGTAGTACTGCTGGACCGGGATCCCGCGCTTTTTGAGGGCCTGCGAGATCCGGACGCTGTGATAGGGCATCACGTTCCAGTCGTTGAAGGCGTGGGACATCAGCGTCGCCGCCTTCACGCCGTCGATCGCGTTCAGGTAGTCGCGTCCCGCCCAGAAGTCGTTGTAATCACCGGTCACTCGGTCCCGGCCGGCCGCCATCTCACCGTCCCGGACCGTGGTATTGCAGTAGTCGCGCTTCTCGGGGTCGCCGCTGTGGACAAAGTCGTACAGAAAATCGATGTCCTCGCCCAGCCAGCCACCGGGGTGCCGGACCAGCCCGTAGGACCGGTAGTAGTGGTAGTACGACGTGTTCGGAGCGACGGGGATGATCGCTTCCAGTCCGTCCACGCCGGTGGTCGCGGCCGCAACGGGAAGGGTGCCGTTGTAGGACGTTCCCGTCATCCCGACCTTACCTGTCGACCAGGTGGCCTCGACGCGTTCGTCGCCGTCCGGCGTCGTGTACGCGGGGGCACGTCCGTTCAGCCAGTCGATGACGGCCTTGGGGGCGAGCGACTCGTTCGGCCCGCCGACCGTCGGGCACCCCTGCGAACGTCCGGTGCCCGGCGACGAGGAGTGGACCACCGCGAACCCCCGCGGTACCCAGTCGCCGACGAACGCCCCGGAGATCCCTGGCCGGATTCGCTGCTGGACCGGCGGCGCGTTCACACGCTCGGGCGGAGGCCCACCGACCTCCTGCCGCACGTCCCAGAGGTACTGGCGGTTTGTGCTCGACGTTCCCGCGTAGTACGGGCTCGACCCATAGATGGCCGGTACCCTGAGGCCGTCGCTATCCGTCTGACCGGGGCGCACGACCGCAACATGCATGCGGTCCGGCCGTCCATCGCCATCCGTGTCGAACTCGGTCTCCACCCAGAGCTCGTGGCGGATCCAGTTCGCTGAGTCGGCAAATGCCTCGACGATCTGCGCCTGGCCGTCCGCGAAGACGGGCTCCGCGGGCGTGGCCTGCTGGGCCGCGAGGTTGGCAGTGAACAGGCCTGAGGCTAACAGGGTGAGGGGCAGGGCGCTTCGATGTTCGGGACGTGGCATCGACGAGTCCGGGTCGGAAATGATCGGCCGCTAGATAGGCCGAGGCTTCGAGAATCGTACCCTCGCAAGATACCCCACGATCCGGTCGGTACCAGAGACTTGCGTGCAGGGTAATACTATGGTATAACTCAAGTATGAAAACGGCCGTGTCGATTCCTGACGATGTGTTTGCGGCCGCGGACGACCTCGCTCACGAGATGGGGGTGTCGCGGAGCCGGCTCTATGCGCTGGCAGTGGCCGATTTCGTGGCCAAGACACGCGGGACGAACATCACCGCTCGATTGAATGAGGTGTACGGACGGGAGGAGGCCGGTCTGGACGATCGGTTGAGAGCAGCCCAGGCGCGGAGCGTTTAACGCCGGAGTGGAACTGTGGTAGTCGAGAGGCGGGAGGTGTGGTGGGCGGTGCTCGACGACCCGGGTGGTGCGGGTGACGATGGGTTCAAGCGGCCGCTCTTGATTGTCCAGGCCGACTCCTTCAACCGGAGTCGACTCCCTACGGTACTGGCCGTCGTGTTGACCTCGAACGTGGGGTTGATCGACGCGCCCGGTAACGTCCTTCTTTCGTCCGGCGTAACCGGGCTCACCGATGACACGGTCGCGAACGTGACTCAGCTCGTCACCGTGGACCGCGGTTTCCTACGGGATCGAGCCGGGCGCATCCCCCCGCGCACGATGGCCCGGGTCGAATCGGGCATCCGGCTCGTCCTGGACCACTAGCGCAGGCTCTGCGGGCCTTCGCGGGGTTGACCGGAGGAGCCGCTCCGGTGTCGGTTGAGAGTTCTCACGGGACGGAGGCATCCCCGTCGGTCCCACCGCAGCCGGTCAGCCATCGGCGGTGTCTCTCGAGGCTCTAGCGGTAGTTCCCGAACATCAACTCGACCCCGTAGTCGTTCCCCTTCACGAAGGCGATGACCTGCTGAAGTTCATCCCTCGAGGGTGACGTGACACGAAGTTCCTCACCCTGGATCTGAACCTGGGTCTTCTTGAATCCACCGCCCTTGATGTCCTTCTGGATCTGCTTCGCCGTGTCCTGATCGATCCCGTTCTGCAGGCCCACCGTCACGCGCGCCCGCCCCAGCGACCCGATGTCGATCTCGCTCTCGCGCAGGTTCTTCAACGGCACCTTCCGGCGGCTCAGCTTCTCCCGCAGCACCTGCGTGAGCTGCTGCATCCTGAACTCGTCGTCGGCCTCGAGTCGGATTTCTGCGGCTTCCCGATCGAATTCGACCTTGCAGTCCGTGCCCTTGAAGTCGTAGCGGGTGCGGGTCTCCTGGGCTGCCTGATTCACGGCGTTGTCGACCTCCTGGAGGTCCACGCCGGTGGATATGTCGAACGACTGTTTCTTCGCCATTTGATGAATCTCTCCGAGGATCGACTGTCGCTGTGGCCCGAAGCTGATCGGGGGCCAATACCGTATGATGCTGGGATCGGAGACCCCCCGTGTAAACACCCCCACCCGGAAGCCACGATGTTCGGTGCTCGAGTTCGAAAGATCCCCCTTCTCGTCGTCTCCGCGGCAGGTCTGTGCGCCGTCGACGCGGCGGCGCAGTCGTACGCGTGCGTTCTGACCACGGACGGAGACGTGTGGACGGGGGCGTGCACCTCCCCCGACGGTGAGCCCCTGCGGATGGAGGTGCGGGCCGGCGAATCGGCGGACATCGAGTGGGTCGGCGGTCTCTACGTCAACGATATGGGGCCGCTGGCGTTCGAGATCGCTCCCTCGACGAGCGAGGCGCGCGGCGTCATCCGGACTCCCTTCGGCTGGTTGTGGCTCGATGGGTTCTCGGCGGGCGACGTAGCGATGGAGTTCGGATTCGATATCCAGAACGAGGTGCCCCCGGGTCCCGAGGACGTGCTCATTCTCGATCGTGCCGCGGAGATCCTCTCCGATCCCGGCGTTTGGGATCGCGAAGACGACCGAGTATGCGAAGAGTCCGACACGAACTGGAGTCTCTACTGCGCGCTTGTTGCGGCCACGATCGACGTGACGGGCGAGGCCCGGCACCGTCAGCCCGCCCTGCAGGTGGTCCGGCGGGTCGTCGCCGAGGTCGGGGGGGATCGGATCGACGATCACCGGCTGATGAACTACAACAACCACCCGGACACGACCTTCGATGACATCCGCCGCGTGTTCGCCATGGCGCGCGAACGGGCCGCCCCCTGACGAGGCGACCCTGGAAGGCGGCTACGGCATGATGCCGTGCTGCTCGAGGAACGCCCAGATCGCGTCGTAGTGGGCGGCGTCCTGCTCCAGCGAGAAGCCGCCGTGCCCCCCGCCCGGAACCGTGATCAGCCGGTTGGGCACCCCGACCTCATCGAGCGCGCTCTTCATGCGGGTGCCATGAACGTACGGCACGACCGTGTCCGCATCCCCGTGGATGGTGAGCTGGGGCGGAAGGCCCTCCCGTACATACGTCAGCGGTGAGACGGATCGGGCGATCGCCTCACCGTCCCGGAGGCCGCCGATCCACTGCGTCGCGTACATCTGTCGGTGCGGGCCCTCCAGGAGATCGTTGACGTCCGTGATGCCGAACCAGTTCACCACTGCCGCCACCTGGACATCGTCCAGCGCGCCGCCGAACAGTTCCGCGACGCTGGTGCACTCCTGCGCGTACCCGCTGTCCTGCGGGAGCATCGCGACGATCATGGCCAGGTGCCCGCCGGCCGAGTGCCCGGTCGTTACGATGCGGGTCGGATCGATCCCGGCCTGTTCACCGATGCGGCCGACGAATCGAAGAGCGCACAGCGCGTCCACGACCGCGGCCGGGGCGAGCGCCTCGTCCTCCAGCCGGTAGCTGACGTTCGCGACGGCGAAGCCCTTCTCCAGGTAGGGCAGCACCATCAGAGACGACTGCATCCGGTCTCCGACGACCCACCCGCCGCCGTGGTAGTAGACAACGACGGGCACGGGCCCCTCGACTCCGCGCGGCGTGTACAGGTCCAGCCTCATCTCCTGCCCGCCCGCGGTATGGTAGACCACGTCGCCCTGAACCGAGTAGTCTCGGGAGAGGACCACACCCGTAGAGGCTTCCTGAGCGAACGCGGGCGCGGGAAGCAAGGTCACGAGGACGGCCACGATCGCCGGATACCTCATTGGGCTCTCCTTTCAGGCAGGGGCCTGGGCGCCCCGTCGGGCGCGAATAGGTGTCGCAGCGTGAACGCATCCGGCGTGGGGCCGTCGCGTTCGACCATCGCGAGTCTCTTCGTGATCTCGGTCACGTCGGGAATCGTGCCCGCCGGGATCCACCAGAGGACGGCGTACGGTCCCTCGATCTCCTCGAACCACTTCTTCCGGTCGCGAAAGACGTTCAGGTGGTCGGATCGATAGACGTAGTCGAACAGCGACTCGATCGATTCCCAAACGGACATGTTCACGACCATGCGGGGCTCGTCGAACAGCCGGATGCTCGTCGCGTCGCCATCGTCGGTCTGAAGCCGCCAGACGAACCCCGGCCAGCGATCGGCCACCGCGTTGATCTCATCGAGCTGCCGACGGAATCCACTCATCACGGGGCTCGTGATGTGCCGGCGACCCAGGGCGATGTTCGCCTGTGCGAGGTGCATGTCAGCCACCGGAACCCGCCGGGGCGGTCTGCGACTCCACGACGTCCTCCGCGATCCGCTGGAGCATGGTCGCCGTGGAATCGGGGAGCGGCTCGATCTCGGCGATCGGCCGGCGATTGAACCGGCGCTCGGGAGAGTTTGGCGCCGGGGCCCCGAAGCCGGAGTCCCAGCGCGTCGCGGGAAGGCCGACTGGCGATGCGTCGTAGAGAGTCGCGTAGAACACCAGCGCGGCGAGATAGGTGCCCGTCGGTCCCGGGTGAGAACGGTCTTCGTGGTGCAGGACCAGCGCCGGGTCCTCGGCGAGGGCTCGCTGCCACGCGACCCCGACCGGAGCGACCGAAGCGGCAAGCTCATCGGCGATCGCGAGATACGCGTCCGAGAGCGTGTCCTGGCTCGCCGGCCTGTGCTGCCGGGCCCACGTGAGGTAGAAGACGGTCTCGGCACCGACCCGCCCGATCTCTTCGTCGAACATCCGGGCGTACCGGTAGAAGAGCTCGGGGTCGTCGATGGGGCGAGTGCTCTGTTCCTGGAGGACCACGTGTGTCCAACCCCCCTGCCGGATGAGTCGCCGTGCCGGCCCGTCGGACCAGTGGTGCTCCAGCGTCATCCCGCCCGGTGTGACGCTCACGACCTCGAGTGACAACTCCGTGCCGGCGGCCTCCGCCATCCGCTGGACCTGCCGCGGCAGGTCGTTCACGTAGGTGTAGCTGTTGCCGATGAACAGCACCCTGAGGCGGTCGGCCGGAATCGGGCTCGCGGCGATGTCCGGGACGGGTTCCGGGACAACCGGACGGGGTGTGTCGGGTTCGGCCGCGGGGCGTGGCGCGGACGCGGCGCACCCGGTGACGAGAAGCGCGAGGGCGAACAGAAGCCCGCGGGATCCGAACGTTTGCGAGGGGGCTCGTTTCATGGGGACAACCTACGGCCGAGTTATTCCTCCACGTAACGGGGGTACGTGGCCTTGCTTCGACGAGCGTGCTCCGGATCGATGTCGATCGTGACGAAGGGCTCGTCGACCGACGTCGTCGCGAGCACGGCACCGTCAGGATCGATCGCGAACCCCAGCCCGCCGCAGTCCACCTCGCCCCCCGGCGGCGTCCAGAGATTCGACGAGAGGCAGTAGGCGCCCGAGCAGACGGACGCCGCTCGTCCGCCGGCGAGCCACTTCTCGGAAGTCTCATGGGGCGTCGCGCGCGGCACGCAGAGGATCTCTACCCCCTGACGTGCGTATTCGCGGGCCCATTCGAAGAACCACATCTCGGTACAGATCTGGACCCCGACACGGGCGCCGCCCGCGATGAAGGACTCGAACGACTTCGGGCCCCGCTCGTACCACGTGGCCTCCCAGTACGCCTCCTCGTCCGGCAGGTAGACCTTTTGATGAACACCGCGGGCGCCGTCCTCCCTGCCCCACGAGAAGGCCTCGTTCCCGAAGGTGCCGTCCGCTCGGACGATCGGACGAGTGCCGACGACCGCGGGGACGCCCAGGCGGTGCAACTCGCCGATCCGCCGCTCGTGCGCCGCCACGCTGGCGCGCCATGCCTCCGCGTCCGTGTCCCGCGATCCCGCGAGCCATCCCGAGAAAGCGAGCTCGGGAAGCAACAGAAGCTCCGGTCTACTTTCGCGGACGTGGGAGGCGAGCGCGGACAGGCTGCGTGGGAGCTCTTCCGGCCGGTTGTCCAGCTGGGTGATCGTCACGCGCATTGCGCCGCCGTCCTCCTCCCCACATGAATCCACGGTGCTCGCTTCACGAGCATGCTCACGCGAACACCGGGGAGGGTCAAGCCATGAGGAGACGCGCGAAACGCGACGCGAAGGCCACCGCACGGCCCTCCGCGCCTCCGGCCCGCTTCACCCGCGGCTGGTACGCCGACTGGTTGAAGACCCTCGGTATCGCCGCGGCGATCTTCCTGGTCTCGCGCAACTTCGTCTTCGCGACGGCGGTCATCACGTCGGGCTCGATGGAGGAGACCCTGGCGGTGAGCGACTATCTGCTCGTGAACCGGATGGCGCTGGGCTCGGGGATCCCCGGGACGGCGATCCGGATTCCCGGATACTCCGAACCGCGACACGACGACATCATTGTCTTTCGCGCGGATCATTCGCCGGGTGTCGACATCGTGAAGCGGACGATCGGCCTGCCGGGAGACCTCGTGGCCATGCGGGACGGCGTCCTCTACCGGAATGGCGTCATCGTTAACGAGGCCTACGTCCGGCGCGATCCGATCCAGGTCGATGGGACACACCCGGACATGGCGTGGCAACTCGATGTGCTCGACCCGTCCGTCGATCGGTCATCCTATCGCCCGACGCGGGAGAACTGGGGGCCGCTCGTCATCCCCGACCAGCGCTACTTCATGCTGGGGGACAATCGCGACAACAGCCTCGATTCGCGCTGGTGGGGACTCGTCGAACGCGAGAACATGCGAGGCCGGGTCTTCTTCATCTACTACTCGTTCGATTCGAGCGCCCCGGGTCCGTTCCGGCCGATTTCGGCCGCTCGCCCGGCCCGCATCGGCCCGCTCCGGACCGCCGTGGACTAGCGGCCAGGTGCCGCCGCCGCGTCCGGCTTCGGTACGCTCCTCTTCAGCACGTCGATCGTCTCGCCCCCGGCACACCGGCTCTCGGCGGAGAAGGTCCCCTCGACGGCGACCGGGTCGCCGGGTCTCAGGCCCTCGATGTCGCCGGTGAGGGTGTATGCGTAGCCGTCCGCGTCCTTCATCGAGACACACCCCGGGCCCTCCGATGTGATCTCGCCCACGCGGTAGATGTGCCCATCGTCGTTCGTCACGTGGAAGGGGTCCGAAAGCCCGGTCGGACTGAAGTTCCCGTTGAAGATGATGAAGACCAGCGGACGGTCCCAGGTCGCCGACGCCGGGACGTGGACCGTTGCCGAGACCTCGCCGAATTCCGCCTGCTCCGCGTCGGCGAGCTCCTCGAACCCGGTGCCGATCGCGCCGACCCCCACGACGACGCGGGCCTGGAGCGGCAGGTTCTCGCTGTACAGTTCGACCAGCGTCCCTGGCGGCCCGGTTCTCGGGTCGAGCTTCTGGATCTTTCGGATCTCGTCCGGGGCGACCGCCGACGGGTGCGCCTGCGCGAAGGCCGAGCCGGCGCTCAGGACCAGGCAGCCGAACACCCCGATCTGGAGTCGGAGTCGGGCGCCTCGGCGCGGGGTGCGAATCGACATGGGAGCCTCCTGTGATCAGACCAGCCCTGACAATACCGTCAAAAGCCGGTCGACATCCTCGCGGGTGTTGAACATCGCCACGGCGGTTCGGATCAGCCGGCCCTGTTCCTGAAACGTCACCGAGACGCCCGCCTCCCGAAGCGCCTGACTCACCGTCTGCGGGTCGAGCCCGTGGTGGAAACTCACGATCGGCGACGGGTTGTTCGGGGGCGTGAACATGTTCATCCCGAGGTCGCTCAACTCCGTCCACAGTTCGCCCGCCAGCGATTCGGTGTGCTCCTCGATCCGCGAGAGGCCCACGCCGTCCATCAGGGTCAGCGCGGCGTCCATCGCCGCGATCGCGCCGAACGAGGGGTTCGCGTACTCGTATTTGCCCGCATCGTCCCGCAGCCGGAAGTGGAGATCGGGCAGACTCTCGGCCACCTGGCGATGCCCGAACCGATCGGGCTCGAGCCAGTCGAGGTGCTCGCGGCGAACGTAGAAAGGCGCGCATCCGAAGTCCGCGTGGAGCCACTTGTACCCGTTGCCGCAGGCGAAGTCGACCCCTTCGTCGTGAAGGTTCGTGGCGGAGTTTCCGAACGCCTGGATGGCATCCGCATAGAGGAAGCCGCCGTGCGCGTGGGCCACCTCCGCCAGGCTCGGGAGCGAATGCCGCCAGCCGTTCCGGTTGGAGACCCAGGCCACGCTGATCAGCCGCGTGCGATCGTCCGCGCGGGCGGCGAAGTCGTCGACGGTCGCCCTGCCTTCCGTCGCCGGAACGATCCGCAGCTCGACGCCAAACCGCTTCTCGATTTCCCGGTACAGCACGAACGTCGTCGTGAAGTGGAGTTCGTCCACGACCACGTTGTCGCCCTCCCGGAAATCGATGGCGTCGGTGATGATGTTCTCGGCGTCGCTCGTCGAGAACAGGAAGGCGATCTCCTCCGTGTCCGCCCCGAAGAGCTCCGCGAACCCCGCCCGCGTTCGTTCCCGCGTCTCGGGACGGCTGCCCGGGTCGCGGTACATCATCTTCTCCTCGGCGTACGCGGTCATCGCATCGTGCACCGCCCTCGAGCTCGGCCCCAGCGACGCCGTATTCAGGTAAGCCAGCTCGTTCGTGACAGGGAACTGGTCGCGGATACCGAGCGGATCGTACGCCGCGGGCGTCGGACGGCCGACGGCTGCCTCGAGGACTCGCGGATTGCCGGCCACGGGCAGGGCGAGACCCGCCACCGTCGCCGTCTTGAGAAAGCCCCTGCGATCCAGATCACTCACGTCACGTCTCCTTGATCTCCAGCGGTACGCCCCCCGCACAGCCAGACTAGCGGTCGATCGCGTTCATCACGATGCGCTCGACCTCGGACGGGCGCGCCATCCGAACCGACGGGCCAGCGGGAAGCCCCACGGGCTCCATCGATGGGCGCCGACCGATAGCCCGCGATATCTCGGGCGCCAGCCATGAACCGGGACCGTGGCGACGAGTGGCCGGAACGCGATCACTGGCTCCGGAGTGGGTGTCGCCCCAGATTCGGGGGTGTCCCGTCACACACGCATCAGCCAAGGAAACCGCTTGATGACGCACCGTCCCCCAGCCCGCAGGCGCGCCTTCGGCAACGCCGCCGTCACCGCTCTGTTCGCCGCCGTCATGGTCAGCGTCTCGTGTGAGGCCCAGAGCGCCGATGGGGCGCGGGGCGACATACCGCGCACGGCTGCGGGGAAGCCCGACTTCAACGGGATCTGGCAGGCGATGGGGAACGCCTACTGGGACATCGAGCCGCACCTGGCCCGCCCGGCGCTCGCGATGCAGGACGGCCCGGTCGTCCCGGTGCCGGCGAACGACGTGCTCGCGATGGGCGCCGTCGGCAGCGTCCCGTCCGGCTACGGCGTCGTCGTGGGCGGGAAGATCCCGTACCTGCCCGAGGCCCTCGAGCGGCGAAACGAGAATCGCGAGAACTGGCTCGATCGCGACCCGGAGATCAAGTGCTACCTGCCCGGGGTCCCGCGGGCCAACTACATGCACATGCCGTTTCAGATCTTCCAGAGCGACTCGAAGTTCTTCATCGCCTACGAGTACGCCGGGGCCACGCGTGACATCCTCTTCGAGGATCCGGGTGCCCCCGAGGTCGACTCGTGGATGGGCCAGTCCTACGGGTACTGGGAGGGCGACACGTTCGTCATCGAGGTCACGGGTCAGCTCGACCAGACCTGGTTCGACCGGGCGGGGAACCACCATGGCTGGCAACTCAAGGTGACCGAGCGCTGGACCATGCTGGGGCCCGACCACCTGATGTACGAAGCGACGATGGAGGACCCGGACACGTACTCCGAGCCCTGGACGATCCGGATGCCGTTGTATCGCAACATCGATCCGAACGCCCGGCTCGGGCAGTTCAAGTGCGTGCCATTCGTCGAAGAGCTGATGTACGGGGAGCTTCGCAAGAACCCCATTCGGAAGCCGTAGAGGAGACAGACCGATGCGAATCAGTTCAGCGCTGTTGGCGCTCGCCGCGCTCGCTCTACCGGTAGCCCTCGCCGCACAGGCGCCGGACGGCTGGCAGGTGCCGCGCACCTCCGATGGCAGGCCCGACCTCCAGGGAAACTGGTCGAATGCTACGATGACGCCCATCCAGCGACCGGCCGGTGCGGGGAAGGTGCTCACGCCGGAAGAGGTCGCCGAGATCGAGGGCGGGCGGCAGCAGTTCATCCAGGAGAACTCGCAGGACAGCGATCCCGACCGAGGGGCTCCGGCCGTGGGTGGAGAGTTCACGGGCAACGCGCTGTTCGATGCGGCCTCGGGTGGGACCGGCGGGTACAACCTGTTCTACATCGATGCCGGGGACCGGGTCGCGGTGTACAACGGCGAGCCGCGCAGTTCGCTCGTCACCATCCCGGACAATGGACGGGTTCCGGCGCTCACGGACGCGGGCCGCGCGCGCGCCCGCGAGGTGGCCCTGGCCCGAGGAGAGCACGATCAGTACGACAACCCGGAGAACCGGCCGCTCGCCGAACGCTGCATGCTGTCATTCGGCTCGAATGCGGGTCCGCCAATGTTGCCTAACTACTTCTATAACAACAATTACACGATCGTCCAGACGCCGGATCACGTAATGATCATGACGGAGATGGTCCACGATACGAGGATCATTCCGTTCGGCGAGAAGCCCGCTGTGTCCGAGGATTACCGGCCGTGGTTCGGGGTGTCGTGGGCGCACTGGGACGGCGACACGCTCGTGATCGAGACGACGAACATCAGCCCCGAGCAGCTGCGTGCGTACGGCCAGGTGTTCGCCGGGGGCGTAGGGAATCCGACGATCACCGAGCGCCTGACGCGAGTCGGTCCCCAGTCGCTGAACTACGAGTTCCTCGTCGAGGATCCAGAGACGTACACCGGGACATGGGGTGGCGAAGTCCCGTTCGTGTGGATGCCGGAACGCGTGTACGAGTACGCATGCCACGAAGCCAACTATGCGCTCTTCAACGTGCTCAGTGGGGCACGCGCACAGGAGCGCCAGGATTCCGGGAACGACCCGGACCGAGAGTAAGGAGCACGTGAGGATGATCTCGAAGAAGAAGATCGCGGTCTTCGGCGTGGTCGCCGGAGCGCTGACGCTCGCGGTCACCGGTCAGGTGATCGCGCACCATGCGTTCGGAGCCGAATTCGACAGGGACGCGCCGATCCGGCTCGAGGGCGAGATCGTGCGACTCGAATGGGTGAACCCGCACTCCTGGATTCACATGCGAGTGCAGGGCGAAGATGGAGACGAGATCTGGATGGTCGAGGGCGGGACGCCGAACGTGTTGCTCCGGCGTGGACTTCGGCGCGACTGCCTGACCCCGGGCACGCCGATCATCGTCGACGGGTATCAGGCGAAGGACCACTCGCTCAAGCGTGCGAACGGCCGGGACGTCACGTTCACCGACGGGACCAAGATCTTCATGGGGTCGTCGGGTACGGGCGCGCCGGACGACGCCGAGCGCCTGCGTCAACGACAGGAGCGCGGTCGCTGCTGACGACGTGACGCGCGGAAGACGGTGAACCCCCGAATGAGAACGACCCGACCCCTTTTAGCCTCGAGCGTCGTCGCCGTGCTGGCCGCCTCCGCGGTCGCGGTTGGCCAGGAGCGCCCGTCCATCCCGCGGACGCCCGACGGACGCCCCGATCTGCAGGGCAACTGGTCGAACGCGACGCTCACCCCCATCGAGAGGGTCGAAGGCCTCGGACGGGTCCTCACCCCCGAGCAGGTCGTCGCGATGGAGGGGGGACGCGAAGAGCTGAAGCAAACGCGGTCCGCCGATAGCGATCCGGACCGGGAGGCCCCGCCCGTCGGCGGCGACGGCTCGACCGGCGCGGCGGGCGGCGTCGGTGGATACAACTACTTCTACATCGATGCCGGCGATCGAGTCGCGAACTACGACGGCGAGCCCAGGAGCTCGCTCCTCACGGTCCCCGAGGATGGTCGCTTTCCCGGGCTGACCGCCCAGGCCCAGGCGGCTCGACGCGAGTGGTTCCTCGCCCGTCAGCAGTTTGGCGAGTACGACCACCCCGAACTCAGACCGCTCGCGGAGCGCTGCATCCTGTCCTTCGGGTCGAATGCCGGCCCCCCGATGCTTCCGAACTACTTCTACAACAACAACTACACGATCGTGCAGACGCCCGACCACGTCATGATCATGACGGAGATGGTGCACGACGTTCGGGTGATTCCGATTCGCGAGGAGGCCCCGCCGGCCTCGGACCTCACGCCGTGGTTCGGCGTCTCCTGGGGGCGCTGGGAAGGCGACACGCTCGTCGTCGAAACGACGAACATCCCGCGCGAACAGCTCCTCTCGACGCTGTACGTCTACCCGGGCGGTTCGGAGAACATGGAGGTGACCGAGCGGTTCACCCGGGTGGACGAAAACACGATCAACTACGCGTTCACGGTCGAGGATCCGGGGTACTACACCGCGGCCTGGGGCGGGGAGGTGCCGTTCAACCGGCTACCGGAGCGCGTGTACGAGTACGCGTGTCACGAGGCGAACTACGCCCTCTTCAACATCCTCAGCGGGGCGAGGGCGCAGGAGCGCGCCGCTGGGACTGGCGGCGGACCGAAATAGCCGACCATCGGGTCAGGAAAACCCGATCCAGCGGCCCGCGGCCGCGACCGTGAACCACAGCGCCAGCGATACGATGCCCACGAGCCGCGTCCGCGTGTTCGCTTCGGTCGCGACCCGTACCACTCGTCTCCGGATCGTGTAGGTGAAGATCAGGGCAAACGGGAGCGCCCGGACTTTCCACCAGAACGAGTCGTTGTAGTAGAGCTTGATCGGCTCCGAGATCCACAGGAGCACGCCCGTCGCGAGCATGAGGATCGTCGCCCCGACGAGCCACGGATGCGCCTGTGTCCCGAGCTCGGAGATCGGGGACTTCCTGAGCCCCGTGCCGAGGAGACGCATGTCCACGACAAGAAGGGCGCCTCCCAGCAGACAGAGGCCCACCAGGTGGACTGCCTCGATGACGGCGAACGACCAGATAGACTGCGCCAGCGCCGTGCCCATGGCGCTCGACTCGAGCCACTCGAAGAACGGAAGCAGCATCAGTAGAGGTCCACGTCGTTCACGATCGCGCTACACCCCTGGATCCAGTCGAAGAACGGTCCGGGACCGTAGTCGCACGTGAACCAGCTGTATGCGACCAGCCTGCCCGAGACGACGATGAGAACCCACGCGGCGAGCGACCAGGCGCCCGCGCGACGGGCGGCCTTCGGCAACGGGTCGGCGAGGCCCCAATCCGCCACGCTCTGGTGGATGCGCCGATGAAACCAGAACGCGTTCAGCCCCGCGAAGACCATCAGGACCATCTTGAAACGGAAGAAGACGTTGTGGTAATAGGTGACCGGATCCGAGTAGAAGAGCAGGACCCCGGTGACGACCATCACCGCGAAGCTCGCCCGGGTCCACGGGAGCAGGCGTCCCGTGACTTCGGAGACGGGGACGGTCTTCATCGTCCACCCGAGCAACCGGAAGTCGTTGAACATCGCCGTTCCCACGAAGACGGCGAGCGTCAGGACGTGGGTCGACTCGACGAGCGGCCACACCCAGAACGACTCGAGCAGCGCGATGCTCCACGCGGTATTCCCAAGCCACTCGAGAAGTCCATGCATGGAGTGGCTCAGCTACCTTCGCTCTGGGAGTCGTCGTTCTCGTCCGGCGCGATCTCTGCCGCTTCGACCCGTTCGTCGTTCGGCCGGAGTGTCTCGAGCGCGTACTGGGCGTGACACGCGGTACAGACGAAATACACTTCTGCGCCGGCGTCGAAGACGGCCTGAGGGTCCTTCGCCTCTGCCGCCCCGATCGCCACCCGACCGATGTCCGTCATGGCCTGCGCGAAGCCCATCCACGCGTCTCCGTCGAGCGTGCGCCCCTCCATCTTCATCAGGTTGCCCGACTCGGCGATCACGTAGGCGGCGTGGAGGACGCGTTCCCACTCCTCCTCGGTCTCGGGCTCGAACTCGTAGATGCCGGTGGTGTCGAGGATCGCGCCGACCGCATCCCAGTAGGTCTCCGCGGCAGGCTCGAGAATCGTGCTCATCAGCGTGAGCACATCGGGCGCTACCAGGTCGAACTCCTGCGCTCCCGATGGGGTGTCGTCCGCCGGCGCGCACGACGCGGCGAGCACGAGTGTAACGATCGTGGCCGTTCGTCTGAGAATCATGGCGTCACAACGTACCCGGAGGGTCGGAGGGTCGCACGCGGGTATCGAATATTCCATTTCGACGCGAAACCGGCGGGCGGTTCCGTGTGCATGCGGTGAAAGCTACGGCGTATACTCCGACGGTTCGAATGAACTGCGGACGTCTTTGAACGGTGGGTAATGGCCGACGAGCGGCGATACAACGACGACGAAATCGCGGAGGTCCTGTCGAGGGCCGTCCAGCCAGTCGTGACGCCTCCCCTTCCTGCCCTCACGGAGGGCGGCGTCACCCTGGGCGAACTCGAGACGATCGCATCGGAAGCGGGGATCGATCCGGCACGGGTGCGGCAGGCCGCGATGTCCCTCGGGAACCGCACGGCCTCGGGGGATCGGAGCCTTCTGCTCGGTCCCCGAACGACTCACGTGTTCGACCGCGTGATCGAGGGCGAGGTGCCTCGCGAGCGTCTCTCGGACCTCGTCGGGATCCTCCGTCGAGTGTTCCGCATGAAGGGGAAGGTCGAAGAAGTCGGAGACTGGCTCGAATGGACGAGCGACGGCACGACCATCCACGTCACGGTGAAGCCCGAGGACGGGAAGACGAAGGTCCAGTTCATGGGCGATGCGGGGTTCAAGCTGCTCGGGGCTTTTGCCCCTATCGCGCTTGCGACCCTGATCACGATCGTCTCGCTCGGAAACGGGGGATACCTGACCGTCGGGCTCGCCGCCGCGATCGTGGCGGGTGCGTACGCGATCGCCCGGGGCATCTGGGAGATCGCCGGTGACCGCGCCGGCGCGAAGTACGAGCGCATGGTCGATCAGCTCACGGCCGAGATGGCCCGTCTCGCCGAGCCCCCCGACCCGCGAGGCGATTAGCCGCCGCGGGCGCGCTCGTCCGCCGGCGGCGGGTGCTTCACGGGGTGACGCACTCGAAGCTCTCCTCGCGTCTCGCATCCCCGATACCGTCGTAGACCGCTCGCGCGGGGTAGGCGCAGAGCGGACGCCGCATCTCGACCTCGTCCTGATTCACCTTCGTTGCGATCAGCCGTTCGGGGGCCAGGTCCTCCTCGACCCACTCCATGATGGCATCGACCCAGTCCACCTGATCCGGTCCGGGTCCGCCCGCGCAGTGGAGCACTCCCGGCATCATGAACATCCGGACGTAGTCGTCGACTTCCTCGTCGCCGGCCGCGACTCCCTCGTAGTAGCGCAGCGTGCCGGTGGCGGGGATCGCCGGGTCCGAGAGGCCGTTCCAGAGGATCAGCTTCCCACCCGCGGTCTTGAACGGCGTCAGATCGGTCTCCGTCGCATTGAGGATTCGCGCCGCCCTGCGGGTCTGCTCCTCCCACGTGAACGGATCGGAGAAGTCGAAAGTCGAGTAGTCGAACTCGGGATCATCGAAGATGATGTACTTGTGCATCTGAGTTCCGAACGCGAAGTGCAGGCTCGGTGTGCCGGGTCCGAACCGGTTTCCGCCGCCCGTGATCCAGGTGGTCCACCCCGCCTGGTCGGTCTCGCCGCCGTATGGGAACCCGGGGTAGACCTGCCGGTCCCCCACCATCGCGCCCCCGTAGATCACCTCGACGGCGCGTCGCTGCGCCCCGGTCAGACCGGGGATCGTCGTCGGGTCGAACGGGCACGCGAGCGGATCCGTCATGATCCCGTCCTCGACTCCATCGAGCTCATCGCAGGCTTCGAGGATCGCGTCTTCGATCACGCCGGCGACCTCGGGCGTGATCGCGGGAGTCGAGAGATCGGCGGGATTCGGGTAGAGGGCCTGCTGAGTCTGGATGAACAGGGCTCCGAGGCCGGTCCAGTCGTGCGCCGGTGCACCGGCGACGATGCCATCGAAATCATCCGGATACCGCTGCGAGGACATCATACCCTGGCCGCCACCACGCGAGCAGCCGAAGAAGTACGAGTACTCGATGTCCCGACCGTAGTAGAGCCGGATGATGGTCTTCGCCGTCTCGGCCGTCACGTGGATCGCGCGGTGGCCGAAGTTGACCTCGCGGTCCGGGCGATGGAGGGCCCAGGTCGCGTCGATCCCCGACCCCTGGTGGCCCGTGTCGGTGCCTACGGTCGCGAAGCCGCGGCCCAGCACGCCCGTCTCACCGGCCCCTTCCAGCGCCTGATTCTGGACGCTCCCGACATACCCGCCTCCGCCGCCCATGAGAAACCGACCGTTCCAATCGTCCGCGACGGGAAGCAGGAGCTCGAAGTTGATCTCTTCATCGATCGTTCCGCGGACCCGGCAGTGGGCCGGGGTCTCGCCCTGCACCGGCATCGCCTCCGCTTCGTTTACCCTGAACCCCGTCCAGTCGGCCGTGAGCACGTCGGCACAGGTCATCGGGACCGGGAGATCCACGGCGGGGGCGGGGGCGACGACAGCCAGCGTCGTGACAGTGGCGATCGAGATGGCGGCTCTTTGGATCATCCGGGTCGGCTCCTCTGGGCGCGGGACGGAACGACCCGAACAGGGTGCTGGCGGGCGGTGGCGGCGGCAAGCCCCGGCGGGGCCGATCAGCCTGCGGGCTTCTCCAGCCGGTAGAGGTGCAAATACTCGACGTCGAGATCGTCGAGATGGACTCCGAGAACGTAGTCTTCGCCGATCTCGAGGATCCGTATCTCCGGAAGCGTTACCGGACCGAGAAGCGCACCGGTCGGGTCGAACACGATGTACTGCGTGCTGGCACCGAGCCGGTTGCCGTCGCGCTGGACCCAGAGATTTCCGACCCGGTCCAGGAGCACGGCTCCGTAGGCCGGTCGAGTCGGCGGGGCGGCGACCTCGCTGAGCAGCGACGTCGCCTCGGCACGGCTCATCTTCGGGCCCCACGACTCGATCGTGGCATCGCGCCACGCCGTCACATCGTCGGGCGTCAGGGAAACGGGGTCGTGAGGCCAGCGGACCAGCCTCCGTCCGCCGTCCGGCTCAAAGCATGACACCTCGCTCGTCTGGCGTTCGGCGACGCAAATCGAGCCGCCACCGGGCTGAACGACGATCGATGTCGTCTTCGCTCCGGCAGGCGGGATCGGGATGCTTCCGGCGTCCGGAGGGAGGAGCGCCATTTCGTCGTCGGCGAACAGCGGGAGCGTATCGACGGCGGTCAGATCCGTGGATACGATCACGGCCCCGGTCGCCGGCCGGTACGTCTGGTCGCTCGGACTGCCCGCTGTGACTGCGGCCGTCCCGCCCGCACCCTTGCCGCCGACCGGGCCCTTCGTCACGAACCGGATCGCGACCCGTCCATCACCCACCAGCAGGCCCGGTCCGGGATAGTGCGGGGGTTCTATCACGCTCATCAGATCCGTGACCGCGAGGCCGGTCATCTCGATCAGATCCCCCGATCGATCGAGTCGCGTGATTCGATAAGCCCGCTCATCCCAGACCGAGATTGCGTCGTCGTCGTCGATGAGGATCTGCGTCGGCTCGACGAACTCTCCCGGTCCGCTACCGATGCGTCCGGAGCTCCCCAAGAACGCACCGGTGGCGTCGAATCGCCGTACCGATCTCGACTCGTCGATCACGACGATCGTGCCGTCGGACTGACGGGCGGCGGCTCTGATCCCGAACAGCTGGTATTCCGGGTTACCGTCCAGTACGCCGATTGCGGTCAGCGGCGCCGCATCGAGCGCCCAGGGCGGACCGTCCCATTCGATTCGGCGATTATCGACGATGGTGATGCCGGCGCTGTCCGCCATCGTCGCGTCCGAAGGTGATCCGCCGGCCGGCGAACAGCCGGCGATCGGCGAGAGGACCGTCGCCAGGATCGTGAGCCGGCGGTTCACCGCAGCGTCTCGAGGTGCGCGTCCGCCTCGTGGACTCCCGGAAGTATCCCCGCCTTCTCGTAGAGCTGGCGGGTCTCGGTCCACAGCGCGATGGCCGTACCCTTCTCTCCAAATGACTCCGTCAGGATGGCGTAGGGACGGAGCGCATTGGCGAGGTCCATGTCGATGGTCTCGGGCTCCGCGCGGTAGATTGCCAGCGCCTCCTCGTACAGAGGCGCGGCTTCCTCCACCCGTCCCTCGTCCTGCAGGATGTCGGCGACGTGACGAACCGTGTGCGCAAGGAGGAGCGGATCGTCGATCTCGCGGCAGACAGTCGTCGCCTCCCGATAGAGCTCGAGCGCCTTCGCGCGGTCACCGCCGTCCCGATGGATCTGTCCGAGCCCCTTCAACGCCCTCACGAGAGCGGTCCGCTGCCCGTGCTCCCGGGCCAGGTCCACCGCGCTGGAAAAGCCGGACAGCGCGTCCGCCGGACGGTCGTCGCGGCGCGCCTGGAACGCCTCGTCGATCAGGGCCTGCACGGAATCAATCATGGCAGCAAGATGGGCATTGCTCGTCCGACTTGCACGAGCGCGATCTTCGCTGGAGGCTGGCCGGGGTCAGGGCCCCGTGGTCTCAGGCAGCGATGCGTGCGCGCCGGCCGAGTCGATCGTCGGATTCGCGTTGTATTCCTCAGACTTCCCCGGAGCGATGCTCAGGTACGTCCAGTCGTCGCCACGGATTCGCCGGCAGGTATGCACGACCTGGCCGACATGATACGCCGTGTGCGCCACGGATCGGTGTAGCGCCTCGTGGACGGTCAACTCGAGCCCCCGGATCACGACTACGTCCGACAGGTTCTCATCCGACAGGGACGCGAGGGTGTCGAACAGGACCGTCCAGCCCCGCGCCCACTTTTCCTCCAGCTCTTCTCGCGACACGCCCTCTCGGGGCTCGAACTCGGAGTCGCGCCCCCGCCACGGCTTCTCGCCGTCGGTTGTCAGGAAGTCGGTGAATCGGGACTCGAGATTTCCCGATATGTGCCAGACGTTCGTGGCCACGGAGTTCTCGTGCCGGACCGCTCGCCCGAGCTCCTCCGGCGGGAGTTGTCGGAACGCACGTTCGGCGAGCGCCCGGTGCCGCCTGTACTCGCCCTCGATCGATCCGATGATCTCTCGCTTCATTGCCCGCCCTCCCGGGCCGCCAGCGCTCCAGGATCCGGGGGACGGCTGTTGGACACGTTCCCCACCAGCTTCCAGCCGTCCGGTCCGCGTTCATAGAGTTCCACCCAGGCCCACACCTCCTCGAAGCTCCGGGTCGCCCCGTCGTCCCCCTCGATGTGTCCGGCGATCTCGACTTCGGCGATCAGCCAGCCGAGTGAACCGTCCTCCGACACCCTCACGATCGGCTCGCGCACATCGCGGTACCGGCTGAACGTGGCGGATCGCAGGTACTCTTCGCGACCGGCGCGGCGTTCGGCGAGGGCCGGAAACGTCACGCGTCCCCCGTTCGCCGATACGTAGTCGGCACCTTCCATCGACATCCAGAGGTCCGGGTCGTTCTCGATGTGAGCCCGAATGAGGTCTGCGTGGAGCCGCCTCAGTTCGCGCTCGTCCGCGTCACGCGTCTGCGCGGTCAGGGAGGCCGGAAGGAGAACGAGGGCGAGGAACAAGATCAGGTGCATGGCAGCTCCACTTTTCGAGATCCGCTGACCGAGGCCCTCAGGTATACTCCACTTTGTCTCCCGGGTGCTCATCGAAGATCGTCCGGTGAGCGGTGTAGGACCACGAGCCTTCGCGTTCGTAGTAGTCCTCCACCCATTCCTGCAACGGAGCGAGCATGGCGTCCTGCTCCTCGGGCGACTCGTACTTGTGCGGCTCCCATGGTCGCCGGCGGTTGTTCGCCAGACACGTGTCGAGCCCGGGATTGAGAAAGATCAGCTTCGTGCATCGCCCGGCCGCGGCCTCGATCAGTTCGCCGTAGCACCCCTCGACGATCCAGGAGTCGTGGGCTGCCAGAAACGCCTGCAGGTCGGCAAGTACGGCCTCGGGGGCACGCTGCACCGCGACCTGTCCCGGCTCCCAGACGATGGTGTCCAGATCGAGGCTCGGCAGCGCGTGCGACTCGACCAGTTGTCCGGCGAGCGTCGACTTCCCGGATCCCGAGTTCCCGAAGATCAGGACCCTCATCCGGCCGGCCCGGCCTCCCCGTGCCGCCACAACCTGGTCTCGAGGTGCCGCCGGACGCCGGGCCATTCGTGAAGCAGGATCGAGTACATCACGTCGTCCCGTGGACTCCCGTCCTTGCGGGCCGAGTGGTGGCGCAGCACGCCGTCCCGTTTCGCTCCGAGCGCCTCGATCGCCCGCTGAGAGCGGAGGTTGTGAATGTCCGTCCGAAGACCGACCACGGCGCACCCCAGCTCGTCGAACGCGTGCTCGAGAAGGAGGATCTTGCAGGCCGTGTTCACGTGGCTCCGCTGCCGGCTGGCGGCGTACCACGTGTAGCCGATCTCGACGCGGTCGATCTCCGCGACGATGTCGTGGTACCGGGTGCTGCCGATGACCTGATCGGTCGCCGCGTCGCAGACGACCCAGGGCAACATGTGGCCGGCCGCCTGCCCGTCGAGAGCCAGTCGGATGTACGCTTCCGTGCCATCGGGCTCGGGCACGAACGTGAAGAAGAGGTTCCACAGTTCGCCGTCCGCGGCTGCATCCCGGATTCCGTCCTGATGCTCCATCCCGAGCGGTTCGAGCCGAACGCCGTGCCCTTCGAGAGTCGTGGGTTGGGGGTCGATCATCGGTCCTGCGCCTCGTCTTCCTGGTTCGTCCGTCCGCTGGTCGCCGCGAACGCAGATCCGAACATGTGCGGGGGTCACGGGCCGAACCAGCCCGCACCGAATTGCGGCCGCGGTTGCGTGTATCGCATCAGTCGGCCGAATCTTCGTGGCGACGCTTCGTCGGTGCGGGAGGGCTCGAATGCAGAAGACACAGGTGGTGGGGCTGGTCCTGTGGCGCGGCGGCCTCGTGGCGGTGGTGGGTTGGGCGGCCTGGGCCAGCCTGAAGGCGGTCCTGTCCATCACGGATACCCAGCTCGAAACGGCTGTCGCGGTCCTGCTGACAGGCGTCGTGTTCATCTTCCTATCGATCCTCGGCGAGCGGATCGAGGACGTACGTCAGGAGAGAGGGCTTCGTGAATGACCTCCCTGCTTCGGAACGCGGGTGTCGGGCTGATTCTGTTGGGTGTGGTCCTCGTGATCATCTGGGTCGTCGAACCGCTCCGAGCGATTTGGCCCTGGCTGATGACGCTCTCGCCGGTCGTCAGGGTCGGCGTCGTGGTCTCCGCCCTGGGGCTGGCGATCATCATGGCGTCTCTGATCACCGAGCGGATTCGCGACCGCGAAGCGGACAAGGAGCTGCTGGACGATTTCTAGTATTCCTCGAGAGGAGATTGGGTCATGATCGTAGTTACGACAGAATCGATCCCGGGGTATCGGGTGACCGAGTCAATCGGTGTGGTACGCGGGAGCACGATTCGAACAAAGCATATCGGGAAGGATTTCATCGCCGGTCTTCGGACCCTGGTGGGCGGAGAGATCAAGGAATACACGGAAATGCTCGTCGAGGCTCGGAACGAGAGCACGAACCGGATGGTTGCTCAGGCCGAACAACTCGGCGCTGATGCGGTGATCAACGTCCGGTTCGTCACATCGCAGGTCATGTCGGGTGCGGCCGAGCTGCTCGCGTACGGGACGGCGGTCAAGATCACTCGCGACTAGGCGGCTCCGCCCGTGACAGGCCGGGGTGAACGCCTCGGGCAGAGAGTCCCGGTGCGGGCGGCTCGCTGACGGTACTCCTACATCGCGATCGCCGTCGGATGTATCCCCTCGCCGTATACGAACCGGGACCCGACGGCACCGACGACGGCGGTCCTGCGGCTGAGATCGAGCGAGATCCGAAGTCGGATGAGGGGCTCGATGCCCGTGCAGTGACCGGCCATGAGGTGCTGAACGCCGATCTCGCGGAGCCTGTCGCCGGTCCACCCGAGAACCTCGTCGGTCGCCGCGAACAGGTGAAGCCCGCCCATGAGCGCGTGAATCGGTGCGTCCGCGATGCTCGATCGAATGTGGTCGAGTGCGTTGACGACTCCCGAATGACCGCACCCGAGGAGGACGATATGGCCCTCCGGCGTTCGGATCGTGAGGCCCTGACTCTCCGGCACGTGGTCCACCACCCACTCGCCATCGAGATCGACCTCGATCACCTCCGGATAGTTCTTCTCCGGGTGCGGGCGTGGCACCGGACCCGTCACCCAGACTCCCGGCATGATCTCGGCCGGTTCATGGTGCACGACGAAGTCGACACCCGCGCCCTCGAGCTCATCGCGGACGGCGATCATCTGGTTCAACTCCCGGTCGCCGTTCGATCGTCGCGACAGGAAAAACCCGTCGGCCACATGGACCCGCCGGATCGCGTCCGGGTTCGCCTCACGCAGCTCGCGCACGAGCGGTACCAGCCCGCTGGTATGGTCGAAGTGGAAGTGGCTGAGGACGACGTCGGTCACGCACGAGAGGTCGACGCCCAGCGCCCCGGCGTTGCGGCTCACCGTATCCGGATTGCGGCCCGCGTCGAACAGCACGCAACGACCATCGACTTCGACCAGGGCGGAAAGGCCCCACTCTCCGACCGTCTCGTCGCTCGCGAGGTTGGACGAGAGGATCGTGACCGTCACGTCCTCGGCCACCGCGCGGGCCTCCGGAGCCTCCTCCGCCCGCTGGGTGGAAGCGGATGCCGCCACCATCAGAGCGACGAACGCCCCGACACGAATCGAACGTCTCATGGTCTTGCCTCCACCGATGTCGAGGCCGCTCGCCACAGTGCCAGCCTCATCCAGACCAATCCGGCCGGGAAGATCACCGAACCCACCTGAACGACCGGGAGATGGCCTTTCGTACGATCATGTTCGCGCTTCTCGGCTCAAGAGACTTCGGGCTTCCTCAGAACCCACGTCGTCATCGCGCGCAGGTTCTGGACGTTCGTCGTTTTGATGGGATCGGCGAGCTCCGCGCCCAGCTTGGCGGCGAGCTGGTGCAGATAGTCCTCGTCGACGAGGAATCGGTCGGTCCCGTCGGGCATTCGGTGCCAGCGGCCGCCCGTGTTCTCGACGCGACCTTCCATGCCGATCGTCGACGCGAGACGGGTGAACAACACGCCGCCGGGAATGAGGACGCGCAGCAGTTCCCGCACCGATGTCTCGAACTCCTCCTCGTCTTCGGCGAAGTGGAGAACGGCGCTGCACACGACCGCGTCGAAGTGGTCGTCGGGGAAGGGGAGTGGTTCGAGCCGGCTCTCCTGGAAGTGATCGGGCGACAGAGCCGGAGCGTGCTGCGCCGCCAACGTCCGCACACGGGCGACCTGCTGCGGGTCGGCATCCACGCAGTACACGTCCGCGCCGCTGCGCATCAGGAACTGGGAATTCCGGCCGTCTCCGCACCCGGCGTCGAGTACCCGCATGTCGGCCGTCAAACGGCCTCGCAGCATCTGGTCGAACACGTAGACGTCGATGTTCCCGAAGTGGGAAAGGAGCTCGTCGGGTCGGCAACCGATCATGTCAAATCCAGAGGTCGAGGTCCGCAGTGAGTTCGCCACCCTCATCGCCCGTGTTCACCACGCCGCGTGGTTCGATGAGCAGCATGCTCACACGTTGTTCGGCGCGCGGCCGGTGTCGAACGCCCTTCGGGACGACGAACAGGTCTCCGGGCCCGAGGACGACCGTCCGGTCGGGAAGATCGATCGACAGCGTTCCGTCGAGAACGAGAAAGGCCTCATCGGTCTCGGGATGGTCGTGCCACACGAAGTCCCCCTCGATGTTCGCGACCTTGAACTGGTAGTCGTTCAGTTCCGCGACGACGCGAGGCGACCACAGTTCGTTCAGCAGCGCACACTTCTCCGCCAGTTTGATCGGAGACTCCGCGTTCCGGGATGTCACCCCTCGGCGGCGTGCTCCCGGCTCGGATCCGCCGGCATGAGGGTCGGTTCGAGCGCAACGTCATCCTCCGCGCTCCGGGCCGCGACGAGCAGGACGAGAGCTTCGAGCTGGTCGGCGGCGGCTTTGACCCAGCCCGTCCAGCGGGTCCGGCGGATCATCGGCCGGACGACCTCCACCTTGATCTCCGTCATGCCGCCGGCCAGCGACACGACGAAGCGGAGCCCCTTCCGATCGCGCCAGTGCACGCGGTCGGCGTCCAGCTTGATCTGCGCCGGACCCTCCCGGTACGGCTGGAGCAACCTGACGGCGGTCATCAGCTCCTCGGAACTGATCTGCGCGGGGATCTTCCGGTGCGCGCTCAGCCGCGCGACGAGAAGGCCGGACACCTCGACCGGCGTCCGGGAGACCGCCTTGAGGGCCTCCTGCCGGATCTCGCGAATGGCGCGCTCTACGGCATGTGCACCGAACCCGGCTTCACCCGCGATCGATCGCAGTTCCTGCCCGCTGATCGGGCGCGACTCCTCGGACCCCTCGATCTCTGCAGCGCGTCGCAGAACACGATCGACGTCGAGCTTCGAGAAGTTGGGTGGGTTGTTCATTCGCTCGATGTTCACGGCAGATCTGACTGAGTGGGTCGGGTGCGACGCGTCGCCCATGGGCTGGCAAACCTGCACGAGGGTCGTCTCCCGGCGCAACCGGGCCGAAAGGGAATGAATGTCGCGCACCGGTTGTCCATGCCCGGAGAGTCTGGAGCATGCGAGCGGGGGATGGACATGAAGCAGAACGCAGGGATGATCGTGACAGGACTCGTAGTGGGCCTCGCCGCCTGCGGTGGTGAGACAGGGTTGCTCGTGGAGCCGTCCGGCGCCGCAACCGGCCTGTCGATGGTGCTCGGCATCGATCTGGATAACCCACCCGACTACGAGAACCCGGCGTACCCTGCTCACTACGATGTGGCCGTACGGGCCGCCGACAACGCGCCACCGGACAACCCGGTGACGAACGAGGGTGCGACTCTCGGCCGTGTGTTGTTCTACGATCGCGACCTGAGCCTGAACCGCACGACCTCCTGTGCCTCGTGTCACATCCAGGCGCTCGGCTTCACGGACCCGGCTCGGTTCAGCGTCGGGTTCGACGGTCGCCCCACGAGCAAGCACTCGATGCGGCTGGCGAACGCCACGTTCTTCGAGGGCGAGACGATGTTCTGGGACCACCGTTCGTCCGACCTGGAAGACCAGGTTCTACAACCGGTCACGGACGACGTCGAGATGGGGTTCGATGCCGAAGCCGGAGGACTCCCGGCGTTGATCGCCAGGCTCGAGAACACCCATCACTACCCGAGACTCTTCGAGTGGGCGTTCGGCTCTCCCGAAGTCACGGAAAGAGGGCTTCGGGATGCGCTGGCCCAGTTCGTCCGGAGCATCGTGTCCGCCGACAGCCGGTTCGATCGAGCGTTGGCGGCCTCGGGCGGGAGGCGCGTGCCGGGGCCGATCCAGGGCCTCGCCGGACTCGACGCCCAGGAGAACCTCGGTCTTAGGTTGTTCACGACGGGAGGACCGGGAGGAGCCGGGTGCGATCGCTGCCACCGTCTGCCGACGTTCGCTCTCGACGAAGACAGCCGGAGCAACGGTCTCGACGCGGGCGAACGCGTCGTATTCAAGTCACCTTCGCTCAAGAATGTCGCCGTATCAGGGCCGTACATGCACGACGGGCGATTCGAGACCCTCGAGGACGTCATCGACCACTACGACGACGGAGTCCAGGAGGGACCGGCACTCGACCGCCGACTACGAGGTCCGGACGGTGAGCCGCTGAGACTCGGACTGACTCCCGAAGAGAAGGCGGCGCTCGTCGCCTTCCTCCGCACACTGACGGACGAGGAGCTACTGACGGACGCCCGCTTCACCGACCCCTTCGATCGCTAGCGACCGATCACTGGGACGTGTTCACCGTCACCGACCGGTACGTCTCGGTGACGACCATCTCGCCGTCGGGGAACGTCACCGATTGTCGGCGGACGGACGGCAGACCGTTCTCGTCGAGCTGGAGCGTCGCCGAACCTACGGGTTCTCCGTCCACCATCAGGTCGAACGAGATACCCTCGGAATCGGCGGCGAAACCACCGACGGTGACCCCCTCGCGCACACCGCCCTCGGAGTGGTCGGGCGGGGCAGCCTCGGTGAGGCGCGCGAGGTTGTGAAGGACCCCCATTCTCGCGAGACCCACCAGGAGCGACTCCCGGGGCGCGGCGGGCTGGGCCCCGGCGCGCGGTTCACACCGTTGCTGTACTGGAAGCGCTCGCCTTCGGCGTGCAGCGAGACGTCGAAGCCTCGTCCTCCGAACTGGCCTTCTCCAATGAGAGTCGCGACTCCGCCGTTGGAGACTTCGAGCCGGCCGGCGAGCTCGGCCTCGATGGCGCCCTCCGCGACGATCGTGTACTCGAGCGACCCATCCGAGCTGGTCGATGTCGCCGCGGTGGCCGCGTCCACCCCGAGGGGCGGTGTTTCCTGGAACTCGAGCATCTCCTCGAGCAGCGGCTCGCCGACGAGGTCGCCGCCGAGAAGCCCCCGGAGAAACACGACTGCATCTGTGGCACTCGACGCCATCCCGCCGGCCCCGCCGCGATCGCGACGAGCCCCAGGAAGATGCCCTCCGGTCAGTCAGTCTCGTCCGGCGGGGGCATGCGCCCGATGAAGCGGGCGAGCGCGTACATCCCGACGGCGTTCGTGCCCCCGAGAACGATCCCGGTAATCACCACGACCCACCCGCCGCGCGTCGCGGCCGTGTCCCCGGACGCGAGGGTCATCGCGAAGATCGCCCCGGCCACGACCGCCCCCCAGAAGGCCCCTTCGGCCACGAGCCGCGAATACGGGGGTGGCCCTTCACGCGTCAGGTACGAACGGAGCCGCAGGTTCGTCAGCGCCGCCAGCGCCAGGATCCACCCGACGATGTAGATGAAGCCGGGTGGAGGCGGCTTGTCCGCGACCGCGTACGCCGCTCCGAGCCAGATGAAGAAGAACGCGAACGCCGTGAGCCGCGCGGCCCTGCCTGCGGTGTTCGTAGTCATCTCACCCTTTGGAAGCGGACGTCGCGAGTCCGACCGTTGGACATGTAGAAGGCGACGACCTCGCCGTTTCGGTCGCGCACGAACGAGTAGCTGAGCCCGTCACCTGAGAACGAGTCGACTTCGCCGGGTGACAGCTCCGTCCTGCCCAGCCTGCGCTGGTGGGACGTGAGCGACCCGTCCTCGATCGTGAACTCGAAGAACGTCTCTGCCTCATCGCTGAAGAACCGTCCCTCGAACTCCCCCAGATCCTCGGCCGACGGCTCCCACTCGACGACCTCGTCATCGTCGGCGAGCCGTGTCGCGTGGGGGGTCTGACCGTTCTGGTCGAGCGTCAGCCCATCGACGTCGCCGTCCTCGCCCCGCTCGAAGGAGATGGTGGCCTCGACCGCCAGGATGCGGAATGTGCTGAGCGATGTCGGGACGATCTCGAGCCGTTGCTGCCCGGTGGCCTGGGTGTAGTAGGTGCTGCCCTCGCGCGTGAACGAGAGGATGAAGTCCGGGTTCGGGTCGAGCGAATAGCGGCCGGCGAACTCGTCGAAGCTTTCCGGATCGAAGCTCTCCGGGTCGAACCCCGAACCGTCCGCGAGGGTGTCGCCCTGCTCGGGCTCCATGAACTCGTCGAAGAAGTACTCCGCTACTTCGAAGGCCACCGAGCTGTCGAACCCGGCGTGGTTGCTCTGCGCCGTCACACCCGCGTTGATCTCGGGGTAGTACACCAGCATCGATCGGTGGGCGACGTCCGCGCCCCCGTGGTGGATTCTTCGAAGGCCGCGCTGCTCATCGACGAACAGGCCAAACCCGTACCCCGTCTCCTCGCCGTCCGTCAGCACGTACGAGGTCATCATCTGATCGATCATCTCCCGCGTGCCGACACGTGGGTTCGCATAGTTCTCGACCCACGTCTGCAGATCTTCGATCGACGCGTAGATGCTCCCGGCGCCCACGGCCCCCCCGAGATCTCCGATCTGGAGGAACCCGTCCTCCGCGGGGGTATACCCCTCCGACATGTCGGGCACGATGTGGCGGATCGAGGGTCGAACCATCGTCCGGCTCATCCCGAGAGGCCCGAATACGTTGTCCTGCATGAACGCGTGGAAGTCCTGTCCGGACGTCCGTTCGACGATCGTGGCCGCGAGGCCGAACGCCGTGTTGTTGTAGTTCCACTCCGCGCCCGGCGAGTTCTGGAGCGCGGGCTGACGTTTCACGATGTCGATGAGCTCCGACCGGTCGATCCAGTCGCCGCGATCGAGTCGCCGGCCGGTCATCCGGAGGAGGTTCAGGAACTCGCGAAGCCCGGACGTGTGGGTGATGAGGTGACGTACGGTGACGACCTCGTCGAACTTCGGGAGCTCGGGAATGTGCTCCCGGATGTCATCGTCGAGCGATAGCTCGCCACGCTCGGCCTGCAGCATGATCGCGAACGCCGTGAACTGCTTCGACGTCGACCCGATGTTCGTACGGGTATCGTCCGCGTAGGGGATCCCGTAGCCCAGGTTCGCGGAGCCGACGGCGTTCGAGTACAGGGTCCTGCCATCCTTCCACACGCGAATCGCGGCGCCGGGATAATCCCCGCTCCAGCGCTCCATCATTTGATCCGTGCGGCGGCGCGGGTCAGACGCGAAGCCCTCGGCGCGGCGCAGGGTGATCGCGTACTGGCCGCCCTCGTCTCCGTTCGGAACGACCTCCAGCGTGTACGTGCCCCCGTCCTCCATGCGACCGGCGAACCTCTCGCTTCCGCGGCCGGGTCCGTTGACGCGCCCGACGAGGCTGCCGTCCGGTCGCAGGATCCTCACGGCGACATCGACCGAGATCTGGTCCACTTCGCCATAGACGAAGGAGTCGTCGTCGAGGACCACGGTGTATCTGGCCGTGTCGCCGGGGGAGAGGCTGGCGGTCACGGTTTCTCCGCGGCGGAGCTCAGTGCCCTGAGCGACGACGTCGGCAGCGAAGGCGAGCGAGATCGCGAGCATGCCCATCGCGAGCAAGGGCGGTGTCAGTCGCTTCATCGGGCGAATCCGGGTCGGGAGTGCGGTGGCGTGGCTGTTGCTACGAATCTGGGAGGTGTCGGTCGCGTCCGCGACCCGCTGGCGGTCGCCGCCGCCGTCAGGCTTGATCGGGGCCCTCTCGCACGGAGAACACCCGCATACCCGTCGCGCCGTTGCTCAGGTCGATGGCGGTGTGAAGGAGCATCGGTGCCCACAGGGCCCCGCTCACCAGGAACGGGCCGGCCAATGCCACCCCGATGATCGAGGCTCGGACCGTCGCCTGCGCCCCGTGCATCGCGTGGGCGGCACCGAAGAGCAGGGAACTGACGAGCACGGCGACCGGGAGGGACAGGACGGAGCGGAATCCTGGCTACACCGCCCGCCGGACCCCCGGTTCAGTGCAGCGTCGCCAGGACGTGCCGGATCAGGGGCTCCGAGTCCTTGGCGAACGCCGCCAGGCTGCTCTTCATCTCATCGAGGTCCTCGTCGCGGCCCTTCAGCACGATGAGCATCTCTTCGCGGAGCTTCCCCCACGTCTCGAGCTTGTTCTCGATGGCGTTCGCGGCGTCGCCGGCCTCGGTCGGCGTGGTCAGCTCGAGCGTCTCGGTCTTCGTCACGAGGCCCTGCGAAGGCTTGCGTGCCGTGTGGTCGTAGTTGAACTCGACGGGCTCCTCGAAGGCCTCCTCGGTCGCCATCTTCTGCAGCGCTCGGATCGACTTCTTGAGTTGAGTGATCTCTGCCTTCTTCTCGGCCGTCTCGTCCGCGAGTTCCTTCGTGAGCACGCGGGCCCCGCTACGCGAGAGCTTCAGGATGTCCTTGCGCGCCACTTCGACCGGATCATCGTCGACGATCAGCCGCCAGCCCATGAAGTCGGCCGCGGATGCTACCGCTCGCCTGAGTTCCTCACGTTCACGGACCAGGAGCCGCTGCTTCTGCAGAGTCCACGAAAGGGCCAGACAACCTAGCTTTCGAGCGGTTTCACGAGCTTCGGGTGACCGGGTGTTCACCTCTCTCGTGAGCTTCTTCTTCTTCGTGCTGGATGGCGGGATGACGGACGCTCCTGGGAGGGAAAAAAGGGTTCTTCCGGGGATGAGGGTGCTCAGGCGACGGCCGACAGGCAAGTTCGGGTCTTCTTCGGGGTATCCGCAGCGCTGATTCAGCGTTCGCCGGAACACACCAGTCAGCCTCCCGTTCGCTGGCGGACCATGTCCCCACGATTCCTTTGACCGGGATCACCGGTCCGCTCAGGCGAGTCTCGCCTCGATCAAGAACACCGGGCTCGGGGTCGGGTGGATCGCCTGAAGCCGCAGCCCGGCTGCCTCAAGCAGCTCGACGAACTCGCTCTCGGTACGCTCGGTCCCACCCTCGGTCATCGCCAGCATGTTCACGTCCATGAACTTCGCCGGGTGAGCCTCGTCCGTCTCGGGCATCACCGTCTCGATGATCGCCACGGTACCGTCCGGGTTCATGACTTCGGCGATGTTGCTCAGCAGCGTACGACAGTGGTCGTCGCTCCAGTCGTGGATGATGTGCTTCATCGTGTAGCAGTCGCCGCCTGCAGGCACCGCCTCGAAGAAGTCTCCCCCGACGGGCTCGATCCGGTCCCCGATCTCGCCGGGGTCGAGATCGTTGATTACGCCCGGCAGGTCGAAGAGTACCCCGTGCGCCTCGGGCGCCACGGAGAGCGCGGTCTTGAGGAAGTGGCCGTGCCCACCCCCGATGTCGACGATCCGCGCATAGGGAGTGAAATCGTAGCTCTGGATCACTGCCTGGCTGGTCGAGAGCGAGAAGCTGGTCATGGCGGCGTTGAACATCTGCCACTGCTGCAGGTTGGCGGAGTCCTGGAACCACGTGAAGATGTCGGTTCCGAACGCATGCCACGGGCCGGAAGTCCCCGACATCAGGGTCTCGGAGAACCGTCCCCAGGGAAGCCAGTGCGAGTCGGACGTGAGCATGACCGCCATGTCGCGCATGGAATGCGGGTGGTCGGAACGCAGGAGATCCGAGACCGGCGTCAACTCGTAGGTCCCGGGTTCGCTCTCCGCGAAGATCCCGAGAGATACGAGAAGCCGCATGACGCGGTGCAGCGCCCGCTGGTCCGCCTCGACGGCCTTCGCGAGATCGGTGTAGTAGAGGGGGCCGTTCCGGAGGGCGTCCGCCACACCCAGCTCCGCGGCAGCCGTCACGCAGCGCGTGGCCATGAAGCCGAAGAGGGCCTGCATCAGCAGGGCGTCAGGTGGAGTCTCGGGCTGGTCAGGCATGTCGTCTCCTCGTTCGCCTCGGGGAACTCGCTTTGGGGGGCCCTGGGCGAGAGAAGCCCAGGCGTTGGGTCACTCGCTCATTGTGCTGTTGAATCGAGCCACCCGGAAGGGGGCGATGTCGGATCCGACGTCCTCGGGCATCCCCCGACTCGTGACCGAAGAGTCAGGAGCAGAGCAGAGCCGCGGTCTCTCGTTGCGCCGGACTGGGCGCCGACGGCATCGCGAGGAGCAACGCGCGCGACTTCTGATCGTCCGGCAGGTGCAGGAGCAATGGCCCGAGGGGAGCGGGGCTTTCGGCATCCGTCGCCCTCCCGTCCTCGTCGATCGCCTTCACGCTGCCGGGCATGAGGATGGGGGCGAGCCATGTTCCGTACTCCACCCAGACGGCCACCGGGTCATCGGCGTCTGCGACGACGGCTTCCACCTGCTCCCGGTACCGAACGACGGCCTCCTCGTAGGCGGAGGCGTCCTGAGACTTGAGCTGAAGCAGCAGCTGCCGGTAGAGCGGTTGCACGTCCTCGAGCCCGTGGCGAATGAGCCCGTCGGCGTATGAATCGCTCATTCGGCGGACGTGTCCTCGACGTACTCGACGGAGGCGGCAACGAGCTTCTCCAGCACAGACAGGTCGATATCCTCGAGCTTCCGGATGTACAGGCACGACTTGCCGGTCGTGAACTTCCCGAGCTCGTCGTAGAGCTCCTGGTGCTTCCCGGTGCCCGCCATCATGTAGAGTGTGAGGGCCTGCTTGCGGGGCGAGAACCCGGCCTTGAACCAGTCGCCTTCCCGGCCGCTGGCGTACTTGTAGTGGTAGCTCCCGAAACCGACGATCGAGCCGCCCCACATCTCAGGCGCCAGTCCGGTAACGCGCTTCATGAGGTTCAGCACGGCAAAGGAGTCCTCCCGTCGCTTCTCGTCCTCGACGCTGTTCAGAAAAGCCTCGACGTCGCCGTCGTTCCGCTTCGTCTTCAACTCAGCCATCGGCACCGTCCTTGCTCGGGCGGGACTCGGGATCATAACCGTACCGACGCAGATCGTCCGCCAGGACGCTCGTCAGGATCTCCTGATCCGACGGCGGCAGGTCCCGCGTCCACTTGTAGTTGGTGTTCCGGAGCCGCGTACCGAGCACGGCCGCCTCGAACTCGGGCGTCCATTCGAGATCGCAGAACTCGGCGACCTGACGGCACGTCGCTCCCGGGTCGGCGCACAGGTCCTCGTAGGAAACCTCGCACGCCGTACCCTCCGGTGCCGCCTCCATCGCGCTGGTCGCCGCGGCCATGTGGATGCGCCACTGGATGCCGGCGAGTGCCGCCGGCGACCGGGAATGCGCCTCCCACTCGGCTTCGAGATCCGGCGGGAGCGGTCCCCATCTCCACCCCTCGGGACCCTCCCATCCGCGCCAGAACGACACGTGAAGCAGGGAGTTCGCGACCGCCCGACCGTCGCGTTTCACGTGGATGAACCTCGCGTCCGGAAGCGCGGCCGAAAGAAACGCGAGGCGAGGCCAGCCGGTGATTTTGAGGAGAAGTCGATCACGCTTTCGCGTTGGAACCGCGCCGAGCGCCTCGCGGATTCGCTGTGCGCCGCCGGGGGGGAGATCTTTCGGCGTCAGATCCCGCGACGAGGAGGAGAAACCCGGCGAGATATGGTCCCAGAATCGGTAGCATTCGATCGGGGGGTGGAGTCCACGGATACGCCGTCCGAGCACCGGGATGTCGAGCAGCCGCATAACTTGCCCACCACGGGTGGGACGGTCCGGTGCGCGGTTCACCGCTGGCGTCAGCCAGGCGGCCCGCGGGTGGTTCGCCATCACCGAGTGGAAGATGGACGTTCCGCCGCGGCCCGTCCCGAAGATCACGATCGGTCTGTTGAGCGTCATGACGCCGGTCCGGCTACTCGCCTCCCGCCATGGAGTCCATGAACTCCTGGTTGTTCTCGGTCCGGTTGAGACGCTCGATCATGAACTGGATCGCTTCGGCCGACGTCATGTCCGACAGGAAGTTCCGCAGCAGGTACATCCGGTTCAGCTCGACATCGCTGAGGAGAAGCTCCTCCTTCCGCGTGCTCGAACGCCCGAGATCGATCGCCGGGTAGATGCGCTTGTCCGCGATCTGCCGGTCGAGGAGAACCTCGCTGTTACCCGTGCCCTTGAACTCTTCGAAGATGACCTCGTCCATCCGGCTCCCCGTCTCGATCAGGGCGGTCGCAATGATGGTCAGGCTGCCGCCCTCCTCGATGTTGCGTGCAGCACCGAAGAAACGCTTCGGCTTGTGGAGGGCGTTCGCGTCGACACCACCCGAGAGGATCTTGCCGGAGTGCGGCACCGTCGTGTTGTACGCGCGTGCGAGTCGGGTGATCGAGTCGAGCAAAATCACCACATCGTGCTGGTATTCGACGAGCCGCTTGGCCTTCTCCAGCACCATCTCCGCGACCTGCGTGTGGCGGTCCGCCGGCTCGTCGAAGGTCGAGGAGATGATCTCGGCCGGAACGTTCTCCTCCATGTCCGTGACTTCCTCGGGTCGTTCGTCGATCAGGAGGACGATGACCGTCACGTCGGGCTGATTCTCGATGATCGCGTTCGCGATCTTCTGCAGGAGAATCGTCTTTCCGGCCTTCGGCGGCGACACGATGAGGCTGCGCTGTCCGCGTCCGATCGGCGCGATCAGATCGAGGATTCGCATCGAGACGTCGCCGCTCTTCTGCTCGAGCTGGAGCTTCTGCTCCGGATACCGCGGGCGAAGGTTGTCGAACGCGATGCGGTGCTTCGCCTTCTCCGGATCCTCACCGTTCACGCTCTCCACCTTCAGGAGCGCGAGGTATCGCTCGCCTTCCTTGGGCGGCCGGACCTGGCCCTGGATGGTGTCTCCCGTCCGCATGTCGAAACGCTTGATCTGCGATGGCGAGACGTAGATGTCGTCGGGTCCGTACAGGTAGTTCCAGTCCTGGCTTCGGAGGAACCCGTACCCCTCGGGGAGGATCTCCAGCACTCCCTCGCCCCGCAGCACCGTGTCTCCATCCAGCAGGTTCTGTTCGATCCTGAAGATGAGGTCCTGCTTGCGAAGACCGGAGAAGTTCGCGATGTCGAGTTCTTCGGCCAGGTCGTGAAGTTCGCCGATGGACTTGGATTTCAGGTCGGCGATGTCCACTGTGGTCTGCTCCCGTAAAGAGTGGATGCGGGTCGACACCGGTAGTGAGGTCCGGGTCGGGCGGTGTGGTTCAAAAGGCTGAATAGAATCGGGCTACGCCGGTCGCGTCCGGGAGACTTCGACTGGCTGGTAGATGACACTGCTGCTGGTGCGGTTGGGTTGGACAAAGGCGAGCATAACGGCTGCCTGGAAACCGGTCAAGGAACGTTCGACGCACGGAAAGACTGACACATGGCGCGACATAATCGTGAGGGGCGCGGTCTAGACCAGCTTGGGAATCTGTGGCGGATCAGCTTCCAGCCCGACTGGCTTCGACAGGTGAAGATCTCTCGACATCTGCCTCGCGGTCGGCGGCGGTCGTCTCTCACGATCTTCCGCAACCCGGCCCGGGCGGCGGAGGCCGATCCGGGGCGTTCGATTCGCACGCGGATCACCTCGGCGGACGGCGAGGTGGATTTCGAGGTCGCGCTGGAGGATCGGGATCTGATCGTCGATCACATCGTGGTCGCGCTCAGGAAGAAGCAGGGCAAGAAGACGGAACTGGTGAAGTTCGTGCTGCAAGGCGGCCTGCCGCGTCCCCGAGGCCCCGGGGCGAGTGGCCAGGCGCCCTGACCGGAAGCTAGAAGACTTTTACGCGCAGCCAGCGATCCGGAGCCTTCATCAACTCGACCGTCGTCGAGTCGATCCGCGCCCTCAGCAGCGCTAGCTGCCGTCGCAGCTCGCCGTCCTGTCGCCAGCGTCCCGCCGATCCCTCGCCCTCTTCCAATCGCCGAGAAAGAAGCTCCATGCGCTCCCGGAAAGCGGTTACGGCAGCCGTCGTCTCCTCGAAGCTACGGACCGCGCGATCCCGGGTCGAAAGGGTATCCAGCGCGGCCATCCTGCCCCTCAAGCGAGCGATTCGTTGCGTCATGATCGTGTCGGCCGCGAGGCGAGCGGCTGTGCCGTCGGGGTAGTCGCGCGCGAGGCCCTCGGCGGCCGACTGCGCGAGGGACCGCGTCTCCCGAAACCCTTCCGCGTTCTCGGTGAGCGACGCCAGGGTGCCTCCCCCCGCCCGAATCGCGGTCCTCAGTCGGTCGGCCTCGGTACGAAGCCCTTCCCCGGACGCTCTGAGGTCTTCGCGGAGCTCGAGCAGCGCCTCGAGTCCGATGGACTCGCCGCGCGTCACGAAAGCTTCGTTCAGGTCCCACGGTGGCAGCGAAGCCGTTCCCGGGGCGATCGAGATGATGACAGGCTCGAGTAGCGCCCCCGGTTGAATCGTCACGGCGGCGTCCGATCGGATGAACCCTTCGACGCCCCGGTCCAGCACGGCTCCGATGACGACCCTGTCCCTGCCGCGCGTGGGATCGCTGAACTCTACGGACAGGACGCGCCCGACATCTCTCCCCGCCACCCAGACGGCGGTTCCGGGCTCAACGCCGGTCGCCGACCCCGTGGTCACGGTGATGCGAGGGCCCTCGGTCGTCGCGCGGATCAGCGCGTCGAGAAAGAAGACGAGCACGGACACGGCGATGATGATGGCGATGAGCAGGGCCCCCGCCCTGACTCGACGCATCTCGGCTGTGTCGTAGTCGCTGGTCATCGCTCTCGATTCGACGGCGCGGCCGCTCCGCTTCGATATCCGCGACGCAAGATAACACCGTCCACTTCGCCGACTGGCATGCGCGCCCTCGGAACGCCCCCTCCGCGACTGGACTCTGAATCGTCGATCCGGCATCTGCCGGAACAGAGGCCTGAGAGAAAGGATGCGGAATGTCTCGATCCGTGAACCGGGTGATCCTCGTCGGAAACACCGGCAGCGACCCGGACCTCAAGGAAACCACGAACGGAAACGCGGTTGCACACGTCTCGCTCGCAACGAACCGCCAGATTCGAAGAAACGGCGAGACGCAGGAGCGCACCGACTGGCACCGGTTGACGTTCTGGGGCCGCGCCGCGGAGACCATCCACGAGTACGTGGGGAAGGGAAACCGACTCTACGTGGAGGGTCGCCTCGAGTACGGCTCGTTCGAGCGTGACGGCGTCGTCATCCCTACCGTGGATGTGGTCGTCGAGGAGTTCGTGATGCTCGACCCGCGGAACCGCGCGGTCACCGATCCCGAACTGGCGGCCGTCTAGCACCCTGCGCGTCGATGGGTCGTCCGACGGCGGTCTGGTCGCTCCGGGCCCTCCCGGTGCATCTTCCTCTCCCGTCTCGAAATAATCGAGCTCGTCGTGACCGGATCGGATGCCGGGGGGGCATGACTCACCAGGAGCATGATGCGGGGTTCCTTACCCTGTCGAATCTGTTGTCGCTGGCGCGAATCCCACTCGGAGTCGTGTTTCTCGCGACGCCCGACCCGAACTGGCTGGCCGTCATCATCCTCGCGGCGGCAGCGACGGATGCGCTCGACGGGTTCATCGCCCGCGTGAGCGGCACTCAGTCGCACATCGGTCTCGTGCTGGACCCGCTCTGCGACAAGGTGTTCGTGCTGTTCGCGCTCACGGCCTTCCTTTCGCGCGGCGATCTGAGTGGTGCGGGGTTCATGATTCTGATCCTTCGAGACCTGTATGCGGGAGGGTCGTATCTGGCGGGTCGGCTGGTCGGTCTGGTCATACCATTCCGCCCGCGCTGGCCCGGGAAGATGGCCACGGCGCTTCAGCTTCTGGCGCTGCTCGCTCTGATCTTCGGTCCCCGATATGTTCCGCTGCTCGTGCTGTCTGTCGGCCTGGTCTCGGTCATTTCGATCATCGACTACGGCGACCGCGCCCTGCGAAGAGACTGGGGCGAGCAGGCGGCCTGACACCCCTCGAGACGATCCCCGCGCGGCGGTGGTGAGGTGACGGCGGTTTGAGTTCGGACATCAAGGACATCACGATCATCGGCGGCGGACCGACGGGTCTGTATGGCCTGTTCTACGCCGGGATGAGGGGCGTCACGGCGCGCATCATCGACGTGCTCCCCGAGCTCGGCGGCCAGCTCACTGCTCTCTATCCCGAGAAGGACATCTTCGATGTCGCCGGGTTCCCCAGGATCCTGGCCAAGGACCTCGCGAGGGATCTCGTGGAGCAGGCGCTCCAGTTCGACGCCGAGGTGTGTCTCGAGCAGCGGGTGAACGCCCTGAATCCGACCGGCGACATCTTCGAGATCGAGACCGACGAGGGGACGCTGCCGACCCGGTCGGTGGTCATTGCGGCGGGCAAGGGAGCCTTCAAGAGCCGGACGCTCAACGTCGACCGGTGGGAAGACTTCTGGAAGAAGGGTCTCGTGAGCCACGTGAAGGACCCGGAGGTCTACCGTGACCGCAGGGTGCTGATCGTGGGCGGAGGGGACTCCGCCTTCGACTGGAGCTGGGCGCTGCGCGACATCGCGAGCGAGCTCACGCAGATTCACCGCTCCGATCGCTTTCGTGCGCATGAGCGAACCGTGAGTCAGGTGGTCGGGGCGGACGAACGGGGCGAGCTGAATCTCCGGACCTTCCACGAGGTCGGCGAGCTCCACGGGTCCGATCACATCGAGGGCGTGACCCTGGTCCACAGCAAGACGAAGGAGTCCGAGTACCTCGAGGTCGATGAGGTGCTCGCGCTGATCGGATTCGTGCCGAACATCGGACCGATCGCCGAGTGGGGTCTTGAGCTCGAAGGCAACGCTATTCGGGTGGACTCACGGATGCGGACCAACATCCCCGGTGTGTATGCGGCCGGCGACATCGTATCCTACGAGGGGTCCTTGGAGTTGATCTCGACCGGCTTCGGCGAGGCGGCGATCGCCGTCAACAACGCCGTGCACCATATCGACCCGACCGCGAAGGTCGATCCGGGGCACTCCACGAGCTCCAAGGCATTCAAGTAGGGTACGCCCACCCGTCACACGAAGGCACCGACTGATGTTCCGGCTTCTGCACCTCGCCGATGTCCACCTGGACGCCCCCTTCGGGGGGTTCGGAAGAGACGCGGATGCCCGTCGGGCTCAGGTGCTCGACGCCTTCCGGGCGGTCTCGGACACGGCGCTGGAGGGGTTGGTCGACGCCGTCGTTATATCCGGTGACCTGTTCGACGGACCGCGCCCGGGAGAGAAGACGGTCATCGCGGTGCGCGAGACCGTTCGGCGTCTCAGCGAGAGCGGAATCCCCGTCTTTGCGGTCCCCGGAAACCACGATGCACGTGCCCTGGCCCCCTCCCTGTATGCCGAAACGTTCGACGGTGCGGTGGCGTTTCTCGATCCGTGCTTCGGCGAGCCCTCGCGAGTCGAGGGGGAGGCGGGAGACCTGCTGGTCTACGGGGTCGCGTACGATGCGGCGGAAGAGCCTGATCCTCTCGGCACGTTCGAGAAGGCGAGGCCCGGCTCGCGTCCTGCCGTCCATGTGGTCCTCCTGCACGGGTCCGTCCCCGGCGCGCCCCATTGGGGCGGGGGAAGTTCCCTCGCGCTGACGCTCGAGGAGCTTCACGCGCTCGACGTCGACTACGTGGCGCTGGGTGACCTGCATCGCTTCAGGGGACCGAGTGAGCTGGATGGCGTCGGCGGGTGCTACCCCGGCTCGTTTGCCGGCGTCGACCTCACGGAAGCGGGCGTGCACGGACCCGTCCTCGTGAGTCTCGCGCCCGGTGCCGCCCCGGACATCGAACGGCTCTCCAGCGGCGTTCGGGAGGTGGGATCCCCCGCTTCGATCAACGTCACGGACTGCATGACCGACCTGGAAGTCTACGACGAGGTGGTTCGGCTCCTGCCGCCCGACGAGTACCCTTCCGTCGATCTCGAAGGCGAGCCGGCCTACCCGCTCGATGCCGAGGCGATAAGGGCGATGCTGGAGGAGCGTTTCGGAGCCCTCGCCCTGCGGGACTCGAGTCACTTCTTCGAGGTTCGCCGGCTGGAAGAACTCGCCGGGCAGGACACGGTCGCTGGACACGTCGCCCGTCTCGGGCTCGCCCGAATCACTGCGGCGCGCAATGACACCGAGCGACGGACGCTGGAGCAGGGACTGAGGATCGCCCTCAGGGTCATGCAGATCTGATGTCCGTCTGGTTCGAGGAGGTCGCGCTCGACTACGGCCGGCATACCGGGTCGTTCCCTCTGATTCGGGAGGCGGTACGACAGCGCCTGTCCGCAGCGAGCGGGAACGGTGGCGGAAACGGATCCGCCGGCAAGGGAAACGGGCATCGGCGTGGAACCGGGGATCCATTCGTCATTCTCGGGCCGAACGGGGCAGGGAAGTCGACGCTCGTCGAGGCTCCGGTACGAGCCCTCTTCGGCTTCAAGCGCAGTCGGAAAGAGGGCAGGGAGGCCCACGCCCAGCGACAGCCATGGATCGGCGGGCCTTATCGTGCGGCGGTCCGCGTACGCACGCCGAACGGGGTGTTCACGTTCGAGCGCGACTTCGAGACCGACCGGATTCGCGTCTCGGAGGAGGGGCGCCAGTCGCCGGTATTCGATGCGGAGGCCAACCCTTCGCGGACGGGCGAAGCTGTCCGCCAGTACCGGGCCATCCTGCGTGAGACCATCGGGCTCGACGATTTTGACCACTATCGCGAGACCGCGTGCATCTTTCAGGGCGGCTTGCTCACGAGCGGTCTCAGCGGAGACCTCCTTCGCGTGGCCGCGGGCGGACATACGGATGTCGAGTCGGCGCACGCGCTGCTTCGCAAGGAATACGCGCCGATAACGGTCGAGCCGATCGCCCCGGCGGCTTCGCGGCGGCGGAAGCCGGGTCGTACCGAGGCGATCTCCGATCAGATCGCCGATCTCGAGTCCCGGGTCGCCGGAGCACTGGCCGCGGAGGAGCGTCGAACGCCGCTCGTCCGCTCACGCGAGGACGCGCTGGCCAGACTCGAGTCGATCTCCGCGGAAACCGCTCGGCTGGAGGCAGCGTTCGAGACCCTGTCGGAAGGGCACCGCCTCGAGGTCGAGGCCGAGGCCGCCCGCGCCCGGATCCGGAGTCTGGAGAACGCACAGCGACGTCTCGACGAGGCCGTCGCCGCGTTCAACCTCGTGGTCGTGCGTGAGGAATCACATACGCCTCGCTACCCGCTCGACTTCGCCGAGCGCGCCCGCGCCCTCGAGGAGGGGCTCTGGCCGAGTCTCGCCGGAATCGAGGAGGAGACCGTCCGCCTGCACGCGCAGTCCGCACCGGCCGTCGCGAAGATGCCTGTCGCGTTGGTGACGGTGGCCGGGCTGCTGGTCCTCGGTGGGCTCGTATTAACGATCTTCGGTGCAACGACGATCGGGGTCGGCGCCCTCATGACGGGGATCGGGGTCGGCGGGTTCCTCTTCGTTCGTGAACGCGCCCGCGGCGATCGTGCGGACGCGCTCGTGGCTCGTGGACAGGCGCTCGAGTCCCGTCGCGCCGACGTCGAGGCCCGCATCTCCCGCCTGACACGCGACCTGCCCGACGCGACCGCGTTGACCCCCGAGATGCTGCCGGCCGCCAGGAGGGAATTCGAACGAGAGGCCGCTGATCGACGCCTGCGGGACGAGGCCGAGGGGGCCGTGCGACAGGCGCTCGACGCGGCCCGGCAGGCGATCCGTCTGCACGAGGAGGGGGCAGGGGATCGGGGCGAGGCTCCCACGGGCTTCGATCCGGACACCGAGGGGGCGAGCGAGGTGCCGGACGAGGCTCGCGACCTCGCCGACCGGGCCCGAGCTCGACTCGAGATCCTCCAGGAGGCCGTCGCGCGTGAGCGAGACGAGCACATGGCTCCGTTGCGGCTGCGCCTGAACGAGATCGCGAGGTCGCGGTTCGAGCTCCCCGCGGATGTCGAACCCGAACTCGACGCGGTCAGGATTGCACGACGCGACCGGTTGGCGCGGGCGGGGGAGGCGCAGGCGGAGCTGGCGTCGCTCGAGCGCGAGCTGGCGAGCGAGGGACGGGTCGACGCGAGCGCCCTGTCGTTGCAGCGCGAGCTGACGGGGCTACGGGCCGAGCTCGAAACCGTCGAGGACCGCGCCGCCGCCTATCGGGCCGCGTACTCGCTCGTGGCCGATGCATACGAGGCCTTCCGAACGACCGACGAGGAGCGGCTACTCGGTGCCATCTCGGCTCACCTCGAACAGGTTTCCGGTGGCGAGCTGGGCCCGATCGAGGCCGTCGACGGGCTGGACAAGGCCCGGGTGCGGATCCGGGGTCGAGCCGTCGCGCTGACGTCGCCGCCGCTGAGCTACGGCCAGCTCCACGCGGCGCTGCTGTCGGTCCGTCTGGGGGCGGCCGACTTCCTCGCGGGTCTCGGGGTGGGACTTCCGTTTCTCATCGACGACCCGTTCGTCCACCTGGACGAGAGAGCCGTCGAGGACCTGTGGACGGTGCTCTGCCGGATCGCCGGGTCGCGCCAGATCGTGGTGGCTACGCAGGACCGGCTCGTACTGGACTATCTCGGAGTCACGCCTGATCTGGAGCTGGCGAGGCCCGACTCGTCCGTGATCAGGCCTACCCCGGAACCGGGCGGCGCGGACGACCAGCTGGACCGCACTGAGGGGAGTAGTGCCGCCCCGAATCGCGTCGAGGGCGAGGTGCTCGATCTCTGGGGGGATCCGGAAGACTCGGAGTCCTAGCGTCCGCAGGGCTCAGGGGCTGCCCGGTTGCGGAGAGGCCGCGCTCTCGAGGAACGCCTCGAGTGTTTCCCAGTTCGCTTCCGCGTCGGTCTCGCCCAGTTCGATGAGCTCGGAGATGTACGCGCTGTCGAACAGCAGGTAGCTCAACAGGTCTGCGCTGCGGGTTTCCGACGACCCCAGACCCCGGACGAGGAATCGCATCGCCGTTGGCAGCCGGTCCTCGAAGCCGGCGGCGATGAGGCCGATGTCCCTGGACGGACGCTGGATGTGGAGGTCCACGTGCCTGAGCCCGTCGGCCTCCGCCGTTTCGGGTGGTAGCCGGTCAACGAGCTGGTTGATCCTGCGCAGGTTCGCCGCGTCCCAGTCGAGCGTATCCAGGAACACCGAGTTCAAGAGAATCCCCAGCACTCGGGCGGCCGGCGGGTACCCGACGTGCTCCGGTAGCCTCGCCTCGGCCTCTGTCCGACGATAACGAGCGGAGATGGCGAAGATCTTCCCGGCGCCGAGCTGGATCGCGGGGCCGAGAGGTGCGGTGGATCGAAAACTCCCATCCCCGTAGTACTGCTGCCCGACCTTGATCGCCGGGAAAAGCAGCGGGATCGCCGCTGAAGCCATGATGTGATCGACGGAGAGCGGGCCGCGGACGACGCGGTGGTGTGAACTCGATGGCGTGGATCGGACCGGCGCATCGCCTTCGACGAACAATACCGTGCGGCCCGTCTGATACGAGACCGCGGACAGGGCGACCGCCTCCAGGTCTCCGGCATCCAGTCGCTCCCGAATCGCGCCCGGGGCCATGCTCCGAGAGAGAAACTCCTGGAGCGGAGACGTGTCGATCAGGCTCCGGATCTTCGGGGCCAGCGCCGATCCTCCCCCGATGAGCGCGGTGCCGACCCGCATGCCGTTGAAGAAGAGCGACGACGGATTGGCCTTGAAGACTTCTTCGCTCGAGAGCGACAGCCACCGCCGCCGCAGCGCCTTCGTCGCCTCTCCGAACGGACCGCGGTAGGACGAGAGAAAGCCGGTGTTGATCGCGCCGGCGGAGACCCCCGTGTAGATCGGGACCCTGAGGTCGGGTCGACGGGTGCCGATATGGCAGAGGACGCCGGTCTGATACGCTGCGCGGGCGCCACCGCCCGAGAGCATGAAGCCGAGCTTGGGGCTCGCTGTCACCGACTCGCCGAGTCTGTCAGAGCGTCAGCCGCTAGCGGAGGCCCGACTCGAGGACAACAGGCGGCCGTGCCAGGAGTCGGCGGCCGCCCGCTCGAATCCCCCGGTGCGGAGGTCTTCGAGCGTGAGAATCGTTGGATCGAATACGCGCGTGTCAGCGTCGACCTGGCCCTGTTCGGAACGAGTTCTGAAACCTGAACGGTCGCAGGAGACGATATCTCCGCCCTCATCGCGATACCAGATCCGCTGCCCATCGAGCAGCGAGACCTGAAGCGCGGCCTCGAGGTCGGCGAGGTGCCGGGTCATGGCGTCGATGGAGCACCCCGACGCTCCGTGAGCTCGTTCGTCCACCGCGATGATCACGAACGTATGCTCGACGATGTCGTGAGCCGCCAGCAACTGTGCTCCGTGGGCGGCCCACGTCTGCACGAACGATGACAGATCGGTGTCGATCGCGGCGCGCTGTGAATCCGTGAGCGGCTCCGCCGCGCCGAACACCCAGATCCGGGAGTCGTCCGGAAGATGGTCGATGGACACGATCGTCACTCGTATCGGAGGGCGACGATCGGATCGAGCCTGGCCGCGCGGCGCGCCGGCCACAGCCCGAAGAAGATCCCCACGGCGGCCGCGAATACGACCGCGATCCCGATCGCCTCGGGTGCGATGGCCATTCGCCAATTCGCCAGGTCCGCGAGCAGCTTCGAGGCTCCGAACGCTGCCGCGACTCCCAGCAGTCCGCCCGCCGTGCAAAGGACCGTCGCCTCCAGAAGGAACTGGAGAAGCACGGCGTTCTTCGTCGCTCCCAGAGCCTTCCGGACTCCGATCTCCTTTGTCCTCTCGGTCACGGAGACGAGCATGATGTTCATGATCCCGATCCCGCCGACGAGAAGGCTCACGCTGGCGATCCCCGCGAGAAGCAGGCTGAACGTCTGCGTTGTCTCCTGACCGACTGCGATGAACTGCTGGCTGTCGGAGATCCAGAAGTCATTCTCGCGACCGACGGGAATGCGGTGCTCGCGACGCAGGATGTCCTCGACCTGGGCCATCGCCATCGTGATGGCGCTCTGATCGCGCACGATCAGCTTCGCTCCGCCCAGCCGATCGGTCCCGAGGAGCCTGAACTGGGCCGTTTGCAGCGGGATGTAGATCTGTTCGTCCTCGTTGAACCAGCCCCGGCTGCCGCCCTTCTCGGCCAGGACACCGATCACCTCGAAGGTCACGTTCTTGATCGACATCGTACGACCGACCATCTCGGCCGCGTCGCTGCCGAGCAGCTCCGGGACCGCCCCACCGAGCACCGCGACACGCTTGCGTCCGGCGTCGTCTGCTTCGTCGAAAAAGCGGCCGAGCGTCACTTCATAGTTGTTCACGTCGATGAAGTTGGGCGTCGTGCCCATGATGCGGACGCTCGCGTTCGTTGCTCGGAACTGGGCCTGGAGCTGTCCTCTCATCTCGGGCGCGACCGCGAGGATCGCGGGCGCTTCGATGAGCTTCTCTACCTCCGGCAAGGTCAGCCGCGCGTCTCCCCCGCCACGAAAGCCGCCCATCATGCTCTGTCCTGGTCCGACGGACAGCGTGTTCGTTCCCAGCTGTTCGATCTGCGCCTCGACCTGCTGCTGGGCACCTTCGCCCAGTGCCACCATCGTGATGACGGCTCCCACGCCGATGACGATCCCGAGCATGGTGAGCAGCGAACGCATCTTGTTGGCCCGAATCGCGTCGAGCGCGACCCTCAGAATCTCGAAAAAGAGCACGGTTGGTTCCTCTCGGTCAGCTTCCGATTCCGGGCAACGAGCGGCGCCCGCGGATCCAGTCCAGCATCTCCTGCTGTTGGAGCAATGACAGGGGGATCGAGACGACTTCCTCGCCCTCGGCCAGCCCGCTGAGCACGTGCGTATAGTCGAAGTTCCCGAGCCCGATCATGATCGCCTTCATCGCGATTGCGCCGGTCTCGTCGTAATGGAATACGAACGCCGGGCGTGCCGCGCCCGTCTCGCCGCCACCTGCCTGACCGCCCCCCTCCCGCATCTGCTGGAAGATCTGCATGACGCGACCGCGCTCGGCCCCGGAGAGCCCCTGGAACCACTCCATTCGCTCGCCCTGCGACATCGTTGCGATCTCGGACACACGACGTCCGTTGATCATCTCCTCGTCTTCTTCCGGCTCCGCGGACTCCGTTGGCTCGCCGCCTTCCAGCGCACGCTGGGCCTCCTGCGCGAGTGCGTTGACGTCGCCCGGAATCTGCAGGGCGTCGGCCAATCGCGCCGCCTCCTGTACGGTTCGGATCCCACTGTTGGGAAGCGCGAGGACGTTGTCCTCCCGGCCGATCACGACGCTCACATCTGCATTCATGCCGGGCTTGAGCAGGTCCTCCTCGTTCGCGATCCGGGTGAGGACCGCAAACATGGTCACGTTCTGCTCGACCACGGCCTGCGGCTCGATCTTGAGCACGGATCCGCGGAATGTCCGGTCGCGGTACGCCTCGACGGTGATCTCGGCGGGCATCCCCGGCTGGAGACGTCCGATGTCGATCTCGTCGACCAACATGCGCACCTGGACCTCCTGGAGATCCGCCATCCTCATCAGCACCGTGCCGCCCGTGAGGTCTCGCGTGCCGGTGATGACCTGTCCGGTCTCGATCGAGCGTTCGACGATCGTGCCCGAGATGGGAGCGCGCAGCGTAACGTCTTCGAGCCTGTCCGCCGCCAGCTCGAGATTGACCTCGGCCCTGACGAGCGCGGCCTTCGAATTCGCGTGCTCCAGGATCGCCGATTCGAGCTCCTCCTCCGTGATGATGTCGGATTCGCGGAGCTGCCGAATGCGGTCGAGCTGACGCTCCGCCACATCGAAGCGAGCTTCAGCAACGTCCAGGTCGGCCTGGGCCTGATCGAACGCGTTGCGCACGTCGCGGGGATCGATCTGCACGAGCAGGGTTCCCTGTGTGACCTGATCGCCGAGTTCGACGGGTAGATCGAGAATCTCGCCGCCGGCCTGCGACTTCACCTCGATGATGCGGATCGGCTCGACCGTGCCCGTGGCCTCGACGCTCGAGACGATGCTCTCGAACGAAGCCGTCATGGTCTGCAGCTCCGGCCCGGTCTCGACGGCCTGGCCGCGCGAGCAGCCAAGGGCGACCAGAGGCACCAACGCCAGAGTCGCGGCGAGGTGGGGCCTACGAATTCGTTCTATTCCCACGTTCCATCCCTTCTGAATTGCCTGGTTGTCTCACGCGCTCAAGAACACTCTGACGCCGGAGCACGTTGAATACAGGTGACGGAGCGGTCGGGCGCGCCGAGCCGCTCTGATGCGAGAAACGGGCAGCCATCCTCGGCCACCCGCACACTCGTCCTGGAAGCTCCCGCGGAACGAACAGGAGCAGGGTCTAGAAGTCGTCGACCGCGCGCCCGAGAAGCGCCTCGATCGCCGCCAGCGCCAGCTGGTAGTCGAAGCGGCGGGAGACGAGGTCGACTTCGGCCTGCGTCAGCGTGATCTGAGCGTCCTGCAACTCGAGGATCGTCGCGAGGCCGAGTCGGTATCGCTCCTGAACCACGCGGAGGCTCTCCTCGCTCAGGTCGACGTTCTGGTCCGCGAGCCCGATCCCTGCCTGCGCCGCCTGGGCGGTGCTGTAGGCGGCGTCCAGCTCGGAGCTCAGGTTGAGGCGCGCGGCCCGTTCCTGCTGGACCGCCACGTCCTGCTGCGCCTTCGCCCGGTACACGGTCGTCTCCCGCTGGAAGCCGTTGAACAGTGGGTAGCTGCCGCGCAGCGAGAAGGACCAGGACCGGTTCTGCGGGGGGAACGAAGTGTTCGCCCACGCCCAGCCACCGCTGAACGAGAGGTTGGGCAGATACGAAGAACGTGCGCTCGACACGGCAGCCTGCGCCGCTTCAGTGGCCGCGGCCGCGGTAACGAGCGACGGCGCCGACTGATCCGCGATCCCGAACAACTGGTTCCGCGAGAACGGGAGCGGCTGAGCGATGAGCGTGGCCTCCGCGACCGGCCCGACGCGCGTCTCGGAGCCGATGGTCTCGGTCAATCGGAACGTCGTGGTCCGCTGGTTGTTCTCCGCGTTCAGCAGGGCGAGCTGCGCATTGTTGAGATCGACCTGGGATCGCAGTAGGTCGGACCGCGTGGCCCGGCCCAACTCGAGCTGCTGCTCGACGAAACTGAGCTGATCCTGCTGGCGCTGCACCCTGCGCTCTTCCACCCCGACGATGTCGCGTGCCGCGACGGCATTGAAGTACGTCTGCTTGACCTGCTGGACGACCTGGTACTCGGTCTCACGGTACCGCGCGGTCGACTCCTCGATCCCCAGGTTCGCGCCCTTGAGGTCGGTGAACCGGCGCCACCCGTCGAAGAGGTTGTAGCTACCCGTGAGCTGCGTCGTGTAGCTGGTCGAGACGATGCCCTGACCCGTCGGATCGATACGCCCCGTGGAGGCGTTCGAATACCCGTAGCTCAGGTTGAGGGACGGCAGCAGACTGCCGACGGCGCTCAGCTTGTTGTGCTCGGCGGACTCGATCCCGGTTCGGGCCTGAGAGAGCGTCGGGCTGCGGCGCATGGCGATCTCGATCGCCTCGTCGAGCGTCACCGGCCGAAACGAATCGGGCCCCTGATCGACGATCTGTCCCGAAACGACTGCCGGGGCCAGCGCCCCGGCGAGGGCCGCGACTGCCAGCCACCTGTTGCTGCGTTTCATCTGACCTCTATTTCGCTATCGCCCACGGAGGGTCGAAGTAGACTCTCGATCCCGGCGAATGCCGGGTCCGCATCTGCCGACAGCCCGTCGCGGGTCCGCGTTAGGCCGGCGACGGCGCGTCGCTACGTTTGCTTCTAGTTGTCCGACTCCTCGTTCGAGTCGGACGGGCCGTCAATCGCGCTGCCGTAACGGTCGTCGAGCAGGGCCTGGTAGTCCGTCCGCTGCTCGTCGTCGAGTACTTCGAGAATCTCGACGCGTACCGAATCCATCAGCGCGCGGTACTTCGGGCGCACGCTCTGACGCAGGTCCTTCAACGAGGCCGCGTAATAGTCCAGCAGCAGGTCGATCTCCATCCGCTGCTCGGGCGACAGTGCGAGCTCGTCCGCGAATTCTTCGATGATCGTCTGCCCACCCGCGGGCGCCGGCGTCCCGGCCGGCGTCACCGGCACGGTCGCCTCCGCGGCCCTCGGGATGAGGTCGAGGCGGTCACCCGCGATACCCACCGCGGCACCCGCGATGAACACCAGCGCCAGTGTCAGTACCGCCTTTGCACTCGAACCGTTCATACGAAGCGGACCTTTCGCGCGTTTCAGCGCTTTATCGTGAAACGAGGGCGGCTCGGAAGACCGCCTCCCGGTTCAACTCGTTCTCCTCGATCAGGAGGGCCGGGGGACCCGCATCATCCGGTCCCAGCAACGGCTGGATTTCATGGCTGTCGACCGTGACGACCTCATCAGATGGACCGGTCGCGGCAATCTCTACCTCTGTACCGATGGATGCCCGGTAGGCGAGGACCCCGAACGCGACCGCGAGTCCCGCGGCGATCGGCGTGAGTATCGAGGACCAGCCGGCCGTCACGTCGCGCCACGTGCGCTCCGGCAGCCGCAGCGTCGCCTCGGCACGGGCCATCACGCTCTTGTGAAGGCGTCGCCTCGTCAGTTCATCGGGTCGCAGGGCCTCCAGCCAGGCCGGCCACTCGCGTCTTCCTCTCATTCCGCCTCTCCATCCTCCGCAAAGATCTTCCGCAGGGCCTGCCTGCCGTGGTGCAGGTTGGCCCGCGAAGTTCCCACCGCGATCTCGAGGATCTCCGCGATATCCGCGTGATCGTACCCCTCAAGATCGTACATCAGCACTGCCGTGCGCTGCCGTTCCGGCAACTGGTCGAGTGCATCCAGCACTCGCTTTCTCGCCTCGCGCCGCTCGAACTCGCGGTGCGGGTCGTGTCCCGACCGCGCCGTCTCCGGCACTTCGGGGTGCGACCGAAGCAACTCGCGGCGCCGCAAATTGAGGCAGGTGCTTCGCAGGACCCGATAGAACCATGGTCCGAAACGACTCCCCGGCCTCAGCTGTCCGATTCGGTCGAGAGCCCTGATGAACGCGGCCTGAACCGCGTCCTCCGCATCCTGCTCGTGCCGTAGAATCGACAGCGCCACCGCATACGCGGGATCCATGTATCGTGCCACCAGCGTCGAAAAGGCCCGGGAGTCGCCTCCCTGGACAGCCGCGACGAGATCCGGCTCGTCCGCCCCACGATCCTCGGGACCGTCGGTCCCCTCGGGGGGCGGATGCTCCGAAGTCACCGTCTCGGCGACCGTTGCGGGTCCTTCACACGCCATGGACATTGTCCCTGCCCAACCAGATAACACGCCCTCGGGACGCTGCGTTGCACCCCTCGGGCCTCGTTTAACAATCCAGGATCCGGCGGCATCTCACCTTCGAGTAACCGCCGGAGCACGCTCCGGTGTCGTCTCCGCGGGCGCGCAGATTAAAGATGTGTCACAACGACCTAAATGCTAGACGACCGGGCGGCTGTCGAACAGGCACAGCTGGGCGACGAGAGCGCCTGGCGGGTGCTCTACGAGCGTCACGTCGACCTCGTCTTTCGCCTCGCGTGCCGCGTGGTGAACGACCGGGACGTGGCGCTGGACGTCGTGCAGGAGGCGTTCGTGAAGGCCTCGCGCGCCATCGGCGGGTTCCGCGGAGATTCGAGTTTCAAGAGTTGGATCGCCACGATCACGATCAACGAAGCGCGGTCTTCGCTGCGGAAGAAGGGGCGCGCGCGGCAGGTCTCGCTCGAAGCGGTGGCCGAACCGGAGTCCCTGGAGCGGGGAGCGGAAGACCGGGTTTCGGACCGGCAGTTGGCGGCCCGGGCACTCGAGTTCGTGGGCACGCTACCGGATCAGCAGAGGGACGCCGTTCTTCTACGGACGACCGAGGGTTTGGCGTATCGCGAGATCGCGGCGATCGTCGGGAGCAGCGAAGGCTCGGTACGGGTGAGCTATCATCACGGGATGACCAAGCTCAGAGAGTACATGAATCGATTGCTGGCTCCGGAGGAGTCCGGGGGAGCGGAACGAACATGAACGGTCGCGAGGTGTTAGAAGGATCGTGGACAGCGTGACGGTGCAGACCGACCACCCGGTGGATGTGCTTCCGGAGTACGTCCGGGGCGGATTTGCGGGGGCCGAAGACGTCGAGCGGCACCTCGACGGTTGCGAGTCGTGCCGGCTCGAGGTCGAGGTGCTGCGCGCACTCGCCGAACCGATCGGTTCGGCCCTGTCCGACATGGAGCGTGCGCGAACGTACCGGGCGATCACGGCGCGGCGCGGCATTCCTTCGGGTGGCACTGCCGGATCGGCGTGGCTCCGCGCGACGTGGCGGGTTGCCGCCGCCGTGGCCCTCCTCCTGACAAGCGTCGGCGTCTTGCGTGTTGTTCAGGCGGGCGGCGCGGCCGACTGGGATCCCGACCTGGCGATGGAAGGCTGGACGCAGGAGCTGGCAGACATCGAGCTGACCGACGGCGAGATGCGCATGGCGCTCGGTGCCGGGCTCATCGATGAGCCGTTGCTGGACCCCTGGGCCGCGGCTTCGGTCGAGCCAGGCGATTTCGACATACCGTGGGAGGAGCGATGAAGACGGGGCGTGGCGTTCTGGCAGTCGCCGGTCTGGTTATGGCGCTCACGGGGGTCTTTCCGGTGCCGACGCAGGGCCAGGAACGCGGCGCGGTTCGGCGTCAGAGCAACGTCGCTCCCGCTCAGAATCCAAACGCCGCGCGTCAGGGCAGGGTGCTGCTCGATCTTTTCGCTCAGCGTGCCGGTCGGGCCCTGCGACTCGAGCCGGATCAGACCCGGCGGCTCCAGCGAGAGCTTCAGGCGTCCCGAGAAGCCCGCGCACGGCTCACCGGCCAGGCGAGGGTCGTTCGACAGGAGCTCGCGCAGCTCGTCCGGGAGTCATCGACGGACGAAGAGCGAATGGCACGGCTGCTGGACGAGTCGGTGCAGCTGGAGGTTCGGGTGGCCGAGGTGGCCGCCGACGAACAGCGTCGTCTCGCGGAGTTTCTGACACCGACGCAGCGGGTGCGGATCATGTGGCTCCGCCAGCGCATGCTCCAGCAGGCGCTGCAACCGACGGACTCGGTCCGCAACAACCTGCCGCTCGGATTGTTCGACGGGAACTGACGTGAGTCGGGGGTCTGCGCCCTCGCCTTGTTCCGGCCCGGAAGGCATGGCATCTTCGGGCCCGTGAACGACGAAACGAAGCCGATCTCGACGCACGCGACGCACCCTGAGGGCGAGTTGGGCCTGGCGGCCCGCACGCTGGTACAGGAGCGCATCCGCGGTATCCGGAAGGCCGTCGGCCGACGGATGTCGCCGGGCGATATCGTCCTCCACCCCGCGCCTCCCGAGGTTCGTGAGCATCTCTTCGAAGAGGCCTGCGAGCTCTACTGGAACGAGCTCTCGTGGGAGGAGATCACAGACGAAGAACTGATGGGCGACGAGGAGCTCACCGAGATGGTGTTCCCCGGTCTCCTGACGCTCGTCGACGCGTTTCTCCCCCATTCCGAGAACGGGGAGCCCGACCGCAGCCGCGAGCATCGCGATGTCGCGCACGACTTCATCACATGGCTCGGGGGCCGGCTCATTGAGCTCCGCAACCAGGTGCCCGAGTCGGAGGACGACCGCGAACGGATTCGTCGGCGCAAGGCGGTGACCGACGATCTGATCGACCTGATCTCGTTTCGCTTGTGCTCGCTCACCGATGAAGAGATCGAGACCTACCAGAGCCGCTGATCCCGCTCCGCGGCGATCGGCCGAACATTCGCTGACCCGACACAGAGAAGTCATCCTTTGAATACGATCGTATGCATCAAGCGTGTGCCCGACTCGGCCACCCGCGTGAAGGTCGATTCGGATCGAACCGGGCTGGACCCGGCCGGCGTGAAGTACACGCTGAACCCCTACGACGAATTTGCACTGGAGGAGGCGATTCGGCGGAAGGAGGCGGCGGGTGCGGGAACGGTCACGGTGATCGGACTCGGTCCGGCCGCCACGTCCGAGACGCTGCGGTCCGCGCTCGCCATGGGTGCGGACGAGGCCGTGCTTCTCTCCTGCGAGGGATCCCATGACGGTTTGCCGGTCGCCCGGGCGCTGGCGGCGGAGATCGCGGGCCGCGAGTTCGACCTCCTCCTGTTCGGCAAACAGGCCATCGACGACGACAATATGCAGGTGCCTCAGATGGTCGCCGAGATGCTCGGGCTGCCCTGTGCTTCGGTCGTCGTGGGACTCGAGATTTCGGGGCGCGACGCCGTCGCGAAGCGTGAGGTCGAAGGGGGGCACGAGATCGTCGAGTTCACGCTACCTGCCGTCGTCTCGGCGCAGAAGGGGCTGAACGAGCCGAGGTTGCCGAATCTCAAGGGGATCATGGCAGCGAAGAAGAAGCCGCTCGAGGAGAAGGACGTCACGCTTGAAGCGCCATCGCTGGAACTGGTCGAGCTCGAGGAGCCGCCGGCACCAGCCGCGGGGCGGATCGTGGGCGAGGGCGCCGGGGCCGTCCCGGAGCTTGTCGCGGCGCTCCGCCAGGAAGCGAAGGTGCTCTGATGGCCGACGTTCTCGCATTCGCGGAGATCCGCGACGGACAGGTCGGGAAGGCGGCGCGCGAGACCGTGTCGGCGGCGCGGACGCTGGCGAACGATCTCGGGGGCGCGGTGCACGTCGTGGCGCTCGGTGGCGCAGGCACGGCCGGAGCGGCCGGCGGGCTCGGCGAGTTCGGTGCCGATCGCATCATGGTCGCCGAGGACGCGGCCTACGAACTGTACCAGCCCGACGCCGCGACGGCCGCCGTAGTCTCGACGGTGAAGTCGGGCGAGTATGCGGCGGTCCTCTTCCCGGCCAGCGCGCAGGGGAAGGACCTGGCGCCTCGCGTGGCCGGTCGGCTGGGAAGCGGTCTCGCGACCGAAGTCACCGCAGTCGCGACCGAAGGCGGGTCCATCACGGTGAAGCGGCCCATGTACGCCGGAAAGGCGATCGCGACCCTCCGGTTCGCCGCCGCGCCGGCGCTCATGACGGTTCGGGCCAACGTCTTTCCCGCCGAGGAACGTCCGGGAGCCGGTGCGGTCGAACAGGTCCCCGGTATCGAGGGGGCATCTCGAGTGCGGGTGACCGGATTCGAGGCCTCGGAGCGCGACCAGCTCGACGTCACCGAGGCTTCGGTGGTCGTTGCGGGCGGACGCGGCATGCAGGATCCCGAGAACTGGACCCTGCTCGAGGATCTCGTGGAGGCGCTGGGCGACGAAGCGACGCTCGGGGCGAGCCGGGCCGTGGTGGATGCGGGGTGGCGGCCCCACGCGGAGCAGGTAGGCCAGACCGGCAAGACCGTGTCGCCCAATCTGTACTTCGCCGTCGGGATCAGCGGGGCCATCCAGCATCTCGCCGGCATGCGGACCGCGAAGGTGATCGTGGCGATCAATCGGGATGCCGACGCGCCGATCTTCAATGTCGCGGACTATGGGGTGGTGGGAGACCTGTTCGAGATCGTTCCGGCCCTTGCGGAAGAGGTCAGACGGGTCCGCCAGGACGGCTGATGCCATGAGCTGGCGCGAGGTCGGTAGCGCCCTCCGGGCGTGGACGGCGGGCGGCGACGCGGCCGCGGTCGCGACGCTCGTCGGTGTGCGCCGCTCCGCCCCTCGCGCTCCCGGAGCCCGCTTCGCGGTGTCCTCGACCGGTGATCTCGCTGGATCCGTGTCGAGCGGCTGCGTCGAGGGAGACCTGCACGAACACCTGATGCGCATGATTGGCGGCGCGCCGCCTGAGGTGCTCACCTACGGCATCACCGATGAGATGGCCGCCGGAGTGGGGCTGTCGTGTGGCGGGGAGATCGACGTGCTGGTCGAGGCCCACCCCGGCGAGGACCCCGTCTGGGCGCTGCTCGAGGAAGCGATCGAAAGGGGCACCCCGGCGGTCTTGATGACCGGCCTTTCCAAAGGCATGCGGTCGCGCAGGGTCCTGATTGTCGCGGCGCAGGATCGCGATGCTCCGGATGTGGCCACACGGCACGGCAGCCTCGGCGATGATCGACTCGACGCGGCGGCGTTGCGGGCAGCGCTCGATGAGATGACGCGCTCGGACGCGGGTCGGTTGCTGCTGCTCGAGGACGACCCGGCCAGCGAGGTCTTCGCGGAGACGTTCGCTCCGCCGCCGCGCCTGGTCGTCGTCGGCGCGACGCCGATCGCCGAGGCACTCTGCGGGTTCGCGGCCGCGGTCGGGTTCGAGGTCACGGTCGTAGACCCGCGAGCGGCGTTCGCGCGCGCAGAGCGCTTTCCCGCCGCGCACGGCGTGGTCGTTGAATGGCCCGACGCCGCCTTCGAGCAGATCGGACTCGATCGATTTGCCAGCGTCGTGGTCCTCACGCATGACGGGAAGCTCGATGACCCGGCCCTGGCCGCCGCGCTCGACGCCGGTTGTGGCTACATCGGTCTGCTGGGCGGTCGGCGCACGCAGAAGCTCCGGCGGGACGCGCTCGCGGCCGCGGGGTACGACCGTCACCGGATCGACCAGGTGAAGGGCCCCGTCGGTCTCGACATCGGTGCGCGCTCTCCGGTTCAGATCGCGGTCTCCATCCTCGCGGAGTTGATCGCCGAGGGACGCGCCCCCTGAGCGACTCGAACCCGGACCTGAAGGTTGCGGGGGCGATCCTGGCGGCCGGCGGATCGACCCGAATGGGGCGCCTGCAGAAGCTCTTGCTGCCGTTCGGGGGCGGCCCCCTCATCCGAATGCCCGTCCGGGCCGCGTCAGCAGCGGGCCTGAACGACATCGCGGTCGTTTGCGGAGCGGAGGCCGAGTCCATCGCGGGAGCGCTCGACGATCTCCCCGCGACCATTCTGGAGAATCCGGACGCCCGATCGGGGCAGGCGAGCTCGGTCCGGACGGCGATCGAGTGGGCGACGGAACGGGCCGACGCCCTTGCCATCCTCCTGGGGGACGAGCCGCAGATCGACCCCTCCGTGATCGAACGAGCGATCGAGACGTGGCGAGGCTTCCCTTCGTCCCCGCTGCGAGTCAGATACGCGGACCGCCCGGGCCACCCCGTGATCATTCCGCTGCCAGGATCCTGGCAGCTCGCCGGTGACCGGGGTCTGCGCGAGGTCCTCGACCACGCGGTCGAGCTCGCCGTCACCTCGTCCGCGCCGCTCGACATCGACACCGAAACCGACTATCGCGAAGCCCTGGCACGACTTCGGCAATAACGGGGTGATCTGCGACACCAATCTGGTGTCACGGGATCATGGACGGTTTTGCGGGAGCGGACGGGGAATGTCGAAGAGGGGGTGGTTGGCTGTCGCTGTCGCCGCGGTCTGGGCGTCCACGATGGGGTTCCACGTCAAACGCACGTACTTCCGACCGGCGTCGGAGCTTCTCGCCGCCGCGGCGCGCACGATTCCCACGGGAACGGCGTATTACGCGGTATTTCAGGGTGAAAAGCAGATCGGGTGGGCCCAGACCCACGTCGATACGCTGCCGTCGAACTCGGGCTTTCTACTCGAGGATCGGCTCACTCTTCGCGAGCCGCTTCTCCCCGGCATGGAGCCGATGCGCTTCACTGTCGGCGCCACGCTCGGTCCGACCTTCAACCTGACGAGCTTCCAGGTCGCCGCCGAAGGCGTTCCGGGAATTCGCCAGGTCCAGGGCGAAGTGCAGGGGGACACCCTCCTGGCGCTGCGGACGCGCGGGGACGGCGAAGCCCGGTCCGAGACGATTCGGCTCGACGCCCCGATCGTTGTGGCGGCCGCCTGGCCGTTGCGGTTCGCGGCCGCCCGCGAGGTCGACATGGGCGAGCAGTTCCGCCTGCCCGTCTACGATCCGTTGACGGGGTCGCACCGTGACATGCAGCTCACGGTACTCGAACAACGGGTCCGTACGTTTCCGGACAGCGTGACGGCGGAGGACGGACGCTGGGTGACGGCCCGGGAAGACACGGTCACGGCCTGGCGGGTCGAGCACGACGTGTCCGGGGTCAAGCTGGAGGCGTGGGTCGACGAGGACGGCCGCTTGCTCGAGGCGGCCGCGGTCGGCGGCATCCGGCTCGTGCGCACCGCATTCGAGTTCGCGTACTTCGGGGAGTTCGTCCCCGATCAGATCAGCCTTCCGGGCCGTGAGGGTCCGGAACCGAACGACCCCGCGACCGACGGCGCCGAGCCGTTTCGTGCGGGCGACGATGAAACCGAAGCTGGAGGATCCGGGCGATGATCCGTCTCGAAGGACTCACGAAGCGATACGGTTCGTTCACTGCCGTCGATGGGATCGACCTCGAGGCCCGAAAGGGCGAGTTGTTCGGTCTCCTCGGGCCGAACGGCGCCGGGAAGACGTCGACGCTCCGGATGATCTCCGGGATCCTGAGACCCGACGAGGGTCGCGTCACGATCGACGGGTTCGACGTGGTGGATGATCCGTATCGGGCGAAGGCGCGGCTGGGGTATATCCCCGACCGACCCTTCGTGTACGAGAAGCTGACGGGAGCGGAGTTGCTCCGGTTCGCTGCCGGACTCTACGGGCAGGAAGGCGAGGAGATCGAGGATCGGATCGCCGAACTCCTCTCGCTGTGGGACCTCGAACGGTGGGCGGACGAGCTCGTCGAGTCGTACAGCCACGGCATGCGCCAGAAGCTGATCATCTCGTCGGCACTGATCCACAGACCGCGGGCCCTCGTGATCGACGAGCCGATGGTCGGGCTCGACCCCAAGGCCGCGAAGCTCCTCAAGGATCTGCTCCGCGCCTTCGCTGACAGCGGGGGCTGCGCGATGATCTCGACGCACACGCTGGAGTTCGCCGAGGTGCTCTGCGACCGACTCGCCGTGATCAGCGGCGGGAAGATCGTCGCGCACGGATCCATGGATGAGCTGCGCAACCAGGCGGAGTCCGCGAACAGCGGTCTCGAGGAGATCTTCCTCCGGCTGACCGGTGGAGAGTCGCAGCGTGAACTCATGAAGGTGCTGGCGGGATGACGATGGACGCGCGTTCCTTCACCTCCCCCAAGCCGGTGCCGGTGGTCAAGGCCATCATCCTGCTGCTCCGTCCCAAGCTCCTCGGAGCACTCGGGCGGGGTGAGCGGGGCCGGACCATCGGGAAGCGCATCCCGACCCTGCTGTTCTCCGGCGGTGCGGCGTTCGCCTTTCTCTTCTTCGTCGGAACGAAGCTGCTCAGGACCCTGCGAGAGGTCCCCGAGGTCGGGCCCCTGCTCGCGTCGAAGCTCATGGGACTGGCGCTTCTGCTGTTCCTGGGAATCCTGCTGCTGTCGAATCTGATCGCGGCGCTGTCCTCGTTCTTTCTCGCGAAGGACCTGCCGATGGTGCACGAGGCACCGGTCGACTGGCTGGCCCTTTACGGAGCGCGGCTGACGGAGACCCTCGGAAGCTCGTCCTGGATGGTGCTTCTCATGGTCCTCCCCGTGCTGGCGGCGTATCAGGCTGTCTACGGCGGGGACGTCGGATTCTATGGCCTCGCGATTCTGACCCTGCTCCCCTATCTGCTCATACCGGCGGCCCTGGGGAGCGCGATCACGCTGATACTCGTTCGCGCGTTTCCGGCTCGGCGAACCCGGGACATTCTCGCCTTCGTGTCGGTCATTGCCGGAGCACTGCTGGTGGTCGGACTCCGCGTGTTAAGGCCCGAGCGTCTCGTGAACCCCGAGGGATTCCGTAACCTCGTCGACTTCCTCGAGGTGCTCCGGGGACCGTCATCTCCATGGCTGCCGTCGGAGTGGATGGCTCAGACGCTGGTTGGCTACCTGGAGGGCACGTTCGATCCGTTCTGGCTCTGGATGCTGTGGGTCACCGCCGCCGCCTTCGTCGCGGGCGGGGCCGCGATTCACCGGGCCCTGTATCCGCGGGGCTTCACCCGCGCCCAGGAAGGGGCGGAATCCGGAACCCGTGGCGAACGAGCGTGGAAGATCCTGAACACGGCGCTGCGTCCGCTCGGGCTGGAGCGGCGCGAGATGATCCTCAAGGACTCGCGCGTCTTCTTCAGAGACGCGACGCAGTGGTCTCAGCTTCTCGTGCTGGGTGTCCTGCTCTTCGTCTATGTCTATAACATCAGGGTGCTGCCGGTCCATTCGAGCGAGACGATGAGTCGGTTCCTCGTCTCCATGGTGGTGTTTCTCAACCTGGCGCTCGCGGGCTTCATTCTCGCCGCCGTCGCCGCGCGGTTCGTCTTCCCGGCCTACAGCCTCGAGGGACGCACCCTGTGGCTCCTCAGGTCGTCGCCGCTCAAGCCCGACATCTTCGTCTGGTCCAAGTACTGGTCGGGTGCGGTGCCGCTGCTCGTTCTGGCGGTCGCGCTTACGGCCCTTACGAATCAGATCCTCGGGGTCGTACCCGGCGTCATGGCGCTGTCCGTGATCAGCATCATCGCGATCACGCTGGCGCTCGTCGCCCAGGCTCTGGCCTGGGGAGTGGCCATGCCAAGGTTCGAGACCGGGAACGCCGCGCAGATCCCGACATCCGTCGGCGGGATGCTCTTCATGTTGAGTGCCCTGGTTACGCTTGCCCTCGTCCTCGTCTCTCAGTTCTGGGCGTTGCGAGGATACGTACGCAGTGGACTCCCCTGGCGGGAGACCCGTGACCCCACCGGCGTGGAACTCGCGATCGCGCTCGGTGCGACGCTTGTGATCACGGCCCTCGGTGGGTTCCTGCCCTACGAAGTCGCGCGGCGGAAGGTGCGGGCCGGGACGGTCTGATCCCGGCTATCACCCCCGGCTCGATGACCATCGGGCCGACTCATTCCAGTGGTCCCGCGGTGGACGGTATTCCTTCCGGACGGAGAAGCCACGCCGCCCTCGACGTCGGCCTATCCAGTACCCGACTGGCTTGCGATCACCGTACGGGGTGTCGCGTCCAGGTGGCGGATGTCAGGAGGTCCATCGGGCTGCTGGAGAAACCACGTGGTGGGTCACGCGCAGGGTCTCAAGGACTCAGGCGAACGGAGGACGATTCGTAGCCGGAGCCACGGTTTTGCATGACGTGGGAAACGAGTGCGATGTAACCTGACCCGCCAAGTTCTGCAGCGGCCTGCTAGGCGCTTTCGCGGCGCTCCGACTCCAGGTGGTAGGCTTCGAGACGCGCCTTCGTGTCGATGATCTCTTCATCGGTGAACACGCCCTCTTCCTGCGCCGAGAGCAGTTCCTCGAGTTCGGCCTCCGAGAGGAAGCCGAGCTGCACCGCGACGTCACCGAACCGCAAGCGCGGGTACCGGCGTTGCTCGAGCAGAATCCGCTCGACATCCGCCGGTTGCAGGAGGTTACGCAGAATCGCGACCGTCCCGAGTGCAAAACGCCGGGGCATTGGCATCTTGCTGCTCGGCTCGAGCACGTCGTTCAGAAGCGCCAGAAGCGAGCTGTCCGGCGGGGGCTCCCAGAGAATCGCGAGGGTCTCGCCGTCCGGTTGCTCCACGGCCGGCGGTTTCCCGGAAGCATAGGGCGGCAGAAACGAGATATTGTCGTCCGCCTCGAGGTTCGCGGTCAGATGATCCACGACCTGCTCGGTATCGGACCGCTGGTCCTCATCCGACTCGTCGTCGTCAGGGACGTCGTGTAGCAACGCGTCGTCGCCCTCGAACCCGTGAAAAGCCATGGAATTGCTGGACATCCAGCTGCCGGCCGTTGACGGAAACCCGGGGGAGGAGGCCCTATCAGAGTACGCGACGGCCCGGCCGTCACGGTTTCTGGCCGTCCAGTACGCTGCGACGGCCGCGGCTACCGCGGCGATCGCGGGGGCATTCGCTATTGCGGCGGCGACCGACGTGCCGGCTGCGAGCGATACCACCATGTCCGTGCGTTGTTTCGCGCTCATCCCTGGGGTCCTATTCCGGGGGCGCCGGACATCCGCCCGATCCACCCAACTCGAACAAAAGCGACCGTTTCCGCACCTGAATTGGGCAAGTACCGGACCAATGGCGGGGCCCGATCTCCCCAACGCGTTGTCGGAGCGGGAGTTAGGTGGATTCTGAGGTCTGGGCGGGACCGCCCAGAGGCCCGCGGGCCCGGTGAATTCTCCAGCGGTCGATGACCTGATTTCCGCGTACCACCGTGAAATGGTCGAATTGGGCGACGGTCAGGCACGAGTGGTTGGGGGCGACTCTCAGCTTCGTCCCCACCGGCAGGGCGCGAGATACCTTCGCGTGCTCCTGGCTGACCGACGTAATGCGGAGGGTGGGGTCGAGTTCGCGGCTCTCGAGCCCCGCGTAGATGCGGCCGAAATGCACCGGTTTGTCCCGCCCGGTGTCCTTCGACATCACGAGGGCCCCGCAGTCCGCGACACACCCGTTCTCGCCCGGTCGGGAGGAGACGACCGTTGCGAGCACCGAGGTGGCCAATCGGTCGAGGCCGCACGATCCGAGGACGTGCTGCGTGTAGTCGTACAGCGCGTAGTTTCCGGGTCGCACCTCGTCGATGCCCTCGAGCGTCGTCACCACAGACATGCCGGGCGTCGACCCCACCGACAGCTCCCCGGGATCGATGCCGACGTTGCGCAGGCGGCGGGCGAAGGCGACGAGGACGGACCGCTCCTCCTCGGCAACGGCCGCGATCGCCTCTCTGGAGTCCTGGCTGTAGGTGTGCCCGGCGTGAGTGAGACACCCGACGAAGTCGAGGGTGCGCGAGTCGGCGAGGCGCCCGGCCACCTGCAGCGCGGTTTCCGAGGCCGGATCCACTCCGACACGGTGGTACCCGCAATCGACCTTCAACCACGTACGCAACGCGAGCCCGGCCGACTCGAGGGCGTCCACGGCCTCGAGCGAGTCGACGAGGACCGCGAGGGTTGTCTCGTCGGAGAGCTCCGCCAGCTCGTCGACGCGGGTCGGATTGATGGGGAACGCCCAGGTGACGTCGTTGAACCCCGCTCGCGCGAACTCTCGCGCCTCCTCCAGTGTCGACACTGTGATCCCGCGGGCGCCCCTCTGGATCTGCATTCGGCCGATCTCGACACATTTGTGCGTCTTGATGTGCGGACGCAGCCGTACGCCGAGCGAATCGGCCCGCTCCTGCATGAAGTCGAGGTTGCTTTCGAGGATGTCGAGGTCGAGGAGGAGGGACGGAGTGGGCAGGTCCGCGATCAAGGAAGAGGGGTCGGGGCTCATCGGGCGAAGGTAGTGGCGCTGCCGCCGTTCCGCTAAACTTGATCGTGCTCGAGGAAGTGGGTGGTCCGGGTCTGGTTCGACCGGACCGACCGAGTGACCGAATGCACGCAGGGGTCGTCCTATACGCAGAGAAGCAGACATCCCGGGGATCGGACCCGATGGTCGGGTTCCCAGCGATGGGCCCAGCGATGCGGAGATCGTCCGGGATGTGCTGGCGGGCGATGAGGATGCGTACGCTCTGCTAGTGCGTCGGTACAAGGACGCGCTGTATCGCTATGCGGAGCGGATGACGGGAAGACCCGATGATGCCGCCGATGTGGTCCAGCAGGCGTTCATCAAGGGCTATCAGAGCCTGGATCGTTGCCGTGACCCGGAACGGGTCGGAGGCTGGCTGTTCAGAATCGCGGTCAACCTCTGCAAGGATCAACTGAAAGGGCGGGCGAGGAGAGAAGTGTCGCTCGAGACCACCGCGCCGATCCGTGCCACTCGTGATCTGCCCGAAGAAGGGGCGGAGAGAGCCGAGATCCGCGAGGAGATCTATCGGGCGCTCCAGGCCTTGAGTGACGAGCAGCGCGAAGCGTTCGTCCTCAAACATGTAGAGGGTTGGTCGTACGACGAGATGGCCGAGAAGTTGGAAGTGTCCGTCCCGGCGCTGAAGATGCGAGTGCACCGGGCACGAGAGCAGCTACAGGGATTGCTAGAGCATTACCGATGAATGAATCACTGAATCGTTACCTGGATGGCGAGCTCGAAGCCGAGCAGCTCCCGCCGGAGGCGCGCGAAGACGCGCAGGCGTGGGAAGCGTTGTTTGCGGACGCTCGCGAAGCGGGCGCCCGAGCCGCTCCTGTCGGCCTCGAGTCGTTGATCATGCAGGACGTGCGGGCCGCGAAGACCTCGCCGGTCGCGCGTGTCCTCGAATGGTGGGTCAGTCCCCGGCCGGTCCGGGTGCGCCCGCTCATCGGGCTCGCGGCCGCGGCGGCCATCGGTGCGCTTCTCTTCCTGCCCTCGAGCCCGTTCCAGCCGGAGAGCATCGAGGCGCCGCTCGGGGCCACGACCACGATGGTAGGGGAGCAGCCCGTATACGTGCAGTTCGTCCTGGAAGCTCCGGACGCGGCGAGCGTCGCGGTGGCGGGGGATTTCAACGAGTGGCAGCCGGAGGTCGTGCTCGCGGACCCGGACGGCGATGGCATCTGGTCCGGTCGACTTTTGCTATCGCCCGGCGTACACAAGTACATGTTCGTGGTCAACGGGACCGACTGGATGCCCGATCCACTCGCGGAGCAGTATGTCGAGGACGGATTCGGAAACCGGAACTCGGTTCTCGCGATTACCGGCGGTGCAGGCGCGGGCTCGCTCGCGCCCTAGACGCGTGAAGAACGCCACGGTGGGGTGATGATTCGGCGGAAGGCGATCGAGGTTCTTGTACTGGGCGTCGTGCTCGCGATGCCGCTTTCCGCGCAGGAAGACGACCTCGCACGCGTTCGCTCCCAATACGACTCCGCGACGGTGACCTCCCTCGAACAGATTATCGCGCAGGGCGAGGCGAATGGCGTCCCACGGGAGCTCCTCGTCGAGAAGGCCATCGAGGGTGTCGCGAAGAGCGCCAGCGGCGAGATGGTGGTCCAGGCGGTGAGCAGCTGGGCGGATGAGCTGCGGGACGCCGTGGTATTGCTCGGACGTGGTGCGGAGCCCTCCGGGCTCGCGAAGGCGGCCGAATCGATTCGGCACGGGATCGCACCCGATGTCGTCCGGGACCTGTCGACCGACTATCCGGCCGACTTCCCGATCATGTTGCAGGCGATCGAGGATCTTCTTCATGCCGGGGTCGAGCTGGACGAGGCACAGTCGCTCGTGACCGATGCCGCGGAGCGCGGCCTCCGCGGCCAGGATGTAATGACGCTGTCCGCCACGCTTCGTCGCCTCGTGAGGGAGGGGACCTCGCCCGTCGACGCCGCGGCGTCGCTCCGTCTGAATCTCCGATCCGGGCGGCCGCCGGTCATTCCGCCGTCCTCGCCTCCGCTCGGAGATCTCCGGTCGCGCACCGGTGGCAGCGTGATTCCGCTGCTGTTTCCGCCGAGCCGCGGGTTCTGAGGCCGGCAGTACCCCCGCGCATCTGACGCGAACTGGCTCTGGACCGTCGATTCGCCCTATACTCTCCGCCGCCCGATTCCCGTAACCCGCGGACAGAGAACCGTCTCCGGAGCGCCCATTGTCCTCTTCCGTCACCGCTGAAATCGCCGGTACGGGCAGCTACCTGCCCGAGACGAGCGTCGACAACTTCGATCTCTACGCGATGGACAGCCTGCGGTCGTCGTTCGACCTGGATCGCGCGCGTTCGTCCATTCGGGTCGATGGCGAGACGCTGTCCGACGAAGACGTGTTCGATCGGTGGGCCCGACAGGTGACGGGAATCCGGGCTCGAAGGATCCTTGCGCCGGAATCCGGTACGACGACCGAAGACATGTGCGCGGCTGCCGCGACCCGCGCGCTGGATGCCGCGGGCCTGGCCGCGACGGACGTGGACATCCTCTACCTGGCATCGCTCACGTGCTCCGACGAGGTGCCCAACGGCGCGTGTACGGTGGCGGACAGAATCGGAGCGCCACAGCTCGGCGGATTCGTCTTCAACGCAGCCTGTGCCGGGTTCGTGTACGGGCTCGCGAACGCGTGGTCGGCGATCGTCTCGGGGATGGCCGAGACCGTGCTCGTCGTCTCCGGTGACACGCTGTCTCGATTCGTCGATTACAGCGATGTGAAGACCGCCGTCGTGTTCGGAGACGGAGCGGGCGCGGCCGTGTTGACCCGCACCGAGGGGGATCGCGGGATCCTCGGTCGGCCGGTGATGTCGGGTCAGTTCGACCGCCACCCGCTCTATCTGGTCGGGCAGGGTTGGGAGACGGACGACGAGCTCTTTCCCAAGCTCCACATGGAGGGCGGCCCGCGGATTCTGCGAAACGCCATCAACACGATGGTCGGTGCCGGCGAAGGGGCGCTCGAGTCGGCCGGGCTCGGGTGGGAGGACGTGGACATGATGATCCCCCACCAGGCGAACCTGCGCATCACGAAGGGTATCGAGAAACAGCTCGATCTCGATCGGGGACGGGTGGTTCACAACATCGAGGATTACGGAAACATGTCCGCCTCCACCGTTGCGGTCACGTTGGACGAGGCGGTCCGGGGGAAGCACGGCGAGGTCCCTGATCCGGCGACGCTCGTTCTGTCCGCCATCGGCGGGGGGTACACGGTGGCGGCAACCGCCCTACGCGTCTGATCCGCTCCGGTCCCTGAGCGCGACCGCGAGCACAGTCGGCAACATCCCCGGAAGCCGCTCCCAGGAAGAGCCGTCGGGGCTCCAGAACACCTGACCCGTCGTCGTTCCGAACGCGATCCCTCCCTCGCCGGCCGAGAGCCCGTCCCGGAGGACAGACAGGTAGGCGTGCCGCTGCGGAAGCCCGTCGGTCCGCGCCTCCCAGGTGGAACCCGCGTCCACGCTTTCGTACACCCGGAGTCTGCCCCCGCAGACGCAGCGCATGTGACTGCTCTCCTCGGGGATGACCCAGAGCCGGTCGGGATCCCGCGGGTGGAGTCCGACGGCGTAGCCGAAGTCGCTCGGCAGCCCCGCGGTGATCTCCATCCACGACTCTCCCCGGTCGTCGGTGCGGAAGAGGCCCTGGTGTCCCTGTCGGTAGAGGCGGTCGGGTCGCGCGGGATGGATCCGCAGCGAGTGCGGGTTGTGTCCCGCCACTCCGTGCGGATCCGCGAGGTACGTGGCGGTGATCCCGTCGTTGATGGGGGTCCAGGTCAGGCCGGCGTCCTCGCTCCGATAACAGCCGCCCGCCGAGATGGCCACGTACAGCCGATCGGGAGTTCGTGGATCAGGCTGGATCGAATGCAGCGGCATGCCGCCGCGCGCGACCTGCCAGGTCTCGCGCGTCGGGTGGCTCTGGAGACCGCGCAGTGCCTCCCACCCGTCCCGCGGGTCGTTCGACGCGAAGATTGTCGCCGGATCCGCGCCCAGATACCAGCGCCTCTGCCCGCCCGATTCCGGCCCCGCGGCGAGGTGCCAGAAATAGCGTGCTTCCACACCATCGACCGGCTCCGGGTCGGGCAGCAGGTCCCAGGTCGCGCCGCCGTCACCCGTGCCGAACACGTGCTGGCCCCACACGCGATGGTTCGCCGCGGCGAACGCCCGCAGAGGATCGTCCGGATCCGGAGCTACGTGATACACCTCGTATCCCGCGAGGCCCGGCTCCGTGAGCGACCACGGCTCGCTGTTTGCGGATCGGCGCGCGACGAACACGCCCTTCCGGGTCGCGATCCAGATCTCGATGGGGTCGCTCAACGCTGGCTGGCCGGGTCTGTGAGACTGCCGAGTGGAGTGAACCGGCCGATCTCCCCGGCCGCGAGCCCGGAGACGCCTTCGGGGAGGACCAGGAGACCGTCCGCCAGCATGGACGACAGAACGCCTGATCCCTGAGGGCCGGATCGTCGAACCTCCGGGATCGGATCCCCGTCGCCCGTCAAAACCACTCTCAAGAACGAGACGACATCGGCCGGCCCACGCACGTCCTCAGCGAGCCGGCAGACCATCGACGCCCTCGCATGACGAGAGAATCCCGCCATGCGACGGATCGCGGGTCGCGCCAGGACCTCGAAGGTGACGAGCGCGGAAACCGGGTTCCCGGGCACTCCCCAGAACGGCCGTCCGTCCAGGAGCCCGAACAGCGTCGCGCTCCCCGGACGCATCCTGGGCCGCCAGAAGGAGCGCTCGAACCCGAGGTCGTCGAGGACCGACTTCACGTAATCGTGATCGCCGACACTGACGCCGGCCGCCGAGACGAGCGCATCGCAATCGGCACCGCGCTCGATGCAGCGTCGAAGGCTGTCGGGATCATCCCTCGCGATCCCGAGCGGGACCGGAACGCCGCCCGCCTCTCGAACCTGAGCGGCCAGCCCCGGTCCGTTCGAATTCGCGATTCGCCGGCCGGCGAGCACGTCATCGAAGTCGCCGGGATCCGCGAGTTCGTCGCCGTTGACGAGGACTCCGACACGCGGGCGGCTGCCGACCTCGACTTCCACGGTTCCGGTCATGGCCATCACGGCGAGCGCGGCAGGCGTGATCTCGTCGCCCGAGTGAAGCAGCATGTCACCCGAACGGATGTCTTCGGCCCGAAGCCGAATGTTGCGACCCGCGTCGGAATCGTCGTTGAAGGCCACGACGTCGCCCGGCCCTCCGTCGGTGTGTTCGACGCGAATGACCCCCTCCGCGCCGGCCGGGACGGGCGCACCCGTCATCACCCTCGCCGCGGTTCCGGCTGCGAGCGGCCCCTTCGGGAAGGATCCGGCAGGGATGTCATCTGAGATGGAGAGCTGCACCGGGGAGGCGGCGCTCGCGCCCCGGATATCGGCGGTCCGGACGGCGAACCCGTCCATCGCGCTGTTGTCCCAGGGCGGATGGTCGATCCGGGCGATGACAGGCTCGGCGAGCGAACGCCCGAGCGCATCCGACGCCCCCACTCGCCGCGTGCCGACGGGCGTTACCGCGGCGAGCACCGTCGCGAGCGCCTGTTTGTACGAGATCCAGTCCGCCCCGGCACTCACGAGTCTATTGCCGCCGCCCCCCCGGATAGGACGGCCCGTGATAGAGGGCCAGCTGCTCGACCAGCAGGTCTTCCAGGGCCGTCGCAACGCTCGCGGGGGCGTCGTATCCGTTGAGGATCAGCGCGAACACGAGGGTCTCCCCGTCGCCATCCCGCGTGAACCCGGCGAGCGCGCGTACGCCGGACAGGGAGCCGGTCTTCGCGCGGACGGTGCGACTGGCCGCGGTCGATCGGAAGCGGCGGGACAGCGTGCCGTCGACCGAAGCGATCGGCAGCGCATCCAGATAGGTCCGGTAGCCCGGGAGCTGCGATACCCGCCTGAGCATCCGCGCGAGTGCGGCGGGCGAGAGCTCCGTGTACCGCGACATCCCCGACCCGTCCGCCATCGAGAACGCGTCGGGTTCGATGCCCCACCCCCCGAGCGTCGAGCGGACCACACCCAGTCCGGCATCGGCGGATCCGTCCCCGCCCAGCGTCCCGAGCGTCTTGAGCATCGTCTCCGCGATCTGGTTGTCCGAGAACTTCAGCATCCGACCGAGAGCGTCGGAGAGCGGGGCGGAGTTGAACGTCCGCTCCCATGCGATCCGTTGCGGCTGCTCGTCGAGACCGGGCTGTCGATCGATGCCCTCGACGGTGACGCCGGCCGTCCGGAGCGCCGTCTTCAGATGACCGAGGAAGTGCGCGGTCGGGTGAACGGGAGCGAAGCCGAGATTGACGCCGTTGGCGTCGGCCGGAATCCAGCCGCGCAGGGAGACCTCCCCGCCGACCGCATCCGGCACGTACTCGAGCGACATCCCGGACCCGGGAGGTCCCGTCAACACGTCGTTTCGAATCGGAGCCGCCAGCGCCGGTTCAGAGATCGTCAACGTCGCCCGATCCCCCACTGCGGGTCCGGGTCGAAGCGACCCCTGGATCCGGGCGGGCGAGACCTGGAGCGCGCTGACTCCGGCGGCCGCCGAGGTGAACAGGTCATCCCACATCCACCCGCGTCCCCAGGGCGCCCCGGCGAACGCACGGTCGTCGCCGACGATGTCCCCCGTGATCCGGGTGATCCCGGCGGAGCGGACCGACCTCGCGAGCGTCTCGAACGTCTCCCGGCGGAACTGCGGGTCTCCGCCTCCGATCACCCACAGATCTCCGGTCAGAGTCCCGTTCGTGATCGTGCCGGACGCCCGCATTGCCGTGCGCCACCTGTGATCGACCCCGAGCCGGGCGAGCGCCACCGCACCCGTGACGAGCTTGGTCGTGCTGGCCGCGGTGAAGCGACGATGCGCGTTGTGCTCGAACAGGATCTCGCCGCTCTCGCCCGCCATGACGATCAGGCCTACGTGCGCGCGTAGGAGCGCCGGGTCGTCGATGATCCCGTGCAGGTTCGAGCGCAGCAGCGCGAGATCGGCGGTCTCTGCCGGCGCGCCGATGGAGACGGGTTGCCCTTCGGGGCGTTGCGCCGCAAGCGGCACGGCACTGAAGACGAGGCCGAAGACGGTCAGACCCGCGACACGGCCGCGAGCTCGGGCCCAGGTCAGAAGTAGTACCACAGCGAGATTCCGAACTCGAAGTTCATGAGCCAAGCCGTCGCCGTCGGCGCCGGCGCCCCCGCCTCCTCGATGATCGCGAGGATGCTGGGGAGCAGGAAGCCCTGAGGAGCCTTCTGTCGAATGAAGTGGTTACGGACCTCGAATCCGATCCCGATCTTCTCCGAGGCGAACACCTCGGTCCCGAGACCGAGGAAGACGTGCGGGGCGGTATTGATCTCGTACCGGAAAGGCTCCAGCGCGGGATCCCCGAAGACCGGTGACGCCCCCTCGTTGATTCCGAAAACCCAGCCACCCCCGACGATCCCGTAGGGCTGGAACCCGTGCCACGTACGTGATCCGGCGAACGCGATCTGCGCGCCGATGTCGAGCCTCAACCAGCCCGCCGAGACGGTATCCGCGGCGACCGGACCGGTGACCTCTCGCGGGTCGATGACCCACTTGTCCGCCCAGCCGTACGTAAGGCCGGCCTCGAAGCTGATCGGACTGCTTACACGCGCGCGGAACTTCGCCCCCGCCGCTGCAGCGGGTCCCTGCCCGAAACCGAGATTGCCCCGGTTCCCGTTGTGATACGCTCCCCACAGGCCGACGCGGAGTCCCTTTTCCCTCCAGCGATAGGGAGAGTCGATGGTCTCCTGCTGCCCGAGCACCGGCGTCTCCGTGAAGAGGGTCGACAGGAGCGCGAGGCAGAGCAGACGGGCCCCCCGTCGCAGGGTCGTGCGGATCGCAGTGCAGGGCTCGTTTGACACTGGTTCGAGAGCGCTCCTATATATGCCGATAACGGGTTCCCGCGGTGCGCGCGGGACCGGGCGGGGGGGAATGTAGGTGGCGGACGGGGTCCTTACCAGAAAAGTACGTCTCACGCGGTACACCCGACGAACCGGGTTGTTCGTCGGCGCCCTCTTCTTCGCGATCATGTCTGTCCCGGGCACGGCGTCCGGCCAGACTCACGAAGTCTCCGTGGACGGAGAGATCTTCCGGAAGACCGCCGATGGCAGGGCTCTCGCCGAGCTCGGTCTGGGACTGCGGGTCCAGCTCGTCCGGTCGGCGGGCGCGTGGGCCGAGATCGTGTTCTCGGGGTGGGTTCCCACTGCATCTCTCGATGTGACTACGCGAGAAGGACACGACCGGATCGTCACCCGGGGTGGCGGTGAGAATCTGCTGGATGCGCCATCCGGGGCGGTGAGGGCCCGGCTCTTTCAGGGACTGCTTCTCGACAGGACGGCCGATCTAGAGTCGTGGACGGAGATCGGACGCACAGGGTGGGTACCGTTGAGCTCCCTGAGACCCGTCTCCGCGGCGGATCGAACGTTCTCACGTCCGACGACGGTCCCCGATGCCGAACGCCCGCCCGCGCTCGTATCCTCCGGCAGGAGGTTGATGACGGGGGAGGGTACGATCGACGTAAGGGGATCTCCGGACGGAGACACCGTCGCCGTCGTGAGACCCGGAACCCCGATCACGGTCGTCGAGCGTGGGAACGCATGGACTCGCGTCCGGGTCGAGGGGTGGGTCCCGTCGGACCAACTCGTGACGTCTGATCTCGACTCGGCGTTCGTGGAGATCTCGGCTGCCAGTCTGCGCTCGAGCCCCGACGACTATCGTGGAGTGCGAGTTCGCTGGAGCGTGCAGTTCATCGCACTCGAATACGCCGAGCCCGAGCGGACGGACTTCTACGAGGGAGAGCCCTTCCTTCTAGCGAGAGCTCCCGATCCGGCGGACGGGTTCGTCTACATCACCGTCCCACCCGAACTGCTCGATGCGGCGAAGGACCTGAGACCGCTGCAGATGATCGACGTCCTCGCTGAAGTGAGGACGGGACGATCCACGCTGATGGGTGTTCCGGTGCTCGATCTGCTCGCGTTGTTCTGATGGGCCGACAAAGACGGCAAACGAGCCGAGAGCGCGACCTGGTCATGCCGGGTCCGCGACGAACCACCGAGAAGCGCCGCCGGAAGGCGAGGGTGATCTGGGTCACGGCGCTCATCGTCCTTTTCGCGGTCGGCTGGCTCGGATATCGAGAGCTTTCGAGCTCGATGACCACCATCGAATTCAGCGGTCCCTGAGCGCTCGCTCCCCCCTCTTCCTCGATTCATCTCCCTGTTGCGCAGTGACCCCGATGGAGTAATATAGCCGGCCGATCTTCGGTTTTTATTCGGTTTTGGAGTGTTCAATGGTCGGCCGAGAGGGTGCGGCAACGCCGCAAAATCCCGGAGAACCCCGCGGCAGCATGCTGGCGCTCTGTATCTGGTGGCCCGGGTTCGAGCTTCAACTCGAGCGTGCGAGAGCAGACGATCTCGAAGACCTGCCGCTCGCGTTGTTCGACACCGCGGCGGGAACCCGTCGCTTTATCGAGCAGGCGTGTCCGCTCGCCATGACCGAAGGGGTCCGTCCCGGCATCCCCGTCTCTCAGGCCGTCGCACTCTGTCCGTCCCTCGTGTTGATCGAACAGGATCCCGATTTCTACGACGCGGCGCGGCGGCGCGCTGTAGAAATCCTTCGTGGGTGGAGCCCGATCATCGAGCTTTCCTCGGAGCGCGGGAGACTGTTCGTCGGAGCGGATGGCCTCGAGAGGCTCCACGGGTCTCCCGAAGAGCAGCTTCTAGATCTTCGTCGCACGCTTGCGAGCCGGTATCCGCGCCAGCTCCTCGACGATGTTCGGTTCGGGTACGCTCCGGGGAAGTTCGCCGCATGGGTCGCCGCGCGAGCGGCCGGACCGGGCGCGGGGGCGATCGTATCGCGCCGGGATCTCGAGCCGTTTCTCCGCCAGCAACCGGTCGATGTCCTCCCCGTGTCTCCCCGCATGATTCAGCGTCTGAGACGTCTCGGCGTCGAGACGGTCGATCGGATGCTGGGGATTCCCGAGCCGGCGCTCATCGCCCAGTTCGGCGCCGACGGACGCCGGGCCAGAGCCTGGGCGACAGGCGAGCGAATCGACCGCGTGATTCCGGAGCCGAGGGAACGCCCGGTCCGCGTGTTCGTCGATTTTCCCGCGGCGATCGGACAGATCCAGCTTCTTTACGCGGCGCTCGATCGATTGTTGCTGAAGGCGCTCAAGCGCTCGCGCAGAAGCGGGCGCAGCGTGCGTGGAATACGAGTCGGCGCCCGGCTGGAGGACGGCGGATCCTGGGCGATTCGCGCGATTCTGAAGGATCCGACGGGAAGGCCCGAGAAGTTGAGCGCGTTCCTTCGCTCTCGCATCGAGCTGTCCCCTCCACAGAGGGCGGTCGAAGAACTGAGACTCGAGTTCTTCCGCTTCGGTGCATCCACATCCCAGGTCGATCTCTTCGAGCCGAAGGGAAACGCTCCTCGCGACCGGGGCGCGATCGACACGAACGACGGAGAGATCCTGCCCGAGGTGCAGAGGGCGGCTCGTCTGCTGCGGCTTCGGCTGGGTGAGGGGATGTTGTGCCGTGTTCTGGAGATCCAGCCGGACTCCAGGATCCCCGAGAGACGGCACGCCCTGCTCGAACTCGCGTCATGAGCCGGGCGAAGAAGCCGATCGGCAGGATTCGGCCGTTGAACCGTCCCCGACCCGTGAGGGTCGATACGAACGAGCACGGAATGCCGGCCAGGGTGCGGGCTCGAGACCGCTGGAAGCGGGTCGAAGTGGTCCTCGATATGTGGCGCATCGACGATGAATGGTGGAGGGAACCCATCTCTCGGGCCTATTACACGCTTTTGCTCGAGGGGGGAGGACATCTCACCATCTACGAGGATCTCGTGGATGGTCGCTGGTGCTTTCAGCCGGAATGACCGCCTGAGCTCATGAACGAATACGTCGAACTGCACGCGCATTCCGCCTATTCGTTTCTCGACGGTGCGTCGCGGCCCGAGGATCTCGCGCTCCGCGCGGCCGAGTTCGGTTATCGCGCGTTCGCACTCACGGACCACGACGCGCTGTACGGGTCTCTCGAGTTCGCGAACGCTGCGAATTCGCTCGGGATTCAGCCGATCACGGGTGCCGAGATCACCTTCGAATCACCGTTCGAGGACGACGAGCCGGCGGGCAGGATCGACGCCAGCACACGACCCGATGAGGAGGGGCCCAGGTACCACATGACGGTTCTGGCCGAGAACCGGACGGGCTACGCGAACCTCTGTCGTCTGATCACGCGCGCGCACATGGAGAACGAGCGTGGAGACCCCAGGGTATCGATCGAAGCGCTGCTCGAACGGCCGGAAGGACTGATCGTTCTGACCGGCTGCAGACGCAGTCCGGTGCTCGCGGCGCTCGAGCGGAGTACTCGAGAGGCCGAGTCGTTCATCGGTCGTCTCCAGGACGTGTTCGGAAACCGAAACCTCTTCGTCGAGCTGCAGAACAACTCGGTTCACGGAGATCGATCGAGAATGAAGGCGCTCGGGTCGCTGGCCGACCGCTTTCGTCTTCCCGTGGTCGCCACGGGGAACGTCCACTACCACGACCGGGATCGACACCGGTTGCAGGACGTGCTCGTCTCGATCAGGAATCGGACGACTGTCGATGACTCACACGAGCTTCGACGTCCCAATTCCTGTTTCCACCTCGCGACTCCCTCCGAGATGGTGTGGAGGTTCGAGACACGTCCGGACGCGCTCACGAACACGCTCTTGATCGCGGAGCGGTGCAGCGAATTCGATCTCACGCGTGATCTGGGGTACGAGTTTCCGGATTTCGTCGGGAGCGGACGTGCGCCGGCGATCCGGGTGCTCGCCGAGGTGTGTCGGGCGGCCCTGGAGGTTCGGTATCCACGGGGGTGTCGCGATCGGCGAGAAGCCGAGGAGCGTCTTCGTGAGGAGATCTCGCTCATCGACCGGCACGATCTCGCGGGGTTTTTTCTCGTGTACCGAGACATCCTGAACCTCGCCCGCGAAGTCGCGACGAAGGTGCGGGGCGGGTCGGAACCTCGATCTCTCCTCCCGCCGGGACGTGGGCGCGGGTCATCGGTTTCATCGATCGTCTGCTACCTGATCGGACTCTCGCACGTCGACCCCGTCCGTACGAACCTCTATCTGGGACGCTTCCTGAACGATGCCATGGGCAGCGTGCCCGACATCGACATCGATTTTCCGAGAGACATCCGGGAAGCGCTCATCCTCGCGGTGTACGAGCGGTACGGACACGATCACGTCGGTCTCGTCTGCACGTTCCCCACCTACCGGACGCGCTCGATCGTACGGGAACTCGGGAAGGCGCTGAGCCTCCCGATGGGGGACATCGAGAAACTCTCGAAGCTCGCCGATCCTCATGAGGACGGTCTCGCCGGAGAGCTCGCGCGTCTCACCGATTTCGGGGCGCGTCTCGATGCCGCGCCCTGGAGGGCGTTCGCCGAACTGGCCGAGGAGCTTCGCGGGCTGCCCCGCCACATCTCGCAGCACGTGGGCGGCATGATCATCTCGAGCCGGCCACTCCTCGAGATCGTCCCTCTCGAGCCCGCGGCGTGGGAGGGAAGGGTGCTCTGTCAGTGGGACAAGGACTCCTGCGATGACGCGGGATTCATCAAGATCGATTTTCTCGCGCTCGGGATGCTCTCTCTCGTGGAGGAAGCCGTCGAGCTGATCGCCGACCGGCACGGGGAGGTGCCCGACCTCTCTCGAATCGATTACGAGGATGAGGAGATCTACGATCGGATCTGTTCGGGTGATACGGTCGGACTCTTCCAGGTCGAGAGCCGCGCGCAGATCCAGATGGTTCGGCGGGTGCGGCCGAGAAACCTGGCCGACCTGGCCATCCAGGTCGCGATCGTCCGTCCGGGTCCGATCGTCGGGGGCGCGGTGAACCCCTACGTGACCCGTCGGGAACGGGTGCGTGAGGACCCGAACTACGTCATCCCCTACGACCACCCTCTGCTCGAGGAGGCGCTCGGCGAGACCCTCGGCGTGATCATCTTTCAAGATCAGGTCCTGCAGGTCTGCAGGACGCTCGCCGGGTTCACCGACGGTCAGGCGGAAGGCCTCCGTCGCGCGATGAGCCGAAAGCGCTCACGGGAAGCCCTTCTCGAATACTGGGAGGCGTTTCGACACGGGGCGGGGGAGCGGGGAGTCGATGGCCCCACCGCGCAGAAGATCTTCGAGCAGGTCGTCGCCTTCTCCGAGTTCGGGTTTCCGAAATCGCATGCGGCGGCCTTCGGGCTGCTCGCGTTCCAATCCGCCTGGCTCAGGGAGAAGTACCCCACGGAGTACTACGTCTCTTTGTTCAATAACCAGCCGATGGGGTTCTACTCGCTCGATGCGATCGGACGGGACGCGCGCCGTCACGGGATCGGCGTCCGTCTTCCCGATCTGAATCTGAGCGACGTGAAGTGCGTGCCCGAAGACGATGACCTGCGGGTGGGACTCGGGTTCGTGCGAGAGTTCGGATCCGATGTCGCGGAGGAGATCGTGGAGGAACGCGCGCACCACGGACAGTTCATCTCACTGCCCGATTTTCTCCGTCGGACACCCGCGACGTTGAAGCGGGGCGCGATCGAGAACCTGATCTGGGTGGGAGGGATGGACTCTCTCGGGCTCGACCGAAGAGAACTCCTCTGGCAGACCGGGTTGTGGCTGGGGCCGGAGACCGAGACACAGGCCGAGCGTCGCCGACGAGAGCTGACGGTAAGCGGCTCGGGGATCGCGCGGGAAGCTCCGCCGATCAGGGGGCGGTCATCGACGGATCGGGCGGATCACGTTCAGACCGAGCTTCCGTTCGACGAGCCCTACGCCGACATCCCTTTCGCGGGTACGAGCGACATGGAACGGTTGATGGCCGAGTACCGGATCCTCTCGTTCTCCGCGAGACATCACCCGTTCGCGCTCGTCCGGGACCGTCTGCCGCGCGGGACGGTGTCGTCCGGGATGTTCGAGGCGTTGCCGAACAAGACCGATGTGACGGTCGCGGGGATCGTCGTCGCGCGTCAGCGTCCGCATACCGCGAAGGGGTACATCTTCATCCTGATGGAGGACGAGGCAGGGCCGATCAACGCGATCATCCGGCCGGAGGTCTACGAGGAGTGCAAGGGCGCGATCCGGCTCGAGCCATTTCTCCGCGTCGACGGGGCCCTACAGAAGGACGGCGCGACGTACAACGTGCTCGCGACGTCGGTGCAGGCGCTGCGTCTCGAGAAGGCCCCGATTCCCTCGATTCCGGACGTGTCGGATTCCGACTCGTTCGCCTATCTGGATACCCTCCGACACGATCCGCCGCCGACGATGAGCTGGGGGGGAGGCGGGCGCCGATAGCGAATCTTGCGCGTTGGCCCCGGCGTTGCAGTCGACTTCGCGTCGAGAGACGGCCAGTTTCGAGATACAGCGCCGTCGGACGGTTCTTCCAGGGGGAATTCGGGGAATGAGGATCGAGCAGGCACAGCGGGGTGCGCCGAAGGTCGTGGACAAACCGTGGGGTCGCGAAGTCTGGTACGCCCACAACGACCGGTATGCGGGGAAGATCCTCGAGGTCGACGCCGGACATGTGCTGTCGTTGCAGAAGCACAACGTCAAGCACGAGACGATGTACCTCCAGTCGGGTCTGATGCGCTTTACTCTCGGGGACGACGTCTTCGAGTGGGGCCCGGGCGAAACCGTCTCCATCCCTCCCGGGAACGTCCACCGCATGGAGGCGCTCGAGGACAGCGTCATACTCGAGGTAAGCACCCCGGAACTCGACGATCTGGTGCGGCTCGAAGACCGGTACGGACGGAACTCGGACGACACCTAGCAGGGCGATCGCTCGCCCAGGGGAGGCCCCGATGCGCCCGCCACGACCAGAGGCGGACCCGGTCCTGAAGCTTATCCACGCGACGATGCTGGGCGGGACGGTGGCGTTCTTTCTCGTCGTGTTCTTCTTGTTTCGCGGCGAGGGTGACGGCGGGTCGACGGTCCTGCGGTGGGCCTGGCTGGCTGCCGCGATCGGCGCCGTCTTCTTCGCGGGATTCCTGCGTGGCCGGTTGGGACCGGGGGCAGACGGGGGTCAGGTGCGCTCGACCGGCGTGATGATCTGGGCCGTGGCCGAGGGGGTGGCGCTGCTCGGGATGGTGACGACGATCGTTACCGGCGATGTTTCGGCGGCAATCGGCGCGACGGTGATCGGCGTGTTCCTGATGCTGTACCACCGCCCGTCCGAGCTCGACTGAGTCGGCGTGACCCGCCCGCGGCTCCGGGGCCGTCTACCGATCGATCGCCTCGAACACCTCTTCATGTCGGGCGTGTCGGCCGATCCGTTTCTTGGAAAACACGAGGGTGCCGTCCGCCACGACCTCGAAGCGCCCGCCGGACGATTCGATGAGCTCGACGGAGGCCTCCGGATACCGATCCTGCAGTGCAGCCGCCAGACCGGCGGCTTTGGGTCGGTAGTTTCAGACGACGCAGTATTCGATCGTGATATGCATCGGACCATTTTCGTCCGCCCGGCCTCCAGGAACAACCCCGCGAGGGCCGTGGCCCGCCGTGAGAGGAGGTCGACGTGAGCGCGCCGCCGTTCATCATCGAGGCAGCCCGCCCGGCCGCCGTACCGACGCAGGTGGTTCCGGTGCGCCGCGAGCCGACGCACCGTTCCGAGCTGGTCTCCCAGTGGATCATGGGTGAGATCATCACGGTCGAGGCCGTGGAGGGATCCTGGCTTCGGGCTCATGGACCCGACGGGTACGTGGGCTGGACGCCCTCCGCCCCGTTGCGTCAGGCGGCCTTCACCGGGGAGGAGTGGGACCGGGCCGCGACGCTCCGGTCTCTCGGGACGACGATCGAGTCGGGGTCGCCCGGCAGCTTCGAGCGAGTGCCCTGGGGAGCGCGAATGTGTCCTGGCGAAGACGGGACCGTGCTCCTTCCGGATGGGCGGATCGTCGTGCCGGCGTCGCCGGGGCGTCTAATCCCTCGGGCCGAGGCCGGCGGGACCCCGGGCGACGCGAGCGAACTTCCAATGGCGCCCGACACGCTCGAGCGTCTCGTCGTCAGCCGGTCCCGGGATTGGCTGGGGGCTCCATATCTCTGGGGGGGGCGAACCGAACTCGGAGTCGATTGCTCCGGTCTCGTTCAGGCGCTCTACGCCAGCGTCGGCGTCGCGCTGCCGCGGGACAGCCACCAGCAGTTCGAGGCCGACTCGATGATCGCGATCCAGGACGGTGCCGAGCCGGGCGATCTCGTGTTCTTCTCTCCGGAGGGCGGCGCCGTCACGCACGTCGCGCTCTCTCTGGGGGGATCCGCGATCCTGCATGCCGCGTCGAGCAACGGCCGGGTACGCGAGGACGACCTGGAAGCGAACGACCCGCTGGCCGTCCTGCTGGCGGGGTCGGCCGTCGGACTCACACGACCGTCAGCGCGTTGAGTCCGATCCCGCCCCCTTCAGGGCGCCGGTTGGCCGTCCGACTCGAGGACCACGACGGCCGCGGCCATCCCGCCGTCGTGAGTGATCGACACGTGGACGCGGGATACTTCCAGCGCGAGCAGGCGCTCCGCGGCCGCCCCGGACGCCTGGAGCGTCGGTCGCTGCCCCACTCCTCCGGACAACTCGACGTCCTGCCAGGAAACGCCTGCGGCGAGACCCGTACCGAGCGCCTTGAAGAACGCTTCCTTGGCCGCGAAGCGGCCCGCCAGGCACTGAATCGGGCTCGCCCGTCGCTCGCATTCCGCGAGTTCGGCGGGCGTGAACAGGCGGGCGGGAGCCCGCTCCGGCCGGCGTTCGAGAGCGGCCTGGAGCCGCCCGATCGCGATCATGTCGATTCCGAGTCCCGTCACCACGAAGGCGCCTCCACTGGATTCCGGTTCCGGGGGTTTGCCCGTTGCGGTGGGAGAATCTATCCTCCCGCACTTCGCATGTCGCGCGCGGGCCTCGCCACGCCTCTACGCCCTTCCGGAAACAGCTGACGGACATGGATCAGGCGCCCTTTCAAGCAAGCTCCCTCGACGAACTGATCGCCGCGCTCCACGCGGAACTCCCCGACGCTCCTCGCGAGGCTCTCGCGGAGCTTGCGGAACGTCTGCTTACCCGCGGCTCGGCCGAGTTTCTCGCCAGCGATCCGTTGCCCGAGGTCACAGACACGGTCTCGCGACTCTACGGGCTGGTGAATTCGGCGGCCCCCGGCGGCGTATCGGTCCGAACCGCCTGGGACCAGGTCGATCCGACGCGGGGCGTCCTCCAGACGGTGATGGACGACTGTCCGTTCATCGTGGACACGATCCGCGAGTACGTGCACTCGCTCGGTCTGCAGATTCCGCATCTCATGCACCCGGTCGTCTCGATCGCCCGCGACAACGACGGGCGAGTGACCGAGATCACGGATCGATCCGGGGACGGCGGAAACACCTCCATCGTCCACATGTCGATCGAGGGCAATCTGGACGCTGCCGCCCGGTCGGAGATGGATGACGAGTTGCGCACGCGGCTCGAGCAGGTGATCGCCGTCACGGCCGACTTCGATGCCATGGTGGCGAAAGCGGGTTCCGTCATCGATGAGCTCGAGGCCCGCAAGGCCGGCGGCGAATGGCGCGCGCACGAACTCGATGAGATCGCCGAATTCCTCAGGTGGATGCAGGACCCGGGGTTCGTGTTTCTCGGATATCGCGGGTACGAAGTCGAGCCTGATAAGGACGGTCGGAGCTATGTCACGGCGGAGGCGGGAAGCGGTCTCGGGATCCTGCGAACCGGGCGGTCGCGCTTCGACTCACCGGTGGCCGTCGATGAGCTGTCCCCCGAATTGCAGGCGCGCACGCTGGCGGGGCCCCTCCTCATCATCTCGAAGACGAACTCCGAGTCGCCGGTGCGGCGACTGGCGCAGATGGACTACATCGGGATCAAGCGGCTGGGAGCCGATGGCACGATTCGGGGCGAACACCGGTTTCTCGGGCTCCTGACGGCGAAGGCCTTCAACCAGGACGCCTCGGCGATCCCGATTCTGAGGCGAAAACTCCGCGAGATCCTCGAGCAGGAGGGGGCCCCGCGCGGATCGCACGACTACAACGTCATCCTCCAGACCTTCAACTCGATGCCGAAGGAGGAGCTCTTCCTCTCGAACGTCGACGAGATCCGCGCGGTGATTCATGCCGTGATGGCGACGGAGGGGGCGGACGACGTGCGGGTGACGTCGAGGCTCGATTCGCTGGGCCGCGGCTACAACGTGATGGTCATCCTGCCGAAGAACCGGTTCTCGGCCACCGTGCGGCGACAGCTCCAGACCGCCCTCACCGAGACCTATCACGGTCGAGTGCTCAACTACCACCTCGCGCTCGGGCGGACGGACCAGGCCCGGCTTCACTTCTACGTATCGCACGACACCGAGCACGTCCCGCCGGAACCGGCGATGCTCGAGGGGGTCGTGCGAGAGACGGTCCGGACGTGGGAGGAGAAACTCCTCGAGCGGCTCGTGGACGTGCACGGACCCAAGGCCGCCCAGGAGATCAGCGACCGCTATGCCGAGGCGTTCTCGAAGGACTACCAGGCTTCGGTCGATGTCGCGACGGCCGTTGAGGACATCGTCCATCTCGACGCACTGCGAGACACCGCGGCCCTGCAGGCCGGCGTGCGTGCCGCCGGCCCCGCAGACCCTGGCGTGTACCGGCTCAAGATCTTCGCCAGTCGGGGCGACTTCGTCCTCAGCGACATCATGCCCACGCTGGAGAATCTCGGGTTTCGCGTCCGCGACGCGTATCGCTCCACGGTCCGGGGTCAGGGTGGCGCCGGAGGCGCGCCCGAGGCCGAGGCGGATGTCTCGACGATCCACGTGTTCGAGGTCGAATACCGGCTCGACGCGGGTCTCGATCTCGAGGCCGCGGAAGATCGGCTCGCGGCGGCGCTTCGCGCGGTGCGGGAGGGAGAGGCGGAAGACGACCGGCTGAACAGCCTGATCCTCTCTGCGAACCTCCAGTGGGAGCAGGTCGCGGTGCTGCGCGCGTACGCCGGGTACGCGTTTCGAATCGGAGCCGTCGCGTCGAGACAGGGTGGCCAGCGTCCGCTGACGAGCTATCCGCGCCCCACCAGAATCCTGTTCGAGGCCTTCGAGAGCCGGTTCGACCCGAGTTTCGAGGGTGATCGGGACGCCGCCTGGCGGAGCCTCCAGCGTCGATTCGTTTCGTCGCTGCGGACGGTCCGCGGGATCGAGGATGACCGCACCCTCCGCCGGTTGATGGCGCTGCTGCAGGCCACGCAGAGGACGAACTACTACCGGGGGGATCTGCGTCTCTCGCCGACCATCTCCCTGAAATTCGACTGCAGGGCGGTCGAGTTCATGCCCGAGCCGCGGCCGAAGCACGAGGTCTACCTGCGGGGGGCGCGCACGGAGGCGGCGCATCTGCGGATGGAGGACGTCGCGCGCGGTGGGATCCGTTGGAGCGATCGTTACGAGGACTTTCGTGTCGAGGTGCTGGGGCTCGTGAAGACCCAGCGAGTGAAGAACGCGGTGATCGCTCCGTCGGGTGCGAAGGGGGCGTTCATCGCGAGGCGCCTGCCCGCCGGGGGAGAGGAACGCGTCGCGGCCGGGCTCGAGAGTTACAAGGAGTTCATTCGCGGGCTCCTGGAACTCGCGGACAACGTGGTCGATGGCGAGGTCGTACACCCGGACCGCGTCGTCACGCATGATCCGCCCGATCCCTACCTGGTCGTCGCTGCGGACAAGGGTACCGCGAAGAACTCGGACACGGCGAACGAGCTTGCCCGCGAGGTCGGATTCTGGTTGGGCGACGCCTTCGCCTCCGGCGGCTCCAACGGATACGACCACAAGGCAGAGGGGATCACCGCGAGGGGCGCGTGGGAATGCGTGAAGCGTCACTTCCGCGAGATGGATCTCGACTTCGAGGCGTCGCCGTTCACGGCGGTCGGCATCGGCGACATGAGCGGAGACGTGTTCGGGAACGGCATGCTGCTGAGCAAGCAGATTCGGCTGATCGCCGCGTTCGATCACCGACACATCTTCGTGGACCCCGATCCCGACCCGGCCGTCGGGTGGGCCGAGCGGTCACGGCTCTTCGAGGCTCCCAGCTCGAGTTGGGAAGACTACGACGCGAAGCTCATCAGCGCGGGTGGAGGCGTTTTCGATCGCACATCGAAGGAGATCGCCCTCTCACCGGAGATCTGCGAGGCGCTCGACGTTCGCGACGAGACGATGAACGGCGAGGAGCTGATCCGCGCCATTCTGCGGGCTCCCGTCGATCTCCTCTGGAACGGCGGCATCGGGACCTACGTCAAGGCGACGACCGAGAACCACGCGGATGTCGGTGACCCGAGCAACGACGGTGTCCGCGTCGAGGCAACGGAGGTGCGGGCGCGGGTCATCGGAGAGGGGGGTAATCTCGGGCTCACCCAGCCCGCTCGAATCGAGTACGCGAGGCTGGGCGGGCGGGTGAATACCGACGCCCTCGACAACTCCGCCGGCGTGGACATGTCGGACCACGAAGTGAACCTGAAGATCCTCCTGTCACCGTCGGTGGCGCGCGGATCGCTCACCGAGGACGAGCGGAATCGGCTTCTGCACGCGTGCACCGATCAGGTGTCGGAGGCCGTGCTATCGAACAACTACACGCAGAGTCTCGCGATCAGCCTCGATGAGCGTCGGGCCCATGCCGGACTCGGGCCGTTCGCCGAAGCGATCGCACGGATGGAGCGGGAGGGCGTGCTGGACCCGGTACTCGAGGATCTGCCGAACGGTGACGAGCTCCTCGCGCGCGTGCCGGCCGGCCTGAATCTGACCAGACCCGAGCTGGGGATACTGCTCGCGCACGCGAAGCTCCACCTCAAGACGCTTCTGGAACGGTCGCGGATTCCGTTCGACCCGGCCCTGTTGGATCTGCTCGCAGACTACTTCCCGCCCGACGCCGTGGAGGCCGTCGAACAGGCCGATCTCGAGGGTCACCGGCTCCGCGTCCACCTGGTGAGCACCCTGCTCGCCAACATGTACGTCGACCGGATGGGCGCGGCGAGCCACATCGGACTCATGGGGGAAACGGACCGGGCGGCCGCCGCCGTGGCGAAGGCCTGGTTCGTCGCCAACCTGATATCGGACGCAGACGACCTGTACGCGCGGATTCGGGCTGTGGACGCGACGGTGCGTACGGGTGCCCAGTACCAGTGGTATCTGGAGATCGCGGGAGCGCTCGAGCGTGCTACGAGTTGGCTGTTGCACCGCGATGCGATGCCGGGTCCGATGCTGGAGGCGGTCGAGGCGTTGCGCGGTCCTCTTACGGAGGTGCGCGCTGCCCTCCCGAACCTGCTCACCGGCGAACGGTTGGAGTCGTTCGAGAGCAGGTGCGCCCTGCACCAGATGGACGGGCTCGATGAGGACACGTCCAGGGAGCTGGCCACGTTCCTCTACCTGGACGAACTGCTTCCGATCGCCAGCCTGATCGCCGGGTCCGGTGCGGAGACCGCGCGGGTCGGCGGGATCTACCTGGGCATGGCGGAGGAGATCGAGTTCCCGTGGATGCGTCGCCGTCTCGACGCCTTCATCGGAGGCGAGCTGTGGGCGCAGCGCGGGGCCAGGATCCTGATCGGCCGGCTCGAGGAGGCGCGTCTGAGGATCGCCGCGTCGATCCTGGAGTCTGCGGGCGATGACCCCGTGGACGTCGTGCTCGAGCGATTCCGACACGCGCACGCGGTCGATCTCAGTCGGATCCGGACGGTCATCGCCGAGATCCGGACCGAGGCGCGGCCGGGGCTCCCGTCATTGCTGGTCGCGGTGGAGGCCGTCGCGGACGCCCGACTGGCGACACCAGGTCACTAACAACGAGAAAGGGGACGCCGAGGCGTCCCCTTTCTCGTCCAGCATGTCTGTCAGCGAACTTCGCGATCAGTAGCTCGCGAGGTACTGATCCAGCTCCCACTGGCTGACCGACGCGACGTAGTCGCTCCACTCCGCCTTCTTGGCCTGAATGAACTGGCCGGCGATGTGGTCCCCGAGAGCGTCGAGAATGACCTCGTCCTGCTCGAGGGCAGTCACCGCGTCGCCGAGGTTGACCGGCAGCGTTTCCAGGCCGATCTCGGCCCGCTCCGCGTCCGACAACGCCCACACGTTCGTGTCCAGCGGCGGGCCCGGATCGATCTTGTTCTCGATTCCGTCGAGACCGGCGGCGAGCTGCACTGCGAGCGCCAGATACGGGTTGCACGCGGGATCGGGCATGCGGAACTCGCAACGTGTGCCGACCCCACGCCGATCCGGAATCCGGATCATGGGCGATCGGTTTCTCTGCGACCACGCGATGCTGACCGGGGCCTCGTATCCGGGCACGAGCCGCTTGTAGCTGTTCACGATGGGGTTGGTGATCGCGGCGATCGCCTTCGCGTGCTTCTTCAACCCGCCGATGTAGTGGAGCATCGTCTCCGAGAGCTCGAACTCGGCGTCCGGATCGTAGAAGACGTTCTCGCCATCCTTGAACATGGACTGGTGAGTATGCATCCCCGAGCCATTCGCGCCGAAGATCGGCTTGGGCATGAACGTGGCGTGGAGGTCGTGAGCCATCGCGACGTTCCGAACGACGAACTTGAACGTCATGAGATCGTCCGCGGTGCGTACCGCTTCACCGTACTTGAAGTCGATCTCGTGCTGTCCTTCCGCCACCTCGTGGTGGGCGGCCTCGATCTCGAGACCCATCGCCTCGAGGTCGGTCACGATCAGACGGCGAGCTCGCTCGCCGAGGTCGACAGGCGTGAGGTCGAAATAGCCACCGGAGTCATGCGTCACGACGGTCGGATCCCCGTCCTCATCCTTCTGGAAGAGGAAGAACTCGGCTTCCACGCCGGCGTTCATGACGTATCCCATCGCCGCGGCGCGGTCCACGACCCGCTTTAGCGCTCCACGCGGGCACCCCGCGAACGGCTCGCCGTTCGGACGGTGGACGTCGCAGAACACCTGGGCCACGCGAGCCTCCGGGTTGCCCCACGGCAGCACGCGGAACGTGCCGAGGTCCGGCCTGAGAAGCATGTCGCTCTCCTCGATCCGCACGAAGCCCGCGATCGACGACCCATCGAAGAGGATCTCGCCGTCGAAGGCCTTCGCGAACTGGCTCGCGGGAACTTCGACGTTCTTCGGCATGCCCAGAATGTCGATGAAGATCAGCCTGAGAAACCGAACGTTCAGGATCTTGCACAACTCGAGAAGCCCATCGCGATCGGGGGACTCCCCGATCTTCTTCCCGTACTGCTCGAACTTCATCGCATCTTCGTGCTCCGTCGGAGCGGCGAACAACGTGTCCGGCGCCATGCTTCCTCGCTTCCCCGGTGAAGATCCAGGAAGACCCTCGCGGTCCTCCAGTAACGGCGCTGATTCTGCGCAATAATCGCGCAAACGTCAACGGAATCTAGTGAAATTGGCGAAATTGCGACAGTTCTGTCGGTAAAAACTGGACGTTCGGGTCACATAACAGGGAATTAGCGAACGAATGAGTATAGCGCCGTCGCGCCGGGGGCTCCCGGGCGGGTTCGGGCACGGCTCTTCCACCCCGAGGCGTCGCTCTGCAGAGACAGTTCGTCCGCAACACGTCTGATTGGGGTGGCCCTGGTGGATCAAAGAGTCAGCGAGGAGAGAGCGGCCGGTTCGTTGAGGTCCGTTCTCCTGCGAGGGATGGCCGTCCTTCTGGCGGTCGCGCTGGTGGGGCTGGCGAGCGTGATGCTCGTCTTCGCGCCGAGCACACCGTCCCTGCAAGTGCTCATTCCCGGCCTTCTTACGGTGATCGCCGTCGACGTCGCACTCGTGCTGTTCGCGGGTGACTTTCGGATCCGCCGGCTGTTCGTGCGGCCGGTCGAGGCGATGATGGAGGAGGCCGAGGGAATCGCCTCGGGTCAGTACGATCGACGACTCGAGGTCTCGGGAGCCGCCGAGTTGAGGCGACTGGCCGAAAGCGTCAACCGCATGGCAGATCGCCTCATTCACCATCAGGAACAACTGCGCCTGAACGTGCAGTCCCTCAACGAGACGAATCGCGAACTCTCGCTCACGCGGCACGAACTGGTGCAGTCCGAGAAGCTCGCGGCGGTTGGCCGGATGGCCGCGGGAATCGGCCACGAGATCGGAAACCCGCTGGGAGCCGTGTTCGGCTACCTCGATGTCGCGTCCCGACGGGGCCAGGCGGAAGAGGAGTGGATCGAAGCGATCCGCCACGAAACGGGAAGGATCGATCGCGTCGTCCGGGGTCTCCTCGACTTCGCACGGCCGACGAGTCGCTCGCTGAGTGTCTTCGACGTCAACCGCGTCATTCGCGAGACCACGGAGCTCCTCCAGAATCAGGGACGTCTCCGGACGGTACGCATCGAGTCCGACCTCGAGCTGCCGAGCCCGAACGTGCTCGGTGACCCGGGTCACCTCGAACAGATCCTCGTGAATCTCCTTCTGAACGCGGATGACGCAATCCAGGAGGCGTCGGCTCCGGGTCGAATCCAGATCCGGTCGGTTACCGAGGACTTCGCGGCCGCGGTGCCCCGGGAACCATCGAAGCGGGCCGATGACCCCGATGGCGTCGACTACTCGCACCTTCGGACTCACCGGACGCAGCCGGATTCGATGCGCCGCTTCGAACCCGGGGACCGCGTGGTGCGGATCGAGGTCACCGACAACGGGGTCGGGATCGAGGAGGAAGAACTCCTCAACGTGTTCGAGCCCTTCTTCACGACCAAGGACCCCGGCCGTGGCACGGGGCTGGGACTCGCGGTCAGCGCGCGTCTCGCCGAAGCAATGGGCGGTGGAATGATGGCCGAATCGCGACCCGAGGAGGGGACCCGGTTCGCGCTGGTTCTCCCCCGTATCGATAGAGAAACCCAGACGGAAGTCTCGGAGGAAGTGGCATGAACATAGTCGTGATCGACGACGAGGCAGGAGTCCGCCGTACAGTCTCCATGATCCTCGAGGACGAGGGATACGACGTCTCCACGGCCTCCAACGGACGCGATGGCCTGAGTCAGGCGCTGGAATCGGCCGCGGACATCGTCCTGTGCGATGTGAAGATGCCGGAGATGGACGGCCTCCAGTTTCTCGATGAGTATCGCAAGGAGGGGGGGGACGGCCTCGTCGTCACGATGACCGCGTACGGCAGTGTCGACATCGCCCTCGAGGCAATGAAGCGCGGCGCGTACGACTACATCGCGAAGCCGTTCTCGGCGGATTCGATTCTCCTCACGCTGCGGAAGGCGGAGGAGCGCGAGAAGCTGCGACGGGAGGTGAGGCGGTTGCGCACGCAGGTGAAGACCGACGCGCGCCACCCGGACCTCGTCGTGAAGAGCCCCGCCATGGTCCAGGCCGTCGAGCTGGCGGAGAAGGTCGCACCGCACCCGTCGACGGTTCTGGTGACGGGAGAGAGCGGAACGGGGAAAGAGGTCATCGCGCGGCTGATCCACGCCGCATCTTCGCGAAACGATCAGGCGTTCATTCCCGTGAACTGTGGAGCGATTCCCGAGAACCTGCTGGAGTCGGAACTGTTCGGTCACGTCCGGGGCGCCTTCACGGGAGCCGAACGAGACCGGGTCGGCCTCTTCGAGGAAGCGAATTCCGGCACCCTGTTTCTCGATGAGATCGGAGAGTTGCCGACGTCGCTCCAGGTGAAGCTGCTTCGGACTCTCCAGGATCGAGAGATCCGACGCGTCGGCGAGTCGGTGACCCGCAAGGTGGACGTACGGATCATCGCGGCTACCGCCCGTGACCTCGAGACGGAGGTCGAGCAGGGCGGATTCCGTTCAGACCTGTACTACCGGCTCAACGTCGTGAACATCCACCTTCCTCCCCTGCGCCATCGGGGAGAGGAGGTCCCGCTGCTCGTTCAGCATTTCCTCGGAGAGTACAACGAGCGGCTCGGTACGAGCGTGACCAGTGTCGACTCCGCCGCGATGGGCCACCTCGTGGCGTACCCGTGGCCGGGGAACGTCCGGGAACTCGAGAACGTCGTCGAACGGGCGATGGTCCTCGCGGACGGGGAGACGATCACGCCCGAGCAGCTGCCGCGGCCGGTCATCGACGGGGATGCGAAGATCTCCTCTCCGGACTCGTTGCCGGAGGACGAGCTCTCCGTGAAGAAGCGCACCGCGGCCCTGGAACGTCAGCTGATCGCGAGAGCGCTGGAGATCACGGGAGGGAATCGGACGAAGGCGTCCGACATTCTCGACCTCTCGTACCGGGCGCTGCTGTACAAGATCCGGGACTACGGCCTGGATTGAGGTCGTCACAACCGGTGTGGTCAGGTTGCAACACGCCTCGCGGTTGACCACGCCGGATCGGCCCCCGGACGGGCTTCCAGTGTACGGAAACGCCTGATATTCAGTCGATTGCGGCCCTCGGAACCGTCCCTCCCCATGGTGCAGGTCTTGCACAACGATCGCCCGAGCGAATGCCGTCCGGCGGATGCCGGACAATCGGTACCTGAAACAGGGGGCGATGGTGCGGGGTCGAGGAAGCCAAATCGGACAGCGAGTCACGACTGGGCCGGCAGCGTTCGGTATTGCGGTGATCCTGGGGTTCGCCGCGGTCTCGCCGGCGATGGGTCAGACGCTGATGGCCGCCGACCACGGGCCGCGCATGGCGACCCGAGAGGCCCTCACGGCCATGGCCGATTCCTTCCAGAACGTGGCCATGACGTTCAACGACGGGTCCAACGATCAGACGCACGCGAACCTATCGGTCCAGGCCATCGCGCGGCGACTGCGCGAGGGCGATGTGTGGCCCGGCGATGTCGTGCAGCTCTCGGTGGTGGGCGAAGAGCGCTGGACCAACGCCCACACCGTGACGCCGAATCGGACGCTGGCGCTGGAGGCGATCGACCCAATCGACGTCTCCGGGGCACTTCACTCGGAACTCGAGGAGAAGATCTCCCTTCAGCTCGGAAGGTATCTGCGCGACCCTCGCATTCAGGTCGACGTTCTGAAGAGAATCGGGATCACCGGACAGGTGGCACGGCCGGGCTTCTACACGGTGCCCGGAAACAGCCTCGTCTCCGACGCGCTGATGCTCGCCGGCGGCCCGGGTTCGGGCTCGAACATCAACACGATCCAGTTCCGACGCATGGGCGCCCGGATCGATGTGCCGACGCACGTCGTCTGGATGATCTGGGAGTGCAGTCGGGCGACGAGATGTTCATTCCTCAGTCCGGAAGCTCGCTCGGCAGGTTCCTCCTCGCTGCGCTCGGTGTCGCGCTGACAGTCACGCTAATCGCGATCAGGATCTTTTGAGTGAGTTCGATTGCTGACGTGAGACCGACAACAGACCTGCGTGCTGGCTCCGATCGCCGGCAGCCGATTCCGACGTTCGCTCCGGATACGACCCGGTTCCAGCGAGCGCTCGATATCATCATCGCGATCGTGGGTCTCGTCGTTCTCGCTCCGCTCATGCTCATCCTCGCGGTCGCGATTCGCGTCGACAGCCGGGGGCCGATCCTGTATCGGCAGCTCCGGATCGGTATCGATCGACGCGGAGGGCGCCTCGTGGACCCCGAGGTGCTCTCGCGCAGAACGGCGGATCTGGGTGGACGCCCCTTTACCATCTACAAGTTTCGTTCGATGAAGGCGGGCGCGGAATCCGGAACCGGACCCGTCTGGGCCTCTCCGGACGACGTGCGTGTCACCCGCGTCGGCAGGGTTCTGAGGCGGTTCCGCCTCGACGAGGTCCCACAGCTGTGGAACGTCCTCCGCGGTGACATGTCCATCGTCGGACCGCGGCCGGAGCGGCCGTTGTTCGTCCATCAGTTGCGTTCCGAGATCGAGGGCTATCCCCTCAGGCACCGCGTACGCCCGGGGATCACCGGACTGGCTCAGATCAACCAGGGGCCCGACCAGTCGTTCGACGACGTCCGCGGGAAGCTCAAGTACGATCTCGAGTACCTCGAGAGGCGCTCCCTCAAGCTCGATCTGAGCATCATGCTGCGTACGGTACCCGTCATGATCCAGCGGGTCCGCAGCAGGGACTGAACTGATGCTCCAGGCGGAGTTCCCCCGCGGTTCGTGCCTGGTTCTCGTCGCTTCTCCGCGCGAGGTCCTCGCCTCCTCTCTGCAGGCGGTCCTGGAGCCGCATGGTTATCGCTGTCGTCACGTCCCGGACGCCTACGCCGCACGGCAAGTCTTGAAGACGGAGGCGCCCGACATCGTCATCCTGGATGAGGATCTCGCCGGCCCCTCGCTGGTCACGGGGTCGAGCGGTGTACATGGAGCCGGTGACATCCCGGTCCTGCTCTACTCATTCGGGTCCTGGTATGCCCGGGGCACGCCGGATCCGGACGACGATGGTGACGCCATCTGGGACGTGATCGAGGAGCCCATTCGCACGAAGGACATCCTCGTGAAGCTCGATCGACTGATCCAGCTCCGTTCGATGTGGGAGGCGGGCGCCGAGGACGAGCTCGAAGCGGGTGAGACCGGTCTTCAGCAGGTCCTTCGCGGTTTGCCGATCCTCGACTCCATCGCGTCACGGTCCGAGACCGAGATCGGGTGCGTCGTGCTGGGCCCGACGCTCCCGCGGGGTGCGTGCGCTTCGGAAGAAGGCCCGACCCTCCGGTCCATCACGCGGCAGATTCGCGGGTCGGATCTCTGCGCGAGGGTCGGGCCCTCGGAGCTCGTCGTGTTTCTGTACGGTGCGGGTATCGACGCGCTCGGCCAGTTCGTCGCGCGCGTTGCCCGCGGCAACGAGCCCGATGCCGACCGGGGCCTTAGCGCCGGGATTGTCGCTCTCAGACCAGGGGCACACGCGCGAGGAGAGGGCGGGGAGCCTGGA
>JBDHIO010000035.1:0-34379 GCA_039587355.1 Gemmatimonadota bacterium | reverse complement strand
GGTGCTGGCCCGTTCGCTGGAGAAGCTCCCGGCGGACCGGTTCCCGAACGCCGGCGAGTTCAAATCAGCGCTGGCAAACGAGAGCTATCGGTACACCGCCGTCCCGCAGCCCGTACCGGATACGGCCGCTGGGGCGGCCGCAACGGCCCCGATCGAGGCGGTCGCAGCGACCAACCCCGCACCGAAGCGAACCGCGCTTATCGCGACGGCCACCGTCGCCGGGCTCGCCATCATCGCGGCGATCGCCGGCTGGACGCGGTCCGCTCCCGAGCCGCCCGCCCCAGCGCCCGCGATGCGGGCCGAATTGGACCTCGGCGGGAACGAGATCACGAACATCTCGGGCGAGATCATCATTTCCCCCGACGGCTCCAGGCTCGCCGCGCCGTTCGGCGCCGGCGGACTCAACATCGGCGCGCGCAGCGATGGGCTGTGGATCAGAAACTCCGATGAGTCCGATTTCCGGCTCATCCCGGGGACGCAGGGAGCCGTCCAGGCGTCGTTTTCGCCGGACAGCCGCTGGATCGTGTACTCCGATCGTGAGGGGTTGTACAGGGTGTCGGTCGAAGGGGGAGCCCCGCAGCCGATCCTTCTGCCGGGAGAGGTCGCCGGGGTCTCCTTCCCTTCGTGGGGCGTCGACGGGTGGGTGGTGTTCTCTTCGAGAGAAGGGCTCGCGCGCGTGCGCGACACCGGCGGCCCCGTCGAGGAGATCAACGACGACGCTACGGCGTACAGCGCGAGGGGCCTGCCCGGTGGGCGGGCGATCATCTACAGCGCCGCTAACCCCGCCGCCGTCTGGGTACAGGATCTCGGCTCGGACTCCGCACGGGTGCTGGTGCCCGACGCCATCGACCCCACGTTCATCCCGGCGACCGGGCATCTCCTCTGGATCGATGGAGCGCGGGCCCTGTGGGCCGCCCCGTTCGACCCCGACCGGGCCGAGATCGTCGGCGACCGCAGCCTCGTGCTCCCGGGGCTCTCCGCGTTCCCGCCCCTATTCGGGCGGTATTCCGTCTCGAGCGATGGTACGCTCGTCTACAGCTCGGGCGCCACTGGGGGCTTCAGGGGACGATTCGGCGCCGGACGCCAGCTCCTTGTTGCAGGCTTCGATGGCGATCGACAGGTGGTCGAGCTCGATCCGAGGGTCGTTGTGAACCCCACCTGGTCGCCCGACGGCCGCTCGGTGGCCTACTCCGGTACCGGACCGAACGCGTCCGACTCGGAGGGGAACGCGATCTGGACCTACGACCTCGAGCTGGAGTCGGCACCGGTCCGCATCACGAACGAGGGGACCAACTTCGGGCCGCTCTGGTCGCCCGACGGCCGACGTATCGCGTTCTCGAGTGCTCGAGAGGGGACCGACGAGAGCGACCTGTTCGTCAAGTCGCTCGACACGGACGATCCCCCCCGGCTGGTGGCTCGCCTGCCCGGGCGTCAGACCACCATGGACTGGCCGGAGGAGAACCTGATCGTATTCGAGTCCTTCCCGGCCGGTTCCGACGCCGCATACGGCATCTACACCGTCGATCCCGACGATTCCGCGAGCGTCCGTCCGTACTGGACCCCCGAGGCCGATGCCAACAGCGTGAAGATCTCGCCCGACGGCACCCTCGCGGCGTACGACTCGAACGAGTCCGATCAGCGGGAGGTGTACGTCCGCAGCTTCCCCGAGCCCCGGCAGGAGACGCTGATCTCCGAGCGCGGCGGCGTCGCCCCGTTCTGGTCCCCGGGGGGAGACACGCTCTACTACTTCAACCTGACGAGGGACACCCTCTACGCGGCCCGCCTGCGACTCGAGCCCACGCCGGCCGTCCTCTCGCGGGAGCCGGTCATGGCTCTCCAGTTAACGGGCGGCGACCTCCACCCCGACGGCGACCGGTTCATCGAGACGGTGACCGCCGAGCAGGCGGCCCAGGACGTCGCGGACTCGCCGCCCGCACCGGAGCGGCACTTCGTGGTGACCAACTGGTTCGAGGAGTTGCGAGCGCGAACCGGAGGAGGCGACAACTGATGCAGTGGTTGAGCGAGGTCAGGACCGACCCCGGCGACTAGCTCGGCACGGCCTCCGACGCGCGGCGGAGCACATCGAACGGGATATCCGTCTCGCGATTCCACCGGGCGCTCGCCGTCCATGCGGCCGGCTCGATACCGCGTCGCCGGTTCACGTCTGCCAGCAGTTCCACCTCGGGAGGGTCGCCGGGTCGGGCTTCCCGCCAGCCGCCCTCGTAGTGGGCCGATCCGACGGGGTCCCTGAACATCGGACGCCCTCTGCCCCACCACTCCACGCCCCACCCCCCTTCGTGAACCAGCCTGTGGTGATAACGGCACAGAAGAACGGTGTTCTCGAGGCTCGTCTCTCCGCCGTCGGCCCAGTGGACGACGTGGTGCGCGTCCGTGAAGCGCAGGCCGCAGCCGGAGAAGCGGCACCCACGGTCCCGCACCTCGAGGGCGCGGCGGAGGGCGGGCGGTATCGTCCGCGTGCGGCGCCCGACGTCGAGGACGGACCCGTCGGAATCTTGCGTCACCCTCACCAGGCCGGCGTCGCACGAGAGCCGGCGGGACGTTTCAGCTGAAACGCGTGTCCCGTCCTCGAGCTCGGACCGGCCGGGGTCCCCCTCGGCTGCGAGCGTTTCGGCCTCGACGTGAAGCGCGACCTGATAGCGCTCCGCGCGAGATCCGCTGACCGACCTGTCGCAGCCGTCTCGACCGCCGTCTCGACCGGCGAATCCTGCCGCCAGCGCCCGCTCTGCCAGCAGCCCCAGCGCGTCGGCCCTGCGACGGGCGGCCTGTCGATCGGAGTCGGGCCGCGCGTCCTCCGTCCGCTCCCGGTACAGGGCATCGCTCGCGGCATCCACCGCGCGCATGAGCAGGGCGCCGACCTCGGGATCGAGCCGGCCCTTCACGACATACATGCCGTCGAAGTCGGGAAACACCGAGAGGGTCCGGGACTCGTGCCGCTCCCGCTCACGATCCGCCTCTTCCTTCCGGCTTCCCATCCTGTATGCGCGCACCACGCGTTCGAGCTGGGCCGTGGTGCACCCGACGGCGAGCTCGAGCAGGTCGGCCTCGGTATCGACCGCGGCGACGCGGGTCAGGGCCCGGGTCTGCGAAAACGAGAGCTCGCCCCGAGACATCGCTCGACTGGTGAGGGGCAGGGCCTCGAGGGCACGCGCGACCCGTACGTGCTCACGGGCGGTTCCGGCATCGAGGCCCGTACGGTACGCCAGCCAGCAGGCGCAGCTCCGGTGCCCTCCCGCCTGCCATCCGCCCAGACGGTCGAAGCGGGCGATCATCTCGAGGAAGCGGTACGTCGCCGCGTGAATGTGCGCGGCCAGCGTGGCGATCTCGTCGCCCAGGTCCTCGACGACGTCGTCGAAGCTGCCCGCGCGATCCGTGGTGGAGGTGTGCGAGCCGTACGGCTCGGCGGCGATCTCTCGGACTGCGAACCCCATCATCCCATCCCGGTGTGCAGTGGTGAATGTCGCGGATCACCAATATACATGCGGGTTTCAAGGGGCTCTCAAACGCGGGGCAGTCGGCCCCCGCGGACGTTTCAGCTGAAACGCAGCGCCTGACTCCGTTTCAGCTGAAACGTGTCGCTCGGCTCAGTTCCAGAAGAATCCGACGCCGAACTGGAACAGATCGGGCTCGAACTCGATCGAAGTCCCCATCCAGTTCGCGTAGGGAACGATCGCCCACTTTCCACGAGATCCCAGGTCGAAGCTCCAGCCCAAGCCGAAGAGAAATGCGGCGCCCTCGTCCTCGAGTTTGCCGTCCTCGAACCTGAGTTCGGCGGTGCTGAATCCGGCCCCGCCCTGCAGGTAGAAATTGCCGCGGGCCGGGAACACCTGAACCATGAACAACCCGGACCCGATGTCGAGCTCGGCCCCGTCATCCTCGCGCGTCCAGTAGCTTCCGCCGCCACCGATGCGCACGTAGTCGTTGAGCGTTCCCCCGATGACGCCCATCCCCGAGAACCCGTCAGTCCGGTCGTCGCACTCGTCACAGCCCAGCGAACCGTACCCGAATCCGAGTCCGCCCCAGAGCCCGGACCGGGCAGACTCGCGGCCTTCGCCGCGTTGCGCCTCGGCGGGGACTGCGAGGAGAACCGTCAGCATGAGCGCGGAAACAGAAGCCGTAGCCAGTCGTTTCACTGTTTCAACCCGTCCTCAAGTAGTGTCGATTGGAATGCCAGAAGCTCGACGAACCCGGGGCCCGCGAGGTAACGCGGCCCGAGACGCGACCGGCCACTACTGCTCCTGGTCGGGCTCTTCGGTGGTTCCCAGCGTCGCGAGATCGACCGTCAGGCTCTCGATCTGAGCCTGGATCTCCGGGTCCACGTTCGGATCGACGCGTCCGCCCAGGCACTCGCCGAAGAACACCTCCATCGAGCGATAGAGCGCCATCCGGTTGTCCGCGTTCGCGAACCCGTGTCCCTCGTTCTCGGCCAGCAGGTAGGTGACCGGGATTCCGCGGTCACGAAGCGCCGCGGCCATCTGGTCGGACTCCTGCTGGGTGACCCGCGGGTCGTTCGCGCCCTGGACGATCATGATCGGATCCTCGATCCGGTCCACGAAATTGAGCGGCGAGCGCGCCTGCATGTCCTCGACGTCATCGATGTTCGACGGGTCGCCGACATGCCGGTAGAACGTGCCCTCGAGGAACGGCCGCCAGTACGGCGGGAACGCCTCGATCAGGGTGACGAGCGACGACGGACCGACGTAGTCTAGGCCGCACGCGAACACCTCGGGCGTGAACGTCAGTCCGACGAGCGTCGCGTACCCTCCGTACGAGCCGCCGTAGATCCCCACCCGATCCGGGTCGGCGATACCCTCGGCGACGGCCCATTCCACGCCATCCACGAGGTCGTTGTGCATCGCCCCGGCCCATTCCTTCACGGCGGCGTTCAGGAACGCCTTCCCGTAGCCGGTCGAGCCACGGTAGTTGATCTGAAGCACGGCATACCCGCGGTTCGCGAGCATCTGCACCTCGGGCTGATACCCCCAGCTGTCCCGGGCCCACGGACCCCCGTGCACGACGAGTATCATCGGGAGATTCTCGGGCGCGACGCCGCGCGGCGTCGTCAGGTAGCCGTGGATCGTCAGACCGTCACGCGCCTCGTAGGAGACGGGCTGCATGTCGGCGAGCCCCTTCCCTTCCAGCCACGGGCGCGGACGGAACAGGAACTCGGCTTCGCCCGTGTCCCGATCGAACAGGTACGTCGCGCCGGGATCGATCGGATCGTTGAACGAGACGACGAACTTCCGCTCATCGGATCTGATCGAAGTCGGCCTCCCAGTCCGCGTCCTTGAAGTAGATCCGCGGCTTGTCGGCGTTGTACGTCGTCGCGATCAGCTCCTTGCTGAGCGAGCTGAAGACGGCCCCGCCGAAGTCCACTTCGCCCTCGGGGTCACTCTCGACGACCTCGAACTCACCGGTCGAGATTTCCATGAGAACGAGTTGCTGCAGATCCGTCTCTCCGTGATCGCTCGAGAGATAGATCCGCTGGTTGTCCTTATGGAACTGGATCGGGTTCACGTTCTCGGTCGCCGGATAGCTCGCGATCGTCCGCCACTCGGACTGCTCGTCGTCGCGGGCGAAGATGTCGGTGCCGCCCTGCATGTTCTGCCCGAGCGCGACCCGTGCCTTCTGTTCGTGATCGAGGATGTATCCGAGGTGCCGTCCGGGGTTTTCGGCGACCATCGTCATCTCGCCGGACTCGAGGTCGAGCCAGTACGCATCCATGAGCTGCGGATTCCGCTGGTTCATTCCGACAAAGATCCGGTCGGGCGTCTCCTGCGGGACCGCGAAGATCTGCGCACGCGCGCCGTCGTGGGGCGTCAGGTTCCGCGCCTCGGGCAGCGGCGTCCCGTCTACGGGCAGCGCCCAGACGTGGAAGTTCTCATTCCCGCCCCGGTCCTGGATGTAGAGGATCTTCGAGGCGTCCACCGACCAGAAGTAGCCCGTGACCGGGCGCTCCGTGTCATCGGTGAGCTGGATCTCGTCGTCCGTGCCGATCCGCTTTGCGAAGACGTTGAGGACGCCGTCGTAAGCCTTCAGGTAGGACAACCACTCGCCGTCGGGCGAAATCTGCGCGCCCGCGATCTCGGGGTTGTCGAAGAATGCCGGCACGGGGATGATCGCCGGAACCCCTTCGGTGGCGGTCGTCTCGGTCTCGGTCGTCATGTCATCGCCACCGGCGCAGCCGGCGAACAGCGTCGCGCCAACCGCGAGCGAAAGCGCGGGGAGTCCTCTGGAGTACATCTAGACACCTCGTATTGAATTGGATGGGCCGCCCGCATTACGAGAGTCGGCCCTCTGAAGTTCGACGCACTGAGACGGGCTTTCACGACATGAACGCCCGGCCTCGAGGCGAAAGCCGGTACCCCACCTTCAGGCTCTCCGTGAGACCCAGCGCCTTGAGCTTTCTGACGTTCGTCTTGAACCACGCGCGCTCCCAGCCGCCCTTCTCCGCAAGGATCGCGGCGAGCGTCTCCGGATGATCACGGATGAGCTCGAGCGTCGCCCGGGTCCATGGTCCCCGCCTGCTTGCCCGGTCATACCTGTCGAGGCGAGCGAGGATATCCTCCGCCTCCTGCCGCGACAAATCGGCTCTTTGGCGAAGGCACTTCCTGGGATCCTCTCCTGCCCATCGAAGCCGGGTGCGGTAGAGATCGCCGTCTCGCGTCGAGAGCCGCTCGATGAGGGCCGCCCGAGAGTCGAACCCGGCGCGGCGCGCCTCGTCTTCCGTGATCTCGGCCTCGGCGACCCGGTCGACCGCGTCGATGGCCAGAACGCCGACCGCCGTCGTTAGCGTACCCCCCGTCCTTACGGTCGGCCGCTTCCAGCGACGGAACGCCAGATCGAGCTCGCCTGTGACAATGCGGTCGAGGTCTGCCCGCCGGATCAGCACGGGCGGCAGGTCCGGTTTAGTCGCCCTTGTTCTCGAAGACCTTCGACACCGCGGCGATCCCGACGGCGATGTAGACGAGACGCGCGAGCGGACCCGTAAGCGCGGCGACGAGGTTGAAGCCGAAGAAGCCGATGAGGCCCCAGTTCAACCCGCCCGCGATGAGCAGAAACCCTGCGATCTTGTTCCAGTCCTTGTTCTTCACGACAGCTCCCTGGCTTGAATTGCGTCGCCTCGGCCGATAACGCCCTCACCGGCGCCACAATTCGGCGACAACGACCCCTACGATGCCTAGTCGACGCGGGTTTCCGAGAACATCTCCCGATCCGAAGCCGGGTGGAGAGGCGCCTCACCGGTCGTCCGGCGCCCGCATGAGGAGCGAGAACGCCCCGACGTCATACGACATCAGGCCGTCATCGCGAAGGACGCCGGCCAGGGTCCCATCGAGCGCGCCGGAGAACGCGTCCCGCAGCATGATCAGCCGCGACGGCTGGGCGACCGCGGTGTTGTGCGCCGGGAAGACCCGTTCGAGCGTGGGTGCCAACGCCGCCATCCGCTCGGTCGAACGCCGGTAGGCCTCGAGATCGGTCCCGGGCCAGAAGAGCCAGATCGGACCCTCGTAGAACGAATCCCCGGTCCAGAGATACCCGGCGCCCCGGTCGAGCAGCGCGATCGCGTCATCGGTGTGGCCGGGGACGTGGACGATCTCGAGCGTTCGGTCGCCGAGCGAGATCGTGTGGCCGTCCCGGACGAACTCGGAGATCCCGAACGGCCGGATCGCGTAGGTGTCCTCGGTCACCCCCTCGGGCAACGGGGCGCAGAGCGCCGCAGCCGATGCGTCCTCCCGTACGTCTTCGTTCGAGGACCCACGGGCGTTCTCGCGCGTGTAGTCCGTGTCCATGGCGAGGATCTCGTCGAACTCGTGGTTTCCGCCGATATGGTCGAAGTGCGTGTGCGAGTTCAATACGACGACCGGGCCATCCCACAGCTCGTCGACAACGGCGCGGATCGACGCCATCCCCATCCCGGTGTCGAAGAGCAGCGCCCGTTCGGAGCCGACGACGAGATACGAGATCGCCTCCTGCCACTGGTTCGGCTCGTAGAGCGCGAAGACACCCTCGCCGACGGCGTACACCTCGAACCAGGACTCCGAAGGAAGCGGGACGCGTTCGACCGACGCATACCCGGGACGCGGGAGGTTCGCGCACCACTCGGCGGCGACGATCGAGACTTCCCCGGCAGCTGGTATAGTGTCGCGCGCCGTGTCGGGGGCACAGGCCGCGGTGAGGAGACCCAGCGCTACCGCGAGCCGGAGGGGTGCTGCGGCGCTGCAGTTCATTCGCGGCTCCCTGGTCGAATGGACATACTGAAGTGCCTGATACATGGGTCGCCGGAAGGCTCCCGACAACCGCGAGGTACTCTGACCCATGCACCGGAACTCCATCCCGCTCGTCCTTCTCGTTCTGTCCTTCTCGGCCGCGTGCGGCGCGACTGACTCGAATTCACTCGGGATCGCGCCCGACGGCCTCGTCGCGGCATACGACTTCAGCAGCTATGCGGACGGCGTGCTTCTCGATCTCTCCGGGAACGAGCTACACGGGGCGCCCGAGATCTGGAACGCGACGCCGGGGGTCTTCGGCGATGCGCAGGCGTTCGACGTCGTCCAGCACCGGATCGCGCTTCCGGCCGATCCCGAGTTCGACCTCGACGGTCCCCTGACGATCGCGGCGTGGGTCAGGGTCGACGAGCTCGGGCTGCACCAGCACATCGTCGCGTGCGACGACAAGTGGGCGCTCTGGGTGACGTCGGCCGACCAGTTCCGGCTCGGGGATACGCGAGGAGGCGGCTGGTCCACGGCCGAGGGGTCCGTCGATCCCGGGGTATGGACACCGGTCGTCGCCGTGTTGTCGGGCACGGCGGGAGATCCGCTCACGCCGGACGCAGTCGCCCTCTGGGTGAACGGCGAGCGGGCGGGGGCCGCGCACCTCCGCACCGACGAGGCCCGCGAACTCGGGACGTGGAACCCGGGCGAGTTGTATCCGACCGACGCCTGCTACATCGGGTTCGAGTCTCACCAGGGGAACGAAGCCCATCAGGAGATGCCGTTCGTGGGCGCGGTGGATTCGCTGCTCATCTACTCGCGCGCCTGGACCGAGAACGAGGTGGCGGCCTTCTCGACCCGCTAGATCCGGGCGCGGCCCCACTGGCCGGTCAGGTGCACGATCTGGCTGACGTCGTTTCCGGTGAGAATGCGACACAAATTGGGGAACCCCCTACATTCCCACGATGAGCCAGACCACGATCTCCGCCGGATTCCCGTACGAAAGCCGCTTCGTCAACGTCCGCGGTTCCGAGATGCACTACGTCGCGGAGGGCGAGGGCGACCCCATCCTGTTCCTCCACGGAAACCCCACGTCCTCCTACCTGTGGCGGAACATCATTCCGCACGTCTCGGGGCTCGGACGGGCGATCGCGCCGGACCTCATCGGCATGGGGAAGTCGGACAAGCCCGACATCGACTACCGGTTCTTCGACCACGTCGAGTACGTGGAGGGGTTCATCGAAAACCTGGGGCTCGAGAACATCACGCTCGTGATCCACGACTGGGGGTCCGCGCTCGGGTTCCACTACGCGATGCGTCACGCGGACAACGTGAGGGGGATCGCGTTCATGGAAGCGATCGTGGCACCCATACTCAGTTGGGACGACTTCCACCCCGATTTCCAGAAGGTCTTCAAGGCGTTTCGGACGGAAGGTGTGGGATGGGACATGATCGTCGGTCAGAACTTCTTCGTTGAGCGGATCCTGCCCGGAGCGGTCGCCCGCGATCTGAGCGAGGCCGAGATGGACGCCTACCGCGCGCCATTTCTCGACGAGGCCGCGCGGAAGCCGACCTGGCGCTGGCCGAACGAGATCCCGATCGAAGGGCACCCGCCCGACGTGGTCGAAGCCGTAGGCGCCTATAACGCGTGGTTGCAGGAGACGGAGATCCCGAAGCTCCTCCTGCACGCGAAGCCCGGCGCCCTGCTGCGCGAGGACGCGGTCGAGTGGTGCCGCGCGCACCTCCCGAACCTCGAGACCGTGGACCTCGGCACGGGGATCCACTTCGTCCAGGAAGACACGCCCGACGAGATCGGCGAGGCGCTGGCCGACTGGATCGGCCGGATCTAACCGCCGAGCACGCGCTCCATGATCTCGATGTCCTCTTCGAACGACTCCGGGGCCAGCGGGCCGAACGAGAACCGGAAGAAGTCGCGTAGCGGAGAGTCGTCCCCGAGCCGCGCCATATCGCAGTCCGTGCCCTTCAGAATCGCCGCGCCCTCGCGGAAGAGCTTCTGGTTGAACTCATCTGCCGTGAGGCCCCCGGGCAGCCTGCACCAGTGGTAGAACCCACCCGTCCCCGTGAACAGCTCGAGCCCGAGCCTCTCGAACGCCTCGCCATACCGCTCGCGCTGACCCGCGTAGTAGGCCGGCACGGCCGCGCGAGCGAGCTCGACCCGATCCGGGTCGAACAGCTCGTACGCATAGAGCTGCGAGGGGTGTGAGACACCGCCCATCCCGAAGGACGAGAAGTTGCTGAGGATCTCGATGTGGTCGCGGGCGGCGACGACCCAGCCGATCCGGATCCCCGGTGCCTGCAGCCCCTTGGTCGCGGCCCCGCACACGAAGACGTTCGACTCGTCGATGTCTCGGACGTGCCGCAGCGCGCTGACCGGCGGCTCGTGGAAGAGCTCGTAGGCTTCGTCCACCAGAAGCCCGACGTCGTTCCCCTCGCTCGCCGCACGCACGAGCGCCTCGAGCTCGGCGCCGTCGCGCGTCACGCCCGTCGGATTGCAGGGGTTGCTCAGGATGATCAGACGACGCCCGTCCGCGGGCGACCCGACGTAGTCCGCGACGGAAGGGGCGAAGCCGTTGGCGACACTGCTCTCGACCAGCGTGTGCGGACGGCCGAACAGCCGGAGCATGTCGTAGTAGGGCGTGTACTCGGTCGAGGCGATCCGGATCGACACGTTTCGCTCGAGGAACAGTAGCGAAGCGATGAGCCCCGGCCGGCCGCCCGCGAACACCATCACGTTCTCGGCATCGATCTCCACGCCGTAAGCGTCGCTGTAGTACGCGGCGATCCGATCGCGGAGCTTCGGCATGCCCCAGGCCTTCGGATACCGGAGATCATCGGAGGTAAGCGACACCGTCTCGGGCATCGCCGGACCGCCCGGAAGCTGCACCGTGCGCGGGAATCCCTGGCTCCACGGGTGGGTGCCGGGTTCGCCCATGTACGTCCCGAAGGCGTCCATGAATGCGTAGAGGGTCTCGTAGATCCCCATCGGGGGAACGTGATTCAGAATCACTTGATGGCCTGCTCCGTCTCGAGTCGGCGCCTACACTGGCCGCGATGAGGTGAGCCAGCAAGGTCGGTGGGCGAAGTCGAACTCGTCTTGACGTCTGACGACAACGGCCGAGAGTTTGAGGCTGCGCCGAAACCGGTTCCGTCCACGCGGGTGCTCCCGACATGTGCGACCCGACATTCAAGAAGAGGCTCATGGCCGTTCTGGTCCTGTGCTTCGTCGTGCAGACGAGCCTCGTTTACTCCGATGAGCGGTCCGAGCCGCTGTCGGAGGCCGCCGTGGCGGGACGGCAGGTCTTCCATCGTCAGGGCTGTCAGGTCTGTCACCAGTTCTACGGTCAGGGGGGCTTCCTCGGACCGGATCTGACGAATGCCGCGAGCCGTGTCGATTCGACGCGGCTCGCATCGCTTCTGACCGTGGGCAGCGGCCAGATGCCGGCACTCGGCATGAGCGATGAAGAGATCGCGCAGGTCGCGGCGTTTCTCGAGGCGATGGACCGAACGGACGTCGGACGCGGGCAACTGCGCCTCGGGGAAGAGGGTTCGGGCGGGCTGCAGGGGAGCTTCGAGCAGGCCGTGTCGGAAAGCCTCGGGGACGCCGCCCCGGACGTCGCCGCCGGGTTCGATCTCGTGCGGGCGCGGGTCTGTACCGCCTGCCACTTCCCCTTCCAGACGTCTCCGGTCGGCGCACCGGACATGTCCACGGTCGTCGAGAGGCTGTCCGCGGATTCGATCGCCGAGGTCCTCACCAACGGCCGGCCACTGCAGGGCATGCCGCCACCGATCCCCGCGCTGACGGCGGACGAGCGCGCGGCGATCCTCGCCTATCTGGAGTTCCTGAACGAGCGGCGCCCGGAACTCCGGACCCGAACGTCCGACCTCACCGATCGACGGATCGACTGGTCCCGCATGCAGTGGTGGGAATTCCGGTGAGCGAGACGCAGAACCAGACGCGGGAGAAGTGGCGGCCGTTCGAAGAGGCTCACGCCGTCCGCCAGTTCGCCACCCTGACCTTCATTCGGGGCGGCCTGATCGCGATGGCGGTGACTCTGGTCGCCGGCATCCTCGCGGCGCTCTACTCCATTCCATCGCTCGCGCCCGCCTTCCAGTCGATCGGGCTCGACATGCGTCAGCTGCGACCGGTGCATACGGCGTTCGCCGCGTCGTGGGTGTTCCTCGGCGGCGTCGCCGTCGTCCACCGGTTCATGCAGGACCAGGGGCCACCCACGACCGCCGTGAGGGTGAGACTGCGCATCCAGGTCGTCTGCTGGACGATCGCCGGCTTCGGCATGCTCTCCACGCTCATGCTCGGCATCGGGTCCGGCCGGGAGTACATGGGGTTCCACCCGATCTTCTCGGTGTTCATCCTCGTCGGCTGGCTCTGCTACGCCTGGAACTTCTTCCGCATCGCGGGGCCACGGTTCTGGGAAGCCCCGGTCTACATGACGATGTGGGGCGTCGGGATGCTGTTCTTCATCGTGACGTTCGTCGAGCAGCACGCGTATCTCGTCCCGGGGATCTTCTCCGACCCACTGCAGGACCTCCGGATCCAGTGGAAGGCCACGGGGACGCTCGTCGGGAGCTTCAACCTCTTCGTCTACGGCTCGGTCATCTACATCGGCGAGCGGATCACGCGCGACGACTCCTACGGTCATTCGAGAGTCGCGTACGCGCTTCTCGGCGTCGGGCTGCTCAACTCGTTCACGAACTTCGCCCACCACACCTACCACCTCCCGCAGCGCGAGCTGGTGAAGTGGATCTCGTTCATCGTGAGCATGCTCGAGATCATCATCCTGGCGCGCGCGGTGTTCGATCTCTGGAGTGCCGTGAAGAAGCCGCGGGACCCCGAGTTCTGTGCGGCGCGCGGCTCGTTCTTCGCGGCGAAGTGGTGGTCCTGCATCATCGTCGGAAGCTCGGTGCTGATCTCGATTCCGCCGCTCAACGCGTTCATCCACGGCACGTACGTGGTGACGGGTCACGCGATGGGCGCGATGATCGGGATCGACACGATGATCCTCGTCGGCGCGATCATCTGGATCCTCGGAGAGCACCTCCAGGTCCGTGAAGGGCCGGACGGCGCGGTCTCGCTGCACACGCGCGCGATGCGGCGAATCGTCACGGGGCTGAATCTCTCCGTGGGTGCGCTCGTGATCTGGCTGCACGTCGTGGGGGTCACCGTGGGGGTGACCCGGGCCGCGCACGCCCCCGGCGAGACGTACGTGCCTCCGGGCTGGATCACCGCGTGGAGCGGGATCGGGTTCGCGGTGACCGGAGCGCTGGCGCTCGTGTTTTTCGTCGCGCTGCTTCTGAAGCTGTGGCCACCGGCGTTCAGGTACTTCTGGGTGAGCCCCGAACGGGCCTGAGTCGGCCGGACGCCGTCAGTCCACCGGAACCTCGGCCGTGATCACGGCCCACATGCCGTCCCGCCACACGCAGTCGATCGTCGTGAACCCGGCGTCCATCAGATACTGCGCGTAGGCCGCCAACGATTCGTAGTGGTCGTGCGCGTCCGAGTGCTCGACCAGGTGATCGACCTCCTCCTCCGTGCACTGACCCGGTGACTCGCAGTGCTCGAGCCAGCGTTCCCAGTGCCGATCGGCCACCCGCGGCGCGGCGCCGGTCAGCTGGTCCGCGAAGCACAGCGAGCCGCCGGGCCGAAGCATGGGTCTCAGCCGTGCGAAGAAAGTCGCCTTGTCGGCCACGTGGTGAAGGCTGATGCACGACGTGACCAGATCGAACGATTCCTCGGGGAAGTCGATCGTCTCGAAGCGACCCACGATTGCATCGACGTGGACACCGGCCGCCTCATCGGCGACGCGGGCGGCCGTCAGCTCGACCATCTCCTCCGACGCGTCGAGCGTGGTCCACCGGCAGTCCGGAAATCGTGACGCCAGGGCGAGGGTGAAGTTGCCTGTCCCGCAGCCCAGTTCGAGGGCCCTTCGCGGGTGCTCGGGCAGGTACTCGAGTGTGGCGGCGAGCATGGCGTCGTATGCCGGGACGGCCCGTCGGATGAGCGAATCGTAGTCCTCGATCATCGAGGCGAAGTAGTCGGAGGCCGTCCCGGTGAGGTCGGTCACGGTTCGTAGTTCGCGAAGTGCATGTGGGCGATCCGGTACTCGTCGCCGTACAGCGTGTAGACGACCGTCATCGGGCCGCGCTGCGCATCGCCGCGGACGGTCCGGTCTCCGAAGAACCAGACGCCGGTGACCACGGCCGTGTTTCCGTAGGACACCCCGTCGATGTCCTCGACCCACAGCTCCGCCGATGGCTTGACTCCGCCCGGCACGAACCCGAAGCCCTCGTGGTGCGGCATCAGCGAGTCGATCCCGACGATGAGACCCTCGCGCTCGGACGACAGGTAGTTCACGCGGGTGTCCGGGAGAAACAGCTCCCGCACGCGATCGAGATCGTAGGTCCCCCACATGGCGACCCACTCGGCGATCAGGGCCTCCGCGTCGAAGCCCCGCGAGGCCGACACCGGCAATCCCGGGCCGGCGAACTCCCCCCGGTCGCCGACGATGTCGACGCCGTAGATCACCACCGGTTCGAGCAGCGTCTGGGCATCGACGGCCCCGCCCTGAATCCGGCGGACGACATCCATCCCCATTACGACGCGGCCGAACGCGGCGAACCCGCGGCCGTCCGGGTTGCGGCGTCCGCCCTCGTCCAGCTCAGGCTGATCGCCGATGGTGATGAAGAACTCGCCCCGGGCGGTATCCGCCTCGCCGCGGGCCATCGAGATCGTGCCATCGGCGTGGCGAAGACCGGTCTCGCCCGTCCCCTCCATGATGATCGGATCGAACGCGAGCTCGCGCCGCTCGGGATCGATGCCGCCCTGGATCACCTCGATGCGATATTCGTTCTGCGGCTGGTTGTCCTGACGAACGACGCGGTAGAAGGTGCCGTCGTCGTAAAATCCGTAGTGGACGTAGCGCAGGAAGTTCGTCGCCGTCCGCGGGGCGTTCCCGACATCGAGCTCGACGCCGATCGGCCCCTCGGACGTGCGGATCACGACGATCGTGTCCGCGGCGACATCGGCGACCACCGCCGGAGCGAGCGAGGCGAGGGCGCCGACCGCGAGCGCGAGGTCGCCGAAGAAGGTGATCACCTCAGCGCGACCAGGGCGGAGTCACTCCATTCATGCGCGCGTACGCGACGGACTGACCGACATGCTCGTTCATGTGCGCGACGAGCTGCACCAGCACCGACCAGCCCGCGACTTCGCGACCGTAGAGCTGGCTCGTCGTGTTCAGGTCGTGCTCGCTCATCGCCGCGACTTTCTCCTTGACGTGTGCGATCGACAGCTCGAGCGCGTCGACGATCTTCTGCTTGTCCGTCAATGCCTCAAGGTTCTGCCAGTCGATCCCCTCGGGCGCCGGGATGCCGAGGTTGTCGTTCAGGTACATGAAGTTGTACCGAGCGATGTGGGCGTACACCTCGGCGATGGTCATGAGGCCCTCGCCCGGAGCCCAGGAGTACAGCTCGGCCGGGACGGCCTTCGACAGCGCGTCCATCTTGAAGCTCGAGTTGTTGAACTGTCCGAGCATTTCGTCGCGGACCGCCTCGGCCGTGACGTGCTCCATGTTGTGCTCACCGTGCATTCCCTCGTGCTGCTGCGCCGTCGCCGGTGCGGCGATGATCAGCGCGAAGGCCGCGAGGGCGGTCGTCCTGAGTCGAGTCATTCGTTGCTCTCCAGAATTGGAATTGTGCTATCAGGTGGAATCGTACTCTCGGGTCTTTCAGAAGGGATTAACGTGGAACCGTTCCTCCTGCAGCAACAGGAGGGCGGTCATCGCGGAGAGCGCGACCTCCACCTCGGGCAGCAGCCGGTCTCGCGGGAGGTCGCGCGCGGCGGCGGTCTGGCCGCAGAGGATGATCCGCACCCCGGCCTCGTGAAGCTCGCGGATCAACTCCTTGTTCGGATTGTCCACGCCCTCCTTTTCGCGGTACCCGATGTCATCAAGCATCGCCTTGCCCGCCTGCCCGTGGACGACGAGCGCTAGGTGCAGATTCTCGACCGGCACCCCGGCACGCGCGTGCATGTTGAGAAATCGCGCGGCGGTGACCAGGTGGACGTTCAACTGATCCGGTGAAGGGGCGGGGTCGACCATCTCCCATGCGATCCGATACTGCATGTCCGCCGGCGTTTCGATGTCCGGGTTCGGGACGTCGAAGACGGGGCCGGCTGAGTGGATCACCGGACCGGAGTCGCGGTCCTGGGCGAGGGCCGCCGCGGGTTCGAAGATCGCGAGGATCAGGGTGGCGGCGAGCACGGATCGAAGGGCGGCGACGGGCATCTGACCTCTCAGAAGACATAGAGAACATGAGTACGACTGGGTCCTGCAGGGTCAGTCTCGGCGCGGGCGCGTGCCCCCGCAATGCGCGCTTCTTGTCCGGCCGACGCTGATCGGATCGTTTCATGGTGACCCGCTCCTCCAGGAGAATCTCCGATGACCCGACGCTTCGACGGCGCGACGTGGATCACCGTGCCAGCCCTTTTCACGCTCTTCGGTGCCGGGTGCGCCGACGCCCCGTCTTCGTCGAGTAACGTCATCGTCCGCGACAGCGCGGGCATCCGCATCGTGGAAAACCGGGTAGCGGACGCTCCGGTCTGCGTGGTGTCCGCGGAGCCGACCCTCGATATCGGCGCCCTCGAAGGGGCGGCGGAGTATCAGCTCTACCGGGTCTTCGACGCCGCGACGCTATCCGATGGGCGAACCGCGGTCGTGAACCAGGGCAGCAATCAAATCCGTTTATACCGCCCGGACGGAACGTTCGATGACGCCTTCGGTTCAGAGGGAGACGGGCCGGGCGAGTTCAGGAGCGTCTTCCAGCTGTGGGTCCGGCCGGGTGACACCCTGGTCGTGGGGGACTATCGACCCTACCGCTTTTCGACGTTCACGTCCGACGGGGAATACGTTGGCGCGGTCGTGCCCGAACCCATGTACGTCAACACGCCCAACTCGATCGATCCGTTGGCCGATGGGGCGATCGTCACTTCGGACGAAGAGCTCGTGAGTTCGGCGACGGAAGGCGAGTGGCACGACGTGAGCCAGTGGGTGATGATCCACAGACCCGACGGGTCGCTCCTGGATACCCTCGCGACACTGCCATACGGTCGATACGGGTTGGTGGACGCGGAGCTCAGCTACTTCGGTCGTCCCATGTTCGAAGCTCTCAGCTACGTGACCGCCGGCGACTCGCGGATCATCGCGGGGAGGGGGCGGGATAACGAGCTCGAGGTCTTCAGGAGAGGCGACGGCTCTTCGCCGGGCGACTCCATGTTCGATCTTTCCCGTCCCTCCGATCTGATCCGATGGGCCGGGCCGGACAGAACGGTCACTGACGGACACGTCGCTGCCGTCCGGGACGGGGTGCGAGAGAGGCTCCGGAACGCCGAGAGCGACTTCTCCCGGCGCTTCGCGGAGGCGGACCTCCGGGACCGGCCCGTCGCTGACCGGTTCCCCCCGCACGCCAGCCTTCAACTTCAGCGCGGGGGAGATCTATGGGTGCAGGAGTACCCCCGACCCGGCGAGGGCGACGCCGGGTGGATGGTCTTCGACCGAGAGGGCCACCTCCAGTGCCGTGCGAGCCTTCCGTACGCCCGGTCGTGGGATGTCTACGAGATCGGCGCCGACTACGTGCTCGGAAAGGTGGAGGACGAGCTCGGCGTCGAGCACGTCGTGAAGTACGCTCTCACGCGGCCCTGAGCGGGTCCGCTCAGCTCGGGGGCACGACCGCGGGCGAATGCGGAAACACCCAGATCCGCGGGGCCGGTGGGAGATCGTCCGGCGTGATCGTGGTACGGTGCTCGGCCAGCCGCCCGAAGTCGATCTGACTCGACAGCCAGTCATCGATCGAGGCCAGATCGCTCGGGCTCTCGGGGTCGACCTCGATGTCGTCGTGCCGGTAGTGCATCGGGATCATGACCTTCGGTGACAGGCGGGCACGCCACTCATCGACCGCGGCGTGGGTCAGGATGTGCTCGATGTCGTCGACCGGGATCATCAGGACGTCGACGCGTCCCAGCGCCTCGACGATCCCGTCGGTGACCGGGCCGTTGTCTCCGATGTGCGCGATGCGAAGACCGCCCGCTTCGATCAGCCAGATCGTGTTCCGCTGGCCGAACTCCTCGCCATACGGGTCCGCGTGCTTCCCGCGCACGCCCCAGACGTTGATCTCGTCGAACACGTACTGCCCGGGCGACGTCAGCACCGCCGATGACTCGCTCCATGGGACGTCTCGCCCGGCCTCGTATCCGGCGTCGTGGTCCGGGTGGGGATGGGTGAGCAGGACCGCGGTCGGGTCGGCGGCGAGGGGCGGGAAGTCGTACCCGAGCCACCAGCGGCTCTCGTAGGGATCGACGAGCAGGGACGTCCCCTCGGGACCCGTGATGAGAAACGCCGCGTGGGCGATGTACTCGATCGTGACCCCCGACGACGCCGGAGCCGAAGCCGATGACGCCGATGACTCGGACGCGGAAGGATCGTCCCCCGGGGCCGGGGCGCACCCGGCCAGCCCGGCGACGGCCAGAGTGACGACGACCTTTGCGAGAACCACCTTCATGATCAGTCCTCCACTGACTCCGCGGACTCCGCTTCGTCTACGACCGTGAGCATCGGCCTCGGCGTCCGGTGGACCCGCAGCTCGAACACGTCTGGACGAGCGTAATGCCCCGCCGTGTCGAGCTGCCAGCGCGGACCGACGAGCTGGGCAGGATCGACGTCTGCGTAGAGGATCGTCTCCTCCTCGGCCACCGGACCCGCGACCGGCTTGCCGTCGGGATCGACGATCACGCTGAGCCCCGGGTTCACCCACTCCTTCACGCGGCCAAGATAGGCGTCCTTGAACGCGAGTGAATCCGGGATGTCGTCGCGGTGAACGACCTGGGAGCACCCCACCACGAAGCAGCGCCCCTCCTTCGCGATGTGGTTCATGCTCGAGAGCCACGGCTCCCCGCGGTCCCATGTCGGCGCGACGTGGATCTGGGATCCCCACGCGGTCAGCGCGTATCGTGCGAGCGGCATGTAGTTCTCCCAGCAGATCAGTCCTCCGACGCGGGCGAACCCGAAGTCGTACACCTCGAGATCACTGCCATCTCCGCGTCCCCATACCAGTCGCTCGCCCGCGGTGGGGACCAGCTTGCGGTGGCGACCCGCGATCGAGCCGTCGGGGGCGAGGTAAAGGAGCGTGTTGTAGATCGTCCCGTCGCTCGCCTCCGAGTTCCGCTCGTTCACGCCGATCGCGACCGCCACCCCGCATTCGCGAGCCGCCTCACCGAGGAGCTCCGTCTCGGGGCCGGGGATCGAAATCGACGCCTCGTGGAACAGGGTGTAGAGCTCCCGGAGCAGGTGCGTGTCGGCCGGCGGGACGAACCAGACCCAGAGCGGGTATCCGGCGATGAACGCCTCCGGGAAGACCACGAGCTTCGCCCCGGACGCGGCGGCCTCGTGGATGAGCCGAATTGCCGTCTCGACAGACCCTTCCCGATCGAGGAACACCGATGTGGCCTGGACTGCGGCGATCCTGAACGATGCATCTGACACGGTTGCTCTCCTGATGAAAAAAGGGCCGCCCGATAGACTCGGACGGCCCTTCGTTCGTGATCCTCCAATCGGGTGTTTAGCCGACCGGAGTCACGTTCTCCGCCGCGGGTCCCTTGGTGCCTTCGACGATGTCGAATTCGACCTGGGCGCCCTCAGCGAGCGTCTTGAACCCTTCCATCGCAATGGCCGAGTGGTGCACGAAGCAGTCCTTGCCTCCATCCTCCGGCGTGATGAAGCCGAAGCCCTTCTGGTCGTTGAACCACTTCACGGTGCCTCTGCTACGCATAATCCAGTTTCCTTCTGCTGATCGTCCTGGTCGGAGCTCGGATTGTCCTGCACTCGACCTGCTAGACGCTCGCGCGGATTACCCCCGCGCCGGGAGGCGTCGTTCCGGGAAACAAGAAAGGGAAGCCCGCAATTCATGAAGGCTTCCCGCCCATCACGTTCGCCCGCTGTTGTGGCCGTTTTGGCCGCGCACAAATTCATCGAAGGCTCTGGGATCGTCAAGGCCGGCGCGGGACCGAGACCCGCCCGTTACCGGCACGTTCCGCAGTCGTCCGCCTCCGGAACGACGAACAGCCGGTCGAACGAGATCGCCTCTCCACAGGCCGAGCAGACGCCGTAGGTCCCCTCCTCGAGACGGGCCAGCGCCTCGTTGAGGGCGCCGAGCCTCGCCTGCTCCCGCTCCTGCAGGTTCTTCGTGAGATGCTGGTTCTGGATCGCGTCCATCCTCGAGAGGCGTCCGACCGCCGTTTGATCCAGCTGGACGGGTTTGGCCGCCTGTTCCGTGGTCTTCATGCTCCGCTGGAGACGTCGCAGCTGGCGCTCGAGTTCTTCTCGCAACTCGCTCATCTGCTCCGTCGTCAGATGCCCGCTCACGTCGGCCGCTTCAATGCGATCCAGCCCCAGGTGGTCATCAGAACGCCAGCCCGCCGAGGACATCCAGCGTGAACGGATTCTCGCCCTGCTCGAGCAGTTCGATCCAGGCCTGCCGTTGACGTACCTGTGCGGAGATCGGGGACCGCGTCTCGATGAACGCCTCGAAATCCGCGATGGCTCCCTCGAAGTCTCCCGTCAGCGCGCGGGCAACGCCGCGGCTGTCATGATGGCCGCCGCGCTCGCGCCCGCGGGCCCCCTCGACGGCCGCGTCGCACGCCTGGAGCGCGACGTCGTCGAGACTCGCGAGCGCCGCCTGCCAGCAGATCGTGTTCCACCGGGCGGCGGGCACGGACTCTCCCGTCGCCGCGGTGGTGTCGAGCTCGGAGAGGTCCGACTCGAACAAAGCGGTCAGTCTGGTGGCGACCTCCTCCGCCTGCGCCACCCGACCGGCACGTTCATACGCGATCTTCAGCGGGACCAGGTGGACCACCAGGTGCCCACCGTCGCCCCGCGCGCGCTCCACGTCGGCCAGCACGCGTTCCAGCAGGGGGATCGCCGCGTCGCGAAGCGTTTCGATGGGCTGTGCGTCCCGATCCGGTTCGCCGACCCAGAACAACCGCGCGATGTCTCGCCGCGCCCCGGTCGTCAGGTCCCCTTCTCCACCCTCGAAGTCGCGCATCGTCGCGAGCCACTCTGTCGCGAAGCGCTCGAGATCGGCCCCCCGTCCGAGGCGCTGGAGCGTGATCGCGTGGTCGAAGAGGACGGTGCGAAGACGCGTGTGCCCCTCGCCGCGGTCGTCCCACCGCTCTTCCTTCGTGGCATCCAGCGCGTCCCGGTAGGCGGCGAGGGCGTCCTCCAGGCGCAGCTCGTACCCGAGGATCCACTCGGGCACGTGACCGAGGTTCGGGTCGCGCACATCCCGCCCGTAGATCAACCCCAGGGAGGTCATCGCCGTCGACCGGAGCTCCGGCGTCGGCCCCGCGAGCTCCCGGAGACCCTCGCGTGGATCTTCACCGCGAGCGATGCGGGCCGCGGCATGCGTGTAGTAGCCGATCGCGAACGCGCGGAGCATCTCCGGACCCGCCGCCCCGGATTCGTATCCACGCCGCAGCGACTCCAGCGCGGGGAGCAGGACCTCGAGACCCCGATCGACGTCCCCGGCGGCGACCAGGTTCTCCGCCCCGCTGATGTACCAGCTCAGGGGATAGGGATGCTCATCCCCCCACACCTCCCGGGACCCATCGGCGAGCTCCAGCCATACGGGCGCCGCTTCTTCGTACCGGCCCGCCGCGTTGAGGACGATCGCCAGATTGAAGGATTGTCCCTGGTGATCCCAGGCCGTGTTCGAACCGACCTTCGCGACCTCGAGCATCTGCTCGAACATCGGGATCGCACGATCCATCTCGCCCAGGTAGTCGTAGGCGAAGGCGATGTTGTTCGTGAGATTGAGGACGATGCCGATGTCGGGACTCTCCTTGGCCTCCTCGGCCGCGAGCACGATCTCGAAGTTCGCGGCGGCGTCGCGAGCCGCACCGGAGTTCATGTAGATCCGTCCCAGCTGGTCGTGGAAACGGATCACGTATTCGTGGTCGGGCCCGAGCTCGTCAGACCACCGCAGGAGCTCGGTCGTGAGCATCGCCTCCGCCTCGGGCATCCGGCCGGCGGCCGTGAGCATGTGCGCCGCCTGCGTGAGCGCGCCGATCCAGGCCGTCGTATCCGATTCCAGATTCGCCCCACGGATCTCCACCGCGCGACGCGACCACTCCAGCACCTGTTCCCTGTATTCCGGGTCCGTCTCGAACGGATGCGACGCCGCGAACCGTGCGCTCTCGACGTTACGGACCATGTTCTCCAGCGCCGCCGCCACATCGGGATGGGCCGGGCCTCGCGCCGACTCGCTGATGGGGAGGACCCTGCGGAAGAGCGACTCCGCCTGGAACGCGTCGCCCATCCCCTCGTACGCGTCGGCCATCGCCGTCAGGAGGCGCGCCTGCACCGCGGGCTGGCCCGCCAGTTCCTCCTCGATCGTGGCGACGCCCTGTTCGAGGACGTCGCGTGCCGTCACGTCGGGCCGGCCGGCCGCGCTCGGGTTCGCGGATTCGAACAGCCCGACCAGGAAATCGGCCACGGCGCCGGCCGTCGTTGCTTCCTCCGTCGCGCGCTCGGTCTCGGACACGGCCAGACTCTCGGCACGAACCGCGCGCACGAACCCCGTGACCGAGGCGATCGCAGCCACGACGAGAACGATCGCTGCCCCGAGCCCGGCGATGACCCCGGCTCGATTCCGGCGGACGAACTTCTGCAGCCGATACGACGTGCTCGGCGGACGCGCCGAGACGGGCTCGTCCGCGAGGAACCGTCGCACGTCCGCGGCCAGCTCGGCGGGCGACTCGTAGCGGCGCTCGCGATCCTTCTCGATCGCCTTCATGGTGATCCAGTCGAGATCGCCGGCGACGCTCGAGTCCACTTCACCGGGAGTGGGCGGGGTCGTGTCCTGCGACAGGAGCTGCCCCAGGAAGCGGACGAACCCCAGCTCCTCCGGATCGACCGGCACCCGACCCACGAGCAGCTCGTAGAGCATGATCCCGAGCGCATACACGTCGGTCCGCGTGTCGATGTCGAGCCCGGTGCCTTCGGCTTGCTCAGGCGACATGTACGCCGGCGTCCCCATCATCGCGCCGTGCTCGGTCGCCAGCGTCTTCTCCGAGAGCTTCACACCGGCAGCCTTGGCGATGCCGAAATCGATTACCTTCGGTCGGGGCGAGCCTGCCTGCTCGGTGACCAGCACGTTCGTCGGCTTGAGGTCGCGGTGGATGATCCCCTTCTGGTGCGCGTGCTGGATCGCATCGCAGACCTCGGCGAACAGCCGGAGTTTGTCCTCGACGTTCAACCGGTTCTCAACGCAGTACGCGGAGATCGGGACGCCGTCCACGTACTCCATGACGAAATACGGATTGCCGTCGTCCGTCTCGCCCGCTCCGAGCACATCCGCGATCGCCGGGTGCTCGAGCACCGCGAGCGCCTGCCGCTCCGCCTCGAAACGGGCCGCGACGTCAGCAAAGTCCGACCCGCCACGGATCAGCTTCAGCGCGACGGTCCGCTTCACGGGTTCGGTCTGCTCGGCGCGGTACACCACGCCCATGCCGCCCTCGCCGAGGACCGCTGCGATCCGGTACGGACCGATCATCTCCGGGAGGGGAGCCCCGTCAGAAGGCGAGCGCACCGAGTTCCTCCTGGCTGAAGGGTGCCTCGCCCGCGCGCATCCGATCGACCCAGCGCTGCCGCTGGATCGCGTATGGATCCTCGCTCCAGTTGTTCGAGATGAAGACCTCGAAGTCGGCGATCGCGCCCTCGTAGTCGCCGAGGAGGGCCCGGGCGACCCCGCGGCTATCGTGGTGGCGGGGGACCTCGATCCCGCGCGCACCTTCGACCGCGGGGTCGCAGGCTCGCATCGCCAGCTCGGGCAGTCCGGAGAGCGCCGCCCACCAGCAGTTCCCCGACCAGCGCGCGGCCTCGACGATCTCCCCGCTCGCCTGCATCTCCTCGAACTCCGCGATTCGCCCATTGATGAGCCGTCGGACGCGGTCCTGGACCTGCCGCGCCTCCGCGTCCCGGCCGGTCGCGAGAAGCGAGGCCCGGAGGGGAGCGAGATGGACGATCAGGTGGATCCCGTCGCCGTCCATTCGTTCGCGCATCTCGAGGGCACGCCGCGCGTGGGCGTGGGCGCGCGGCCGCAGCGCCTCGAGCGGAGGAACTCCTCGCCAGGGCATCCCTGCGAACATGATTCCCGCCATGTCCTGCTGGGCCCGGAGCGTGGCCGGGTTCTCGCCGGGTGCCGCCTCCTCGATATCCGCGAGCCATCGCGGCATCAGTTCGAGGAAGCGATCTCCCGCACCGGTCGTGATGTACTCGAAAGCGACATCGTAGTAGGCATCTCTGAGCCGGTTCGGTCGCTCGTCGGGTGAATGGTCCGTCGCCTCGCGAACCAGTGCGAGCGTCTTCCCGCGAACGCGCGAGGCAGAGGCGACGTCCCCCCTCTCCTCGAGCACCTGCCCGAGCGTCTGCAACGCGTCCTGCCGGATCTGCGAGGTGCCGCCCGCCACCGCGAGCACTTCCGTCTCGGGCTCCGGGCGTCCGGCGTCGAGCAGGATGTCGGCCAGAAACCGCAGTTCCCGGTCGATCGGGTTATGCATGTCCGGGTCCTCGGATACCCGGACGAGGCCCGTCATTCCGTGCTTCGCCGACTCGACGGCGAGGTCGTGCTCGCCCGCCTCACGGTAGGTATCGCCGAGAAGGATGTGCCCCGTCAGCGCGTTCGGGTGGTCCGGACCGTACACCGTCTCGAACCCCGCGATGTACTCCTTCCAGATCGCGATCGCGTCGTCCCAGCGCTCCCGCTCCTCATAGGCCGCGGCGAGGTTCCAGTAGCTGTTGGTCATCCGGTCGGGCGGCTCGTCCGCGTAGATCTCCTTCTCGAGAGCGAAGACCTCTTCGTGCATGACGAGAGCGACGTCGGGGTCACCGATCCGCTCCTCGACGATGTGCAAACGCTCGAGGATGGCGAGAATGGTGGACGAATCGGGCTCGGCGGCCGCCCGCTCGAGATCCAGGGACAACTCGAGGACTTCCCCGGCCTCCGCGTACTGTCCGCTGTTCAGATGGACGGTCTGTAGCCCGAACAGAAACCGTCGGTAGGCCGAGTGGTCACGGCCCAACTCGCGCTCGGCCCGGTCGAGAGACTCGCGGTAGATCGCCACCGCCGTTTCGACCTCACCGGCCTCTCCGTTGATGAAGGCGATCTCGCTGACAGCGTCAGCCCAGGCGACCGTGTCGGCGGCGATGTGTCGCTGGCGGATGTCGAGCGCCCGTTGGGCGAGCGCCATGATCTCGGGATCGTTATAGAACACCTCGTCCGGGGTGTCCTGCGTACTCTCGAGAAGGTCGAGGAGCTCCGCCACTGCGCTCGCCAGATCCGGGGCGTCCGCCGGCAGAACCCCTTCTCGCAGCTCCAGTTGCCGACGCATCAGCTCCCGGGCGCGATCCCACTTTCCGATCTGCTTATACGTCCAGCTCATGGTGGAGAGCAGCTCGGCCTGCAGGAGCGGCTGACCGGCGAGTTCCTCCTCGATGCTCAGGACGCCCTGATCGAGCAGCGTCTCGGCCGGAACGTCCGGCTGCCCGGCCCGACCCGGATTCGCGTAGGAGAACAGATCGACGAGGAAGCTCGACGCCTCGTTCGCGGTCGCGGCCTCCAGGCGGGCGATCTCCCCCTGGGCCGTCGCGGCGGCCTCCGCACGGTTCGCCCGTACGAGTCCGATCGACGACGCGATCGTCCCGGCGACGATCAGCACGAACGCCGCGGCTGCGCCGAGCACCGCGGCCCGGTTCCGACGCACGAACTTCCGGGCGCGATACGAGACGCTCGGCGGTCTCGCGGTGACCGGCTCGTTCCGCAGATACCGGCCGACGTCAGATGCGAGCTCGCGCGACGACCCGTATCTCCGTTCGCGGTCGGTCTCGATCGCCTTCATCGCGATCCAGTCGAGATCTCCGGTCAAGCGGCGGTGGAGCTGTTCGGGAGTGGTGCGGCGTCTCGTCGCCGTCGTGGTGACACAGTCCTGGTCGCCCGCCAGGCGGGAGCTCGGACGCGGGGTCGGTACGTCTTCCGTGATGAGCTGGGTCAGGAACGGGAGAAACCCCAGCTCGTCCGGATCGATCGGGAGCACTCCCACCAGCAACTCGTAGAGGATCACGCCGAGGGCGTACACGTCGGCCCGCGTGTCCACGTCGAGCCCGGTGCCTTCCGCCTGCTCGGGCGACATGTAGGCGGGCGTGCCGAGGACCTGCCCCATCGACGTGGCGAGGGTCTTCTCGGTGAGCTTCGTGCCGACGGCCTTGGCGATCCCGAAGTCGATGATCTTCGGGAGCGGCGACCCGGCCTGTTCGGTAACGAGGATGTTGGACGGTTTCAGATCACGGTGGATCACGCCCTTCTGGTGTGCGTGCTGGATCGCATCGCACACATCGACGAACAGCTGCAGGCGCTCGTCGATACCGAGCCCGGCCTCGTCGCAGAAGTCGGTGAGCGGGACGCCGTCCACGTACTCCATGACGAAGTACGGGCTACCGCCTGACGTGGTCCCCGCGTCGAGCACCTTCGCGATCCCGGGGTGCTCCATGACCGCGAGTGCCTGGCGCTCGGCGTCGAAGCGGGCCGCGATGTCGTCGCCGGCGGTCCCGCCCCGGATGAGCTTGAGGGCGACCCGCCGACGTACGGGCTCGGTCTGTTCGGCGGCATACACCACGCCCATCCCGCCCTCGCCGAGGATGGACTCGATCCGGTACGGACCTATGCGTTCCGGGACCCCGTCCGGTTGCTTCAAGGTCTCACCCGCCCACACCCGCGATCCGGTACATCGTGATGGATGCGACCCCCGTCCACATGAGTGTGCGCGGCCAGTTCGCCCTCACGAGAAGATCGACCAGCTCTCCCTCGTTGCCCTTCGCGGCCAGGCGATCGTGGGCCGGAACGGAGAGAACCCAGGTGGACACCCAGGTCGCCAGCACCAGCGAGGCCGCGATGATCGCCAGGGCTCCGCGATCCGACCACGCATTCCAGGTATGCAGAGCCACCTGTCCGGTCATGAGCGGAACGACGAAGAACGAGATCCTCCTCATATACGTCCGATGAAACCGACCAAAGACCCCTCGCTCGACGTCTGCGAACGCAGGGTAGATGATGAACTGCACCAGCAGAATCAGAATGAGCAGGGCGACGTCCACGCCCAGCATGAGCGCCGCCACGATCGCCAGCTAGATCTCGCAGGCCATGTCCTGGCCGCAGCACATGGGCGACTTCACCATCCCGTGGCCGGCGGGACACTTCGAGACGTGGACCGAGCTGCCGTCCTCCTTCGTCAGCGTCTCGTGAACGAGGTCCACGCCGCACTGACCGCAGGTCATGATGCCGATGCTCATCCCGCACTTGTCGCAGGTATATGCCGCCATTGGTGACTCCCTATTTGGGGTGGGTCGTCGGTGGAGCGAATACCTACCCTAGGTGGCCCCCGAGTTCCACAGCAAGGGCTATTCGGGCGGGTAGTGGTCGGCATCGACGTAGACGATCAGCCAGTCGTCGCCGCGACGTTCCCAGATCAGCGTGGACGGGCCGCGCTGGACGTTCACGTCTCCGTCCACAGTCACCGTCGAATCCCTGAACAGGAAGGACGAGACGGCCGCATCCGGCCCCAGAGCCCGTACTTCGATGTCGGTCCACTCGACGGCGAACACCTCGAAAGTCGGGAGAGCGGCGCGCATCCCCTCGATGGTCTCGTCGTACCCGTACCGGACGCCATCCCCGTACATGTAGAAGTCGGGCGCGATGTGGCCCGTCACCGACTCGACGTCCCGGGCGATCTCGGCGTCGCGAAACGCATGTACCGCCGAATCGACGGCCGCCTCGACGGCCGCTCGGGCCACCGCGTCGAACATCGGCGCGGGCGTCGTGCAGGCCATGGTCAGGAGGGCTGCGAGTAGTGCGATGGGCCACGCCCGTGCGGGCGACGTCGGGTGGGTCGTCATGCACCCAAGATGGCGTCAGGTCGTCTGGAACTCCACGGCCGTGGCCACACGGAGTCGTACCGCTGGCGTTCCATTGTTCCCTCGCGCCGCTGTACCGAGGTTCAGGCAGGGCCGCGGAGCCATCCGCGGGATCCGTCACTGTCGGTCTCGGAGGTCTCGTGCTGAGCGCTTCACATGCCGCGCCGCGCACCGGTCTGTTCGCCGGTCTGTTCGCCTGTATGCTAATGCTCGCCGCATGCGACTCGGCGGATCCGGACCCCGTGCCGGGCGCACTCCCTCTCGACCGGGGCGAGGCGACCGTCCTCCGACCCGATCGTGTCATCGACGGGCTCGGCGGCGCGCTCGAGGGCGTCGAGGTCGTCGTTCGGGACGGCCGGATCGAAGCGATCGTGGAGGCCGGCACGACGGCCGACGCCGAGGTTCACGAGCTCGCGGGGATGAGCCTCCTGCCCGGCTTGATCGACGCACACGTGCATGTCGGCTGGCATTTCGACCACGAGTCCGACCGGCTGCACTTCGGCGAGCCTGAGGAGACCCTCGAGTACGCGCTCGAGAACGCGCGCGCGATGCTCCAGGCGGGAGTCACGACGGTGCAGAGCCTCGGTGGCCCCGAGGATCTGTTGTTGCGGGCGGCGATCGAATCCGGAGAGGCGGACGGTCCCCGGATCCTCACGGCCGTCGTCCCCGTGATGGCGGACACCGGCTCGCCCGATGAGATCCGGGCGCACGTGGACGAAATGGCCGGCCGGGGGGCGGACGTCATCAAGATCTTCGCCTCCGGGAGCATCCGCGACGGTGGGGCTCCGACGCTGTCGCAGGAGCAGCTCGACGCGGCGTGTGACCGCGCGACCGAACTGGGACTTCGAAGCGTCGTCCACGCACACGGGCCCGAGAGCGCGATCCGGGCGGTCGAGGCCGGGTGCTCGCAGATCGAGCACGGAGCGCTGCTGGACCGCGAGACGCTGGAGCTGATGGCCGAGCGCGGCGTCTACTTCGACCCGCACACCCACCTGATCTTCCAGAACTACTTCGACAACAAGGAGCGGTATCTGGGGATCGGGAACTACACGGAGGAGGGGTTCGCGGCGATGGAGCGGGCCGTCGGGCAGGCCCTCGACGGGTTCCGGCTCGCGCTAGAAGTCGAGGACCTGGAGATCGTGTTTGGAACGGACGCCGTGGCGGGCGCCCACGGCCGGAACTGGGAGGAACTCGCCTACCGGGTGCAGACCGGCGGGCAGGACCCCATGGACGCCATCCTGTCGGCCACGAGCCGGGCCGCCGAGGCCCTGCAGCTGCACGACGAGATCGGGCGCGTCGCGGACGGCTTCGCCGCGGACCTCATCGCGATCGAGGGGGACCCGACGACTGACATCACGGCGCTGAGCCGAGTCGGGTTCGTCATGAAAGGCGGCAAGATCCACCGGTTGAGCGGCGCAGGGCGCTGATCGCGCGGACGCCGAGCCCCGAGTCGACCGCGCGGGCGGCTCAGTCCGGACGCACCCGGTACACCGTCACACACACCTCGCCGTAGCGCTGCGTACGGCCTCGTCCGGGCGGCCGGTGCGAGCGGTCGTGCTCGACGCAGAGGACCCGCGAGAACGGGACGTCGAGCCAGCGCGACACGACCCGATCGAGCTTCTTCGACCCGTACGGCGGATCCGCCAGCGCGACGTCGTACGCCGCGGCATCGAGCCGCTCTACAAACGGGATCGCATCCCGCTTGAAGATCCGGGTGCGCTTCTTCAGGTGGAACGCGGCGACGTTCGCCTTCAGCGCGTGGAGGCTCGCGGGTCCGTCCTCGACGAAGTCGACGGACTTCGCTCCCCGGGACATCGCTTCGATGCCGAGCGCCCCGGACCCGGAGAAGAGATCCAGGATCCGCGCGCCCTTCACGTCTTCCGCGATCGACGAGAGCCAGGCATCACGGACCGCCTCCGACGTCGGCCGAACCCGGGCCCCGGGCGAGACGAGGTCGCGCCCGCCCCATTTTCCGCGGACGACCCTCAGCCGCCACCTCCCGTGTGCTCACGGATCTTCTCGGCGAACTCGCGGGCGAGACCGTTCGGGACGGGGATCGTCAAGTTGTACTGGGCGATCTTCCATTCCCCGCCCTCCTTGATGAGCGCGCCGCTCCCGCGCGTCTCGCCGAGGTTCGCGTTGTCGAGCCGCTCGTCGAACCACGCGGCCTGGCCGCCCGGCGCGACGTATACGTGGCGCTCGAGCTTCGTGTAGGTCCAGCCGCGGCCCTGCGAGAATGGTCCGCGCGCGTAGTCCATGAACTGCCCGCGGCCCCAACGCTCCGTGGCGTCCGTCCCGAGGAAGATGAAATCCTCGGCGTAGAGCCCGAAGTAGCGCTCGAAGTCGGCGTCCGACGCAGCCTGATGGAGGGCATCCAGTACCTCGCTCACCGCGGCCTCGTCCGCCGACTGCGCGGACGCGCCGGGCGCGCCCAGTCCGAACAACACCGCGACGAGCGGTAGCGTCCGCGCGACAATGCGTCCCGTCACCGTCCCGTTGATCATCGCTCGTCTCCGTTCGCTTCAGAATCGTCCTCGTCGAGCCTCGCCGCCGGAAGGATCCGCGTCTGAAACGCGGTCCAGCTCGAGAGCTGCGGCTGCTCGTGCAGCGTCCAGCCGTTGAACACGACGATCATGTCGTAATCGGGGGCCACCTGCAGGAATTGCCCGCCATATCCGTTTCCGGCGAATACGGTCGGCTCGCCGTCCTCGTGGATCGGCACCCACCACTGGTAGCCATAACCCGGGCTCGCCGCATCGTTGTTCGGGGCCAGGTCCGGGATCACCGGCGCCGTCGACGCGCGGACCCAGTCCTCCGAAACGACGCGTTCTCCGTCCCACTCGCCGTTTCGAAGCATCAGATATCCGATGCGGGCGAGATCGTGCGTCTCCAGGTAGAGTCCGCCCTCGCTGTCCACCTCGCCGTCCGGCGTGATCTTCCAGTAGTACTCGTCGATCCCGATCGGGTCGAAGAGCCGCTCCTCGGCGTAGCGATCCAGACGGACCCCGGTCGCCTCGCGCACGATCTTCCCGAGGAGGACGCTCACCCCGTCGTTATAGTCGAACCGGGTACCGGGGTCGGTCGCCATCGGCCGGTCGACCACGTAGCGGATCCACTCATCGCTCGCCTCGAGCACGACGGTCGGGTGGACGTCGTCGTTATAGGTCTCGCCCGGATTCGCCCAGGCGATGCCGCTCCGCATCGTGAGGAAGTCCTCGATCGTCGTCGCGCCCCGGCGCGGGTCGGACATGTCGGGCGCGTATGACTCGAAGTACGACCAGGCCGGCCCCTCGACCGACGCGATCGCGCCCTCGTCCACCGCGATCCCGAACGCGACGGAGGTCACGCTCTTCGTCACCGATTGGAGGGAGTGCAGGTGCGTTTCGCGGTAGAGCGGGTGCCAGTCCGGATGGTCGTAGTTGTACATGTGGTTCGTCGTGTCCTCCTGCTGTGCGAGGAGCTCGACGTACTCGGCGTCGTTGTCCCAGTGGCGGTCGGCCACCACGCGCCCGTTGCGGATCAGCAGGAAATGATCGATCACGCCGTACCTGCCTGCGTCGATGTCGGCGATCAGCGACTCGATGACCGCGGGATCGATCCCCTCCGCCTCGGGGGTCGAGACGGCCCACTCCTCGCCGGGCCAGACGGTCGCCGCCTGTGCGGGCGCGTCCGCCTCGACAGCCGCCGGTCCGCACCCCACGACGAATACCGTCGCGGATACCGCCACGAATACCCTAGATATCCGCTTCATGAGCACTCCTTGAGTCGAAAGTCCGCGAAGACGAAGCCGTCGCGCTCCACGACGTCACCCGGATGGAGATCGATCGGATTCGCGAAGAACGGTCCGTCGCACACGCAGGTGTGAAACTCCCCGTTCTCCCCGCACGGATCGACATCGGCGGGAAGATCGGAAATAAACTCGGCGTCATACGCCCGACCGGCAAAATCCGCCGGCAGCCGCATCGGGTCGATGCACGTAACGACCGCCCGCAGCCCGCCGTCGATCATCTCCGTCGCCAGGTCTTCGGTGACATTTCCCCAGACCGGGAAGACCGGCTCCAGCCCTGTCCCGTCGAGCAGGCCTTCCCGGTACGATCGGATGTCATCGAGAAACAGGTCCCCGAACGCCATCGCATCGACCCCATCCTCTACGGCGCGGGCGAGCAGCGGAGCGACCGCCGCCTCGTAGTGGGCGTTCGTCGAGGGGTGCGATATCCGGATCTCGTGCAGCGGGATCCCGGCGGAACGCGCCTGTTCGTGCAGGATCTCGCGCCGCACGGCATGCATCGAGACCCGGTCGAACGTTTCGGTGACCGTCGTGATCAGCCCCGTCACCGTTGCGTCACCGTTCCGCCGCATCACCTCGAGCGCCCAGGCGCTGTCCTTACCGCTGCTCCACCACAACCAGGCTGTCCCGGCCATCGCCGCCTTTCGTGCCAACGTCCTGCCGCCCCGGTGCATCCAACGAGGGTAGAACAACGCGGCCAGTCGTCGGGTAGTCAAATCGGGTAGCCGAATCAGAACGGGGCGACACAGGACGACACCAGAAGACGCGATCGTGCGTATGTTGGGTGGGACGAGTCCGTTTCCAGCTGGACAGGATGTAATGGGAAATACGATCGAAGACGCTCAGAAGCGCTTGGCAGACCGGTTGATGAAGGGCGGTGACGTCTCCGCCGTGGGTATTGGGGCCGATGACGGCGAACCGGTACTGAGGGTCTATGCCTCGAAGTCCGGTGCCGAGCGGGTTCCGGCGCGGTTCGAGGGTCACCGTGTAATCGTCGTGGACAGCGACGGATTCCAGGCGCAGGGTCCGAGAGATCGAGGAGGCCGTTGATGGGTCCGAAAAGAAATCTGGTTCTCGCGATCTTCACCGCCGCCCTGGGATATCTCGGGATTCTCTGGTTCGGCGGACCGGTCCCGGTACCCTGGCCGGACGGTACGATCTGGGCGCCCGGACCCGGCGTCGCCCCGCAGCCCGATTGGGAGCCGTACGACCAGTCCGTCGAGGCGGCGATGCGAATGCAGGCACAGGTCGAGGAGACCCTCTTCGCGATCCCGGCTGTCCTCGGCGCGGGCGTAGGCTGGACGACCGACGGACGAACGGCCCTGCGGGTATTCGTGGAGCCCGGCGCCGTGTCGATGGTGCCCAGCCGTCTCGGTGGCTTCCCCGTCGTGATCAGCGAGGCCGGACCGTTCTACGCAGGCAACCCCGCTCCGGTCACGGCGGATGCCGACGAGGCCGACCTGCTGCCGACTTCGCGCTTCGACCGGCCCGTACCCGTCGGAGTCTCGACGGGACACCTGAACTCCACCGCCGGAACGATCGGCGCGGTCGTCACGGACGGTCGCGACACCTACGCCCTTAGCAACTGGCACGTGTTCGTTCCAGCCGGCAACGCGCGGGTCGGCGATCCCCTTCTGCAACCGGGCCCCTATGACGGCGGCGCGAACCCCGGGGACGTGATCGGCATGCTCGCGGCATTCGAGCCCGTCGTGCTCTCGCCGTTCGCGAGCAACAAGATCGACGCGGCGATCGCGAAAACCGACGAGGTGAGCCCGTTCACGCCGTCCAACGGCTACGGATCGGCTCGCAGCGAGACGATGAAGGCGCGCCCGGGCCTGAAGGTCCAGAAGTACGGACGCACGACCGGACACACCTTCGGCGAGATCGAGTCGATCAACACGTCGATCAACGTCACCTACGGATCGGCCGGCTCGCAGATCGCGCGGTTCACCGGACAGGTCATCATCTGCTGCAGCTTCAGCGCGGGCGGCGACTCCGGATCACTGATCGTCGCGCACGACGTCGATGACGAGGGCAACGAGGGCTCGAACAACCGGAAGCCCGTCGCGCTGCTCTTCGCCGGCGATCAGGTCCGCACGATCGCCAACCCGATCGATCTCGTGCTCAAGCGCTTCGACGTGACCATTGTGGAGGGCGAGCGCTAAGCCGCCCCCTGCGCCGAGACCCGGCCATACTGCACCGTCGATGGTCCGCCTCGAGCGGGGCTACGGTGGCCGAGCCCGGGGCCCACGACCGGGCTCCCACCCGATCCGCCGGGCCCGACGGGTTCGCTCGGTCCTGGACCGTCCCGTCGGA